>JAEWAQ010000021.1 GCA_023391635.1 Bacillota bacterium | reverse complement strand
AGCTTCTAATGCTACTTTCTCTTTTTGTTCTTCATAATAACGTCCCATTAAGATCGTCCTCCTGATGTACTACTAAGTGTACATTTTTGTGATGAAGGACTCCAACTTAATTAGGGGGCTGTGGAGATTTCTCCGATGTACCATTCAACCGCCGAAATAGTGTCACAACGCCGCTAATTTCCTTTTATGATTGGTCATGCGAGCCAGGGACGGACGCTTCCCGGCGAATTGCTTCGCCCATCTCACGTGCCCGCTCCGCGCAGCGGACGATGGCGGCTTGCATGCCTTCCTGGAAGCGGAAGCTATCCATTGTCTCGATGGCTGCTTGCGTTGTGCCGCCGGGCGAGGTGACTTTACGACGCAACTCGGCCGGATCTTCTCCAGTCTGACGAACCATCTCGGCGGCGCCGCGAACGGTCTGCACGGTTAACTCCCGAGCTGCTTCGGACGATAAACCGAGTTGCTGCCCGGCCGCGATCATTGCTTCCATCAGGTAGTAGACGTAAGCCGGGCCGCTGCCCGACACGCCGTTCACGGCCTCAATCAACGGCTCGTCTACGACGGCGGAAATGCCGACTGCGGCGAATATCGCCTCTACCTGGCTGCGTTGAGCAGGCGTGGCGGCGGGGGAATAGCTGATGCCGGTTGCGCCGAGGCCGATCGTGCTGGACGTGTTGGGCATCGTGCGCGCGATGGGACGATTGCCGCCCAGCAGCGTGTCGATCGTGGAAATCGACAGACCGGCGATGACGGACAAAATGAGCTGATGCGGCGACAGGATCGGCGCGAGCAGGCGCAGTGCGGCTGCCGCATCCTTGGGCTTCATGCCCAGCACGATGATATCTGCGCCGCGCAAGGCGTCAAGTCTGGTCGATTCGTCGACGGCGGCGCGAACGCCGTATCGCAGCCGAAGCGCTTCAAGCCGTTCGGCGTTCTGGCGATTCATAACGGTGATGCGGGCCGGGTCGGCCAATCGGGCATCGACCATTCCGCGCAAGATTGCCTCCGCCATCGACCCCGCGCCGTAAAAGCATATTTTTACGTTATCCAGCCTTGTAGGAAGGTGTTCGTTCACGTTGCCACTGCTCCTTTGGGCGGCACATGGCCAGTTAAATAGAATTAGTGGAATTCCTCCCACTAATCAAGACGATATGAGTAAAGAATCGTGACTTAGTGGGAAACCGTTAATTTCTTGAAAATAATACCTTCAAGAGAGTTCAAACGTAATTAATAGGAGTTTTTCCACTAATTCGGCCAATGAGCTCATGACACACTAAATAGTGGCAACTTTCCCCTCTAAACGGGTGAGCGAAGCATAGAGACCCGCTCCGGCGATCAACCGCGGACCTGGCCGTTGCCTCTCACGCGGTACTTCGTCGAAGTGAGCGCAGGCAAGCCCATCGGCCCGCGGACGTGCAGCTTCTGCGTGCTGATGCCGATCTCGGCGCCGAAACCGAATTCGAAGCCGTCGGTGAAGCGGGTGGACACGTTGTGATAAACGGCAGCCGCGTCGACATCCTGCAGGAAGCGGTCGGCGTTCGCTTGCGACTCGGTCACGATGCACTCGGAATGCATCGTGCCGAAACGGCGAATGTGCGCGAGCGCTTCGTCGAGACTCGGCACGATTCTGACATTCAGGATATAGTCGTTGTATTCGGTCGCATAATCTTGTTCGGTCGCCGCAATCGCGATATCCGGCGCAAGCTCGCGGGACCGTGCGCAGCCGCGCAGCTCGGCGCCCGCCTTGCGGAATGAGGCTGCAAGGCCGGCTAGGTGAGCGGCGGCGAACGATTCGTGAACTAGTAGCGTCTCCATGGCGTTGCACACGGAAGGCCGCTGCATCTTCGCGTTCAGAGCGATCGCTTCGGCCATTGCCGGATCGGCGGTGGCGTCCAGGTACGTATGACAAATGCCGGCACCGGTTTCGATCACGGGTACGGTGGCATTTTGCACGACGTTCTGGATCAATGACGCACCGCCGCGCGGAATGACGACATCGAGCAGGCCGTTCAGCTTCAGCATCTCATCGACGGACGAGCGGTTCGGGTCTTCGATCAGTTGCAGCGCATCCGGAGGCACGCGCGTTGCCGCCAGCGCTTCCCGCAGGATGCCGACGATGGCGCGGTTGGAGCTGATCGCCGAAGAGCCGCCGCGCAGCACGACCGCGTTGCCGGTCTTCAGGCACAGCGCGGCGGCGTCCACCGTCACGTTGGGCCGAGCCTCGTAGATCATGCCGACGACGCCGAGCGGCACCCGAATTTTCTCGATATGCATGCCATTGGGCCGCGAGAACGATTCAAGCGTATCGCCGACCGGGTCCGGCAGCTCGATAATCTGGCGGATGCTCTCCGCAATGCCGGCTATCCGTTCTTCCGTCAGCTTGAGCCGGTCGAGCAGGGATGCGGTAATGCCTTGTTCACGCCCGCGGACAAAATCTTCTTCATTGACTGCGATTATTTTGTCCGCATGGACCACGAGCGCTTCAGCCATCGCCGCCAGCGCTTCATTTTTCTCCCATGTTGCCAGTCCTGCCAGCGCGGTCGTCGTCGCTTTCGCGGCGCGCGCTTTGTCCATTACTTCACTCATGTACATGCGCCTCCTTCATGATCGGTGTCGCCACCCATTCATCGCGATGAATCACTTCGGGGCGGGGGGTCTCGACCCGCTTCTGCGCTTCATCGCTGCCCAGCCCCGCTACGGCCGTGATCTGCCACGCATCGTAATTCGTTACGCCTCGGCCGATCGTGCGGCCGTCGGGTCCCGCCACTTCCACGACGTCGCCTTGATGGAAATCGTCCTCCACCGCTACGATGCCAGCCGGCAACAAGCTTTTCCCGCCATGCAGCAACGCCTTCTCGGCGCCCGCATCGACTACGATGCGGCCTTTGGGAATGGACAGGAAGCCGATCCATTGCTTTTTGGCGGGAAGGGCGTGCAGGGAAGAGGAGAAATAAGTACCTTTGCCTTCGCCGGCCACGGCCAATGCAAGATCGCCGCGTTCGCCGACTTGTCCAACGAATGTCGGGATGCCGCCTTGGATGGCGATGCGCGCCGCTTCGATCTTCGAGCGCATGCCGCCCGTGCCGACGGCCGACCCGGCGCCGCTGGCGATGCGGTACAAGTCTTCGGAAATCACGTCCACTCGGCGAATTTTCACGGCATCCGGCGACTTGCGGGGATCGGCCGTATAAAGGCCGTCCATGTCCGTCAAGATGTACAACCCGTCCGCCTTGACGAGATTGGCGACGAGGGCGGACAGCGAGTCGTTGTCGCCGAACTTCAATTCGTCCACGGACACCGTGTCGTTCTCGTTGAAGATCGGCACGACGCGCTGCTTCAGCAATTCTTCGATCGTACGCAACGCGTTATTCGCGCGCCCGCGATGCCCGAAGTCCGGGCGCGTCAGCAGGATTTGCGCAACCGATATGCCGCGCCCGCCGAACACTTCATGGTACGCCTGCATGAGCAGCGCTTGGCCGACTGCGGCCGCGGCTTGCTTCTCATGGACGAGCTTCGGCCGTCCCTTGTAGCCGATGCTGCCGAACCCGGCTGATACGGCGCCCGAGGTGACCAGCAGCACATCATGGCCTTGGGCATGCAAATCCGCCAGCTCTTCCACCAGAAACCGGACTTTGCTTTTGTTCAATCCGCCTTCTTCCGACGTCAGCGAACTGCTTCCGATTTTGATGACCATTCGTTGTTTCATGATTCGCGACATCCTTTCTTTCCTATTCACGCGACCAAGCGAAAATATAAAAAACTCCCGTCCTCCGCAAAGGACGGAAGCTCGGCTTCCGCGGTACCACCTTCATTGACGCCCACGATGACTTCATCGCGCAGGAACGTCCTCTCAAGTGCCTGATAACAGCAGGCGCTGTCCGGTTCGTCGCCGGCCGCTCGGGGTTGGGGGAGGCGAAGGTCATGGCAAATTCTCTCAGCCATCGGAATTTGCTCTCTGCAGCATGCCTGATTTCGCAACTCGTTACCCGTCAATGCATTTCCCTCAGAATACCATGCGATGCCTGTGTTGTAAAGGAAAGGAGCGGCTTTACATTAGGGCGAAAGTTGCAATTTGTCGAGAATGAAGGGCAGTTCATCGCATCCTGTCGTATAATCGGAAGCATGAACAAATATCATCATCAATTGCTGATCGGAACGGAGCTTTGGCTGAAGGAATGGTTGAACGGGGAGCTCCGTACCGTGCCCGGGGAAGAAGTTCGCCGATTTCTGCATAAGACGGCCGGAACGGCAGGCACGGTCGGATGGCATCGTTTGTCGCAAATCGCCATGGCGCTGCAGCATCGGGAGGAATGCGCGCAGGAAACGTGGGGACGGGACGAACTCAGTCATTTCCTGCACGAATTGACAGCGGAAGTTCGCGATTGCTCGCAGGGCTTGGAGGAACCTGTTTTCGCGGAAGACGACCCGTATCAATCGTGGGAAGCGCATGCGCCGCTTGTGCTTTTGCTGGACGACGATTACGTTTTCATCATGGTTGTCAAAGAGGAGTTGGAACGGCGCGGCTATATGGTGCTGACGGCATCGCATTCCGAACAGGCGGCTCGATATGTGCAGCAGTACCGCCCGGATGCGATCATGATCGACCTTCATCTTCAAGAGGGCAGCGGATTGGCTCTGCTTCGGGACATCGGAGACGAGTTGGCTGCGGAATTCATTCCCGTGACCGTCGTGAGCGCTGACGACACCCGGGACAATCGCCTGGCGGCATACAAGCTTGGAGCAGACGACTTTGTCGCCAAACCGCTGGACGTGGATGAATGGTGCGGCCGGCTCGCCCGACAGTTGAGGAAGAAATCGGCGATCGAAAATCGGCTGAAGGCGATAGAGGATCGACTCGAGCCGCTGGCGGCCAAGAATTCAGAATCGCAGCCACAATTGAAATCTCCAGTGCAACCAGAACCGCAAGCACAATCGGTACCGCAACCGGAACCGTCGTCCCAATCGCAACAGCATCAAGCAACCGGATCGGCTAGACCCGTTCGAGCTGCCATCGTGGACGATGACAACGTCGTTCGAACGATGCTGCAAGACTATATTCGCCCGTGTTTTCCGGCGGAACCGCCCGTGGAAATCCGCTCATTCCGCGACGGAGAAGCGTTCATGAACGATCCGTGGTCGCGCGACAGCACGCCGTGCCTGGTCGTTCTCGACCGCATGATGCCGCGGATGGACGGAATCGAAGTGCTGATGCGGCTGCGGCAATCGGAAGGTTCCCGACACTATACCGTGCTGATGTTGACGAACAGGAAATCGGAGGACGATATCGTCAAGGCGCTCGCGCTGGGCGCGGACGACTATGTCACAAAGCCGTTCAGCCTGAAGGAACTGGAAGCGCGCATCAGGCGATTGGTTGCGAGGAGGGTCTGATGTGGAAATCGGGATCGTCATGTTGCTCTGGATCGCCGCCGCCTTGTTGTTCGTACTTGTCAGTCTTTTCATTTACCTTGTTATCCGCAAGATCATTCTGAACGGCCGCCACCGCAAGACAGACGAATTGACGGAGAAATATCGTCAGCCCTTCTACGATTACTTGTTGAAAGGGAATGAATCGCGTCTATTGCTGCCGGACCGCGATAAGCGGAAGACGGAGGCGCTCGTGCAGCTTCTGATGCAATGTGCCGTCCTGTTCCGCGGAGACGATTCGCTGAACCGGATTCGCGCGTATGCCGAGCGATATCTGTCAAGTCGCGATCGGGAACAACTCGGACGCCGAAGCTGGAATCGGCGCATGCAGGCCTTGCATCGTATCGAGCGGTTCGATATGAGAGCGATGGAACCGACGCTGCTGGAGATGGCGAAACGACGGCGGACGAGCGAAGAGGAACGGACGATCCTGCTCAAGCTGCTGGCCCGCTGGGCATCCTCTTCCGCCATCGATTTAATCGCCGCTACAGGCACGACGCTGCCCGATTTTCAACGAAGATTGATCTTGTCGCAAATGGAGCCGGATACGTTCTCGGCGTTCATACACAGGTGGAACGATCTGCCGTCGTCATGGCAACATACCGCGATCGATACGATCGGGATCCGCCGCGCCGTCGAACATCGCGCCATGCTGGACGAGCTGGCCGTCTCCGACGACGGCGAAATTCGGATTCGCTCGCTTAAGGCGCTGTGCCAGCTCGGGTATGCGCCGCCGTCTCCGCGATATCTCGTCCATGCCGAATCCGCCGATTGGCAGGAACGGTTGATGGCCGCGAAGCTGTATGGCGTCATCCGCAGCCGCGAACACGGAGCTGCGCTCGCCAGTCTGATCGGGGATCCAAATTGGTTCGTGCGATCGCAAGCGGCTCAATCGTTGCTGGTTTATGAAGAAGGCGCCCGCTCGCTGCGGAAAATTGCGGCAGCTTCGGAGGATCGGTTCGCGCGCGAAATGGCGAAAGAGTGGCTGGAGAGAGGGGGAGCGTAAGTGTTCGACTGGCAAGCTTTTCTCCGTTCGCTGTTGATCGGGTCGGGTTATTTCGTGCTTGTGTATATGATGATCGTGCTGGCTTGCTACACGCTGTTTTTTATATTTTCGTACTTGCACATGAGGCGCACGCGCCATCTGGAGGAGCATTCGGTTTATGAAGAGATGCTGAACGCCAGCTATTCGCGTCCGATCTCCATTCTCGTGCCGGCTTACAACGAGGAGAGCGGTATTGTCGGCAGTGTGCGGTCGCTGCTCTCCATCGAATATCCGGCTTTCGAAATCATCGTCGTGAACGACGGCTCGCGGGACGGCACGCTGCAGCGGATGATCGAACAATTCCGGATGACCCCGGTTACGCGCACGGTTCGCAAACAGCTGGACACCGAGGCGGTGCGAACCGTCTACCAGTCTGCGATCTACGATCATCTCTATCTGATCGACAAAGAGAATGGCGGCAAGGCGGACGCGCTGAACGCGGGTATCAATTTCGCCCAATATCCGTTCTTCTGCTCGCTCGACGGGGATTCCGTGCTGGAGCGCCATTCATTCCTCAAAGTCATGAAGCCGATTCTGGAATCCGGAGAAGAAGTGATCGCGACCGGCGGCAGCATCCGCATCGCCAACGGCTGTCGAATCGAGAGCGGTGAAGTCGCCGAGGTCGGCTTGTCGCGCCATCCGCTTGTCGTCATGCAGGTCATCGAATATTTGCGTGCATTCCTGCTCGGCCGTGTCGGCATGAGCCGGCTCAACCTGCTGCTGATCGTATCCGGCGCGTTCGGCGTCTTCAACAAACATTGGGTCGTCGAAGCCGGCGGCTATCGGAGAAATACGGTCGGCGAGGATATGGAACTGATCGTGCGGCTGCACCGGATGAACAAGGACCGCAAGTTGGGCAAAGTCATTCGTTATATCGCAGACCCGGTCTGCTGGACGGAAGCGCCGGAACGCCTCAAATATTTGCGCAGACAGCGCAATCGCTGGCACCGCGGCCTGCTGGAGACGCTTCTGCTGCATCGCGGCATGCTGCTGAGACCGAAATACGGAGCGGTGGGTTGGTTCTCTTTGCCTTATTATCTGTTCGTCGAGTTGCTCGGCCCGGTCGTGGAAACTGCCGCATACGTCATTCTGATCCTGACTCTGACTTTTACGGAAATCGATTGGACGTTCACCGGTTTGCTGCTCTTCATCTCGCTGCTGTACGGTTCGCTGTTCTCGATGGCCGCCGTGCTGATGGAAGAGTGGAGCCTGCGCAAGTATCCGAAGGTCGGGCAGCTCGTCCGTTTGTTTCTGTATGCTTTGACGGAAACATTCTGGTATCGGCCGCTCACCGTCTGGTGGCGCTGCGAAGGATTGGTGCAATGGGCGCTCGGCAAGAGGGGCTGGGGCGACATGAAGCGCAAAGGAGTATCGGCATGAGGGCATCCCGGTCAGGCAGAGTCAGACGGCGGTACGGCATCTGGTCCGCGATATTGCTGACGGCCATCGTGCTGGTGGCGGCGGTTTATTTTTATCGAAATGGTACGGGCGGTGCACGGTCGGTCGCTTGGTCGGATGGTACGGTACAGATGCCCGCGCGCGCGGACAACGATCGTTTGCAAATTTATCGGGACGATGCTTGGCAAAACTTGCGCTTGCAGGGCGTCAATATGGGCATTGCCAAGCCGGGGCATTTTCCGGGCGAGACTGCGATCACGAAGGAAGAGTACGCCAGGTGGTTCCGGCAGATCGGCGAAATGCATGCGAATGTCGTGCGTGTGTATACGATTCACCCGCCTGGATTTTACGAAGCGCTTGCCGCGTATAACCGGAATGCCGCTCAGCCGTTGTACTTGCTTCAAGGCGTATGGGCCAACGAAGAAACGCTGCTGCAGACGATGGACGCTTTCGCGCCGGACAATCGCGACGCCTTCCGCGAGGAAATCGAACGCACCGTCGATTTGATCCACGGTCAAGCCGACATCCTTCCGCGTCCCGGTCATGCTTCCGGAAGCTATCGCGCGGACGTGTCGCCCTATGTGCTCGGATGGGTGCTGGGGGTCGAATGGGATCCGAACCTGGTGGTCGCCACGAATGCCAAGCATGCGGACATGCCGCAGTTCGCAGGGACTTATTTTCGAACCGCGGGCGCTTCGCCATTCGAGATTTGGCTGGCGGATGCGATGGAAGCGGCGGCGACCTATGAGCAGGATAAATACGGCTGGCAGCGGCCGATGAGCTTCACGAACTGGGTGACGACCGACCTGCTGCGGCATCCGGCGGAACCGTCCGCGAAGGAAGACATGGTCGCCGTCGATCCTAACCGGATCGAGACGACATCGGCTTACCTCGCCGGCCTGTTCGCTTCGTATCACGTCTATCCGTATTATCCGGATTTTCTTAATTATGACCGTGAATTGATTGCTTATGTAGATGCGAGAGGAAAGAACAACAGCTATGCGGGATATTTGCACGCATTGAAGCAGGAGCACCGCATGCCCGTCGTCATCGCGGAATTCGGCGTGCCGTCATCCCGCGGGATGACGCATCGCAACGTCAACGGCTGGAACCAAGGCTTCCACAGCGAACGGGAGCAAGGGGAAATCGTGTCGCTCCTCTGGCAAGATATCGTAAACGAAGGGATGGCTGGCGGTCTCGTCTTCACCTGGCAGGACGAATGGTTCAAGCGCACCTGGAACACGATGGACCTGGACGATCCGGACCGGCGGCCCTTCTGGTCGAACGCGCAGACCGGGGAGCAGCAATTCGGATTGCTGGCGTTCGATCCGGGCGAAAAAACGACGGTTATTCAGCTGGATGGGGAAGATGAGGATTGGCGGCAGGCGGGTATTCCAGCCGTCGAGGCAGCCGGCGATGACGGCGAGATCGCGCGTTACGCGGTCGCCAGCGATGAACGGTACGTATACTTTCGTCTGGATATGCGGGAACAGGTGGACTGGGCACGGACGGAGGCCATTGTGCTGATCGATTCGATCGAAGGTCAGGGGCAGCTATCCGTGCCGGGCATACCGGAGCGGAGCACCGACGCCGGATTCGATTTCGCGGTCGAATTGAGAGGCCCGGAGCAGTCCCGCGTGCTCGTAGACAGTTACTACGATCCGTTCGAATACCAGTACGGCCATATGCTTCGCATGCTGCCGATGCCGGACGATGCCGGACATCCGAACAACGGGCGATGGAATTCGATCCGGCTCGCTTTGAACAAGGAATTGACGATTCCGGACCGGCAAGGCGCGGATCGCGTCATTCCTTTCGATTACTATGAGACGGGCAAGTTGAAGTTCGGCAATGGAGATCCTGCGAGCCCGGATTACGATTCGCTTGCCGACGTCGCCGTGAAGGGCCGCACGATCGAGCTTCGCGTGCCTTGGCAACTGCTGAACGTCAGGGATCCGAGTACTCGCACGGTCATGGGCGATCTCTGGCAGCATGGCATGTCGGCCAGCGCGGCAACGGACGGCTTGCGTATCGCGGTTGTCGCGGGCAAGCGCGACGCGGATGCGATTCCCGCGCCCGTTGACGGCTTGCTGCGCAAGCAAGACATGAACGTCTATCGCTGGGAAACTTGGGACTTCCCGAAATATCACGAACGTTTGAAGTCGTCGTATGCGATCTTGCAGGAGGAGTTTGCTCAATCGGAGCCGGGGGAATGAACGATGGTCAAATGGCTGCTTACAGAAGACGAGCCGGTTGTGGGTGTCTGCAATAGCGGCAGAGAGTAGAGGGGCGTTGCTCTGTTTGGACTGACCATCATCAACGTACACGGACCGGACGCCAAGGAAGGATCGGGTCGATGCCGGAATCGGCGACAGGAAGACCATCCCGCATGATGTTGCCGGAACGGTCCTGATCGTCGGTTAGCGTTCCGCGTGATGTTGCCGGAACGGTCCTGATCGTCACCTAGTGTTTAGAACTCAAGTATTGACGATTTCGTCGTCCTCTGGAACAGAGAATTTCTTTTTGTATCGAAGACGATTCAGAGAAGGACAGCTAATTTTATACTCTCTGAATCGTGAACAAATCCAGCTTGCCGATCCGCTCCACGGCTTCGGCAAGCCGCGCTTCCGGCGCCAGCAGGCCCAGGCGGACATAGCCTTCGCCGCTGGCGCCGAAGCCGTTGCCGGGGGCTACGACGACGTCCGCTTCTTCCAGCAGCAAGTTTGCAAAGGACATGGAGGTATAGCCATCGGGAACCGGCAGCCAGCAGAAGAAAGACCCGACCGGTTTGTCGGCTTGCCAACCGATCCTCGCCAAGGCGGCGTACAACGTGTCGCGTCGCCGTTCGTATTCGGCGACCAGGTCCTTGACCGGCTGCTGAGAGCCGGTAAGCGCCGCGGCAGCCGCTTCCTGAATGCCGCCGAACAAGCTGCAATAATAATGGTCCTGGATCAGGTTGAGCATCTCGATGATTTGCGCATTGCCGAGCGCGAATCCGACGCGCCATCCTGCCATGTTGTACGTTTTGGAGGCGGTGTAGAACTCCACGCCGACTTCCTTGGCACCAGGCGTCTCCAGGAAGCTGATTGGCCGGCGACCATCATAGCCGATCGCGCCGTAAGCAAAATCGCTGGCGACGACGATGCCATGCCGTCTGGCAAACGCGACCGTCTCCTCATAAAATGCTGCGGTTGCCGTGGCGGCCGCGGATTGTTCGGATAGTTGAGGAACATCAGCTTGGCGCGCCTTAGCGTATCCGAGTCAAGCTGTCCGTAGTCGGGCAGGAACGCGTTGTCTCGCTTAAGCGGCATGAACGCCATCTCGGCTTCGGCCAGCGCCACGCCGGACCAGTAATCCGGATAGCCGGGGTCGGGCACAAGGCAGACGTCACCCGGGTTGAGCAAGCATTGGCTGATCTCCACAAGACCGGTCTTGCCGCCGAACAGGATCGCGACTTCCTTCGCAGGATCGAGCGTGACGCCGTAGTCTTCAGAGTAACGCTTTGCGACCGCTTCTTTCAGGAACGGGTATCCGCGGAACGGCGGGTATTTGTGATAAGCCGGATTGGCGGCTGCATCCTGCAAAGCTTCTACGATGTGGGGCGGCGTCGGCAGATCCGGGTTGCCTTGACCGAGGTTGATGACGTCGCGACCGAGCGCGATCCGCGTATTCGCCTTGATGGCGAGCGCGGCGAAAAATTGTTCGGGCAGCGTCGCGAGGCGATCTGCCGGTTGGATCGAGAAGGTCATAGCTAAGAATCACACTCCGAAAGATGGGAATTAAGATGAGGTGAGGGTTTGCGAAGCAAACTCCCTATTACAGCATGTAATGTAGCATATCCATGGCGGACGGGCAATGCGGCGGCAGGGCAGACGGCCTCCAAGCGGCGGTGGTAATGGTGCGGACGGCATCATCGACGGCGGGCATGGCGAGTATACATGAGGATTGGTGCGGACGGCAACATATGAGCGCTAATAGCGGGTATACAGGTGCTTTTTAGTGCGGATGGCATCGGATGAGCGGGAATTGCGAACACGTTGGCGCGGTTGTCAAGCGGATACCGATCGGGTACGATGGGGCTATTGGCGAATGCGGATATGAATAAAGATGAAAGGTCCTGCTTGCCAGAAAGTTAGTAAGATTATGGAGGCCTGCAAGGATGAGCGACCCAAAAGGAAGATTGCGCTTGGCAATCATTCAGATGAATATAGAAGCCGGTAACCCGGACGGCAACTTCGCTCGGATGGAAGAGTGGATGAATCGCGCTGTTGCGTCCGAGACGAAGCCGGACCTGCTGATGCTGCCGGAAATGTGGAACACGGGTTATGCACTGGAGCAGATCGACCAGCTTGCAGACCCGGGCGGTGAGCGAACTTGCGAATTTTTCTCCAACTTCTGCCGCGAGCATCAGGTGAACGTGCTGGCCGGATCCGTGGCGGTGAAGCGGCCGGACGGCGGCGTGACGAACACCCTTCACGTCTTCGATCGGGAGGGAAGGGTAAGCGCCGAATATTCGAAAATTCATCTGTTTCAGCTCATGAACGAGCACCTTCATCTGCAGGCAGGCGATTCGGTATGCCGATTCGACCTGGAAGGCGTGCCGGCCGGCGCGATGATCTGCTATGACATCCGCTTCCCGGAGCTTGCCCGCAAGCTGGCGCTCAGTGGATCGCGGGTGCTGTTCGTTCCTGCGGAATGGCCGCATCCGCGGCTTCACCACTGGCGGACGTTGCTGCAGGCCCGCGCAATCGAGAACCAGATGTACGTTGTCGCCTGCAATACAGTCGGTGAGAGCGGCGGTTCATCTTTCTTCGGGCACTCGATGGTCATCGATCCTTGGGGCGAGGTGCTCGCGGAAGCCGAGGAAGAAGAGACGATCCTCGAAGCCGACATCGATCTTGGTTTGACGGATGAAGTCAGAGGGCGCATACCGGTATTCGATGATCGCCGCCCTCACCTGTACGATTAATTACCTTCGGCCCGGAGAGAGGCGGTTGGGCGGAAGTGGGTCGAAAATCGAAGCAAAGCGGTCCGAATAGCGGCGATGGGCCAAAGTTAAGTTGAAAATCGACGTAATTCGAACTAGTGCGATACTGCGTTTAGGCCCATGCCGCATCGGTTACCGCCGCTACCTGGCAGCGGCTCGAAGCGTATTGGTGAACGACGAGATAAACGCTTCGGCGGCATTGGACAAGTATCGGCCTTTGCGATAGGCGAGGACGAGCGTCCGCGTCGGCTGGCCTTCCAGCGGCAGGTAAACAGGCGCCCGGCCCACCCAATCGCGGCGGATGACCATGTGCGGCACGAAGGCGATGCCCATGCCCGCGGCGACGAGCGCTTGCACGGTCTCGATGTTGCCGCTCTCGAACACGATGCTTGGCTCGAATCCTCCGCGAGCGCACAGTTCATGCGCGATGGCGCGGAAGCCTTGTCCTTTCTTCAGCAGGATGAACGGTTCATCCCGCAGCCTGGATAGCGGCACGACGCTGGCTTCGCCCCGATTCGCGAACGCAGCAAGCTCGTGATCGGGCGGCACCGCAAGCCAGATGCCTTCCTCGATCACCGGCTGGTAAGCCAGTGCCGGGTCGCTGATCGGCAGCGAGAGCAAGCAGACGTCCGTCGCGCCGCTGACGGTTAATTCTTCGAGCTTCTTGCTCGTTTCCTCCACCAGCACGACCTCGATATCCGGGTAAGCCGCGCGGAAGGCGGGCAGCACGTCCGGCAGCACGTGTGCGCCCGTCACCGGCACGCTGCCGACGACGACGCGGCCTTTGCGCAGGTCGGCGAGATCGTCCATTTCCCGCTTCAGCTGTTCTGTCATATCCAAGATTTGCTGCGCCCTGCTCACGAACACCGATCCTGCATGCGTGAGCTCCACCGAGTTCGTGCTGCGCTTGAACAGGAGGACGCCGAGCTCCTTCTCCAGCTTCGACAGCTGCTGGCTGAGCGATGGCTGGGCGATATGCAGCTTCTCCGCCGCCCGGGAAAAATTCCGTTCCGCCGCAATCTGGATTGCGTACATCATTTGGCGAAATTCCATGAAGCAAGCCCCTTCGTTTATAGTCTGGAACAATTAACCTTATAGATATTATATCTTGGATCAATGAACAACGAAATGGTATAGTAAATGCAGTAGATTGAGAATTCCTTTATCGGGGTGAACAGGCATGAGCAAACAAACTTTGTTCGAGAAAATTTGGAACAATCACGAGATCGTGGCGGAAGCAGGCAAGCCGAGCATTCTGTATATCGACTTGCATCTGGTGCATGAAGTGACTTCGCCGCAAGCGTTCGAAGGACTTCGGCTCTCCGGCCGCAAGGTGCGCCGTCCCGAACTGACGTTCGCGACGATGGACCACAACGTGCCGACGAAGGACCGGTTCAACATCGCCGATCCGATCTCCAAGCAGCAGGTCGACACACTGACGAAGAATGCGAACGAATTCGGCGTTAAGCTATACGACCTGAATACGATCGACCAAGGCGTCGTGCACGTCATGGGACCGGAGCTTGGCTTGACGGCGCCGGGCAAGACGATCGTCTGCGGCGACAGCCATACATCGACGCACGGCGCGTTCGGCGCGCTGGCATTCGGGATCGGCACGAGCGAAGTGGAGCATGTGCTGGCGACGCAATGCTTGCAGCAGGCGAAGCCGAAGACGATGGAAGTGCGCTTCGTCGGCAAGCGTCATCCCGGCGTTACGGCGAAGGACTTGATTCTTGGCCTGATCGCGAAATACGGCACCGATTTCGGCACCGGCTACGTCATGGAGTATACGGGCGAAGCAATCCGCAGCCTGTCGATGGAAGAGCGGATGACCGTCTGCAACATGTCGATCGAAGCTGGCGCGCGCGCGGGTCTGATCGCACCGGACGAGACGACGTTCAACTACTTGCGCGGCCGCGAGTACGCGCCGCAAGGAGCCGATTTCGACAAGGCGGTCGCCCGCTGGACCGCGCTGCGCACGGACGAAGGCGCCGTCTACGACCGCACGGTGGAATTCGACGTCGATTCGCTGATCCCGCAAGTAACCTGGGGCACAAGCCCGGGCATGGGTACGGATATCACGTCCAAGGTGCCGGTGCCGGCAGAGCTGCCGACGGAGAACGAGCGCAAGGCGGCAGCTGCCGCGCTTGATTATATGGGCCTGAAGCCGGGCACGCCAATGACGGAAATTCCGATCGACTACGTGTTCATCGGCTCTTGTACGAACGGCCGGATCGAAGATCTCCGGGCGGCTGCCGCGGTAGCCAAAGGCTACAAGGTGCACGACAACGTGACCGCGATCGTCGTGCCGGGCTCCGGACGCGTCAAGCTTCAAGCCGAGAAGGAAGGGCTTGACCAAATCTTCGTCGATGCAGGCTTCGAATGGCGCGACGCGGGATGCAGCATGTGCCTGGCGATGAATCCGGACGTACTGCAGCCGGGACAGCGCTGCGCCTCGACATCCAACCGCAACTTCGAAGGACGGCAAGGCCGCGGAGGACGCACGCACCTCGTATCGCCTGCCATGGCGGCAGCCGCGGCGATCGCGGGCCGGTTCGTCGACATTCGCAAATGGGAGCTCAAGTCCGAAGTGACGGCTTAAGCGAGACAAGTAAGAGTTTGCTCCGCAAACTCCCTATAAGAGGAGAGAGACGAATATGCAACCATTCACGACCATGACGGGTCTCGTCGCTCCGGTTGACCGGGTGAACGTGGATACCGACGCCATCATTCCTAAGCAATTTCTGAAGCGCATCGAGCGCAGCGGGTTCGGCCAATTTCTGTTCTTCGAATGGCGCTGGGACGAGTCGGGCAAAGTCATTCCCGAATTCAGCCTGAACCAGGAGCGGTACCAAGGAGCGACTGTGCTGATCTCCCGCGCCAACTTCGGCTGCGGCTCCTCGCGCGAGCATGCGCCCTGGGCGATTCTGGACTACGGCTTCCGCTGCGTCATCGCCCCGTCGTTCGCCGACATTTTCTACAATAATTGCTTCAAGAACGGCATCCTGCCGATCAAGCTGAGCGAGGAACAGGTGGACGATCTGTTCAAGCGCACGGAGTCGACGCCGGGCTATCAGTTGTCGATCGATCTGGAGAAGAAGACGATTGCGGACAATGCCGGTCTGTCCCTCTCGTTCGATCTCGACGAGCATCGCCGCCAGTTTCTGCTGCAGGGACTGGACGATATCGGCTTGACGCTGAAGCACGAAGCGGCGATTACGGCTTACGAAGAGAAACGCAAAGCGGCCGGATACTGAGTTTTAGTTCCATCGTAAGGCCTTTTGATGCCGAACGCCAAAATTCGGTACAAAAGGCCTTATTTCGTGCCGTCTACGCAACTTTTGCCGATAATCCACGTCTAATTCCACGTAGACAAGCCGGCGGCTCCTGCCCGCCGGTACGGTCCGACTAACACAGATTCATACACAGAGGTGGAGCATGAAAAAGTGGATTTTCCTGTTGTTCGTCGCTGCTTTCATGCTGGTTGCGAATGCCGGATGGACGAGCGCCGCCGCTGCGCCGTCCAAGAAAGACGCCCCGGTTCCGGTGCCGAAGGTATATTTGAACGGTATCGCGCTCGAGACGGAAGCGCCGCCGGAGATGGTCAACGCCTCCGTGCTGGTTCCGGCCAGGACGATTACGGAGAGCTTGGGCTTCAAGGTCGATTACGACGACAAGAAGAAGCAGGTGAAGGTGCAGGACGGCACCATGCTCATCTTGATGAAGCTGAACGATCCGAAAGCGACCGTCAACGGCAAGGAAGTCACCTTGGTGGAGCCGCCGCTCATCCGCTCTAACCGGACGATGGTGCCGGTGCGTTTCGTAACCGAGACGCTCGGGCTGGAAGTGTATTGGGACAATTCGACCAAGTCGGTTTTTTTGTACTCGAAGATCGTGCAGGCGCCGCCAGGCGGCAAAGACGAGACACAGGGCGGAGGAAGCGCGGAGTCCCCGACAGACAGCGGCACGGATACGGGCGGGCTGATCGGCGTCGTGGAACCGGAAGATTCCGGGTCGTCCGGCGGCAATAGCGGCTCGGGCAACGCCGATCCCGGCAACGGCAGCGGGGACAGCGAAGATCCCCATGGCGGAGGAACACCAGATGGGAACGTGCCGTCAACCCCGGCAGGCGATCCGGTAAGTGTTCATCAGATTCGCTATGAACCGAATTATCTCGTCGTTACATACGAAGGGACGTTGAGCCCGGTCGTGCAGTCCGTCGGCGGTCCGGACCGAATCGTGATCGACCTGCCGAACGCGGATTACGCCGAGGACTTCACGGCAGGATTCGCATCAGGCCTCATCGAAGATTATAAGGCGGCAATCATCGGCACGCCGGAACCGGGCCAAGTGCCGGAACTGAAGGTCGTCGGCCACGAGGCGCTCGGCAAAATCCGCTATTCCCGCTACACCGACAATCCGAAGTCCGCACGGATCGTTCTGGATTTGAACCAGGCGTGGGGGTACGAAGTCATTTCGAATGCGGACGAAGGCCGGCTGGTCATCTTTTTGAAAAAGCCTCAGGTTCCGGTCAAGAAGGCGTATACCGTCGTGCTGGACGCTGGCCACGGAGGCAGCGACCCGGGCGCGCAAAGCATAACCGGCAGATGGGAGAAGGAATTTAACCTGTCCGTGGTGAAGAAGGTAAGGGACATGCTGCGCGATGATCCCCATATCAATCTGATTCTGACGCGGGAGGAAGATTCGTATCCGACATTGGACGACAGGGTGAACCTGGCCAACGGTTTATCGGCGGACTTATTCTTATCGGTTCATGCCAACAGCTACAAGCCGGATATCAACGGTACGGAGACTTATTACAATCGAAGCGACAGCCTGGCGTTCGCCAAGCTGCTGCATCGGAACGCGGTCGCCGCGACGGACTTCAAGGATAATAACGTCCGCAAAGCCAACTACAAAGTCATCCGGGATACGACGATGCCCGCCGTATTGCTGGAAGTCGGCTACCTGTCCAACAAGTCCGAAGAGAAGCAATTATTCAGCGACGCTTTGCAGAACAAGGTGGCGGCGGCCATCGCGGCATCGATCAAGGAGTATTTTAAGTTGGCCTAATATCCTTCATGACGCGCTTCGCGGGAGCCGGCATGCAACCAGGGAGAGGGAAGTCTATGGCAAAAACGAATCACAACAAGCTTCGAATGAAGCGATGGATCTCGATTACGGCGTTGTCCGCCATGGTATGGACGGGGACCGCTTGGTCCGGCGCTCCGGCTTCGGCCGCGGCTTCCAATCCGTTCACGGATGTAAAGCAAGATCATTGGGCGTTGAAGCATATAACGAAGCTGTTCTATCAGCAAGTCATTAACGGCACGGGTGACGGCAAGTTCAATCCGTCCGGCAATATCAGCCGACAGGACGCCGTGATCGTGGCGCTTGGCTTCATGGGCTTGAAGGATTCGGTCAACAAGAACACTTCAGTCGCGTTCCCGAGCTATTTTGAGATGAAGGACTACGCCAAAGCCTACGTTTACGAAGCATTCAACCGCGGCCTGATTGCCAAGGACGAAGAGTTCGATCTGGCGATGGCCGAGTCCGGCAAATCCTGGGGAGAGTCGCCGGCTTCCCGCGAATGGGTCGTCAAGCTGATGATCCGCGCCATCGGCAAAGAGGCGGAGGCGCTTGCCAATACCGGTAAGAACACGACATTCTCCGATAACGACAAGATCGATCCCAAACTGCTTCCCTACGTGAAGACGGCTGTGGATATGAAGCTCGTTAGCGGCATGACAGCGACGACTTTCGAACCGAAATCTCCGATCAACCGGGCATCGCTCGTCACTCTGTTCAGCCTGGCGGAACCGCAAGTGGACGTTGTCTATTCCGGTCAAGTGTCCGGTGTGCTGATCAAGATTGATGCAGGCAAGATTACGCTCCTGCACGATGACGGCACCCAACACGAATATACGCTTGACGCGAACGCGATGTTCGCTACGCACAGTTCGAATACGCCCATCGCGGCTACGGCTTTGAAGCCTTACAGCAAAGTGATCCTGATCCACGACGACAATGGCAATATCGGGTATGTAGAGCAAGCAGACGAGCAGTCTTATATTTCAACCGTGGAAGGCAAGTTCAGCAAATTGGAATCGACAACTGGCAAGTTGTCGCTGGTTGTTAATGGTACTACGCAGACGTACAGCTACGATCCGACGAATCCACCTTCGGCTACCGATGCCGAAAGATCTACGGTCGCTATAGAGGATATTCCCGACGGCGCAAGCGTCAGTTTGAACGTTGATACGCTACGTTCGGACAAGCGCGTGTTTTCCGTGAAAGTGAATCAAGTGATGCTGAACAAGACCGGCGGCGGCACCGTCGTATCCTGGAACGCCGCGACCGGCGCGCTCCGGCTGTCTGATCCGGCGACGGGCACGCCCGAAGACTTGACTGTACCGGATGGGGCGGCATTCAAGCTCGTCGACGAAGAGGTTGCGCATGACAAGCTGCTTGTCGGAGACTCGATCACTTATGAAATCAAGAACAGCGTGCTGACATCGATTACGATCGCCAAGCGATTGTTCAGAACCGTTAACGGTTCATTTGTCACACATGATAGCATCAAAAAGATTATCACGATCACAAGTGCTGAAGACAATACCTACCAGTATTTGACGTACCCGGTGGTTGACAATGTTGCTGTGAATATTCAAGGTTTGTCAAATGCTGGAATGAATGATCTTCAGGATAAAGACAATGTAACGTTGACGATTGATGAAAATAATGGGAAAGTTACAAAAATTAATGTTATCGATCGGAATGTTCAATTGCTCACAGGCGTTACCATTGAATCATACACGGCCAATACCAAAAATTTGAATGTTTCAATCTCTTCGGGGCAAGGGAGAAACTACCAACTCGGGACGAATGTGAAATACGATCTTGATGGAGTGTCAATTCCGTTTGAACAAGCAGTTCCAAAGTTGACACCGGGCAAGAAAATCTCGATCGCCTATAGCGGTGATAATGCGGTAACGATCTTCTTCGTCGCCAAATATATCGGCACGGTGCTTGAGAACAACACGACGGCCAAGACGCTGAAACTGCAAGTCAACACGAACCAGGTCGTCACTTTGAACTATCAGAATCAGTATCCTTATGTCGATGCATATGGAACCTCGATGACGTTTGCCGACTTGAAAGCCGGGGATCAAGTGACGGCAACGCTCAACGATAACCAGGATCAAATCACGAAAATCCAAGTCCGGAAAACGGCGCAGCTGGAAATCGTTTCGGTCGATGCGGTGAACAAGAAAGTGCGCGTTAAGCGGCAAGGCGCGACGACGACGGAAGATTGGATCGTGCCGGCTTCGATTCCGGTGCAGAACGAGTCCGGCGCCACGATTACGCTGGGCCAGTTGCTGCCGGGCATGATCGCCAACTTCACGTTCGAGGATCGGCAGACGCTGTCCAAGATCAAGATCGTCACGATGGTCTACGGACAAGTATTGTCGGTGAACCTAAGCGCCGCAACACTCGAAATCGGCCTTCCGGGCGGCAAGTCCGTCACGAAGTCGGTCGGCTTCGCGCCGCAGGTGTTCAAGAACGGCGGACAGACGAACACACTGGCGAGCGTATCGGCAGGCGACCGCGTGGAGATACGCACGTCGGAAGACGACCTGACCGTCATCGAAATCGTCGCTCCGGTCAACAAGACATTCTGGAAGTACGATGCGTCAACGAAGGCGATTCTCGTGAAGAAGGTAAATGCGAACGACGACAATACGTTCAAGCTTGAGAATGATACGTACATTCATAACGGCGCATCGAACCTGATCGCGAGCCAATTGAAGGACGGGGATCTGCTGGCGATTTACGTGCTGAGAGGCAAAGTGGTCGAAGTTTCGAAAATCGGTTAATCCGCGCTTATGAACGGGCCGCCTTCGGGCGGCTTTGTTTGTGTCTTGAAGCAAGTTGGGGTGCGGATACTGCGATTGGATATTGCCGGACTGTCGAGGATTCGGTACACTTGGGTAGGAATTGCACCTCAGGGAGAGGACAAGAGGAGTGCTGAACCGCTTATGAATGCTGCTGCGATGAGACAAGTATTGGACGAGATCGCCGTCATGTTCCCGGATGCGCATTGCGAATTGAATCACCGCAATCCGTTCGAGCTGCTGATTGCCGTCCTGTTGTCGGCGCAATGCACCGACGAGACGGTGAACAAAGTGACGGCATCGTTATTTGATAAGTATAGGTCGCCGCAAGATTATTTGGGGGTTCCGCTGGAAGAGCTGGAGAACGACATCCGGCGGATCGGCCTGTTCCGCAACAAGGCGGCGAACATCCAGAAGCTATGCCGTATTCTGATCGATCAATATAACGGAGAAGTGCCGCGGGAGCACGAAGCGCTTATAACGCTGCCGGGCGTAGGCCGCAAGACGGCGAACGTCGTCGTGTCCAACGCGTTCGACCAGCCGGCTATCGCCGTGGATACGCACGTAGAGCGCGTCTCCAAGCGTCTGGGTATCGCGAAGGCGGACGATTCGGTGCTGGAAGTGGAGAAGAAGCTGATGAAGCTCGTTCCCCGGGACGAATGGACGCTGACGCATCATCGGTTGATTTTTTTCGGACGTTATCATTGCAAGGCGCAAAATCCGCAATGCGAGGTTTGTCCTTTGCTGGACCGGTGCAAGGAGGGCAAAGCGCGGATGAAAGCGGCGCTCCGCAAGCCGCCGCAGGCGAAGCAAGTCAAGAAGGGGAAAAGGAGCGCTGCAACTTGAATCGGCTTGAAGTGGTGGATCGGGACATGACTGATCATTTACAGGATAGACAGGATAAAGAGGATAGAGAAGCGTTGCAAAAGGCGCTGGTTCGGATGTCATCGTTTGCAAGCGATGCCGGGGACGCCGAACATGGAGGCAAATTCAACGATCTGGCGACCAAGCTGGCGGAAGATTGTTTGACGGTCGCTTTCTGCGGGCATTTCTCGGCGGGCAAATCCACGCTGATCAACAAGCTGTGCGGGGCCGCGCTGCTGCCGTCTTCACCGATTCCGACAAGCGCCAACGTCGTTACGATCCGTGGCGGGCTGCCGTCGGCGCACGTCTGTATGAGGGATCGGGACGGATTTGTGGTGGAAGATCGCGAAATCGCGATGGATGCATTGCAAGGTTTCGCAGTGGATGGTGAAGGAGTCGCATCGATCGATGTCCGATATCCGGTGGCGTTGCTAGGCGAACATATGGCGATCGTCGATACGCCAGGCGTCGACTCGACGGACGGCGCGCATCGCGCCGCGACGGAATCCGCGCTTCATCTGGCGGATGCGGTCGTCTATGTGACGGACTACAATCACGTGCTGGCCGATGTCAATTTCCGTTTCCTGCGGACGCTAGCGGAATGGGGCAAGCCGACATACGTCGTCGTGAACCAGATCGACAAGCACCGCGAAGCGGAAGTCGCGTTCGGCGCATTCCGCGAAGGCATCGAGGCGTCATTCGCCGCATGGGGAATCGAACCGGCAGGGCTGCTATTTCTGTCGCTTAGGGAACCGGACCATCCGCTGTCCGAATGGGAGGAGCTTCTGTCGGTGCTGGAGCGGCTGAAGCCGCTGCGCGGGGAGCTCATGATGCGTTCGACGGAGCGATCGGCGCGCTATCTGGCCGAGCGGTTCCGCGAGTCGCTGCATGCCGGCAATCGTGAGGAACGGGAGCGGCTGCTGACGGAAGCGGACGTGGACGAGGGAGCGGAAGCTTTGCGGGAACTCGCCGCGCAGCGGGCTCGTCTGGAAGCGGAGGCGGAAAGCGGTCGTGCTGCGGACGATGATCGCAAGGAAGAGTTCCGTGCCGAGCTGGACCGCCTGCTCGCGAATGCCAACCTGACGCCGGCGCAGACGCGGGAGAAGGCGGCCGCGGTGCTGGAGAGCATGCAGCCGGGCTTCAAAGTCGGCTGGTTCGCGAATGCGGCCAAGACGGAAGCCGAGCGTGAGCGGCGGCTGGGGCAGCTGGCGGACGATATGGACCGGCAGATTGTCGCGGGTTTGGACGCGCATGTCCGCGATTTGTTGCGGCGGGAAACGCGCGAGGCCGGCTGGACGGGCGTCGCGATGGAAGATTCGCTAGCGGCGGCTTTCGCCGTGCATGTCACGCCCGAATGGTTGCGCAGCCGGGTTAAGCCCGGTACGAGCGCGGACGGACAGGCGACGTTGCATTATGCGGCGGATCTGAGCGCGGATGTGCGGGCGGCCTACCGTCGGGACGCGCTGGCTTGGTATGCGCAGATCGAGGCGCTTCGCGGTCCCGAACGGGAGCAGGAGGCGCGGCGGTTGGCGGGAGAGCTGGCTGAGCTCCGGAAACGGGAAGCGGCTGCCGCAGCGGCAGCCGACCTGGAACACAAGGAACGTGTGGAGATGGAACGGCTGCTGGCGCTATTGCCCGAACGGGTGGCAGCAGCGGAGGTGTTGCAACTGCCAGGGCCTGAGCGGCTCGCTTCGTCAGCGGGTGATCAGGCTGATCTTGACGGGCACCAAGCAGACGGCGCAACTGGTGTCGTTCGCGAGGTTGATGATGGTGCATTAAATGGCGATGAGTCGGCAGATGCCTTGTCTAGAGGCGAAAATGCGACAGGCCGTGTAAACGGCGGAAGCATGGCTGACATGCTGAGCGGAGGCAAGCGCCAGAACGAAATCGCGGAAGCGGATTTTCCGCTTGGCGCGCCTGGCCGCGTCGTGGAGCGATTGGAACAGGCGGCGGAGCTGCTCGGTTCGATTCCGTCGCTCGCCGGTGTTGCTGATTCGCTGCGTGTGCGAGCCGCCCGGTTTCGCGAACGGAAATTCACGATCGCATTATTCGGCGCGTTCAGTGCTGGCAAATCGTCGTTCGCGAATGCGATGGTCGGCCGGGCCGCGCTGCCGGTCTCCCCGAATCCGACAACGGCGACAATCAACCGCATCGTGGCGCCGACAGCAGAACTTGCGGATGGTACTGCCCGAATCACGATGAAATCTGCAGAAGCGATGCTGGAGGATATCCGGCATTCATTGCAGCGATTGGGCATTACGGCAGCGGAAGTCGAAGCGGCGGGAGATAACGCAGGGGCGTTGCTCGCGATGGCGCTGCGCCTGCCTGCGGATGAGGTACATCCGCGCGGCAAGCCACACTTGGCTTTCCTGCAGGCCGCATCTGCGGGTTGGCCGACGTATGGCGCCAAGCTGGGCGCCGCCTTCATTGTCGAGGAAGCCGAATATCGCCGCTATGCCGCAGACGAGCAGGCTTCCTGCTTCGTCGCGGAGATCGACCTGGCGGTCGATTCGACGCTAACGCGCAGCGGCGCGGTGCTCGTCGATACGCCTGGCGCGGATTCGATCAACGCCAGACACACTGGCGTCGCTTTCGAATACATCAAAAATGCCGATGCCGTCTTGTTCGTCACGTATTACAATCATGCTTTCACAGAGGCGGATCGCCGCTTCTTGAATCAGCTTGGCAGCGTCAAGGACGTATTCGAGCTGGATAAGATGTTCTTCTTGATCAATGCCGCAGACCTTGCTTCCTCCGATCAGGAACGTGAAGCGGTGCAGGAACATGTGGCGGCTCAACTGCTGAAGCACGGGATCCGTCATCCGCGTTTGCTCGCTGTATCCAGCCTTAACGGCTTGCAAGCTCGAATAGTTGGCGATCGCGGCGGTTGGGAGGCGTCCGGCATGGCGGCGTTCGAAGCCGCGTTCCGCGCATTCGCCGGAACGGAGCTTGGTGAAATGGCTGCCGCAAAGGCGCGCAAGGAGCTGGAGCGTGCAGGCAAGCAACTGGAAGGCTGGCTGCACGCAGCTTCCGCAGATGCCGCCAGCCGCGAGGAAGAAGTGCGCAGAAGGCTTGCGCAAGCGCAAACGTGGCGCGAACGCGCGGCCGGCAGCGTGCCGGAGGCGGTGCTTCAGCCGATCCAGCAGGAGCTCGCGGAACAGCTGTTTCATTCGCGCCAGCGTGTCTATTACCGCTATGGCGAACATTTTCAGACGGCGTTCCATCCGTCGGTCTTGCAGGATGACGGCCGCGACTTGAGGAAGCTGCTTGTTGCCTGCTGGGACGATCTGAAGCGCAGCGTCGGCGAAGATATGCAGCAGGAGATGCGGGCAGCAGGCTTGCGTCTGGAAGCGGCATTGCAGCGGCAAGTGGAAGATCAGCTGGCCGAAGCCGCGGCAGAGTGGGCTGACGAAGGATTTGCGACATCTTCGAACGCCCAGACGGCCATGCAGTGGCCGATGAACGAGCCGTTCGCCGCTGGCCCGCAGATGGAAGCCAGACGGCTGTGGCAGGCGTTCAAGTCGCCCCGGCATTTCTTCGAGAACGAAGGGAAGAAGGCGCTGCAGGAGCAGGCTGAGCCGTTGCTCTTCCAGTCGCTTGACCCATGGCTGGCGGATCTGCAAGCGCAGTGGCAACTGCTCATCGCCGAAGCATATCGTCGTTTGCTGCAGGAAGCCTATTCTCGCATGGCTGGCGAACTGGCCGCATTCGCCCAACACTTGGGCGAATCTCTCCAGCAGCCGGACTTGCCCGATCGGATCGCGCGCATCCGCTCGAAGTGGCAGCAGATTCAAGCCGACTAATTGGGCATTTGTACAGAGATTTCGAAGGAAGACCGTCAATTTGGCGGTCTTTCGTGCATTTCGTCGGCAAGCTTTCATTAAGGTAATCGTCATGGTGCGGTCGGCATTGTGATGGTGAGTCAAGCGGGAAAGGTGGGTGAGATCGGCAAATAGCGGCTGTGTGACACAAAATGGTGGGAATGGTGGGCAAGATCGGCAAATAGCGGCTGTGTGACACAAAATGGTGGGAATGG
>JAEWAQ010000076.1 GCA_023391635.1 Bacillota bacterium | reverse complement strand
ACCCGCAATTAGTCGCTCTCCGCTACAATTCTCGCCATTCCGCTACGGCACTCTGCAAATAGGTGTTCTCTCTCGACGCCTGCCGTCACTTGTCTTCCACCGCAACAAACTTTTACTTTCGTCGTCTCACATTCGCCAAATGTTGCTCTTTGCAACATAGGTGTAGCCGTCATTGAGATGATAGCACTCATAGTGCTGACTGCAACATACTTGTGACTTCGATGAGAGCTACAGCGATTATGGTGCTGACTTGGTCGAATTGAGGCGATCGACGCGTCATACCGCAATAAAACCGTGCCTCAAACATTGAGGCACGGCTCCATATGCGATCTTGTTCACTCAAGGATGCTCCAGCAAATCGATCCACTCGTTGTACTCGTTCTGAAGCTTCGCGTACTCCTCGCGCAGCGCATCATGCTCGCGGCGGAGCCCCGCCAGTTCCGCCTCCAGGCGGTCGCCGCGCGCAGCCTGCTCCTGCGCGGCAACCGCTTGCTCCGCTTGCGAGGCGGCGAGCCCCGCCTCGCGCGCATCCAAGGCGGCGGCCTGCGCACGCGCCGCCTCCAGCTCCCGCGCCGCCGCTTCGCGCGCGGCTCGCGCCACAGCCTCCGCCTCGCCCAGTTCGGCGAGGCGCGCCTCCAGCGCTGCGCTGCGTTCCGCCGCTTCGCGCAGATCCCGCTGCGCAGCGTCCGCACGTTCCTGCATCCGCTGCGCCTGCGCCTGTGCCGCCCGCTCCCGCTCGGCGGCATCAAGCAGCGCCCGCTCCGCGCGTTCCCGCTCCGCGGCTTCCGACCGCAAGCGCTCGGACGCTTCCGCGTCCGCCGCTTGCCGCTTGCGCTGCGCTTCGGCGCCAATCCGCCGCAGCTCTTCCAGATCGCGCGATATGCGCTGGATTTCCCCCTCCAGCTTCGATCGCTGCTTCATCCAGTCGAGCTCGCGTGCCAGCCAGTCGGCCTTCTCCCCCGACCAGCTCGAACGCTCCGACTCCAATGCCGCACGTTCCTCCGCCCAGGAGGCGCGCTCGTTCAGCCAAGACTCGCGATCCGCCGCATGCCGGGACTCTCGTTCTTCCACTTCCCGGATCGCCGACTCTTGTATGCGAGCCAGCTTCTCGGCCAGTTCACTCGCTTGCTGTTCCGAAACTTCTTTCAACTGCTTGCGCTCATTCGCATGCGCCCCGGCAATCCGCACCAACTCGGCTGCATGCTCGGCTCTCAGCGCTTCAGCCTGACCGGCCGTCTCCTGCTTCTGTGCATCAAGCAACTCCCGGCACGTCTCGGCTTCCGCCCGGGCCTGCGCAAGCTCTGTCTCCAGCGTTTCCCGCTCCGCGGCCATCTGCAGCAGCTCGTCGTGATCCGCCCGCATCTTCAACATCTCGTCGGCTACATTCATTGCGGCCAATACCGCAAGCCGAGGCAGATCGAGCCGGGAGTCGCTCCCCGATACTTTATTGATCCGGTCATTGACGAGCTCCGCCACTTTCCGCATGTGATCGGGATTGGAATGGCCCTTGATCGAATATTGCGTACCGTATATTTCTACCGTTACACGCGTCTGATTGTCATCGCTCACGGCTATTCCTCCCTCGATCTTTCATTTCCGTACGGAAGTGACGATTGGCCACCCGTAGAAGCCCGAAATAACCTTTTTCCGTTCTCAATTCATTTCGCCGCTCCCCGAGCGGTTTCCTGCTTACTTTCGAAGTTCGGCGCCGAAAGATTGTTCCAATTCTGTGAGCACGCGGGCATGCGCCTCGGCGACTTCCTCGTCCGTGAGCGTACGTTCCGCATGCCGATACACGAGCGCCAATGCGACGCTCTTCTTGCCGGCCCCGAGCCGTTCGCCCGCGAACACGTCGAAAATCGCCACCGATTCCAGCCCTTCGCCGCCCGCTCGCCGGATCGCTTCGATCAGCGAAGCGCCCGGCACAGCCGTATCCACCACAACGGCGAGATCCCGCTCCGCCGCCGGATAGCGCGGCAGCGCCCGGTACACGATACTGCGCTCCGCATGTTCATAGAGCAACTCCAGCTCGATCTCCGACACATACGTGTCAGGCAAGTCATACTCGCGCTGCAAATCGGGATGCAGTTGGCCGACATATCCGATCGTTTCCAGGCCGACTCCCGTGCGCAATTGCACCGATGCCGTACGGCCGGGATGGAAGCCGTCGGCATCCCCGGCAGCAGCGTACACAACCTCGTCTTCTATTCCCAACCGCTTGAACGCCGCTTCGAGCAATCCCTTCGCCGCGTAAAAATCCGCAGCTTCAGCCTCCGCCTTGCGATTCCAACCTGCCCGATGCCCGAACTCGCCTGCCAGCAACAGCGCAAGCCGGGGCTTCTCGAGCGGCTGCCGCGTCAGATTAACTTCATCCGTGTGATATACGCTGCCGATCTCGAACAACGCGACATCGTTGTTCTTGCGCGACAAATTGTACGCCGCCGCTTCCAGCAGGCTGGGCAGAAGCGTCGTGCGCAGCACGCTGCGCTCCTCGCTCATCGGCATCGCCAGCGAAATGGGCTTTGCACCGGCAACCAGCCCGGCGAACCGCCCCGCATTTACGAGCGACGTCACCGAATACGAGATGGCTTCATGCAGTCCGGCGTGCGTCAACAGCCCGCGCAACTCCCGGCGAATCGCCTGCGCCTTCGTCAGCGAGCCCGGCGTCGTCGGCCCTTCGATCGGCGTCGTCGGAATGTTGTCGTAGCCGTGCAGCCGCGCCACTTCCTCGATCAGATCGACGTCCCGCGTCATGTCCCCGCGGCGCGATGGCACACTCACCCGCCAATGGCCGTCTCCGATCACATCCGATTCGAATCCGAGCCGGCTCAGAATCGTCTGCACCTCCAGTCCGGACAGCGATGTGCCCAGCATTGCATTGATTCGATCGAGCATCAAATCGACGACTGCACCGCCATGCGCACCCAGCGAACCGCTATCCCTCTTGCCGCCGGCGACTCCGCGCGCATCGCCCGACACGGCGCCGCCACGCGAGCTTCCGCCAGCAAATGCCTCGACCACCCCATCCGCCACGACACCGTCCGCAAATTGCGCCATCAGCGAAGCTGCCCGATCCAATGCCGCAACGACGCGCCCCGGGTCGACTTCCTTCTCGAACCGCGCCGACGCCTCCGAGCGCAGCCCGAGCTGGCGCGATGTCTTGCGCACCGTGCCGCCCGCGAATTTGGCCGCTTCCAGCAGAATATCGACAGTCGCATCCGTCACTTCCGATTCCAGTCCGCCCATCACGCCCGCCAAGCCGAGCGCTTTCTCGCGGTCCGCGATCACGAGCATGTGCGGCTCCAGCTTCCGCAATTGGCCGTCCAGCGTTACGAGCGTCTCGCCTTCCCGCGCCAAACGCACGACAAACCGGCCCGCTTCCACCTTCGCCGCATCATACGCATGCAGCGGCTGCCCGTACTCCAGCATGACATAGTTCGTAATGTCGACGATATTGCTGATCGGACGAATACCCGCTGCCATCAAGCGGTTCTGCATCCACAGCGGAGAGCTGCCGGCTCGGATCCCCTTGATATACCGAACGGCAAAATGTGAACACAAATCTTCCGCCTCAATCGTCACGGAAACCCGATCCGCCGCATCGTCGGTACTCGCCGGCAGCTCTCGCGACGGATCCGGCAGCCGAACCGCACGCCCGGTCAGCGCCGACACTTCATACGCTACGCCCAACATGCTCAGGCAGTCCGCGCGATTCGGCGTCAAATCGAGCTCCAGCACGGAATCGTCCAGCCCCAGCACATCCAGCGCACTCGCCCCGACCGGCGTCTCTTCCGGCAGCACGAGAATGCCTTCCTGCAGCGCCTTCGGCATCAGCTTGTCGTTCATGCCCAGCTCCTTCGCGGAGCAGATCATACCCTGCGATTCAACCCCGCGCAGCTTGGCCCGTTTGATCGCGAGTCCGCCGGGCAGTTTCGCCCCGACGAGCGCGACCGGCACCTTCTGCCCGGCCGCCACGTTCGGTGCGCCGCAGACGATTTGCAAATCTTCTCCTTGCCCCGCGTCGACCGTACAGACGCTCAGCTTGTCGGCATCCGGATGCTTCTCCCGCGCTTTCACATAACCTACGACGACACCGCTTACGCCCAGGTTGCGGGAAGGCACGCTGTCGATTTCAATGCCGCCTCGCGTCATCATTTCCGCGAGTTCCTGCGGCGTTATGCCGCTCAAGTCAATATAGTCGGACAACCAACGATAAGATACGTTCATCGCTTAAACCCCTTGTTTTCGAAAATTGTGGTGCCGAACGCTCTCCGCATGCGAAGATACGGCCAAGTTGACGTCACCCCACGACCAAACAAACGTTACATGCGGGCAAACTGGCTCAGGAAGCGGACATCGTTCGTATAGAAATGGCGGATGTCGTCAATCTCGTACTTCAGCAGCGCGATCCGTTCCACACCCATGCCGAACGCGAACCCGGTCACTTCCGCAGGATCGTAGCCGCCGTGCTCCAGCACCTTCGGATGCACCATCCCGCAGCCGAGAATTTCGATCCAGCCGGTATGTTTGCACATCCGGCAGCCGTCGCCGCCGCAGCGCACACAGGTCACGTCGACTTCCGCGCTCGGCTCCGTGAACGGGAAGAAGCTTGGACGCAGCCGGATTTGCATTTGCGGGCCGTACATTTCACGCACGAATTGCAGCAGCGTGCCCTTGAGGTCGCTCATCCGAATGTTCGGGCCGACGACGAGACCTTCGATCTGGTGGAACATGAACGAATGCGTCGCATCGTCTTCGTCGCGGCGATACACTTTGCCCGGACAGATGACCTTGACCGGCGTCTTGCCGTTCATCGCCTTCATCGTGCGGATCTGCACCGGCGACGTATGCGTGCGCAGCAGCATCTCGTCCGTCAGATAGAACGAATCCTGCATGTCGCGCGCGGGATGGTCCTTGGGCAGGTTCAACGCCTCGAAATTATAGTAATCCGTCTCCACCTCGGGTCCTTCCGCGATCGTGTAACCCATCCCGAGGAAAATATCCTCGATCTCCTGCGCCACCTTCGTCAGCGGGTGATTGCTGCCGATCTGTGGCGCTTTGCCGGGCAGTGTCACATCGATCGTCTCCGCCTGCAAGCGGCGTGCCGTCTCGGCGCGATCGAACGCCTCCTGCTTCTCTGCGATCACGGCTTCGATGGCCGCGCGAACCTCGTTGGCCACCTGCCCGATCACCGGGCGTTCTTCCGCGGACAACCCGCCCATGCCCCGCAAGATTTCGGTTAGCTGTCCTTTCTTCCCCAAGTAATGCACCCGCAGTTCATTCAATTCCGCAGCGTTGCCTACGGTTTGCAAGCGATCCAGCGCTTCGCCGCGAAGCGCCTCCAAGCGATCCTTCATGCTCGTTCTCTCCTCCTGAGTATCTTCTGAACATGCAAAAAGGCCCTCTCTCCCCTGTAAGGGACGAAAGGACCGTGGTACCACCCTTGTTGGAATGTTTGACGCCGAATCCGGTTCGCACGCAGATTGCTTGCATGGCACGGCATACTCATTGGCCATGCTATCGCGCGATACGATCGTCATCCCATTCCCGCTCTAACGCGGCTGTAACGGCCCGCGACCGGTTCCCTCTACTTGCGATCCGGGTCAATACTCCCGCTAACCCGGCCGTTCGATCGTTTCAAGGGACTGCTCCGGAGTGAATTTCGACAGCCTGATTTCCCGGGATCGCTCTCAGTCTCCGGCGACCCCTCCCTGGCGGAAGGCGCTGCGTACTTGTCTCCATCTGCGCATTTCAACGTAATAACAACTATTATAGGGGATGCGGCCGTCCGTCGCAAGCACCCCGACCTCTCTATCCGCAATTTGTGGATACTTTATCGATCGCGGCGACTTTACCCGATTTTTTTCGGAATGCCTACGACCGATCAAATCAAAACGTTTGCCAGAATCGGATTTGACGGCTTTTTCACAGGTTGGCTGGCGGATGATCCGATTGAGGAATGGGTACGTACGGCTAAAGAAGCCGGAATGATTTACCAGTCGATTCATGCGCCGACCGCTTGGCAACCATCCCGACTACCCACTACGCCGTCTTCTTGCGGTTGCGATTGGATGCGAATCGAGTTTGTCGCCCACAAATAGCTAAAATCCCTCTGCTGCATGAGCAAAGGGATTGTCAATTGGCGATTGCGATCGAATCGCGTTTGTTTCGTTACGCCTTGCGCTTGCGCATAAGCGCCACGATCAGTGCCAGCACGCCTGCTGCCAGACCCGCGATCGCAAGGCTTAGCGTCAGCGTGTCGCGGCCATCGTCGCTATCTCCGCTGCCGTTTGTCTCCGTCGCAGCAGTCCCGTGACCGTCGCCGCCTGCCGCCGCTGCCGTAACCTTCGTGACCGATGCCGGCTTATCGGCGTCCGCCGTGCCCGTCCAATCCACGACGCTGCCATCCGAGTATGTCTGATGCGCCTTCCATACGAGCTCCTTCGCGTTTTCCGCGACCTTGCCCTGGAAATTGAACTGTCCGAACTCCGTTGCGCTAAGCCCCTCGCCTGCGGTTTTCCATGTTACCGCCGTTATTTTGCCGTCTGCATCCTTTTCCAGCGTATAAGTCCAGTCCGGCTTCGGCTCGAAGCGGGACACGTTCACGTCCGCCGGCACTTCCAGTTTCACTTCGACCGTTGCGATTTCTTTCTCCGTCGGTACGCGCATGGTGAACACTTGATACGAATTCGCAGGCACCTGGCTTGGTTGTACCGTTACATGCGCGCTGGCCAGTCCGGCGAACGCGAGCATAAACACCAGAATCATCGAAGCCGCTACGCTTTTTTTCATTATCCATCCAACCCTTCGTTCGGAATCTTGACAATCCAAGTATAGCGACTGCTATCCTCGGACACATGACTCGAAAGGGCCAGTCCTCCGATAAATGTATGGCAATGGTGTGACATATGTGCGGCGTATGCCGAGCCGGCTGGAGGCTTACGAACGCAACCGCACCTCACCCTTCCGTCTCGACCATGCCGTGCTCGTACGCATATTTCGTCAGTTGCACCCGGTTGCCCAGATGAAGCTTCTGTAAGATGTTCTTGAGGTGGTTCTTGACCGTGTGCTCCGACAGGCCGAGCGATTCGGCGACCTCCCGGTTCTTCTGCCCGCGGGCGACCGCCAGCAAAATTTCCCGCTCCCGCGGCGTCAAGTCATCGCCTGCACCTGCCGCATCGTTAGCCATTGCCGCCCGATCAGCACCCGCAGATGACGATCTGCCCCTCGTCCATGGTTCGCTTGCCCCTGACCCCTGTCCGGCTCTTGATCCGCGCCCCTGCGCGTTCCCCGTCCATTGCTCTCGCACATCCCTTGCAATGTGTCCCGGCGCGCGCGCAGCTTCCGCCGAAGCCCGGTCCCGGCGCGCGCCGAATTCCCGGAGAATCGACATCGCCAGATCCGAATTCAGCGGCGCCTCGTCGAGCGCGACGGCATGCAAATAATCCCGCCAGGCGGACGGGTTCAAGTTTTTGAGCAGATAGCCCTGCGCCCCCTTCTTGAGCGCTTCGAACAGATGCGCGGCATCGTCCGACACGGTAACCATGACGATCTTTACGAGCGGATAGGCCGACTTGATCGCTTTGACCGCCTCGAATCCGCCCATGCCCGGCATATGAATGTCCATCAATACAAGCTCGGGAACCAGCTGCCCCGTCAGCGCCAACGCTTCTTCCCCGCTGGACGCCTCTCCGACGACCAGGAAGCCAGGGTCCGCGGAGACGATCTCCCGCATCCCTTCCCGCGCGTGGCGATGGTCGTCCGCCAGCAGCACCCGTATCGGCTGCGTCATGTGGCGCTCCCTCCATCCGCTTTGACGATTTCCACGACCGTCCAGTCTCCCCGCCGCTGCGCGGCGAACGTCCAGCCCATCCGCTCGGCCCGGTCCCGCACCATGCGCAAGCCGAACCGCCCGTGCAGCGCCAGCGGATCGGCCGCGAACCCGACGCCGTCGTCTTCGACCGCGCACCGGAACCCGCTGCCTCCCGCTTCCGGCGCCAACTCCCCGACGACCCGAACGTGCGACGCCCCCGCATGCTTGCGCACATTCATGAGCGCTTCTCGCAGGCAGGCGTGCAGCTCTACCTTCTCTTTGCTGGTCAAAGCGCCATCCGGAATCGTCCAGCGGAATTCCGCTTCGGCCTCGGTTACGCTTGCCGTGTCTACGATCAACTCGCGCAGCGGCGTCACCCAGGCGGCATTCGCGGGAGACGGCGGCTTGCGCAGATTGGCGATCGCTTGGCGGACATCCTCGTGCATGACACGCACCGTTGCCTTAAGCTCGCCGGACAGCGCCAGCACGGGCGCTTCTCCTTCCGCAGCGGCGCGGTCGAGCCTGTCCAGCTTCACGGCGAGCAGGAACAGCGATTGCGCAATGCCGTCATGCAGCTCCCGGGCCAACTGTTCCCGCTCCTCCAGAGACGCGCTGACCGCCTTCGCCCGTTGCAGCGCATCCTGCGATTGCTCCAGCCTGGCGAACAGATGCCGCACGAGCGTCAGCGTCACGATCAGGACGATGGCCGGCGTCAGCCAATTGCCCATTTCCATGGACAGGTACGGCAGCAAGAAAGCATGGCGCACATACTCCCACAATCCGACCGTCAGCGTCGGAATGAGCAGAATGAGCCATTTGATCCGGCGATCCGTGAATCGCTGCGGTTGCATGACGCGTCATCCTCCTCGGCGGTATTAATAGATCCGGAACGACGTTTCCCGTTCCAACAGCTCGCCGTTCCCATCCGTCACCAGCATCTGCGCCTGCCATTCGTCCGCGAACGGCAAATACGGTCCTTGCGCCCGATACGTATACTTCGCGAATCCCGGGAAACCGTCGAACTCCTCGTCTTCATAAGCTTCCAGCGGCACGTCCACGTACCCGACATCCTTGCGGTCCAGCGGCAGCAATCTCAGCTGCACCTGCTTCGGCTCATCCTGATCCTCCGGCAGCCATACTTTCAGCGTGAACGCATTGTCTCCCGGGATGTTCGGCGTAATGCGCAGCGTGATATGCAGATCCGTGCCCATCTGATGAAAATGAAGCTCTTCATTTTTGGGCAGCGGTGTTTGGTAGGTGAGCACGCCGACGACGAGCACGAGCGCGGCGAGTAGACCGACATCTGTCTTCAGTAAAGCGCCGCGAGGCAAATCGCCTTTGCGCAGCCGCAGCCGGATGAGCAGCGCGGTCACGGCGACGAGCAGCGACAATACGATTTTGGCGAAGAGCCATTTGGCCCATAGCGTATATTTCAGATAGGTCAGAGAAGGCAGGAACGCCAGCGTAGACAAGATCCCGGTAATCCACAAAGCCAGGAAGGAAACGAGCGCCCACTTGGAGAAGACGAGTGCGAATCGCCCGGCTTCCGGCCGCTCCTTCAGCCAGATCGCCAGCAGCAGCACGAGGCCGCCCGCCCAGACGGAAGCCGCCGCCAGATGGACGAAATCCAGCCCGATCGTGTACGCTTCCGGACGGAATGCGGCGGCATGTCCGGACCAAGCTTCGATTCCGAGGAAAACGACCGCCCATACGAGCCGGCCCCATTTTCCCAAGCTCGTTAACAGTGGCGCCGCGAACGCCAGCAACAATTCCGCAACGTACAGCCGGCCGATCGTCGTATCCTTCAAAATGCGGAGCCATTCGGACAGTGGTTCTCCCTGCGTCAAGTCCATCAAGCTGATCGCCACATAGACGAGCGTCGCGATCAATGCGGACTTGCCGGCGATGGACAGCGCCTTCTCCCGTACGTCCCTTACGAGCGTCGAAGCTTGCGCCCCGCGCAAAATCAAGCTCCACAACGCCAGCCCCGCCGTGACCAGCAAGCCGGCATAATAGGCGATACGCGCAGCGTAGATGAGAAACGCCTGATCGTTGGCTGAGGTGCCATGATGATCATGTCCGACCTGGGCATGCGGATCGAGCTGGCTGGCTTCCGGCAGCGGAGCCGGGTGGCCGACCGTGAACACGTACGCTCCCGATACCGGATGGCCATCGGCGGAAATCACGCTGTAGGTGACCGTGTAATGGCCTTCGCCCAGCTTGGGCAGCGCGAGTCTCAGCCCTTTGCCCTCCTCGAATCGCTCCGGCTTGCCGTCGGCAACGTTGCGCTTCGCGGCATCCAGCACGGAGAGTTTCGTACCTCCGGTGTCCAAACGTTCGTTAAACAGCAATTCGACGGCGGACGGACTGTCCTCCATCTGACTGCCCGACGTCGGCGTCATGCGGACGAGCTCCGCATGGGCATCCGCAGCCGGCACCCCGGCAGCCAGTCCCATCCACAGCGCGAATGCCGCCAGGATGAGCCATTGCACCGGCTTTGTCCATCTGCTGCCCTTAGCTTTGCCGTACAGGCTTGTTCTGCGATATGGCAACTGTTTGCGAATGTTCCTCGTAACGTGATTCAAGCGCATTTCCCCCCGCCCATGATTGACAAACTGCAATCGTTCGCTTTGGCGCGAACGCCCGATGCGGCGGTTAGGTGCGATCGAGCCCGCACGCAAAATGGTAATTCCATCGTACCTGATTGGAAAAGTCTGTTCAACTACTGTACAATTTGCGGTAAGGAGGGGATGAGGATGGCTTTCACTTTGCCATTGGGACAGCAGGCGCCGGATTTCTCGCTGCCGGCAACGGACGGCAACACGTATTCGCTGAAGGATTTTGCGGACGCATCGGTTCTTGTCGTATTCTTCACTTGCAATCATTGCCCTTACGTACTCGGCTCCGACGAGGTTACCCGAGCCACCGCATTGAAGTTCAAGGAACAAGGCGTCGCGTTCGTCGGCATTAACGCCAACAGCGAACGGACGAAGCCGGACGATTCTTACGACCACATGGTGGCGCGCATGCAGGAGCAAAGGTTCCCTTGGACGTACTTGCGCGACTTGAGCCAGGACGTCGCCAGAGCCTACGGCGCGCTGCGGACGCCGCATTTCTACGTATTCGACCGCGAGCGCAAGCTCGTCTACTCGGGCCGGGGCGTGGACAATCCGCGCGAGACGGCCAAGATGACCGTGAACGACCTGGACAACGCTTTAACCGACCTGCTTGCCGGCCGGCCCGTCTCCGTGCCGCTGACGAATCCGATCGGCTGCAATGTCAAGTGGGACGGCCAGGACGCGCACTGGATGCCGCCGGAGGCGTGCGACCTGGTTCCGCAGGTTAAGTAACCGGACAATTCGGCGTCGAGAAGGATCCTAATTGTTCCGCAGCGGTCTCCAAGCGAGAATTGACCTTGTTATGCGCAAATAAGGGCCCTGGAGGCCCTTATTTCGTGTTTCTGCGTCGATTTTTCGAGAATAAGGGTCGTGGAAAACCTTATTCTCGCTGGCACCGGCTTCCAAGCAGGCAATTGGCCTCATCATGCGAGAATAGGGGTTGTGAGGGGCCTTATTTCGTGCTTCTGCGCCGATTTTTCGAGAATAAGAGTCGTAGAGGACCTTATTCTTTCTCAGAATTAATCGACAGTCTCTCAAATTGGGTGACTCTCCCCGCGGAGACTTCAAATGTCGAGCTACCCAACCAAATCAGCTAATTTCCGCTCGTAGGAACTCCAAACGTCGAGCTACCCGATCCAAAGGGCAACTTCCGCTCACAGATACTCTCACATGATTGCTCCACAGCCTTATTGCCGCCATCCGCCGGAATTATGAACTATTTCCTCAAAACTTCCGCCTATCGCCCACTGTCATTGCCCGCCACCAGCTACCCGCTATCCGCTATCCCGCCAGATTTGCCACGAACAATTCCTCGAACCGTTCGGGCTCGACCGGTCGGGAGAAGTAGTAGCCTTGCGCCTCCTGGCAGCGCTGCTCCTTAAGGAAAGACACTTGCTCCTCGCTCTCGACGCCTTCGGCTGTCACTTTCAGATTCAAGTTGCGCGCCATCGTGGAAATGCCGGAGACGATCGCCGCATCGCTGCGGTCCGTCAACACGTCGGTGACGAAGGAGCGGTCGATCTTCAGCTTGTCGATCGGGAACCGCTTCAGGTAATGGAGCGAGCTGTAGCCGGTGCCGAAATCGTCGATGCTGATCCGCACCCCGATCGCCTTCAGCTTTCCCAGCATCTCCGACGCGTATTTGACGTCCGCCATGATGCTCTCGGTAATCTCCAGCTCGAGCAGCGACGCGGCCAGGCCGGTCTCTTCCAACGTCAGCCGAATGCGCTCGCTCAGATCATGCTGCCGGAACTGACGGATCGACAAATTCACAGCCATGACGATCGGCGGATAACCCTGGTCCTGCCACTGTTTCATCTGGCGGCAAGCCTGCTGCAGCACCCATTCCCCTAGCAGCAGGATGAAGCCGGTCTCCTCGCACAGCGGAATGAATTCGGATGGCGGGACATCCCCCTTTTGCGGATGTTTCCAGCGCAGCAGCGCTTCGGCTCCGACCAGCTTGCCGGTCTCCAGCTCGATCAACGGCTGGTAAGCGAGCCGGAACTGGCCGAGCTCGAGCGCGATTCGCAAATCGTTCTCAAGCAGCAGCCGTTCCTTGGCTTTGCGGTTCATGTCGGTCAAGTAGCGTTTCCAGCCGTTGCGCGTCTCCTTGGCGCTGTACATGGCCGTGTCCGCGTTCTGTTGCAGCTGGATCAGATCGCCGCCGTCGTCCGGATAGAGCGCGATGCCGATGCTGATGCTGAGGTGGAAGGCGGACGGGCCGATCCGTACCGGCTCACGGAACAATTCCACGAGCGCCTGCGCGGCTTGCTCCGCTTGCTTCGCATCCGTATTCGGCAGCAAGATCGTGAATTCGTCCCCGCCCATGCGAAACAAGCAATCCGGCTTGCCCGGATATTGGCCGAGCCTGTCCGCGACCGCGATCAACAATTGGTCGCCGACGGCATGCCCAAGCGAATCGTTGATCGTCTTGAAGCGGTCCAGGTCGAGCCACAGCATCGCAAATCTTTCCCGCTTCTGAGACGTGCGATTCATCTCGGCTTCCACTTTCTCCGCGAACATGCTGCGATTCGGCAAGCCCGTCAAGTCGTCGTGGTAGGCCAGGTAATTGATCCGCGACTCGATCTCCTTGCGCCGTTTGAGCGGCTCCTCGATCGAGACGTAATAGATGCCCTTGAGCAGACAATAATAGCCGGCCAGTTTGAAGCCTTCCGCATAGATCGCGTACCAGTCGCCTATACCGACTAAGTCTTCGAAGACGGAGAAGAACAGCCAGACCAAGCCTTGCACGATCGTCAGCATCGCCTGCGGCTTCTCTTGGCGGTGCTGATAGAGAATCATGATAGCCGTAAGGGCATACAGCGTCATGACAGCCGCTTGCACATATGGATGAATGGTTGACAAATGCGCTGCGTCGGCGGCATCCGTGCGGTATACCCGCCAAGTCAGGACGGCGAGCACGCCGACGACGGAGATCATTGCGGCAACCCGCGAACGGGAAGGCACGCCTTGATTGCGCATGGCGAACAGAATTGGCAAACCGATCGCTGCAAGGCCCTGCGAGAACCAGCCAAGCCATATGTAAGGGGATTGTCCGGATGAAGGATCGTAGAAAGGCATGCCCGGCAAGCTCAACCCGCGAAGCAGGTCGATCACGCCGATGCCGGCGAACAAGGCGGCGGTGGACAGCCGCAAGCGGCACAACGTCGGCACGAAGATCATCCAGCCGAGCGTCAATAGGGCGAAGCAAATCGCGAAAGATACAATTCCGAGGACGAGATTGACATTCATGTATCCGATGAAATCGATGGCGCGGTCCAGAGGCTTCTGTACCATCTGCAAGACGATAAATGCAAGCATTGCGGTCACGATGGTCCATACCGTATTCATTTCGGCGCGATTAATCGACATGAGGGCCTCCAGACAGAACTTCGACAACGTATCGACAAGGTTTCGTGCGGCAATTCTTTACTTTATCGTAAATCTTCCACATTCGTCGACAAAATTCCTGCCTGGCAGATGGCAATCGCTTCGTAAATCAGTATCTCGCACCTAAGGAGAAGGTCCTTGGGGAGTTGTGAACTTTGGGTTCATAACTCTCGTGCTTGGTGCGGTTGAGACGGGAGTTGTGAACTTTGGGTTCGTTATTCTGCGCTTGGTGCGGTTGAGACGGGAGTTGTGAACACTCCGCATTCTCCGGCTGCCGGCTTTTTCGCTTGCAGTCTCCCGTCCGGCAACGCACCATCGCAGCACGCGGCTTCCCGCCACTAGTTCGGCGCACGGATGGCGACCCCTGCTTCGCGCAAGCCCGCGTGCAATCGTCTCGCGTGCTCGGCGGCAAGCGGCGCATCGCCATGCAGGCAGATCGTTCCAACGGCAAGCTCCGCTTGACCTCCGTCCCGGCAGCGCACGCTGCCTGTTCGGATCAGCGAAAGCGCCTGCGCAATAACTTGCTCGGGCTTTTCCAGCACGGCCCCGGGCTCGCTTCTTGGCGCCAAGCGGCCATCAGGCAAGTAGGCCCGATCGGCGAAGCCTTCGGCGATGAACGTCAAGCCGCGAGCTTCGGATTGCCGGGCCAGCTGACTGTTCGGCGGGCCATACAACAGCAAGCGGCTGTCCGCCGCCTGCACCGCACGAACGGCGGCTTCCGCCAGCTCGCCATCCTGCGCCGCCATATGATATAAGGCGCCATGCAGCTTCACATGGTGCACGAACGCGCCTGCCGAGGCCGCGATCGCCTGCAGGGCGCCGATCTGATAGAGCAGCCAATCCGCCGCCTCAAGCGGAGACACGCGCATCTCCCGGCGTCCGAAGCCCATGCGGTCCGGCAGCCCGGGATGCGCGCCGACGGAGACGCCATGCGCGAGGCATAGTTCGACCGTCCTGCGCATCGTATGCGGGTCGCCGGCATGATAGCCGCAGGCGATATTCGCCGAGGAGACGATGCGCAGCAGCGCTTCGTCATTCCCGAACGCATAAGGACCGAACCCTTCTCCCATGTCCGCGTTCAAATCGATGACCGCAACATCCTTAGTCAAGACGAATGCCCCCTTGCCGCAAGTTGGATACCTGCACGCAGCAGGCGATAATTCCGTTCGCCGTCCATCCAGGCTTGCCATGCCTCTTCCCGCTCGATCAACCGGAAAGCCAGCTCCGTGCCAGGCAAGCATTGCGCCAGCAGCGGCAGATCCGCTCCGGCGACGTGGGCGATGATCGGATAGCCGCCCGTCGGCTGGCAACCCGCCATCAGGACGATCGGCAGCCCGCCTGTCGGCACCTGGATCGTTCCGGGCACGACGCCATGCGATGCCGATTCGCGATTCTCGTTTCTCGTCAGAAGCGGTCCCGACAGCCGCAGCCCCATGCGATCCGAATCCGCCGTAACCCGATACCGTTCACGCAAGAGATGCCGATGCGCCTCCCCCGTGAACTCCTCCCACTGGGCGCCCGGCAGCACCCGGATTTCGACGGGAAGTCGGGAAGAACCGGGAGGCCATGCGGTCGTTTCCGCCGCCCACCGCGCAGATGCCCAAGCCCGGCCCGAACGGCCGGCTTCCGCCTGCAAGCTTGCGGCGATCCGCTGTCCCAGCGGCGTCGGCGCACCGACCGGCACCCGGTCGCCGGCAGCGAGCGCCCGACCTGCCGGGCCTTGCACGCCGAACCGCAAGTCCGCGCTGCGGCTGCCGAGCAGCTTCGGCGTGGCTACACCGCCCGCCATGGCCATATAAACGCGGCAGCCACGCTTCGCTTTGCCGAACGATACAATGGCGCCGGCGCGCAGCCAGACGGGGCGATGCAGCGGCATCGCTTCGCCGTCGACGCGCGCGTCCAGGTCGGCGCCGCATGCGGCAGCCAAAATGTCGCGCATGACGCGAAATTCGGCTCCGATCGCCGTCATTTCCAGCGCTGCCGCGCCCTCCGGGTTGCCGACCAGCACATTGGCCACGCGCAACGATTCCGCATCCATCGCGCCGCCGACCGATACGCCGAACGATTGCCAACCGTGTCTGCCCCTGTCTTGCACAGTCGTCAGCATGCCGGGCTTGCGTACTTCAAGCGTATCCGAGCCACTGTTCTCTTGCTCTGCCTCGGACACTCCGGGTTTGCGCACTTCGAGCGCGTCCAAGCCGCCGTCCTCCCGCTTCGACGCAGACACGCGAACAGGCGTGTGAACCCGATTCTCCGACGATGAATCCGCCATGATCGCCTGCACGGTCGAATCCGTACCCGCCACCACCGGCACGAACGCGACGCGATCCCCCGGCTTCAGCAAGAACGGTTCGTCCGCCTCCGGACGAAATAACGGCACAGGCGTTCGACCGATCCATTGCCAACCGCCCGGCGACAGCACCGGGTAGATACCCGTCTGAACGCCTGCAACCCCGACCGCGCCAGGCGGCACTTGAAGCCGCGGCGATGCGTGCCTCGGCTGGGCCAGCGCCTCCGGCAGCCCCGTCATATACGGAAATCCCGGCGTAAACCCGATCATCGCCACTTCATACCGCACCGAAGCATGGGCCTGCACATACGCTTCCGGCGCCATCCCGCTTCGCTCGGCGCATTCGGCGAGGTCCGGCCCGTCCTCACCGCCGTAGATGACGGGCAGCCGGATCACGCCTGCGTCCGCTTCTCCGTCGTCATCGGCAAGTTGTTCCTCAGCGGAACCGAAACCGTCGGCAGCCGATCGCTGCGCAGCTTCATCGTCAATGAACGCCCGTAAAATTCGTTCCATCCATAGGGAATTCGCTTCTCCGAACGCCGCGCCACCCGCTTGGCCGCACTCCAGCAACGCACCTAAGTCCAAATGTACGGTGACAGAGCGCAACGCAGGCACACATTCCCGCACGCACGCCAGATCCAACGCACGAACTCGTTCCGCTCTTGCGGCAATCGACGCCGCACCGCGCCCATCTCCGTCTTCGCTCGATGCCGGCCACTCGAATCGCAGCGCGGCATCGCCCAGCCAACTGATTTTCACGATGTAACGCCCCCCCGCTTTCGCCGATTAACCTGCGCTCCCATGTATCGGGCCGGGCCGCCGCGCTGCCGTCATTTTCCGGCTTATGACCTTACGGGGAAATCCCTTGCACGAAAATCTCGAATGAGAGCGCCATCTGGTCAGGCAACTCCTGCTCCCCCTGCTCCAGCGCCCAACTCATCAGAACGCCGAAATACGTCTGAACGGCCAATTGCGAAATCGCGCCAGCCGACAAGTCGGCGCGCACTTCGCCTTTGAGCTGTGCGTGCTCCACGACCGGCACGAGACTGTTCTGCAGCTCATCGCTTCGCAAGCAGTGCAGATTCCGCATATTGTCGCTGCCATATATGCCCTGCAGCACGGCCCGGGTCACCGAACGGCTCATCGGGTAATTCCTTGCATATTCGAATAGGACGGCTTGTAGGCGCGGCACGACCGGGCCGGGCTTGCCGACGACGGTCTCGATTTCTTTCATGATGACCATGCCTTGCAGTTCCATCATCAATTCTTCTTTGGAAGTGAAATAGTTGAAGAAGGTCCCCTTCGCCACTGCCGCGCGTTCGGCAATCTGCTGCACAGTCGTCGTTTCGTACCCATGCAGTTCGAATAACTCAACGGCCGCTTCGGCGATCTTTTGCCGTGTCTGCGCTTTCTTCAATTCCCGTTTCATAGGTCGCCCTCCTCCCCCTATTGTAGCATAGCGATAAGCCCCCGCAACAGATACTGACCACCTGTCCAAAATTCATTATTTTTTGATCAATATCTCCTCGCACTTCCCATGAGAAAACGTTGATATAGCACGATGATTCTTGATGAAATTCAAACATGACCATCGGTACAAATTTTTATTGATTTTTACTTTCTATTCGCGTATAACATTCATACAGAGGGTGATATCCGTCACCGCCACCGAACGCTGCAACGAATCGAAAGGAGCTATTCCCGAATGGAAAAATGGATCAAATGGACAGCCAAGCTTCGCTGGGCATTCCTCGCCGCGTGGATCGCGATCGCGGCCGCCTCGGTGCTCGTCATGCCCGATTTGCAGGAAATCGTCAAGCGGACGGAACAAAATTTCCTCCCTGCCGATTCGCAATCGCTGCAGGCAACCCGACTGCTGAATCGGATCAATCCGGAGTCCCGGGCTGCATCCAGCGGCGTCATCGTGCTTAACCGCGACGGCGGCTTGCAGGCATCGGACATCGATTGGATGAACGGCATGCTGGGCGAGTTGGAGCAGAACAAGGCGCAGATCGGCATTTCGAGCATCTTGACCGAACAGACGCAGCCGGAGCTGAAAGACCAATTTCGAAGCCAGGACGGAACGACTATGTTGGCGATCGTCAATCTGCCCTTTTCGGACCTCGATGACGCCACCCTTGCTGCGATCAACGAAATCCAAACTTACCTCGACCAAGCGCCGGAGGGAACGGAGGCGGCGCTCACCGGTTCGGCCCCGATTACCCAGCAGTTCCAGCAATCTTCGCAAGATGGGCTGAAAAAGACGGAAATTTTAACGGTCGGCCTCGTGCTCGTCATCCTGCTGTTCGTATTCCGCTCGCCGGTCGCCCCGCTCATCCCGCTCGTCACGATCGGTATCAGCCTCGTCATTTCCCGCGGCTTGATCGCCGCCGCCACGGATTGGGGGCTGCCGGTATCCAACTTCACAGAATCGTTCCTGATCGCAGTGCTGTTCGGCGCGGGGACCGATTACTGCATCTTGATGATCCAGCGTTTCCGTGAAGAACTCGCCAAGGACGGCGACCGCCTTGCCGCGTTATCCCGAACGCTCAGGGGCGTAGGCAAGACGATCGTCTTCTCCGCGAGCACCGTCTTCGCGGCGTTCTTCCTGATCGGCTTTGCCCGCTTCGGCCTGTATCAATCGGCAGCGGGCGTCGCGATCGGCGTCGTCGTAACGCTCGCCTGCGGCATGACACTCGTCCCCGCTCTGCTCCTTCTGCTCGGCCGCGGCGTCTATTGGCCGATGAAGATCAGCGCAGGGCAAGGTCACGGCGAATCCAGGTGGTGGGGATCCGCCGCGAAGCTCGCATCCAAGCGTTCCGTGCTCGTCATTGTTGCGGTAGCGATTGTGCTGGCGCCGTTAACGATGCTGTTCAAAGGCCAGCGCACCTTCGACGATCTCGCAGAGATCGACCCATCGCTTGGATCTGTCACCGGCTTCAGGCAAGTAGAGCAGGCATTCGGATCGGGGGAAGTGTTCCCCGTATCGATCGCGATCGAAGCCGGAGCTTCCATGCGGACACCATCGGCGCTGGCCGCGCTGGAGGTCGCAAGCAGCGACGTGATGCGCGTTCCCGGCGTGAAGGAAGTGCGCAGCGCCGTGCGCCCGCTGGGCAAGCAGTTGACCGAGCTAACCGTGCCGGACCAATTGGGCAAGACGAATGAAGCGATCGGCAAGCTGAAGGACGGCGTCACCAGCGTAGGCGCGGGACTGGAGGACGCGAATCGGCAGTTGTCCGGCAGCCAGGAGCAGCTGAGGCAGCTGGAAGGCGGCTTGCAGGAGATCGCTGCGCGAACGGAGGATGCGCGGCAAGGCGCCGGCAAGCTTCAGCAGGGGCTGCAGCAAAGCGCGGACGGCGCCTCCCGGCTTGCGGAGGGATTGCAAGGCGTAAGCTCTGCCGCTGCATCCATGGGCAGCGACATCGACAAGCTGATCGCAGACCACCCGGAACTCGCGAAGGACCCGAATCTGCTGGCGATCGCCGCCAAACAACAGGCGCTGGTACAAAGTCTGGGCACGATCGCTGCCGGGGCTGCCCCGCTAAGCCAAGGACTGATCGGCATCATTCCGGCGCTCGGCCAATTGGGCGATGGCCTGAGCCAGTTGGCGGACGGACAGCGGCAAGCCGCACAAGGCGTCGCTTCGTTCCAGGCAGGCATGGGCAAGCTGACGGATGGGTTGAAGCAAGGAACGGACGGATTGCATCAGGTGGCGGACGGACTCGGTCAAGTGCAACAAGCGCAGGAAAATATTGCAGCGGACGGCAAATCGCAAATCGGCGGATGGGTGCTTCCGGAAGAGGCATTGGCGACGGACAGCTTCAAGCAAGCGTTGGATTACTATGTGTCCGACGACGGGAAGGTCACCCGGTTCGACGTCATTCTCGCGGACAATCCCTATTCGGAGCAAGCGATGGACACCGTCAGCCGAGTAACGGAAGCGCTGCGACAAAGCCTTTCGGTCTCCGTCGTCCCGGATGCGAAGGTGTATGCAAGCGGCACCTCGGCCCGTTATAACGAATTGCGGGACATCTCGCTCGACGATTTCCTGCGTACCGGCGCACTTGTGCTGGCCGGGATCGCGCTCGTCCTCATCCTGCTGCTGCGCTCCATTCTGGCGCCGTTGTACGTGCTGGCATCGCTCGGCTTCAATTACTTTGTGACGATGGGGATTTTGGAATTCTTGTTCGTGAATGTGCTCGGCTATCCAGGCTTATCGTGGTCCGTGTCGTTCTTCATCTTCTTGATTATCGTCGCGCTTGGGGTCGATTACAGTATCTTCCTGATGGCAAGGTTCAAAGAGGAGTACCGCATCGGAGGCGTCAAGGCGGCCATGACCAAAGCGATGACCACGACGGGCACCGTCATCGTATCCGCGGCTGTCATCATGGGCGGCACGTTCGGTGCGCTGGGGCTCTCTGGCGTATTGACGCTCGTGCAGATCGGGGTCGGCACGCTGATCGGCTTGCTGCTGTATGCCGTGATTTTCATGGCGCTGGTCGTGCCGTCGTTCTCCTTCCTGTTCGGGGAAGCCAACTGGTGGCCGTTCAACCGCCGCCCGCGCGCAGCTGAGGCGGAAACGGAAGAAGCCACAGGGGAACTACTGCAGGGATAAAGAGCGAGTCGAAAGCCTCTGGAAACCAAGCCGCAAATTCTTTACCTGTACCGTGATCCAAATCCGAATGAACGACAGGCTGTCGCCCAAGTAGTCCTATCCGGACCGGGGCGGCAGCCTGTCGTCATGTATGGGCTCGTTCTTCGTTAAGGGGCAATCGCAAGCATGATAAGCGTCTTTAGGCCACCTATCCCGAACCGATAAGATGTGATTGACCGACCGCCTACTCCAGCCGTGTCTCCAAATAGCGAATGAACGATGACAGTTCCAGCCCTTGTAGACGTTCCAACGCTCCCCGTCCCGCTTGCGCCGATCCCGACCCGCTCGCCGCACCGCCCCCGCTTCCACCTGCCGCCATCGCCACCGCGTCTGTGAACAAATAAGGATTCCACATCCCTTGTGTGGCAATGGCGTTCAGCGCATCTCCGATCGCGCCGCCGGGCAGCCGACCTCCGGACTTCTCCTCCTTCAGCCAACGGGCCGCCCGCGATTGCAAGCCATGCCATGCCGGATGGTCGCCAGCGCGGCGAAACCAATACTTCGCGTTGTCATAATCACCTTCAAGTCTGTGCATGATCCCGTGCAAGGCGGACCCGGTCGATGCGGTCAAATCCTGTACGAGCATGTGCGCCGCATCCAGGCTGTCGTTCCACAGATGCAGAGCCGCAATCAGCGATTGGGCGTTCGCAACGCCGTCCGGCCGGTCGCCGGCCAGTTCTGCCAGCGGCAGCTTTGCAATCTCGTCATCGAGCCCCGGATGCCAGACATGTTCCGGCCTTAATGCCGGCAATTCAGGGCGGTTTTCCAACCGGGCGACGATGCGCCGATATTCCTCTTCAATGGGCATTTCCGCACCCCTCCTCATTTTTCGAAACAATGACAAAATTCATCACCGACATATTTCTTCCAATTGTACCATCTCTCCAGCACTTTGTCCCGGTTGAGTACCTCCTGAGCGAAAGGGATATTGGCATATTCATTCATTCGGACACCATTGGCAAAAAATCTGAGGGCCAGTCAACTTTGGTGCGGACAGCATCATACGACGGAATTAGCGGGTGATTAACCAAACTTTGGTGCAGACAGCATCAAAAAAAGCAAAAAACCGGGGTCCTAAACCCCCGGCTGATTCTTTGCTCTGCAGCTAGCTCTCGTTCCCTAGACGTAGACCCCGCACACGAACACCTGACAGCGTGCACGGATCAGCTCTTGTGGAACACTTCCGGCGTTGTCATCTTGTCGTAGAACTCGGTGTAACGATCGCGCTTGTCGGACGCCCGCCAGCCCATTGCCGAGCGCGGGTGTTCGTCCAGCATGCCCGTCACCATGTCGGGAATGAGATATCCCCATTCTTCCTTCTCGCGCAGCTTGAGCATATGCTTCTCGATCATGCCGAGCACCGGCCGTACGTTGTACTCCGGCTTGCTCAGCTTCCCGAGCAGCAGCTCGGTCGGCGTGTTGCCGGCCGCGCGGCCCATGCCGTATACGGAAGCGTCCATCAGTTCGACGCCCATCTGCAAGGCGGTCAGCGTGTTGGCGAACGCCAGCTGCATATTGTTGTGCGTGTGCACGCCAAGCTTCTTGTTCTTGACCGAACGGTGGAACTTCTCGACGAGATAGCGCATATCGTCCGGGTCCAGGCTGCCGAAGGAATCGACGATATAGACGTAATCGACCGGGCTTTCGCCGATCATCGCAAGCGATTCGTTCAGTTCATTATCCATAACGTTCGACAGCGCCATAATATTGATCGTCGTCTCGTACCCGCGTTCGTGAAACAGCTTCACGAGTTCGACGGCTTTCTCCGTATCGCGGGCATAGCACGCAACGCGGATCAAGTCGAGCATCGACTCGCTGCGCGGCAGCACGTCGGCTTCGTCCACCCGGCCGATATCGACCAATGCGGACAGCTTCGTGCGTCTCTTGCTCGGGATGACCTTCCGCAGGAAGTCGTCGTCGAGAAACCGCCACGGGCCTTCGCTGCCGTCGCTCTTGAGCAGTTTCGGCGAATTTTTATACCCGACTTCCATGTATTCGACACCGGATTCATTCAAGGCTTCGTATAAGTCCTGTACGAATTCGACGCTAAAATCCCAATTGTTCACCAATCCGCCGTCGCGAATGGTACAGTCGACAATCTGTGCGTTCATTCCATGCTTGTAGGGGGTCATAGTGGATGCAAACTCCTTTGGTCCGCGAATCGTACGCCGGAATCATGATTTCCTATTGTACATCAACGCAGCCGGGTTTGCCAGATAAGATTTGCGAATGCTCGCAAATATTTTGCGAATTGTGCCGCTGCCCGCTTCAGCCTCCCGACTGACTCGCGCCAATGCGGAACACGATATCTTCGCCTTCGCAATCGATCAACAGCGGTTTCCCTTCCAGAAACCAGACGTCTTTGCTCTCCATATAAAACGTCAAAGGGCCGGTCGCCGCGACCAGTTCCGCGTCTTGGGGCGTATCCCGGGAAATGCCGAGCGCGAAAGGTTCTACCCCGCCGCTCACATAGCGAACGAATATGCGAATATGTTCGCCTTCTTCAAATGCCCAATCGTGGCGAAAACAATTCAGCGCCGCCGCCGTGATCGCCAGTTCCATCTTCATCGCCCCCATCCGAAGTATGTATCCGCTTCCATTCTACGTGAATATTGGGCTTGCATGCAATGAAAATCATCACACCGAGACTCACCATTGTCCATCGACGTACCTGATCGATGTCAATACCGTTATTTTCTCCATTTTCCATTTTTTCATTCTCTATCGCGTACAAGATGGTGGCACGATTGCTCCCCGCTGCTCGCATGCAAGCGGGGATACGTTGCCGATCGATCTCTTCTTCAATCGAATTTATAGGTATAGAATCCTTCCGTGCCGAATCGTTCTTCCAGCTCTTTCCCGATCTCCATGCCTTCCTTCAGCCCGGGAACCTGAAATTGGGAGCGGTGCGCCAAGATCGAAGCCATCTTCTGTTTCAAGTAGGGTCGCACGTCTATGGTCACGTCCGGCTGGCCAAGTTTTTCTTCGCGATCCCTGGAGAAGGCGATGCAGAGCACTTCCGGTCGCTGCTCCTCCGGCAGCCTCACGATCGTTCGGATGACTGCAGCGCCACAGGCATCATGATCGGGATGGACGCTGAACTGGGGATAGAACGTATACACGGTCTGCGGCCGGATTTCTTCCAACAGGGCCAGGATGTGACCGTCGAGCCGATCCTTATCTTCGAATTCGATCGTCTTGTCGTGGTATCCCAGCATACGCAAATCCTGAATGCCGATGACGCGGCACGAGGCCAGCAATTCAGTCTTGCGGATCTGCGGCAATGTGATGCGATTGGCGAACGGCGGCACGCCCATGTTGCGCCCCATCTCTCCCAGCGTGAGGCATGCGTACGTGACGCGGGCGCCTTCCTGGATTCGTCTGGTGAGCGTGCCGGAAAGCCCGAAAGCTTCATCGTCGGGATGAGGTAAAATGACCAATATATTCGAATGCAAAACTGTCTCCCTCTTTCCTTAAAATGGCGTCTTGCCCAATTGCAACGCGACGACCAGCTTCCCCTGAGCGTCATGGCCCGCCATGATCAAACGGTCCGGATCTTCGCCGTTCCAGTGCGTCAAACCTTCGGAGTAGACCCAGCCCTGCTCCATCTTCAGACCGACGCGATAAGGGCCATTGCCAGCAATCGAGCCTTGCGCGTAGCGAATGCGGGCGTTCGTGACGAAGGTTGCCGCCGGATGCTTCGAACTGTCCCAGTGAGCGGCGTAAGCGCCGGTCGTCATCTCCAGATGAAGGTATAGCTCCTGCTCTTGCAAATGCTGGAGGGCAAGCTGAACTTCTACCGGGTTGATCGGCTCCATGATCGATTGTTCGTCTTGTATAGTCATCGTATCCAGGTCACTCTCCCCTTGATCTTCATTTGCCTTGCCTTGTCCGCTTCGAGCGGAATACGAGCGGCGCCACGCCCACTGACAGCAGCATCAATACCGCTCCTGTGCCCGCAGTGAGTCCGTGCCGCAGCACCCAATTCGGTCCTGTCTCCGCCGCATCGAACAGCCAGCCACCGGCCAGCGGTCCGAGAAACCCGGCCAGACCCGTAACGGCTGAGAAGACTGCCACGTACATGGGACGCTCCGACTTCGGCGAATCCCCGATCAGAAAATTAAAGACGAGCAAATTGTAGCCGCCAAGTCCGATGCCCAGCAGCACGTGCGCGACGATAAGCACCGGTACGACCGGAATCGCGGCCATTCCGGTCCACACGAGACAGGAAGAGGCGATGAGCGGGAACGTCCACAGCAGCAGCGTCCGCGCGGGATACCGGCCGTTCAATATGCCCCAGTAATAATAGCTGAGCATCATGACGATATTTTGCAGCATTGTTATTAGTGTAACTTCCGTATAGTTCAAGTGCAAAATATTCAACATCGAATAGGAAAACAGAGGAACAGCGACATTCTGGGCAAGGATGAACACGGCAATGAACAGCGTGGCGGACAAGAAGATCTTGTCCGCGAACGGTCTTGCGAACATACTGCCGGAGGATCCGCTCACCGATGCTTGGAAGGGCGGGTTCGGATAGCGCGACAATGCCCAACCGTTCCATACGATGCAGATGGCGCTGATTGCGAACAGCACCGTGAATCCCTTCCCGCCGGGCAGCCTTTCCATGATCTGACCGCCAATCAGCAGCGTGGTACTGAGCACCGCCCAATGGATCATGTTGCGTATGCCGAAATATTTGCCCCTGACGGCGGACGGAACGGCATCCGCCATCAGGGAGGTCCAGATGACGCCGCCAGCCTGCGCCGACAAGAAAGAAAACAAAAACAGCACGATGTAAATCGGCGCCCACGCGGATTCCGGCGACAGCAGCGGGATGAGTCCCGTGGCCACCCATAGCGTCCGATGCGTTACGCCCAGCAGCATAATCGCCCGCCTTCGATTGTGCCACCTCTGCATCGCGAAGGCGATGAACACTTGAATGAGCAGCGCGAATGCCGGTATCGACAAGACGATGCCGATCTGCCGCGAAGTGAAGCCGATATAGAGCAAAAAGGCAGTCTGAAGCGGCCCTCCCAGCAGATTGCCCAGGATGACCGCCGGAATGCCTTCGATCAGCGACATTCGCAATCCTTTGCGGTATGGCGACTCAACCCGCCTCGGTTCGATCGTGCGGCGAAAACTGATGAGCCATTCTTTCATGATGTCTTCCCCGTTTCACACCGATTCTACTCTTTTCACTGTGTCGAAGGCAAATAAATTTTGAATTCGGTTCCTTCATTCGGTTGGCTTTCTACCTGCACGGAGCCGCCATGATTGCTAATGATGCGGTAACAGACGGACAGGCCGAGCCCTGTCCCCTCTTCCTTGGTCGTGAAGAACGGATCGAACAGCCGGTTAAGCGTCTGGCGGTCCATTCCTTTGCCGTTGTCGCGGATCGAGATGACCGCATCGTCCCCTTCTTTGCAGGCCAACATCTCGATTTTTCCTTTACGCCCGTCTTTCGCCTCTTCGATCGCATCCAGCGCGTTCTTGGTCATATTCAGCAATACTTGCTTGATCTGCTTGACGTCGATCTCTACCGTAAGATACGGATCGAAAATCTCGTAGTGAAGCTCACATCCTCTCATATGAGCTTCGCTCTCGGACAGCAGAATCGTCTCCTTCAGCAGCAATCCGACGAGGACTGTCTGCTTCATCGGTGCGGTCGGTTTGGACGAATGGAGAAATTCGCTGATGATATCGTTGGCGCGGTCGATCTCGGACAAGATGATGCGTGCATATTCCTGTTTGCCGTATTCGTTAAGGTAGGGCAGCAAAAGCTGGATAAATCCTCGGATAGACGTGAGCGGGTTGCGAATTTCATGGGCGATGGCAGCGGATATTTTGCCAAGCATCGCGAGCTTATCGTTCTGGAAAGCCGCCTCCTCGATCTGTCGATAGGCCGAGACATCCTTCACGCTGACGAGATAATCGCCGTCGAGCGCCTCGGACTGGGAAATGCCAAACAGCAGGACATGGCCTTCTTTGTCTTGATATTCCGCGTGAAATTGTTTTTTTCGAAACATGCCCTTCAGCATCTGGACGCCAAATTTGCGAGTACGACGATCCAGCTCCGGGTGAAACAGCAATTGCCTAAGCGAACACCCGACCAGAGATCGCCGCGGAACGTTCAGGAAACACGCCATCTGCATGTTCAGGAATCGCAAATAGCCGGCCTCATCGAACAAGGCGATTCCGCTGTCCATCTGCTGCAGAACGGTTTCGAATTTATTCGTCGCATAGTTGTTGCCAGTCATTGCGCGCCCCAGCGCAGATGAATAGCTGACACGGAACGCTTCGGAATCTCCGGCAGCTGCCGCCAGCTCCATATCGGTACCGGCGTGCGCGGCCAGCATACCGTTTAGAAACAAAAGAGACCGGTACACGAGGGTCATCCGGTCTTCTTCGTCGGCTATCGCGTGCAGGAATCTTACGCTTTCATCATGATGCTTCAAAATTTCATCCTTTTGCGCCCCGGACATCAAGCTGCGCAACGCTTCCATTTCGCTGTTGTCTTCCCACTTACCGGTGCGGACGTAGTGAGCAAGTGCCGGAAAATAAAACGTTTTCCAACCTTCCATGAAAACAAATCCTCCCGTCGCCGAGCAGCAAGGACACATGTAGAAACTAGCTTCATCATATGCACGTCGGAAGGAAGTGTCAACCGGAAATGTTGTCGAACGGTGTCATGACGACCTTGGCCCTGCCGGAAGCTTAAGATCGGTCGCTGCCGCGGACGCGATTCGGGCTGCTGCCTTTGTTTTCACCCGCGTCCGTTGCCCTTGCGATCATCATCGCGCTTCCCCCAGTTTTCATCGCGATCTCCTTTGCCGTTGCCCTGGTTTTTACCGTTATTATTGTCCTTGTCTCCGTTGTCTTTACCTTTGTTATTGTCATCTCCCTTGCCGTTGCTTTGACCATTACCTTTGCCATTGCCGTTACCTTTGCTATTGTCGTTACCTTTGCCATTGCCGTTGTCATTGCCGTTGCCGTTGCTTTGGCCGCTGCCTTTGCCGTTGTCCTTATACTTATCGTCGTCCTTCTCTTTGTCCTTGCCGTTGTTCTTGCGCCAATCCTGATCTTCGCCCTCGCTCTTGCCATTGCCTTTACCGCCGTTGTTGCCCTTGACGGAGTCATTATTCTTGACTGTACTGTTGTCTTTCCCCTTGCCGTTGTTCTTATCGTTGTTCTTATCGTTGTTCTTGTCATTGTTCTTGCCATTGCTCTTGACGTTATTCTTATTATCGATCTTGCCCTCTTCCCGGGAATCCGCCGTGTTCTTTTTGCCGCCGTCCGTCTTGCGATTGTCCGCCTGCAGCTGTTTGTCATGTTGCCGTGCATCGGCCAGCAGCTTCTTCCACTCTTCCTGGTCCTTCTTGGCAGTCGCTTCCCCGCCCATCACTTGCTTCAGACCGCCCATGGAGGAAGCGATGTCCGTGACGGAGTCCGATTGCAGCGCCTGCAAATCCACCTTGTGCCCGCTTTGCTCGGCGGCCAGGTAGAACGCCATCTTCCCGGAGGAGATGCCCTGTTCCTCGGCTTCTTCCCGGACTTCGACCGGCAAAAATACCGTTTCGATCGTTAAGACCGGCGCCGTCTTCGCAGCAGCAGCATCATCCGAATCCTTAACTTCGTTCGCGGCCATCGCGGCTTGTTCCAACGCGGTCTTGATCTTGTCCGTAACCCGCGCTTCCCATTGAGCATCCACCGAAGCGAGCCTGACGCTTGCAATGACGATTTCCCCCGCGTCTTCCTTCAGCAGGTTGGAATCTGCCATTTTCCCTGCCAGCATGCCCGTCACGTGCTCCACTCGCTTGCCGAGATACGCGATCCCTCCGATCAACGTTTCCGCATCCGAATTGACCGCGCGCAGTTCTCTCACCCGCTCGCGCGAGTCCAGGCCCATCTCGATGCTCGAATTGGCATCCATCGAGACATAAGCGACGACGACCGGATCCCGGAAAGACCATAGGACGGCAGCGACGACCAGAATTGTGACGGCAGCCGCGTAAGCGCCGAATCGAGCTATTCGACGCTTACGTACCGGATTGGGTGCCTCGCGCGAAGACATGACATCGTCCGTCGTCCACTCGGCCTCTTGGCCGACTTGAAAATCCCGGCCTGCTGCCCGTATCCGCAGAAATTGACCGTCCGATGTCATGACGATCGCCATGCCGCCTTCAAATTCCATGACCATGCCCCGGTTCATCGCTGTCCCTCCCTTCCGATCGTTTCCGGTTCTATATACGTGCGGAGGCTCGGATACGCCCCGCCGGCAATCAACGATACGGCAATAATGTATTTTCGATTGCGCTCCACGGTTTTCCGCGATACTTTCGTCATGGAGCACAGCTCTTTCATCGGCAGTTGGCGCTTCTCCAGCATCTTGCCGAACAGCAGCGGCGTATCCGCCAGCCGGATGCCGATGTCCAGCAAAGTCGCGCGGGAATCCCTGTGCTTCGGAGAATCGTCCGCCAAATCTTTGAAGCCGATGCCGAACAGCGCAAGCTGCTCCGACAATGCCCCAATCTCAATGCTGCGCTGTTCCGCGACCCGAACCTGCTCGTACGCTTCCATCGCAGCCGCATTTTCCAATTGCTCCATATATCGTCCATCGGCATCGCCGTCCGAAGCAAACGCGCTGAACGGCACGTTCGCCGCATGGCGCTGCTCCTGCCTGGCATAATCGATCAATCGGCGCGTCATGACCTTCTCCGCGAAACCGATGAACCGGCTGCCCGCCGATTCCGAGTAATGGTCGATCGCTTCATTGAACGCGAACAAGGCCACGCTGAATTCGTCATCATGGTCCGGATCGATATACCGCTTGCAGAACCGGCTCGCCGTCTTGGCGATGAACGGCCTATACCGGAGGATGAACGATTCCCGCAGCGATTCGTCGCCTGCTTGTATGACCAGCACTTGACGCTCCGCCTGTTCGGTCTCTTCAGGGGAATCGACTGTCCGTCCGCGGGCAAGCCATCTCTTCCACAATACCAGCAGCACTTGCTCACCCCGCATTCATATCATTCGTTGCCGCCCTCTCGTTTGTGGGGGTCCTAATCGTTCCGATACAAATTAAACGCCCCCGGAGCGGAATGGTTCCGCTGCGAGGGCGAAATTCTCGGGTTCGATTCGATCAATCGATACTGCAAAAACCGATGATTGTGCCTGATTTCGCTTCAGACCGTGCCGCCGGACGTCTTCTTCTGCTTCAATTTATGCTTGCGTCGACTGAGTGCGCCCAGCCGCCTCTTCAATTGGCGTTCCCATTCCTCGTCTTCGATCTGCTTGGCGAACGAAAGCAAGTCCAGCGCGATATCGATCTGGTTCTGCACGACCTGCATCGGCTCCTCGCTCTCATGGTTGACGCAGTTCTCATGAAGCGCCTTGTCGGATTCATCGACATAATCGTGGAAGTCCACTTCGGAGGCACCGTCGCTATGCGCGTACTCGGCCAAAATTTCGTATTCGTTCTCCACCAGGTAATGCACCTCTACGCGATGGCAGACGGGACAGAACAGAATGGGCACATTGTGGATGCGCGTCCGGTAATGCTTCAGCGTCCCTTTCGTACCGATCATGCTTGCGCCGCAGCAAAAGCTCACAGGCTTCCCCTCCTTGCCTCATATCGACGAATTCAACTGGTCTTAGGTTGCAACGATTTGCCGGCGTGTAATCACTATATTCGATATCGGGCCCGGGGATTCCTGCTCGGTCGGACAACAAAACCCCGGCAATCTTGCTGCCGGGGCCATGCATGCTGAGCGAGCTTGCGCGATTACTTGGCGACGAGGTGCTTGTCCCCCGGTTTCCAGTTCATCGGGCACAGACCGCCGGACTGAAGCGCCTGGAGTACGCGCAGCGTCTCTTCCACGCTGCGGCCTACGTCGTTGTGGTTGACGACTTGATATTTCAGTTCGCCTTCCGGATCGATAATGAACAAGCCGCGCAGCGCCACGCCTTCCTCTTCGATCAGCACGCCATAATCGCGGGCCACTTGCTTCGTAATATCGGATGCAAGCGGGAAGTTCAATTTGCCGAGTCCGTTGTCGTTCTTCGGCGTATTGATCCAGGCCCTGTGGCTATGTTTGCTGTCCACGCTGACGCCGAGCACTTCGGCGTTCAGTTTCTTGAATTCCTCGTGAGCATCGGACAATGCCGTAATTTCAGTCGGACATACGAAAGTGAAGTCCAATGGATAGAAGAAGAATACTAGCCATTTGCCCTTATAATCGGACAATTGCACCGTACCGAATTCCGTGCCGTCGCCGTTTACCGTTTCCATGTTGAAGTTCGGCGCGATGCGACCTACCAAACGTTCTGCCATCTCTCCATAACCTCCTAAGCCTCCCGGCATCTGGGCCGGTGTCTACTGTTGCTGTCAAAATCGTATCATTCGGCAAAGATAAAATCAAGATTAGAATGAATATTAGTTTAGAATAATTTTAAATTGTGAAATTATCGTGACATTGCATTCACGATCAGGTCGCCCATAGCCGTCGTGCCGATGGCCTTGCTGCGGTCTGTCGCGATATCGCCCGTGCGATGACCGGCGTCCAGCACCTGCTTGACCGCGCGCTCGATCGCGTCCGCCGCTTCGGCGTAGCCGAACGTCAGACGGAACATGAGCGCAACCGACAGGATCGTGGCGATCGGATTGGCGATGCCTTGGCCGGCGATGTCCGGCGCGGAACCGTGTACCGGCTCGTACAAGCCGAAGCTGCCTTCGCCGAGCGACGCGGACGAGAGCATGCCGATCGAGCCGGTGAGCATGGCCGCTTCATCGCTCAGGATGTCGCCGAACATGTTCTCCGTCACGATGACGTCGAAGCTCGCAGGACGGCGCAGCAGCTGCATGGCGCAATTGTCCACGAGCACATGCTCCACCTCGATATCCGGATATTCCGGTGCGATCCGGTTTACTGTTTCCCGCCATAAGCGGGAAGTTTCCAGCACGTTCGCCTTGTCGACGGAAGCCAGCTTCTTGCGGCGGGTGCGCGCCACTTCGAACGCCTGGCGGACGATCCGCTCCACTTCGGCTACATTATATACGCAAGTATCCACCGCTTCTTGACCGTTCGCCGTCTCCCTGCGGAACTTCTCGCCGAAATAGATGCCGCCTGTCAGCTCGCGCACGACGATCAAGTCCGTACCTTCCAACACTTCCGGCTTCAGCGTAGAAGCATCCTTCAGGCAGTCGAACACGACCGCAGGGCGGATGTTGGAGAACAAGCCGAGCGCCTTGCGAATGCCGAGCAGCCCCGTCTCCGGACGCAGCTCCTTCGGGTTGTTGTCCCATTTGGGACCGCCGACGGCGCCGAGCAGCACGGCGTCGGCCTGCTTGCACATGTCCAGCGTATCCTGCGGCAGCGGCGTTCCTTTCTCGTCGATCGCGATGCCGCCGAACAGGCCGTGCGTCAATTCGAACCGATAGCCGAACAATTCCTCCGTGCGCTTTAATACTTTCTCCGCTTCCGCGACAACCTCGGGACCGATCCCGTCGCCCGCGATTACGGCAATTTTCTTCGTCTCTGCCATAGCTGTCCAACACTCCTCCGATTGCGATTGTCCGTCTGGACGTCTATGGTCATTTTCTCACACTTTCGGCTCAGAGACAAAATAGATAAAATCTATCAAATTAATAGGCTGAACCTATCGCGCATGAGCTTCATCCGGCTTCAAGAAATCCGTGTATACCCCGTCGATGCCCAGCTTGCGGTACTTTTCATATTCGGATGGATCGTTCACAGTGTGCGTATACGTCCTGACGCCAAGCTTGGACAGCTTTGCTACGAATGCCGCGCTGACCCGGCTCTCAGGCATCGTTACGGCTTTGATCTTCGGCGTCTTCTTCACGAAACGGATGACTTCAGCCTCCGTGACGCTCGATCCGTAGAGTGTATAAATGTAAGAGGAAAATGGATACAGCGCCTGCAGCACCTCATACATCTCGGGGTTGTAAATTTGCGGAACGATCCGCTCTCCGACGCCCGGCAGCAGAGACGAAGCCAATGCGTCCGCGACCAACGCGAATTGTTGCCGGACAAGATCCGGGGTGCGGTCCTTCGTATCGGTCACGATGTACGCGTCTGGATAGCGCTCGAGCAGCCGCAAGATGTCGGAGATGTCCAGCGTTTGATATTTCTTGCCTACCTTAAGAGACTTGAAGGCCGACCACGCGATCGGCTTGCGGTCCTTCGGATCCGGCTCGCCGTGCCCGCGCGCGCCATACAGGAAGGCGGTCCAGTCGTGCAGTGCCACGAGATGCCCGTCGGACGACAGCCGCAGGTCCGCCTCGAACACGCGAAACCCTTTCTCGTAATTGGCTACGAATGCATCGCGCGAATTCGTCAGCGTCGTCTCGCCTTCCATCCCGCCCATGCCGTGCGCGATCAACGAATACTCGGTCCAATCCGGTACCGGCGGCGGTGCCGGCGACATCAGATACAGAGGCGTAACGAAGGTCAACAGCAAAGCAAGCATAGTGGACATGGCTCTCCCTCCCATGCCGTAGTCTATGCTTGTCCTATACCCATTATCCCCGTTCCGCTAAACGCCAAAGAGCGGCTTCGCCGTCGCTTGGACACCGGCAGCCGCTCTCTTCTTCCCTTGTCTGGATCAACCTACCAATACGGAAGCCATCGCTTTCGACATTCTTTCCATGCCTCGAATCGTGTTTTCCGTGTCGTTGTGCGTGAAATTAAGCCGCATCGTATTCGCCTTCGGGCGATCCGCGAAGAACGTCCCCCCCGGAACGAAGGCGACGCCGAGCTCCACCGCAGTCTTGAGCAGTTCGGCGGAATCGATGCCCTCCGGCATCGTCACCCAGAAGAACATGCCGCCCTTGGGCTTGCGCCAGGTGACGCCCGGCCAATCTTGCGCAGTCAGCAGGTCGGCCATCTGCAGCATCCGCGCCTCGTATTCCCCGCGTACGAACGCGATGTGCCCATCCAGGTCGAAGCGCTCCATCAATTGATGCAGCGTCTGTTGATCGAGCGAGCTGGAGTGCAGGTCCGCCGCTTGCTTGGCGCGAGCCAGGTTGCGGATGAGGCCGGGATCGGCCATCACCCAGCCGGTGCGAAGAGCCGGGGCGACCGTCTTGGAAAAGGTGCTGGTGTAGACGACGCATGAATTGTCCGGATGGCGGTCCAGCGAGAAGAGCGACGGGTACACGATGGATTCGTCCCCGAATTTGAGCTCACCGTACGGATCGTCCTCGAGAATGAGCGTCCCGGCTTCCCGGCACAATGCAAGTACGCCCTTGCGGCGTTCCAGACTCCATGCGCCGCCGGTCGGGTTGGAGAACGTCGGAATGACGTAGGCCATCTTCGGCTTGTATTGCTGCAGCTTCGCCGCGAGGTCGTCCAGGTCCATCCCGTCTTCATCGCCCTGTACGGATACGAGATTGGCGCCATAAGAGTTGAACACCTGGATGGCCGACAGATAGGTCGGACTTTCCACGAGAATGACGTCGCCCGGATCGATATAGATCCTGGTGAGCAGGTCGATTCCCTGCTGGGAACCCGTCGTGATCAGCATGTCGTCGGGCGTCACGCGGATGCCCTTGGCGGCCATCCTGCGACAGATGCTCTCACGCAGCGGCAAGTAGCCTTCCGTCAAGCCGTACTGCAGCGCCTTGTTGCCCTGCTCCATCACCCTGTCGAACGCTTCGCCGATCGCCGCGACCGGAAAATGCTCCTCGGCCGGCAGTCCGCCTGCGAACGAGATGATCGATTGGCGCTGCGTCAGCTTCAATATTTCGCGAACCGCCGATGAAGAGAATTTCCCGAGTCGGTCGGCATAACGATATTCCATAGGGATTCCCCACTTCTTTCTTCAGGCTGTTAGATCAGCGTGACGTTGTCACGACGGCTGCGGGCTGGCGCGTTGCGTTTGTCGAGCAACCGATTTAGGGCATCCACGTAAGCGCGGGCGCTCGCTTCGAGAATGTCCGTGCTTACGCCGCGTCCTTGCGCGGTCAAGTCGCCTTGCTTGAGCAGCACGTGCACTTCGCCGAGCGCATCCGTGCCGTCCGTGACCGATTTGATCGTATAATCTTCGAGCTCCACGGCTTCGTCCGTCAGCGCATCGATCGCCTGGTAGATCGCGTCGACCGAGCCGTTGCCTTCAGACCGGTGTTCGCGGATACCTTGCGCGGTCTTGAGCCGGACGGCTGCGGATGGAACCGCATGACTGTCGAAGGAAACGACGATGTGCTCCAGCGCGAACACTTCCGGCGTCTCGATCAGCTTCTCTTCGAGCAGCGCGCGAATATCCTCGTCGCTGACCGTCTTCTTGCGGTCGGCCAGATCCTTGAACTTGCCGAATGCGGCGTTCACCTGATCTTCCGTCAGATCTTCGTAGCCCAGGTCGATCAGCTTCTCGCGGAACGCATGGCGGCCGGAATGCTTGCCCATGACGAGCTTGCTCTCCTTCAGACCGATCGTCTCCGGCGAGATGATCTCGTACGTCGTCTTCTCCTTCAGCATGCCGTCCTGGTGGATACCGGACTCGTGCGCGAAGGCGTTGGCGCCGACGATCGCCTTGTTGCCCGGCACGACCATGCCCGTCAGCTTGCTGACCAGACGGCTCGTGCGGGCGATCTCCTGCAGATTCAGCGAGGTCTTCGCCTCGAAGTAAGCCGAGCGCGTCTCGAGCGCCAGCGCCACTTCCTCCAGTGCCGTATTGCCGGCCCGCTCGCCGATACCGTTGATCGTGCCTTCGATCTGGTCGGCGCCGTTCAGCACGGCCGCCAGCGCGTTCGCCGTCGCCATGCCGAGATCGTCGTGGCAGTGCGCAGACAGCTGGATGCGCTCGATGCCCGGCACTTTCTCCTTGAGCGTCTTGAAAATGTTGCCGAACTCGTAAGGCGTCATGTAGCCGACGGTGTCCGGAATGTTGACGACGGTCGCGCCGGCGCGGATCGCCATCTCCGTCACTTCGCACAGGAAGTCGAGCTCGGTGCGGCCTGCGTCCTCCGGCGAAAACTCAATCTTGTCGAAGTATTGCTTGGCATAGCGGATCGCCTTCTCCGCCGTCTCCAGCACTTGTTCCTTCTCCATCCGCAACTTGTGCTTGCGGTGGATCGGCGATGTCGCCAGGAACAGGTGGATGCACGGATCTTGCGCACCCTTCAGCGCTTCGCGCACGGCATCGATATCCGGCTCGCGGGAACGGGACAGGCCGATGACCGTCGCGTTCTTGACTGCGCGCGCCACGGCGTTGACGGCGGCGAGATCGCCGGGAGACGCCGCCGGGAAGCCGGCTTCGATCCGATCGATGCCGAGCTTCTCGAGCTGCAGCGCGATCTCCACTTTCTCCTGGGTGTTCAGGTTCACCCCCGGGGACTGCTCCCCGTCGCGCAGCGTGGTGTCGAACAAATAGATTTTACGCATGGCCCGGTGTGTCGCACCTCCTCGTTACTTTCAACAAGCAAGGCTGCCCGTCAAGTCGCAAGACTAGGAGGGACAGCCTCATGGCAAAACTGGGTATCTTGATGAATTTATTTATTGATCCAATGCATCATGCCGCGCAGCTGCGCGCCGACGACTTCGATCGGATGCTCGGCTTCGTTGCGGCGGGTAGCCGTCAGGAAGGCACGGCCCGACTGGTTCTCGAGGATGAAATCGCGCGCGAAGCGTCCGGCTTGAATATCGGCCAGAACAGCTTTCATCGCTTTCTTCGTTTCGTCCGTCACGATCCGGGGTCCAGTGACATAATCGCCGTATTCCGCCGTATTGGAGATGGAATCGCGCATGGATGCGAGTCCGCCTTCGTACATCAGGTCAACGATCAGCTTCAGCTCGTGCAGGCACTCGAAGTAAGCCATTTCAGGCGCATAGCCTGCTTCAACGAGCGTTTCGAATCCGGCTTTGACCAGCGCGGATGCGCCGCCGCACAGCACGGCTTGTTCGCCGAACAGGTCCGTTTCGGTTTCTTCTTTGAAGGACGTTTCGATGACGCCCGCGCGCGTGCAGCCGATACCCTTGGCATAAGCCATGCCGATCTCGAACGCCTTGCCCGTTCCGTTCTGGTGAACGGCGATCAGGCCCGGTACGCCGAAGCCTTCGACATAAGTGCGGCGAACCATATGGCCCGGCGATTTCGGGGCGACGAGTAATACGTCAGCGTCGGCAGGAGCGACGATCTGGCCGAAGTGAACGTTGAAGCCGTGGGAGAACATGAGCGCGGCACCCTTCTTCAGGTTCGGCTCGATCTCGTTCTTGTAGACGGAAGCTTGCGTCTCGTCCGGCATCAGAATTTGCACGACGTCGGCTTTGCGCGTCGCGTCCGCGACGGACAGCACTTCGAAGCCATCATTGCGGGCCTTATCCGCGGATTTGCCATTGCGAAGACCGATGATGACGGACAAGCCGCTGTCTCTCAAGTTTTGGGCTTGGGCGTGTCCTTGGCTGCCGTACCCGATGACGGCGATCGTCTTGCCTTTCAGCGCACCGAGATCGGCGTCTTTCTCGTGGAACAGATTTACTGCCATGATAATGCGTGCCTCCTTAGAATTGGCTTGCCTGTTGATCTAACCCTCGAAGCGGGCGTTCCAAGCGCGGACACTTGTCTGGCAGGCCGATCGGTCGTCTCGTGTTTGGCCTGCCGGTCGAATCAGATTGTACCCGGTAACGCGAGTGTCGGTCCGAACCTCGAACCCCCGCTTCGAAAGTTGGTTTCTTCCTGCAGTTGCTTGTAACAGCCATCCTCAATTTTCGCTAAAATTCCCGGCTTTGGCAAGTGCCCTGCCGACTTCGACAAGATTTAGGTACTTTTAGTGCCTAACTCTGCACTCATAGTCGGCTTCGGCGAGATTTAGGTACTTTTAGTGCCTAAATCTGAGCTCATAGTCGACTTCGGCGAGATTTAGGTACTTTTGGTACCTAACTCTGCGCACCTAGCCGGCTTCGGCGAGATTTAGGTACTTTTAGTGCCTAAATCTTTGCCCCTAGCCGACTGAGGTGGGATTTAGGCACTTTCAATGCCCAACCCCCACATCACTCGTCTCAGCGGTTGCCGCGCGCCATGGCGGTGACGCCGGTGCGCGACAGCTCGCGGATGCCGTACGGCTTGAGCAGTTCGACCATCGCGTCGATCTTCTCGGTATCGCCGACGACCTGCACCATCAGCGTGGACGGGCCGATGTCGACGATCGCGGCGCGGAACGTCTCCACGACGCCAAGAATTTCGGGGCGCGCGGAAGGCTCCGCGTTCACCTTAATCAAGCCCAGCTCCCGCGCCACCATCGGATTCGCGCTGACGTCGACGACTTTGATGACGTCGATCAACTTGTACAACTGCTTCTGCACCTGCTCCATCGTCCGGTCGTCGCCGGAAGTGACGATAACCATGCGCGACAGTCCAGTCTCCTCCGACGAGCCCACCGTAATGCTCTCGATGTTGAAGCCGCGCCGGCCGAACAGTCCCGACACCCGCTGCATGACGCCGGGTTGGTCGTTAACGAGAATGGAGATCGTATGTTTGCTCATTCGGAATCCCCCATAATCATTTGATCGATCGTGCTGCCCTGGGTAACCATCGGGTACACGTTCTCGTCGCGGCGGACAACGAAATCCACCACGGCCGGACCGGGATGACGAAGCGCTTCTTCCCATACAGCGCGGGCTTCTTCCTTGTTTGTCGCACGGAACGCCTTCACGCCGTAAGCTTCCGCCAATTTGACGAAGTCCGGGCTGCCGGCCAGGTCGATGTGACTGAAGCGATTCTCGTGAATGAGCTCCTGCCACTGCCGCACCATGCCAAGCACTTGGTTATTCAAGATGGCTACCTTGACCGGAATGTTGTTGATGGAGCAGATCGCCAGCTCCTGCGCGCACATCTGCATGCCGCCGTCGCCGTTGATCGAGACGACGGTGCGGTCGGGATTGCCCATCTTCGCGCCGATCGCGGAAGGGAATCCGAAGCCCATCGTACCAAGTCCCCCTGATGTAACCCAGGAACGCGGCTTTTTGAACGGATAATATTGCGCTGCCCACATCTGGTGCTGTCCGACGTCCGTCGTTACGATGGCATCGCCGTTTGTCGTCTCATGGATCATCTGCACGACCCACTGCGGCTTGAGCTCCGTAGTGGAATCGATATACTTGAACGGCTTGGCCGCTTTCCACTCGCTCAGCTGCTTGCGCCAGGCATCGGCCTTGCCCGCACGCTTCGCGGCTCCATTGGCAACCTGAAGCACTGCCTTGACGTCGCCGACGATCGGAATATCCGTCGGCACGTTCTTGCCGATCTCCGCCGGATCGATGTCGATGTGTACGATCTTCGCCTTCGGCGCGAAGCCCGACAGCTTGCCGGTCACGCGATCGTCGAATCGGGCACCGACGCTGATCAGCAGATCCGCGTTCTGGATCGCGTTATTCGCCGTCCATGTACCATGCATACCCGGAAGGCCGAGATGCAGCTCATGCCCGCTCGGGAACGCCCCGAGTCCGAGCAGCGTCGTCGTGATCGGAATTTCCGTCTTCTCGATGAATTCGTACAGTTCCTCGTGCGCTCCGGAATAGACCGCGCCGCCTCCGACCAGGAGCAGCGGCCGCTCGGCTTCCTCGATGGCGCGAAGCATCTTGTCGACTTGATTCCGGTTCGGCAGAACCGTCGGGTTGTAGCCGCGCAGATTGACTTCGGTCACCGGCTGGAACAGCGCCTTCTGCGCCGACACATCCTTCGGAATGTCGATAAGCACCGGCCCCTTGCGCCCGGTATTCGCAATATGGAAAGCCTCGTGTATGATTCGGGGCAGCTCGGATGCTTCCCGAACGAGATAGCTATGCTTCGTGATCGGCATCGTGATTCCGACGATATCGGCTTCCTGGAACGCGTCGGTACCGATCAGATGCGTCGCGACGTTGCCGGTGATGACGACCAGCGGCACCGAATCCATATAAGCCGTAGCAATGCCGGTGACGACGTTCGTCGCTCCCGGCCCCGAAGTGGCGATGCATACGCCGACTTTGCCGGTCGAACGGGCATAGCCGTCCGCCGCGTGAATCGCGCCTTGCTCGTGGCGGGTCAGCAGATGGTTGAAGTCGGAAAATCCATACATGGCGTCATAAATGTACAGTACGGCGCCGCCCGGATAGCCGAACACGCAATCCACGCCCTCCAACAGTAAACTGCGGAGCAGCATTTCGGAACCTGATATTACTTCCGACTTGCTCCATTTGCCAATCAAATCTTCTTTGGATTTCAGCGTTGCACTATGCGCGCTCATCCGTCATCCTCCTTTCGAATAATAAAAAAGCCCTTCTTCCCAGAACACCGTCTTATCGACGTTCTGGGACGAAAGGCTGTTGCCTCCGCGGTACCACCCGGATTTGCCGCACACCTTGCAGTGGCGGCCTCAGAAGGAACGCAGCCGAGCGCTACGGCTGATTCGTACCTCCGGCGCTCATAACGTGCGCCACTCCGATTCCCCTTACTGATGCCGCGCGCGGCACGGTTCAGGGAAACAGCTCCGAGGAGACTGTGCGTTAAGGGATTAAGGCATCGGTCTCAGCAATCCCGACGCTCTCTGAGCATAAGAGCCCTCTCGCTTGATCCTCATCAATGCTGTTGACATGTTCGATATCGATTAGATTTCATTATATGCTTCGCAATCTCATCCGTCAATATGTACTTTTCCTTCTTCCCCCTCCGATCATATCCTAACGGGAATGGCGGCAAACCGACTTGGAATAGTTCAGATGATCATGCACTTGTCTTTGTCATACCCTCGGGTAAATTGGGGGGCCGGGCCGATCAAGCGCTTCATACGATGATAGGGACACGTTCGGCGTCTTGATCGGGGAGGTGATGCCTTTGATCCGCTGGAAAAGGGCAGGCGACGAACGCGCGATCGTGGGACTGGTCCGAACGCAGCTCGTGCCCCTATCCCCCAGACCCGGTCTGGGCGGCAGCCGATTGCGGCGTGAATTGCTCCCGCGTCTGCGCCGCGGCCACACGCTCGTCGCTTCCCGCACGGCCAAGAGCGCGCCTTTCGCCTTTGTCCACTTGGAGCTGCGGTCTGCGACTTTGTTCGTCGATCTGCTGGCAGTCGATCCGGTCGAACAGAACCGGCGTTGGGGATCGACCCTGATGGCTACCGCGGAGCGATACGGGATGGAAAACGGCTGCAGCGAGTCGAGGTTGTTCGTAGACGAGCAGAACGAACGCGGCATGCGCTTCTATGCCAGGCATGGTTATACCGTCGTCCGCCACATTCCAAAAGCAGCTTGCTACGAGATGTTCAAGCCGCTGACCCACGCATGGACCGGGTGGACGTGAACGCGCCGGGACGGCTGATGTTTACGAGCAAGAGCCCCGGTTTCCGACGGAAACCGGGGCTCTGGACAAATTCGACCAGATTAGATCAAATCGGATTGCTGGAGCAGCTTGCGTACGATGACGGCGACTTCCGCGCGCGTCAAATACGAAAGCGGAGCACGTGTCGATGATCCGATATAAAGCAACTGCACTTGGCATCGAGGCAATTCTCACCGAAGAGGCGTATACCTCCAAAGCCAGTTTCCTGGATGGCGATCCATTGCCCAAGTATGAAGAAGGCGTCTTCAACCGAAGCCATAGCGCAGATAAGTGGCGGGAGTATTCATTTGCACCTCTATGTTCGCTAAATCCTACGGGTCGGCGATCACGTCTTCAATATCCGCAGGCCGACAACGAGAAGAGGCCGGTTCTTCAACCGGCCATACAGGGGCGCTCTACATACGTCTCACCAGAAAAACCCGGGAAATCCGAACCCTCCAAAGCCGCCGCCGAAGCCGCCGCCAAATCCTGCGAACGGAAGTGTTCCAATAGCCAAAATATCGAACAAAGCAAGCGGAAGGATCGCCTGAGTGTGCGCTTGGCCCGAGGCGGGCGCAATGATCAGCTTATCCCCTTTGAGCCCGGTCAATTTCCCGTGAACGACGGCGCCGTCCTTGCGCAATACATAGATCTCATGGCCGATCAACTGCCTCGCCTGCATTCTCGTGACGTGAGACATGCTCACAGACCTCCTTTACCGGTAGTGCTACAGCGTATGGTCAAGGATAAAGCTTGGCCTGTATGATTGTACGCATCTTTAGAAAAAGCAGGCACCGCTCGATTCGCGGCACGATTCGCGGCACGATACGCGGCGATCTCACGAAAAATCAAAACCCCGGTCGCCCGGGGCTTGTCTGTATGCGATTAGGCGTTGATCTTCGCCTTGGCGGCGCTGACCAGCGAGTTGAACGCCTGGATATCGTTCACTGCGAGATCCGCCAGCATCTTGCGGTTGACGTTGATGCCGGCCAGCTTCAGGCCGTTCATCAACTTGCTGTAAGAAAGACCATTCTGACGGGCCGCAGCGTTGATGCGCACGATCCACAGTCTACGGAAATTCCGCTTCGTCTGGCGACGGTCGCGGTAAGCGTACCACAGCGACTTCATCACTTGTTCTTTGGCTTTCTTGAACAGGCGATGCTTCGCGCCCCAGTAGCCTTTGGCCATTTTCAATACTCTATTGCGACGGCGGCGTGTGACGAATCCGCCCTTGACTCTTGCCATGATTCATTACCTCCCGGAAGTATTATTTCAGATTTGCCAATTGCTGCTGCAGGCGGCGAACATCGCCTTGCGCCATCAGCGGCTGTGTAGCGAGCACGCGCTTCTGGCGGCCGGACTTGTGGGACAGCAGATGGTTTCTGTACGCTTTGTGGCGTTTCACTTTGCCGGTACCGGTAATTTTGAAACGGCCTTTCAAGCTGCTGTGTGTTTTCATCTTAGGCATGGATTGCACTTCCTCCTGTCAATGGCTCTTCGGAGCCAGAATCATGATCATGCTGCGGCCTTCGAGCTTCGGCATCCGCTCGATGACGCAAAGATCGGCCACTTCCTTCGCCACGCGCTCCAGAATTTTCTGACCGATGCTCGCGTGGGCGATTTCACGACCGCGGAACCGCACGGAGCATTTGACCTTGTCGCCTTCGTTTAGAAACTTCACGACATTGCGAAATTTCGTCTGATAGTCGTGTTCATCGATGTTCGAACGGAACCAGACTTCCTTCAGGTCGACGATCTTCTGATTCTTCCGGGCTTCCTTCTCTTTCTTCTGCTGCTCGTAACGGAATTTGCCGTAGTCCATAATGCGGCACACCGGCGGCTTCGCCTGCGGCGCGACATTGACCAGGTCCATATTCGCGTCGATGGCCAGCTGCATCGCTTCCCGGAACGGCTTGATGCCGAGTTGCTCGCCCTCTGCGCCTACCAGTCTGACTTCCCTCGCCCGGATTTCCTCATTGATTTGATGATCCTTGCTAATAATGTTCCACCTCCATAATGGCCTGTCGTAAGCCCTCTCCAGCGCATCAAAAAAGCGGGTCCCAACCATCGGGCCCGCTTCCTGCTCACTCGTCGGTTCGGCACTGCGCGGGAATCGAACTCCCCGGCTGCGGCCTCGCATCCGTCGGCTACGCGAACCCGTCAGCGCAAGCCGAGCAGGTGAGAAGCGGGCGCTTCTGCTTATGCGTACTGAATTGATTGATCAAAAACAGTCACTTCAAGACTATAGCATGCCGCATCAGTGATGTCAACGTCACATTTGTTTGCCGCGCACTTCTTCGAGCCGAAGCACGCGCGTATGTTGCGTGTGGCTCCACGTCTTGTTGTTCTGGGTGAAGAAGGCGTACATCGTAATCGGCCACCAGGAGAGCAGGAATACCGGGAACAACAGCAGATTCGCATACACTCTCCAGGACTTCACTTTCTCAAGCATCATCGCGAACGGGAATTGGGCGCAGCTGACAAACAGCGAGATGCCCGTGACCCAGATCGGCAAGTAGTAGTAGATCGACGTGAACGCCGGCACGCCCGGCCGCATTTGATCGAACCATAGCACCAGAGTCAGCAGCGAGCCGATCAGCACGTTGTACACGGTTACGGTATAGAGAGCCGTATCGAATTTGGCCAGATTCCGCTCCTTGATGCTGCTCCACAGCAGCGGAAAGAAGTAGCGGCGCGCCACGCTGAAATGTCCTTGCATCCAGCGCAGCCGTTGGCGGACGGAAGCGCGGAAGGACAGCGGCTTCTCGTCGTACACCTTGGCGTCGTAGTTCATCGTCGGATAGATGCCGCGCTGCACGCAGCGAACCGTGAACTCCAGATCCTCGACCAGACTCGTCGCGCCCCAGCCCATCTCCTTGAGCAGTCCAGAGTCGAAACACATCCCAGTGCCCCCGAGGAAATTCGCCATCCGCAGGCGGGTGCGCGGCAGCTGCCAGAGCCGGTTGCAGAACCAGTACGTAATGCCGTATGCCGCCGTGATCCAGGAATCCTCGGGATTCTTGGTGTCCAGATAGCCTTGAACGACCTTGTGCCCTTCGCACAGGCTGTTGTTCATATGCAGCAGGAAATCGGACTCGACCAGATTGTCGGCGTCCAGCATGACCACGCCGTCATATTGGCGGCTGCGGTTCCACAGCTCCTTGAGCATCCATTCGATGGCGAAGCCTTTGCCGCGCTGGTGCTTGTTCTCGCGCTCGCAGGCGATCACGCCTGGATACTGCCGCGCGATGCGTGCCGTATCGTCCGTGCAATTGTCGCAAATGACGAATACATCGTACAACGCTCGCGGGTAATTCAGTTTCAGCAAGTTATCGATCAGAGCGCCGACAACCTTCTCTTCATTGTGCGCGGCGATCAGGACAGCGAACGACTTCCGTGGATCGTGATTCGCGGCTTTCTTCTTGCCGGTCCATCCCCAGACAGACAGCGCGAACTGATACACGCCAATGGCTCCAACCAAAATTTGCACGACGAAAAACACTTGATTCAACATATTCGGTTGACCCCCTGGACCCCGATTTTTCTTTGTTCTGTCTCTGTTTGTTCGTTTCGGCTCCACCGGCTCGGTCTCTTTATATTTCCGCAGATCGCCAATGGCGCATTCTTCACTTCAAGTTTGCCCAACCGCCCTCCGCGTAAACCGGCATTTTCCAATGCGAATATAACCAAAATCTCGCGGTCCGTTAATCATGGGATAATAAAACCCTATTATTCTGTATGTGTAGGTACGTCGGATAACCGCCGAACCCGGTTAACCGGAACGGCAGAAGGAGACGGTGCCCGTGAGCCGAATTTACCGCATGCTGCTGGAGGTCGAGCGTCCGCTGTTCCTGCACGTCAACATCCGTTGGAATCATGCCGCGCTTAGCTGGCTGTTCCGCATTCTCTCGCTGCTGGGCGGCGCGACGTTCACCCTTGTCTGTTCGCTCGCTGTCGGCCTTTTCGCGCCCGAGCCCTGGAGCAACGTGGGCTGGCAGGCGCTGGTCGCCGTAACTTTAAGCCACGTACCGGTCGCCATTGCCAAACGCAGCGCCCCCCGGTTGCGGCCCTATCAGATCTTTCCCCAAGCGCACACGGGACGCAAGCCGCTCAAGGATCCGTCGTTTCCTTCGGGTCATACGACCGCCGCGTTCGCGGCGATGACGCCATGGATGCTCGCCGCGCCCTCGCTGATTCCGGCCTTGCTGCCGATCGCTCTCGGCGTCGCGCTATCGCGCGTCTACTTCGGTCTTCATTTTCCAAGCGATACGGTCGCCGGCGCCCTGCTCGGCAGCTTGACGGCGCTGATCATCAAGCTGTGGGTCATGTGACCGGAATTTTGACGCACAAAAAACCCCGGCGCTGCCGGGGTCGAACTTAAAATATTACATTTGCTTGCTTTGCACTTCTTCGAGCCGAAGCCCGCGCGTATGCTGCGTATGGCTCCAGGTTTTGTTGTTCTGCGTGAAAAATGCGTAGAACGTAATCGGCCACCACGAGATGAAGAAGACCGGGAACGTGATGAGCCGTATATACATCTTCCAGTTCACCTTTTCGAGCATCATCGCCAGCGGAACTTGCAAATAGATGTAGAGGCTCACCGGTATCGCGATCCAGACCGGGGCGATGGAATAGATCGAATCGAATCTCGCCGCGCCCGGCACTACCAGATCGAACCATAGTACGGCCGTGATAATGAAACCGAACAAAAAGTTGTACGCGTTGAAAATGTAAATGGCGGCGTCGATCTTGACCCAACTGCGTTCCTTGATTCCTTGCCAAAGCGTCGGCAGCATATAGCGCCGCGTCACGTCGAAATGGCCTTGCATCCAACGGAGACGTTGGCGGGCCGATGCCCGGAACGTGATGGGCTTCTCGTCGTACACCCGGGCTTCGAAGTTGAACTTGGTCTTAATCCCCCGCTGGATACAGCAGATGGTGAATTCCAAGTCCTCAACGAGGCTGGTCGCCCCCCACCCCATCTCCTTCAACAAGCTGCTCTCGAAACACATGCCCGTTCCGCCCAAGAAGTTAGACAGCCCGAGATTCGTGCGGGGAAGCTGCCATAAACGATTGCAGAACCAATAGTTGATTCCGTTGGCGGCGCTGACCCAAGAGTCGTTCGGATTTTTCGTGTCCAGATACCCTTGCACAACCCGGTGGCCGTTCATCAAATCCTCGTTCATATACGTGAGGAAGTCTGTCGCCACCAAGTTGTCGGCGTCGAACATGACGACGGCATCGTAGGATTTCGGCTGCTTCCAGAGTTCCTTCAGCATCCATTCGATAGCGTAGCCTTTACCCCTCTGATGGGGATTCATTCTCTCCATGGCGAAGACGTCCGGGTATTTCCTGACCACGTCCGCGGTTCCGTCCGTACAATTATCGCAAATGACGAAAATATCATAAAGCTTGCGGGGATACTTCATTTTAAGCAAATTTTCGACCAAGGCTCCGACGACCGCAGCCTCGTTGTGGGCGGCTACGAAGATAGCGAAAGATTTGGTGGGCGGATGCTCGATCCGTTCCTTCTTGCGATACCATCCAAACAAAGATAGAAAAATTTGGTAAACACCGATGGCGAAAAAAACGACTTGCAGCCCAAGCAAAATCATGTTAAACATATTCAGTTTTCCCCCTAAACCCCGATTTTTCATTGTTTTTTCTCTCTGTGTTCTCTGTAGGTACTTCCAGCCATTCCCTTACCCTGCAAAATTGCACATTCTTGATTCTCGTCGTTTTGCTCCCGGTTGTCAAAAGAGCCGACAAGCCGAATTCGCATGCCTTGCGTCTGAATGACTGCTGGCGTGCGATGCGCCGTTGCGATTCCTCTCTTTTCTCTTTATACGGTTGTTTTGAAGCGTTTTCCCGGCTCATGCACAGAAAAAGTTAGCATGTTTGAAGGTAATGCCGCGGCATGTACCGGGTCTACGTTTCAAAGAACATACGAAGAAGGCGTTTGGAAGGTTGCAAGATTTGTCTCCAAAAGCCGATCCATTTTATTAAGATTTACCCATCAATATTGGCCGTAAAACGGGTTTGCAGGACATTATCCCCTTCGCTCAGAGGTATGCAAGGGATGGCGGTCGGGTGGGGCGAAATTTCGATAGGGGCGTCTATAAGGCGGAAGTGGAGGTCGGGCGAGGCGAATTGGCGATGGGGCATCTATTGGGCGGGGTGGCAGTCAAACGGGGCGATAGGCGACGGTGATCGTCTATTCGCCCCGGCTGCAAGCTGTTACGAATTCGAATGTTCCTGCGGCTGCCCCGGAGCCAGCTCCTTGGCCCCGCCTCTGCGCGCTTGTTCCTCCTGCTCATCGGCGATACGCTGCCCATTGCGCTTGACCGCATCGGCTCCGATGACGGCTTCCAGCCGATAGATCGGCATCCCTTGCCGGTGGAACTTCGTCTCGTATTCGGTCATGACGAGATCTTCCCGGGCGCCGTCGCGGTGCAGGTCCAGCGAGATGTTCCGCATCTGCAGCCCGGTGTCGGAGAAGCTGTTCAAGGAAAACTCGAACAACGACAGCGAATCGGTCTTGAAATGAATTTCGCCATCCGCATTCAGCACCGACTGGTACTTCTTTAGAAACCGGGGGTGCGTCAGCCTTCTGCGGGCATGCTTGCTCTTGGGCCACGGGTCGCTGAAATTGAGGTAGATGCGCGACAGTTCTCCCGGCGTGAACATCGCCTCCAAGTATTCCACGTTGCCCCGCACGAGCGCCAGATTCGGAACGTTATCCCGCCCCTTCTCCCGCCAGACGCTTCTAGCCTTCTCGCTGCCCCGCCGCAGCAACTCGTCGTAGATGTCCATTCCGATAAAATTGATATCCTCGTGCTTGCCGCTCATCGTGCTGATGAACTGGCCTTTGCCCATGCCAAGCTCGACGCGGATCGGACGGTCGTTGCCGAAAAATTCGCTCCAGCGCCCTCTCCACCGCTCCGGTTCCAGAATGACGAGGTCGGGCTGCCGCTCCAGGCTCTCCCGGATATTTTTCCTGCCTCTTAATCTCATTATGCCGCCTCCTGACGTTCTGCCGCGCACCGGGCTTGCTTCCGGGTTCGCCGCTCGTACACACCGATGCACAAGCCAAGCCAGGCCGTGCTGGCCAGCGTCCCGCCGACAATGTCGCTCGGATAATGGACGCCCAGATAGATGCGGCTCGTGACAATCCCCAGGTACATCAGCGCACAGACAGCGACCAGCATAACTCTGCCAGTCGGGCTGGCGATATGCCTCCATAATAGGTAGGCCAGAATGCCATACAGCGCCACCGCACCCATCGTGTGCCCGCTCGGAAATGAATAGCCGGTCTCTGCGATAAGCGGATGAATAGTCGGCCGCTCCCGCTGGAATGCGGTTTTCAGCAGCTTGTTCAGCAATCCCGCCCCACCGACCGCCGTCGCGAATAAGATAAGCTCCGTGCGATGCTTCAGCGCGACATACAAAATACTCGCCAGCAGCAAGACAAGCACGATGACCGATTTCGTCGATCCCAGCCAGCTCAGCGTTTCCGCCAAACCGGTCAATCCGGACGATTCCCGTCCCTGCACGGCCCGGATGATCGCATCATCGAACGGCACGACTCGGTCCGCTCCGATCAGCAGCGTCGTGCCCGTGAATGCAGCAGTCGCGAGACCTGCCAGCAAATACCCGTCAAACGGCCGATTGTCGGTATTGTTCAAAACCGTATTGCCCCTTCCTGATCACGACAAGCGATGATTTCCATCGGAAGTGTACCACGAATTCACGTCAAACAAAACCCGACACGGCAACATAGATGGAGACGAAGGCGGAAATCTCGCAATTTGGCGCTGTTTTCGTTACAATGGTAACCAGCCCGTGATGAGCGGCAAGCAACAACACGAACTCGAAATGATGCAAAGGGCGGATGTATCATGCACGCCAGTCCGGAAGCGGCGCCGCAGCGTCCGCTGCAATGGGGGGACAAGCGGTTCCATACGTGGAACCACGAAATGCGGGAAGTGTTCGGCGCCAAAGTGTTCAAGGTGATGCTCGATGCCGGATTCACCTGCCCGAATCGCGACGGCACGATCGCGGCGGGCGGCTGCACGTTCTGCAGCGCGCGCGGGTCGGGCGACTTCGCGGGCAGCCGGCGCGACGATCTGGTCACCCAGTTCAACAGCGTGCGGGACCGCCAGCATTTGAAGTGGCCCCAAGCGCGCTACATCGGCTATTTCCAGGCCTATACGAACACTTACGCGCCCTTGGAAACGTTGAAGGAATATTACGAGGTCATTCTGCGCCAGCCCGGCGTCGTCGGCCTCTCGATCGCAACGCGCCCGGATTGTTTGCCGGACGATGTCGTCGATTATCTCGCAGAGCTGAACGAGCGGACGTATTTGTGGCTGGAGATGGGCTTGCAGACGGTGCACGAATCGACGTCGCGGCTGATCAACCGCGCGCACGACACCGACTGCTTCCGCGACGCAGTCGACCGGCTCCGCGCAAGAGGCATCCGCGTATGCGCGCATATCATCTACGGGCTGCCGGGCGAGGATCGCGGGATGATGCTGGAGACCGGCAGACAGACCGCCGCAATGGACGTGCAGGGCATCAAGGTTCATCTGCTGCACCTGATGCGCAAGACGCCGATGGTGCGCCAGTGGCGAGAAGGGCTGTTGCGGTTCCTGGAGCAGGATGAATACGTCGAGCTCGTCGCCGACACGCTGGAGATGCTGCCGCCGGACATGACCGTTCACCGGCTCACCGGGGACGCGCCGCGCGACCTCTTGATCGGCCCGATGTGGAGCTTGCGCAAGTGGGAAGTGCTCAATGCGATCGACGCCGAGCTCGCACGCCGCGACAGCTGGCAGGGCAAGCGCTGGGGAGGACGGTAACGGATGGGATTCGTATCCGTCCTGACGATGGCTCAGCGACTAGTCGCCGAGCGGCTTGCGCCAGGCGGGCTCGCTGTCGACGCGACGGCAGGAGGCGGTGTGGATACGCTGTTCCTAGCGCGTACGGCGGGGCCGGGCGGCTGCGTCTACGCCTTCGACGTGCAGGAAGCGGCGGTCGTCCGCACGCGGGCGCGGATGGCGGAAGCGGTGGAGCGCAGCGAGGCGCTGGCGCAAGTTGAGCTGTTCCTCGCCGGACATGAGCGTATGGTGGAATTCGTGCCTGCGGTTGCGCATGGACGGCTCAGCGCGGTCATGTTCAATCTAGGGTACCTGCCTGGCGCCGAAGCCGGCGTGATTACCGTGCCGGAGACGACGCTGGCTGCATTGGAGGCAGGACTTGCCCTGCTCGCGCCCGGAGGCGTGCTGACGGCGGTGCTGTATCCCGGCCATGCGGGCGGAGATGATGAGGCGAACGCGGTCGCCGCCTGGATGGCCGGGGTTCCCGCGACGGCTGCCCAGACGATGCTGTACCGCTTCGCGCAGAAGCCGCACGCTCCATACCTTGTAGCATTGGAGAAAAAGCGGTGAGAGTTTGCGGAGCAAACTCCCTAAAGCAGTGAGAGTTTGCTCCGCAAACTCCCTATTACAGGAGGCTGATAAAAATGGCTGTTCGCAAAATGGAGCACGTCGGCGTGATGGTCAGTTCGCTCGAGAAGTCGATTCCTTTTTACGAAACTGCGCTGGGGTTGCGACACCTGGAAACGATCGTCCATACAAATGGCGTAATCCGGTTAGCCTTCCTCTCGTTCCCCGATTACCCGGAGACCGAGGTGGAACTGATCGAAGGGTATACCGGCACTCTCGCCCGGGAAGGACGCGTGCACCATCTGGCGTTCACCGTTGACGACATCGATGCCGAATATGCGCGCATTCAGTCGCTGGGCGTTGACGGTCTGGACGCGTCCTTGACGACCCTGCCGAACGGAAGCCGGTACTTCTTCTTCCAGGGGCCGGACGGCGAAGCGATCGAGCTGTTCCAATCGACGAGAGGAGGCGCGAATCGGGTATGAGCGAAGTGAAACCTTATCCGCTGCATTTTCAGCCGGCATTCAAAGAACGGGTGTGGGGCGGCCGGGCGCTGGAGCGGTTCGGATTCGAAGTGCCTGCCGGCGCCATCGGCGAAGGCTGGATGATCGCGGATCATCCGAACGGGGTGTCCCACGTGACGAACGGCCCGCTCGCCGGACTTGGCCTGGACGCCGTACGCGAGAAGTTCGGCGACGACTGGTTCGGCTCGCAAGGCCGGCACTCGTCGAACGGCCGATTCCCTCTGCTGATCAAGCTGCTCGATTGCAATGACGATCTGTCCGTGCAAGTGCATCCGAACGATCATTACAATAGACTGCCGCCGGGCGAGTCGGGCAAGACGGAAATGTGGTATGTGATGAGCGCAAGACCCGACGCCAAGATCATCTACGGCCTGCAGCCCGGCGTCACCCGCGAATCGATGGCACGCGCGATCGAGGAAGGCCGGATCATGGACACGCTGCAGGTTGTGCCGGTGCAGGCGGGGGACGCGTTCTACATTCCGTCAGGCACGGTCCATGCGCTGTGCGCGGGTGTGCTCGTCGCGGAAATCCAGCAGAACTCAGATACGACCTACCGACTATATGATTACGACCGTCCGGGGCTGGACGGCAAGCCGCGCGAACTGCACGTCGAGGACTCTCTGAACGTGACCGACTTCGCCGGCGGCGGCGCCACCCGCATGAAGACGGACGGCTTGCAGCCCGGCGAGTGGTTGACGCTGGCCATCTCTCCTTATTTCGTAACCGAGAAGGGCATCGTACGGGACGAATGGCGGCTGCGGGCGACGCCGGAAAGTTTCTCTATCATTATCGTGTGCGAAGGCGAAGGCACGATCGGCTATCCGGAAGGATCCGTTCACGCCAAGGCGGGAGACTGCTTTCTGCTGCCGGCGACGCTTGGCGCGTATACGCTGGATGGAACGATGACCGTGCTCAGGAGCCGCGTGCCGTAAACAAGCGAATGCGCGTCCCGGCGCTCGCTTGGCTTGTCACATGTGCTCGGGCATTCATGATGCAAGGCTGCTCGTAATTGGCCAAAGGGAGGATGAACCGGATGCGCAAATGGTTTATGATGATCGGGCTCGGCATCGCAGTATGGGGTGCCGCCACGCTGTTCTTTCGGCTATTGGGAGACTGGGTGCTGGTGGAACCGGGAGATGCGCATTTCGGATCTTCGCTGTTCTTGCTGATTCTGCTCACCTTGCTCGTCATTATCGGGCTGGCGCTGGCCGTGCGGCTCAAGTGGTTTCCCGAACGCGGATCGGCGACCCGATTCGGCTACACGGCCGCGGCGATCGGGCTGCTGCTCGACTCTGTCACCTTGTGGCGGCGCGATGCCGTATTCCCTGCCTTCTCCGAAGGTCAGCATCACACGTTCGCGATCTGGATGACGCTCGGCTATGCACTGATGCTGCTCATCCCCGCCGCGATCGATCGCTTTGTCAAGGATCGGGAAGCGGCGCCGAACCGCGAACCGGTCATCGGCAAGCAACTTCAAGAAGCGGCGCCCGAGGCGGACGCCGCCATGCAGCCGGATGCGCACGAGCAATCCGATACGCTATCGCCGGAGAAGGAGCTGCCCTAGCCATGCCGATTTCCAGTTCGACCGAACAGCATAAGCGCGAAGCGCCTGCCTGCGTCACGTGCCGGATCATCACCGTATCCGACACGAGAACGGCAGATACAGACAAGAGCGGGCAGTTGATCCGGCAGTTGCTCACGGATCAAGGACATGCCATCGCGGGTCATCTAATCGTGCCAGACGACGATGAGGCCATCGCCGCCTCGCTGCGCGAAGCGGCGGACGATCCCACGGTCGAAGCCGTGCTGTTGAACGGCGGCACCGGCATCGCGGCGCGCGATGTCACGATCGAAGCCGTGCGGAGCCTGCTGCACAAGGAGATGCCCGGCTTCGGCGAATTGTTCCGCTACCTGAGCTTCACCGAGGATATCGGGGCAGCCGCCATGCTGTCACGCGCCGTGGCCGGCACGATCGGGCGTACTGCCGTATTCGCGATGCCCGGCTCCACCGGCGCGGTGCGGCTGGCGATGACACGGCTGATCCTGCCCGAGCTCGGACACGTGATGCGGGAAATTTACAAGGATACGCCGAATCATCCATAGCATTACGGAAGCGCCTCAAGCATGCGGACGATAGCCGCCGATGCTTCCGCCCGAGTGGACGGCGCCTGCGGGTGGAATCGCTCCGCCGCGTCCCGCGCGATGACGATCCCCATCTCCTCTGCCTTCGACACGGCGCCGCGCGCCCATCCCGGAATGTCCGCATCGTCGGCGAAGCCTGTTGGCTTCGTCTCTCCCGCCGGCAATCCGGAGGCGCGGACGACCATGGAGATCATCTCGGCGTGGGTGATGCCCGCATTCGGGCGGAACGTGCCGTCCTCATAACCGCTAATGACTTTGAGCTTCACGGCATGCGCCACCGACTGCGCCGACCAGGAGCCGATCTCGCCCCTATCTCGGAAAGCAAGCGCAATCTGTTCCCCCTCCAGATCCGGATCGATCTTCATCCCGCTAATGAGCATGACGGCGAACTCGGCCCGAGTGACGCCCGCATCCGGACGGAACGTGCCGTCCGGGTAGCCCCGGATGAATCCGAGCGCAGCGGCCTTTCCAATCTCTTCCCGGTAAGGGTGCCCGGCAACATCAAGGAATACCGGTTCTTTATCAGGCTGTTCCTCCTCGGGCTCGGGCTGTTGCGCAGGTGGCTCGGAAGCCGGGGCCGCCGACACGGTCACCTCGCACATCGCGGTAAATCCGCCGTCTTCCGTCATCGCGACGATGCGGGACGTACCGACTGCAACCCCGCTAACTTTCCCCGTCTCATCCACATCCGCAACCGCCGGATTGCTGCTCCCCCATTTGATCCGCTTGTTGACGGCATCGTCGGGAACGACCGTCGCCGTCAGCGTCTGCGTACCTCCAACAAGCAACGAAAGCGTATTGCTGTTCAGCTTGACGCTGCTGACGGCAACGGTGCCGAGCGCCGCGAGCGTCGAATAGGATTGCGCGTATACGGTGCCGTCGCTGCCGTTTGCCGGTATCGATACCAGCACGCCCGGAGAGTTGTATTCCCATTTGATGCTTCCGTCGGGTTGTACCGCGTATAACTTCCCGGAATCGGTCGTTACATAGATCGTGCCGTCAGAGCCGATCACCGGTATTTTGCGCATGTGGCCTTTCAGATCTACTTTCAGCTTCAGCGTCCCATCCGGATTCATCATCACGAGGTCGGGATCGCCTCCGGCATACAGCGTGCCGTCAGGACCGATCGCCACCCCGGTGAAGCTGCCATGATCCTGGCTCCACAGGAGAGTGCCGTCCGGCCGTACCGCATTCAAGATCGACCCGACATAAGATTTATACGCGCCTACGTATATGGTGCCGTCGGGGCCGATCGTCGGCTGCTGCACGATTGTCCTGGCCGCAGTATACGTCCACTTTATGGACCCGCCCGGATTCACCGCATACAGCTTGCTGTCCAATGCTCCCGCATAGACGGTCCCGTCGGGGCCGACCGCTGGCGTCGTCACGGCCCCTCCGGTTTCGACGACCCATTTGCGCGTACCATTCGGCTTGAAGGCGAATAGCTTCGCTTCGTCCGTGCTTGCCGCATAGATCGTGCCATCCGGACCTACGACCGGCGAACTCTGCAGCCGCTGGAACAGATTCAACGCGCCGGACCCGCCGATGGCGGCTTCCCACTTCTTGCTGCCGTCCGCTTGAATGGCGTACAGCTTATTGTCGTCCGAGGTAACGTAGACTGTGCCGTCATAGCCGATTGCCGGCGGACCGTACACCTGGCCTTTCAATTGAACTTCCCATCGCGTCGGTCCGTCGGCATGGACTGCGCGCAACGAATTGTACGAACTAATATAGATCGTACCGTCCGGTCCGATTGCCGGTTGCGCATGAAAGGACAGTGCCATATCGCGTTCCCAACGCACGATCGCCTTCGGGTTGCCGATCAAGTAGACGGGAATTTTGAAGTCGATGATTCGAACCCAATCCGGTTCAAGCGCCGCCGCAGGCGCGGCGCCGATTCCGAGCGCGAAGCTCGCGGCGGCTGCAAGCAGCAACCCGCGTCGCCACAGATCGGCGCCTGCTCGTTTCCATTCGTTACCGCCAAGCTTCTTCAACGGCTCGTGCCGCTTCCCGCGTCGCCTTGACCCGCCGGGTCGCCGTTATCGAAGAAGGATGTGTCCACGATTCTCGCATAGATAAACGGATTCAAATTATGGCTTTGCACGTGCAGCCTGACTTTATCCAAGCCTTCCACGTCGAACATCATCGTCGTCACCGGATCTTCGGGCGCTACTTTATGCATTTCCAGCACGGTATCGGCCATATTGCCGGCAGCTTCCCCCGCGTTGTAGATCGAGAATTCAACCTCATGCTCTCCTGGATCGATAACGGCGGCATCCAGCACGAGCCGCTTGAACTTGCGATCCAGCGTGAAGACGATGTCGCCGTATTGGTCGACCTTCAATACTTGCTTGAACTGCTTATCCTTCACTAGCGTCTCCGCCGGATCCTTCGTCGGGATGACGTAGATGTTGTCGATTTCCATCGGCATGGCGAAGATCGGCGTCTTCTCTCCGGGCTTGCCGCCGATATAGATTTTCTGGCTGGCGGGATCGTAATCGATCGGAACTTTGAGCGCTTCGGCCACCGCGCGGATCGGCAAATAGTTGCTGCCGTTATAGTGAATCGCAGGCATCGGCTTGCCCGCCGCGTCTTTGGGCTGCCACAGCTCCCCGTACAGTTCAAACGACAAGCCTTTGTTGAAGAACGCCTTGATCGGCTCCAGATTGGCCGCCGCATAAGCCGAACCGAACGAACTCGATAGCAGCGCGACGACGAATAGCCCGATCATGACCGATTTTTTCTTCCACCACTTCAGCTTCTTTTTCAACTTCCTCACCCTTCCGCCGTATTTTCCGACATGCCCTCCAATGCGCGCATGTACTAACAAGATACCATCAGGCGGGAGCGGCGGGTATTATCCGAAAGTGGCAATTCGGTAGCATCGGCGTATCCATCCACGGGCAACCCTTTGCTACGTGAGGCGTTCAGGATCGGCCTTGCCGCTTGGATCGGTTCATCAATTGCACCCTGTTCTTGACGCGCAGTTTCCGGAAGATATTCGATACGTGCTTCTTGATCGTCGCTTCGCTCAGGTACAGCTTCTCGGCGATTTCCGAATTGGTCGCGCCCGCCACCAACAGTTCTACGACGCTCTTCTCCCGCTTGGACAACGACGGATATAGCTGTTCCTCCGGGTCTTCCTTATCCTGTGACAAACCGAAAGACGCGACCATCCGGTCCAGGTAATCGAACCGTTTGTTTCCTCTCGTATCGAGCACGAAATACGGCGTCGGCATCCGATCCCCGTAGTCGTAATGAACGGCATGCTTCGATTTCTCGAAACCGAGGCTGTGAAAGATCGCGTGGAAAAAAGGGATGTCCGGCGAAGTCGTCACGACCAGCCTGGCCGCCAGCATATAAGAGAAAAAGACGAGTCCGGCCGCCTGTCGCATCGAAATATCCGCATAATCCTGCACATCGATAAAAGCGATAAAATAGCCGGCAGGATCGATGCCCGGAGCCTTCAGTTCCTTCAACCTGGATTCGGACAGACTCGCGAAATAGGCGGATGACGGCGGCTTCGAACGTAAATATCCGAGCGTCCCTTCATGGATCGGAATGATGCATGCCAATCCGCACACGGCGTCCCTGGCATCGCGGATCAGCTTGACCGCACCTGAGTCCAAGTCGTACAACTCCTGCAGGCTTGCGTGCATGTAGCTGATCAGTCCTTTGTCTTTTGCGATGAGATATTCGTAGCGTTCGCTCGAATCCGGGTCCGCCTCCTCGATCCTCACGTCCCGGGCGAAGCGGCGGCGATCGTCGATATACCGCTGCGCCTCGGCCCAATTCGAGCGATGCAGCGGCTCCAGCCGGTATGTAGCGCTGCTCTGGTAGAACAGCGTCCGGATGAAGCGGTCCCCGATATAATACACCCAATCCGCGCTTTCCCCGTTCGCGCGCTCTCCGTCCGTCATCAACCTCCGTTCAGGCTGTTTCATGCGATGGTAATAATGCAGAATGCAACGTTTCCATAACTTGTCGTAATAATCCGGCGCGCGGTGCCTGAGCTCGTGCCCGATGGCATCCCGGAGCATATCGTGCAGCATCCATCCGCGGTCTGCCCGACGCACGAAGGAGTATTCCGTCAGCTTCAGGAATTGTTCGGCGGTCACCGGCCTCTCCAGAATGTAACTCAGCAGCTCCTGGTTAAAATGCCGCAGGACGGCTGCCGCTTCGACCAATTCCCGGCCTGCCGGGTCGGGCACTTCCTTCAGCCACGCTTTCACCACGTAGGGAAAAATTTCGCCTTCCGGCGTATTCGCGGTTCCCCGCATGTGCCGGGTCAGCGCTGTCGATGCATACAGAGATAAGGTCAAAGGATGGCCTTGGGTTCTGAGCCAGATTGCGCCAACGGCTGCTTCCTGCTCCAGGCCGAAGCGTGCCATGTACATCCTGACGGCTTCATAGTCCAGCTCTGCCAACGGTATCCGCAGGATGAGCCTGCGCCAGGCAGGCGACGACATCCAATGGTCCCGCAGCGGGAATCTGCCCGCGATGATCGTCAGCACGTTCGTACCGACGCGCGGCAGGAATTCGTCTTGCAGCCAGCGCTCCGTCTCTCCGATCTCCTCGAACGTATCCAACGCGAGTACGATTCTCCCGTTCGCTCCCGCTTGCTCCAGTCGCTGCAGGCACTGGGACTGAAGAACGCGAAGATCCCGGCACGACTCTTCCGCATAGGGGCCGTACGCATGCAGCAGCCGCACCAGATGCAGGCAGAAATCGACGGGCGTTCGGCCGCTTACTGAGCAGTCCAAGAGCAGAAAACGAATGCGCTCCTGTTCACAGTTGCGGCGGAATTCCTCCAGCAAATAACTCTTGCCGACACCGCCGGTTCCGAATACATTCAATATTCGTTCCTTCGGCGGAGAGCCGATCATCCACTCGCGGAACAAGGCGATTTCCTTGTCTCGCCCTACCAAATAGTGTCTTTCCCATCTGTCTATCTCGTCAGCGGTAATATGCGTCCGATTCTCGTTCAACATCGCATCGGGTCACCTCGCAGCAAAGCGCGTTCGATTTTTTTTGCGATCCCGGTTTATTCTTTCGACCAACCGCCATCCATTTCCTTTATTTCCTGCAAGCCCCGGTAAGCGCGGGGAGATTGCCCGGTCTTCCTGCGGAACAGCTTCTGAAAGTAACCTTTGTCCTGGTATCCGACGGCTTCGGCGATTTCCGATACGGTCATGCGGGTCGTTCGCAGCAGTTCGCTGCCGCGCTCGATTCGCAAATTCTGCACATAGCGGTTGAAGGTCATGCCCGTCGCCTTCGCGAACAGGCGGTGAAAATGACGCTCGCTCATCTGTGCCGCCTTCGCGGCTTGACCTGCCGTGACATCGGCAGCATAAGCGCGATGGATGAGCGCAATCGCTTCCCTCATGGATAAAATTGCGGGCGTGAGCCCCTGCGCGTGCACAGCCTCGCGCTTCGACGGTAGGAATTGGCGATCGATTTCCGTCAGCAGCATAATGAACAGCGCATGCAATCGCGGCATGTATCCGATCTGACGCTGCCGGAATTCCTGGTACGCATTCGCGAAGAACGAATGGCAGGCTCCGGCGGAATCCCGCATATGCCGCCATGCCGGAAGGCCGGGCGCAAGGTTCAGCAGCTGCAGCGTGTCCGGCGACAGGCATAGGTCGGGAAACCGTTCCAATGCCCGAGCCGCCCGTTCAGCCACGTAGATGAAGTTATAGACGACCAGCGGGTCGCGGCCTTGCGCGCTGCGCGGGCGGAAGACGTGCGAGGTGCCGACCGGAAGCACGAACAGATCGCCCCGGCTTACGGGCAACGTCACCTCCTCGATATAGTGGAAGCCGCTGCCCTCTCCGACATAGCATATTTCCGTAAATTCGTGTTCATGAAAATGGAGCTCGTACGACTCCTCGACACGATTGACGAAATAAGGCGTTTCGTCGTCGAAAAAAATATGCACGGGCGTAATCTCGACTGATTTTCGAACCATGGGACGCCTCCTTGATGTTTCATTTCTATCTTCGAATTTGTCAATGTCAGCTTACCCCCCTTTATTGGCACAATCAACCCTTTTATGCGCTATTTGGACCGCTACAATGGGATTGAAACCTAATATGGTTGCAAAGGCGGTTATGATCATGAATGGAAGACAATGGACAGCATCCTGGATTTGGGGAGGCAACGAGCCTAGCCCGCGCAACGAATGGCGCTGCTTCCGCCGCACGTTCGATTGTACGGGCGAAATGGGAGAAGACGCGCAGCTGCATCTGTGCGCGGATTCGCGATACGTGCTGTACGTGAACGGTTGCTTGGTCGGTCGGGGTCCGGTCCGATCCTGGCCGGCAGAGCAGCGTTACGACACGTATGAGATCGGACATCTTCTGCGCACTGGCGCACGAAATACAATCGCTGTACTGGTCTTGCACTTCGGCGTGGCGAATTTCTACTACATTCGGGGGCGCGGCGGGCTGATCGCGGAATTGACGGCGGGCCCGTCCGTGCTCGCGGCGACAGATTCGAGCTGGAAAACGCGGCGGCTTGCCGGTCATCATCGCCATTCTCCGCGCATGGCTTGCCAGCAAGGCTTCGCTGAAATAATCGACGCAAGGGCGGCGGACGGCGATTGGACCGTTGAAGCATACGACGACTCGGCGTGGGAATCGGCTTCGGCGATCGGAACCGCCGGCATGGCGCCATGGACGAGGCTCGTGCCGCGCGATATCCCCTTCCTGACGGAAGAGAAGCTGTATCCGGCAGCCGTACGATCGGTGCAGCGCGTACGGGCGCCCGCGTTCATGGCCGCGATTGATCTGCGCAACCAGATGGTGCCGGACAGCGCGAATCACGCCAACGGGATCGAATATTGCGGATTTCTGGCGACCGTCATCCGACTGGAACGCGATGGCGTTATCATCGCGGGATTCCCGCGCGGCGCGCGAGCGGGCCTCTATGTGGACGGGGCGGCAGTCACGGAATGGTACGGGGAGCAGCCGGAGCAATACGCCAAGCTGCCGCTTGCCGCGGGAGATCACCTACTCATGCTTGACGTCACTTCATCGGATCATGGGGGGAGCTACCATTACGGCATCGATGCGGACGTGCCGTTCACGCTGCATTCGCCGCTCGGGAAAGATCAAGGTGGCTTACCGCCGTTCGCGGTATATGGTCCATTCGATCATCTGCAGCGGATCGACTATCAAGCGACGCGGACGCTGCTCAGGGATCATGTTGATTATGTGGCGTTGAAGAGCGCCGGGTCGGCAGAAGCTTTGGATGCTTACCGGACCTGGGCAAGACCGCTGGAGGCGGAAATGTACTGCGGGGACGATGTCTTCGGCTTGAACGTATGGCGCACGAAGGCAGAACGATTGTCGGTTCCCGGGGATCTTGCCCGCGCCGTATTACCCGTACCGGAGGCGGCGGTGCTGCCGCGGTTCGCGGACGGCGATTGCGAGCTGGTCATCGATCTGGGCAAAGAACAGTCCGGATTTATCGGCTTCGAGATTGACGCGCCGGCCGGCACGATCGTCGACGTATACGGCGTCGAATATTGGCAGGAAGACTACACGCAGCACACGTACGGCTTGGACAATACGTTCCGCTATATTTGCCGGGCGGGGAGGCAGCGCTATCTGTCGCCGGTCCGCCGCGGCATGCGCTACTTGATCGTCACGATCCGGGGCAACGATGGTCCGGTCAAGCTGCACGAGGTCTATGTTCATCAGAGCAACTATCCTGTGGCGGACGCCGGCGCTTTCCGCTGCTCCGACTCCTTGCTGAATGAAATTTGGGACATCAGCCGCCATACGACGAGACTGTGCATGGAGGACACTTTCGTCGACTGTCCGTCTTACGAGCAAGTATTCTGGGTCGGAGACGCCCGCAATGAAGCTTTGGTCAATTATTATGTGTTCGGCGCGACCGAAATCGTGAAGCGCTGTCTGTACCTCGTGCCCGGTTCCGCGGACATGACGCCGCTCTATGTCGATCAGGTGCCCAGCGCGTGGGACAGCGTGATTCCGAATTGGACGTTTTTCTGGGTGCTGGCATGCGAGGAGTACTGCGCACACACGGGCGACGCGGCGTTCGCGAAACGGATCTGGCCGGCGGTCCGGCACACGTTGTCGCATTATTTGACGCATATCGACGGCAGCGGGCTTCTGAACATGAAAGGCTGGAACTTGCTCGACTGGGCGCCGATCGATCAGCCGAACGACGGTATCGTCACGCACCAGAATCTATTCCTCGTCAAAGCGCTCCGGCAAGCGGCGGCGCTGGCGAGTGCGGCAGGAGCAGCGGAAGCGTTGGAGTCGGCTGAAGCCGGGTTTGCAGAGTGGGCGGACCGGCTGGTGACGGCGATCAACGAATTCCTGTGGGACGACAGGCGCCGTGCCTATCTGGATTGCATCCATGCGGACGGCAGACGCTCCGACATTTTCAGCATGCAGACGCAAGTCGTGGCTTATTTGTGCGATGTCGCGGAAGGCGACAGATTGGCGGCGGTAGAAAGCTATTTGATGACTCCTCCGTCCGAATTCGTGCAGATCGGCAGTCCGTTCATGTCTTTCTTCTATTATGAAGCGCTTATGAAATCAGGTAAGCCGGGCTTGCTTGTGGATGATATTCGCCGCCATTACGGCATGATGGTCGAACATGGAGCGACGACTTGCTGGGAGATGTATCCGAACTTCTCCGAGAATCGGGCGAACCCGAAAATGCTCACCCGCAGCCATTGCCACGCCTGGTCGGCGGCGCCCGGTTATTTTCTTGGGGCGAGCGTGCTTGGCATCAACCGGCGCGACGCCGGCTGGCGCAAGGTCGAGATTGCCCCGCAGCCGAGCGGCTTGTCGTGGGCGAATGGCGCCGTCCCGCTGCCGCAGGGCGGCCAGATCGGTGTCAGCTGGCGGCTCACGGGCAACCGCATGAAGCTGCGCATCGAGCATCCGGCGGATGTGGACGTGAGCGTCACCTGGCCGGACGGCGTAGATGGCGAAGTTGAGTATGTCGCTTATTCGCCGCTGCCGCTTTAAGGGAAGACAGGCAAACGGCGCGAAGGGCCCACATATTGCGCCAGGGTTCTGCGAATCCGCCTTACTCCGCCGCCGATTCCGAAAATTTGGCGGAGGGGCATATTGGCGAACCCTTGCTCCGACCGATCGTGGGATTAGTGCTGGAGGGGGCGCTATTTCGTCCTATGCCTCGACCAACCACGGGATTTGCGGCGGAGTGGCACTATTTCGAACCTCGCCCCGGCAGCTCGCGAAAATAAGAGTCATTACACAATAGCAAACAAGCCTCCCGACAATCTCTGCGGAATTTTCCAGCAGAATGGCAGGAGGCTTTCCTATAATAATAGAATGAACAACTTTGTCGCTTACAATCGCAACGACTCCGCGATGAATTCGAACGCCTTGCGATTCTGGTCGCCACCGACGTGATGACCGAAAAACGGATATGGATGAATCTGCTTCGGCGACTTGATCCGATTATATGCCGCGTAGATCGTCTCCGGCATTGTAATGGTGTCCTTCAACCCGACGGTCACGAAAGCCGGAATCCGGATGCGGGGCGCCAGATTGAGCAGGTCGAAGTAGCTGAGCGTCTCCAGCAATTGCTCGAGCCGCTCGGGGAACCGGGCGACGAAGTCCGCCGCCTCGGTCAGCGAGCCGGTAGAGTTCAGAATACCGAAATCCATATGGCACATATTCGGGATATGCCCGACGACCGCTGCCGGCAGTTCGGACAACGCCGCAGCCATCAGCGCGATGCCTCCGCCCTGGCTGCCGCCGGCGACGCAGATGCGCGACGCGTCCACGTCCGGCTGTGCCGCCGCCCACTCCACCGCCTTCAGCGCATCCAGCGTGATCGCTTTATAGTAGCACGTGTCGCGATCCAGAATGCCTTGCGTCATCCAGCCCCTCGTCATCCCGTAATCCTGCGGGAGCCGATTCCCGGTATCGCCGCCTTGACCGCGTACGTCAACAGTGAACACAGCGATTCCCATCAGCAAATACTGGCTGAAATCCTCCGGATATCCCTTATTGCCTGTATAGCCGTGATAATGCACGACACAGGGCAGCTTGCTGCCTGCCTCTACGAATCGTGGGCGCAAATACCAGCCTTGTATCGGCGTATCGTCGAAGCCTTCATAGGATACTCTGCGCGCCTCCATATGGGGAAACGGCAGTGAAACAGGCTCGCTGACGGACGCATTCAGCGGTTTAGCCGCGAATGCGTTCAGCGTTCGTTCCCAATAAGCTTCCAGATCCGGGCGCGCCGTCAGCGGCGGCTCATATTGCTCCAACTCCGCAATTCTTCGGGATACGGCATGACTCATTCAGGCATCGGCTCCTTGTCCCAACAATCTTGATCGCACGTTCCAAGTAAAAAACGACTTCGTCGTCCTCTTGGAACAGGGAATGTCGTTTTTATCGAAGATCATCCAGTAATGAACAGGCGTGAAACTTATAAGTGCTGAATGATGAACAAAGCCCGCGCGCTGCCTGCACCCGAGTCTTCGCAGCAAATTGCGAGGCATCCGTCCAACATCGGGTTTGTCCAGCGCAGCAAGCTGCAGACAATTGGACCCGATGGGATTAAACCCACGGGTCCACAGCACGCTAGCTTAAGATGCCAGTATCGCCTCAATCGCCGCTAGTTCGTCCTCGCTGAACGCCAGCTTGTTCACGATCGCGGCATTGTCGTCCAACTGGCCGACACGGCTCGCGCCGATCAGCACGCTCGTCACGCGACCGCCGCGCAGTACCCATGCCAGCGCCATCTGCGCCAGCGATTGGCCGCGCCCTAGCGCGATCTCGTTCAAACGCCGAACTTTCTCCACCCGCTCCGGCGTAATACTATTCTCTTTCAGGAATACCGATGCGCCCGCAGCACGGGAATCCTGCGGGATGCCGTTCAAATATTTGTTCGTAAGCAGTCCCTGCTCCAGCGGCGAGAAGGCGATCGAGCCGACGCCGTTCTCCTCGAGCACATCGAGCAATTCGTCTTCCACCCAGCGATCGAACATGCTGTATCGCGGCTGGTGAATGAGCAGAGGCGTGCCGAGCTCCTTCAGAATGCGGATTGCCTCTCGGGCTTGCGGCGCACGATAGTTGGAGATGCCGACGTACAGCGCCTTGCCGCTTCTGACGATCTGATCGAGCGCACCCATCGTCTCTTCCAGCGGCGTATCCGGATCCGGGCGATGATGGTAGAATATATCGACATAGTCCAGACCCATGCGCTTCAAGCTCTGATCGAGGCTTGAGATCAAATATTTGCGCGAGCCCCATTCGCCGTATGGTCCTTCCCACATGTAATAGCCGGCTTTGGTCGAGATGACGAGCTCGTCCCGGTACGGCGCGAGATCGGTTGCCAGCAAGCGGCCGAACATCGTCTCCGCCGATCCCGGAGGCGGTCCGTAATTGTTCGCGAGGTCGAAATGGGTAATGCCCAAGTCGAATGCGCGGCGCACCAATGCGCGTCCGTTCTCGAACGCGTCGATGCCGCCGAAATTGTGCCACAGCCCCAGCGACACCGCCGGCAGCTTCAGCCCGGAACGCCCACAGCGATTGTACTGCATTCCGCGATAGCGCTCCTGATTTGCCAAATAGGTCATCGTTCCTGCCCCTTTCCGATTTGCTTTCTTGAACAACCATGCATAAATCCGGCTGCCGCCAGCCCGTCCGGCCGCGGCAGCTCATCGTACGGCGGCTGCATACTCAAACCCGGCAAAGCTCCATGCGCGCAACGCATTATCGTTTGCTTATATGCTTATGTCCGCCTGCTTGTCTGCATCCGTACCTGCACCTAAACCTACTTCTGTCCTAACTCGTTCATCTGCGCCTGCTCGACCGCCGGCAATACAACGAGCCGTGGAGGCGCATCCTCGCCTGCATACAGAATCGTCAGCAGCGATCCGCCGCCGGTCCGGTCTGTCGTACCATCCTGCTGCCACCGCGCGTAATCGAATGGCACCGAGTCGAGCGCCGCTTGCTTCTGCAGCTCCCGCTCGTCCATGCCGAGCTGCTCGGCCGCCCGCCGCAGCCGCTCCGTCCACGTCTGTTTGTCCACCCGGCTGTCCCACCACGTTTTCCGCGGCTTGTACTTGTGTTGCAGATAGTAGTCGATCCGCAGCAGCGCGAACGCAACATCCGGGTCCAATCCGTCCGGCCGGTCCGTCTCCAGAAACGACCACAGCCGCGCGAACAAATCCTCCAGCTGATGCCCGATCCGGCTCCAGCCCTGCGCTTCCCAGTAATCGCCGAACCGCTGGAAGAAGTCGAATGCGGACGGATAGACCGCGCCGGTCAAATACGCAAGCGTCCGGTCCATCCGGTGCGCGTTCCAATATTTCTCCAGCACGTCTTCCACGCGCTTGATCCGCACGATGTCCGCGAACGGCATCAGGTCGTTGCCCAGCATTTCATAAGGCGCGCGGGACATGTACACATAACCGTACTTGTCCGCATCCCGCCGCAGTCCCGTTCCCCGCAGCATTTTCAGAAACCCGAGCTGCAACTCCTCCGGCTGCAGAGCGAATACATCGTTGAAGGTCTTGCGAAATGAATCGTAATTCTCGTGAGGCAAGCCGGCAATCAAATCGAGATGCTGGTCGATGTTGCGGCTCTCCTTGATCTTCGTCACCGTCCGCGACAGCTTCGCGAAGTTCTGTCGTCGCTGCACGGCCAGATTCGCCTCGTCGTTCGTCGACTGCACGCCGATCTCGAAGCGGAACACGCCGGGCGGCGCATGCTCCGCCAGAAAATCCAGCACTTCCGGACGCATGATGTCGGCGGTAATCTCGAATTGGAATACGCAACCGCGATGGTTGTCGATGAGGAACCGGAAGATGTCCATCGCGTAATCGCGCTTGATGTTGAACGTGCGGTCGACGAATTTGATCAGCTTCGCCCCGCTGTCGATCAAATAGAGCAAATCGGCCTTGACGCGATCGATGTCGAAATAGCGCACGCCGACCTCAATGCTCGACAAGCAGAACTGGCAGCTGAACGGGCAGCCCCGGCTCGTCTCGAAATAGGTGACGCGGTTGCGCAGCCCCGGGATATCCTCGGCAAATCGGTGCGGCGACGGGATGGCGTTCAAATCGAGCTTGGGCCGGCCGGGGTTCAGAATCGGTTCCGCCTGTCCGGCTTTGCGATAAGCAAGCCCGAATACGAAATGATACTTACGCTCCCCGGCGATCTGCCGCAGCAAATCCCGGAACGTCTCCTCGCCTTCGCCGAATACGATGAAATCGACCGCGGTCAAACGTTCCATCCAATAGGCGGTGTCGTAGGATACCTCCGGGCCTCCGAGCACGATCTTCACGTCCGGCAGCACTTTGCGCAGCATGTCGATGACGACGATCGTCTCTTCGATGTTCCATATGTAGCACGAAAACCCGATCACGTCGGGCTTCCGGGCGAACAAGTCGGCGGATATGGCCATCGCCGGGTCCTTGATCGTAAATTCAGCTATTTGCACATCGAACTCGCCCGCACAGAACGCTCTCAAATAGCGCAGGGCGAGCGAGGTATGAATGTATTTGGCGTTCAGCGTCGCGACGACGATATTCATGTGCGATTGATCCTTCCGATAGCAAGCTATCCCTATTGTAACGGAAAGATCGGCTGTTTGACAAAGATCGGCGCGGCAGTCAGGCAGAAGCTCTCCGGCCGACCGGCTCGTCAGGCAACGAAACCGCTCGCCAGGAGATTGGAGTGACTATCCGTGCCGCTTAATCCGCCCGAACCAGTTCCCGGATCAGCTCCCGGTTGCGCTGCTTGAACAGTTCGTTGTGCGAGGAGACCATGCCCCACGCGTTCGCTTCCGGCGCAATGTGCAGCTTCGCCTGGTTGACCGCGTTCGCGGCGTCCTGGAAGGCGCCGGCGATCAGGTGCAGCTTGCCGTCGTGATGCAGAATATCTCCCGCCGCGAACACGCCCGGCTCCGAGGTCTGGCCCATCGGGCCGCCTTCTATGCAGTATTCGTTCTTCATGGCGATCTTCACTTCGCTGTTCGCGAGCAATTCCTTGTCGCGTTCGTAACCGTGGTTGATGATCACTTCATCGACGGCTACGAGCGCGGACGAGCCGTTCCCTACATCGATCAGTTCAACCTGAGCGATCGCTTCGCGGTTCGCCGCCGCGATCAGGCGGCCGATCTTCGTATTCAAGCGGCAATCCACCGAACTGTTCATCAGCCGCGTCACTTCCGCCTCGTGCCCTTTCAGCGTATCGTTGCGATAAGTCAGAATGACCTTGCCTGCGACCTGTGACAGCTCATTCGCCCAATCGACCGCCGAGTTGCCGCCGCCGGAGATGAGCACAGTCTTTCCCTTGAAATATGCGAGCGACTTCACGGTGTAGTGGAGATTGGCGACTTCGAACCGCTCGGCTCCCTCGATGTCCAGCTTGGTCGGCTTGAGAATGCCGCCTCCGATCGCCAGAATGACCGTCTTCGTATAATGCTCGCGACCCGATGCGGCATGCAGCGTAAGCGTTCCGTCATCCGATCTGGAGATGGAGGTCACTTTCTCTCCCAGTACAACCTCGGGACCGAAGGTCAACCCCTGCACCACCATCTGCTCGATCAACTTCGCGCCGGGCAGCGGAGCCAGGCCGCCGACGTCCCAGATCATCTTCTCCGGATAGACATGCACCTTGCCGCCGAGCTGCGGCTGGAATTCGATGATCTTCGTCTTCATCTCGCGCAAGCCGCTGTAGAAGGCAGCGTACAGCCCCGCGGGCCCTCCGCCGATGATGGTGACGTCAAACAATTGATCTGCGCTCATGTTATTGCCCTCCTGTGAACATCGTGATGGCTTCGTCCAGCGACTTCTCGATTGCAATCGGAGCATAAGTAAACCAAGGATCCGGGTTGATGTCATACACGCGGTTGTTCTTGACCGCATCGAGGTTTTTCCACAATGCGCTGCGCTCAATCTGGTTGAACATGCCGCCGTCGTCTTTGGCTGCCTGATCGTAGACGAGCATGACAATCCGATTTCCTGCCATTTCAGGCAGCTTCTCCATCGAGATGTTCTCATACACGAAGCTTTCATAACCCGGGTCGTCGGCCAGCTTCTGCTGAATGAACGGAGGCGGGGTTAATTGCAGCAGTCGGTAGATCATATGCCCGATATTCCTCGCTCCGTACACCCTCAGCGCGTCTTTACCGTAGGCCATGAAAATGGAGACGGTCTCGTCCTGGCCGATCTTGCCTGCCAAAGCCGATCTGCCTGCGGACGCCTTGGCTTCCAAGCCGGCGATCCAATCATCCGCTTCCTTCTCTTTGTTCAGCACTCTGGCGATTTCCCGCAATTGGTCATATACGTCTCCGAACAACCACGGCACAACGACGGTCGGGGCGATCTTGCTCAGCGCCTCCACCTCATCCGGATTGGCGGACAGAATCAGATCGGGATCCAGTTCCAACACTTTCTCGACATTGAAAGGACTGCCCAAATCCACGACGCCGTCCTGCAGCTCTCCCAAGTATAGATTGTTCAGCACGTGTGACGGCGCGCCCAGCGGCTTGACGCCGAGTGCCAGCATGGCGTCCAAATACTGCGTGGTGACGACCCGCTGCGGGTTGACGGGAATTTCCACTTCCCTGCCTGTTGCGTCGGTAAATAACCTTGTGGCCGCGGACGATCCGGACTCAGCAGCCGTTTGGCTGTCCGTTGCCGACGCTTGCGGCGCCGCTGCGCCCTCGTTTTGCTGACCGCAGCCGGAAGCCAGCGCGAAGACGACGAGCAGGCCGAGCCCGACAGCAATCCATTTGATTCTATTGGTTCTCATAGGCGATTCCTCCGCGAATTGCATCATGTAATGGCAAGCAAGTTTAAGCCTTTGATCGGGCCAGCAAGTACAGAAAGTAAGGCGCGCCGATGACCGCAACGACGATGCCTGTCGGAATTTCCGTCGGCTGCAGCACCGTACGTCCGATCGTGTCCGCCGTAATGACCAGCAATGCCCCGGCCAAGGCGGCGGCCGGCAGCAGCATTTGATGCCTCGGCCCGACAAGCCGACGCGCCAGATGCGGTCCGATCAGGCCGACGAAGCCGATGCCGCCGCTGACCGCCACAGACGAGCCCGCCAGACCGACCGCGGCGGCAAGCAGCAGCAGCCGCTCCTTCTCCACCGGCGCGCCGAGCCCTGTCGCCAGCTGATCGCCGAGCGTCAGCACGTTCATCGCTCTGGCTTTGTAAAATACGAAGGGCAGCAGCACGACAACCCAGGGCAGCAGCGCCAGCACGAATTTCCAGTTGGTTCCCCAGATGCTGCCTGCCAGCCACGTTGCCACGAACTGATATTTGTCCGGGTCGAGCCGCAGCGTCAGCACGATCATGACAGCGCTGATCCCGGCAGCGACTGCGATCCCGACCAGGATCAAGCTGATCGGGGAAATCCCCCTATGGCGCCTGTAGGCCAAAGTGTAGATGAGCGCTGCGGTCAATCCCGCGCCAAGAAGCGCCAGCACCGGAAGCAGAAATACAGAGCGCATCGACGTCGTCGGAAAATAAGAGACATACAGCATCACCATCAGTCCCGCGCCGGCGTTGATGCCGAGAATGCCGGGATCGGCGAGGGCATTGCGGGAGATGCCTTGCAGGATGCATCCCGATACGGCCAACCCGGCGCCGATGAGCACCGAGATGACGATGCGCGGCAGACGGAACTGGAACAGGATGAGCTCTTGCTTCTCCGTCCCCATGCCGAGCAATGTGCGGATCATGTCGAGCGGTGTTAGACGAATGAAGCCGGCGTTCATGCTGATTATGAAGGTAACCACGATCATGACGGCGATGATCGTCATGATCATGATGCCGCGATTGGTCTTGCGGCGTTCTGCCGTTGCAAGTTGCACGTTCACGATCTACAACTCCCTCCCTTCCCTGCGTGCAAGGTAGAGGAAGAAGGGCACGCCGATCAGCGCGACCAGCGCGCCGATGGGCGTCTCGTACGGCGGATGAACCATCCTTGCCGCCAGATCCGCGAACATGACGAGCAGGCTGCCGAGCACGGCGGAGCAAGGGATGATCCACCGATAATCGACCCCGACCAGATATCGCGTCAAGTGCGGGATGATCAGACCGACGAAGCCGACCGCGCCGACCACCGCCACGGCCGATCCGGCCAAAATCAGAATAATGACGGTGCCGACCAGCTTCACCCATTTCGTTCGCTGGCCGAGCCCGACGGCAACGTCTTCACCGAGACTGAGCAGCGTAATGGAGCGGGAAATGACTATGGCGCCGAGGATCGCCCCGCCAACCCATGGCAGCATGACCCCGAGCTGCTTCCAATTGGTTCCGGCCACGCCTCCCGCATACCAGAACGCCAAGTCCTGGCCAATGCGGAAGTGGAGCGCAATGCCTTCGCTTAGAGCGGCGAGCAGCGCGCTGACTGCCGCGCCCGCCAGTACGAGTCGTACAGGCGTGAGCCCCCCTCTCGCCAGCGAACCAATTCCGAACACGAGACCTGCGCCGACCCCCGCACCCAGGAAGGAATACAGGATCAAATACATGAAGGGCAGTCCGGGGTAAAAGGCGAAGCATAACGCCAGCACGAAGCCGGCTCCCGCGTTCAGCCCGAGCAGTCCGGAGTCCGCCATCGGGTTGCGGGTCATGCCTTGCATCAGTGCGCCCGCAACCGCGAAGCTCGCGCCGACCATGGCGCCGCCGAGCACGCGCGGCAAGCGCAATTCCATAATGATATTATGCGGCGTCAAGTCCTCGTTGAAGTGAAACACCGCCTCCCAGACGGTCGAGAACGCAATGTCGGCCGCGCCGAAAGATACGGACACTCCAATACCGAGGATGAGGGAGATTAATCCGCCGAACAAAATGAAAGTGGCGGCAAGCGGTCGCGTCCTCAACTTGGGGGACGAGGATGATTCGGCTGATTCACTCGGCTCGGCCGGTTCGGCCGATTGTGCAATTGCAGACATAAATAGCTGGCTCCTTATTCGGTATATCGATTATGACGTGTTGTGAGGAGTAAGGTCGGCTGCGCCTTCGGATTAATGCAGTTTCTTGGGCATCTCGTCGAGCAGCCAGTTCAGGGTCAGCGGATCGTTGAACGCCCATCTGCTTTCGACGACGTAAGCTTTGCCATTCTTCACTGCCGGAAGCCCTTTCCAGATCGGCCCGTTCAGCACTTCCTCCACCATCTTCTTTGTGTCATCGCTGTCATCCGGTATGACCAGGAAGATGCGATCCCCTGCATAGTCCGGCAACGTCTCCAGCGAGATCGTTTCCCATAAGGCGTCTTTGTTTCGATCGAAAAGCTCCTTGACCTTGGGCGGCATGGCGAAGCCAAGCGCATCGTACATGATCGGCCCAAGCCGCTGCGGCCCGTATACATATAGTTGTTTGTCCTGATACAGGATGAAGGCGGAAGACGTCTCCCCGGGCTGAATCAATGACGCCGCCTCCTTGCGTTTCTCCTCTGCCTTCGCTTTGTACGCGGCAATCCAGTCCTCAGCCCGAGCGGAACTCCCCGCGATCTCGCCGATTGTCCGCAACCGGGCAAACACGTCGCTGCTGTAATCGAGAGCGACCGTCGGCGCGATCTTGGACAACGCCTCCAAGTCGGCGGGCTGCAGGAAGTTGGGCACGACGATCAAGTCGGGATCGAGCGCAACTACCTTCTCCAGATTGGGCACAACGCCTTCTCCTCCGATATTCTCAATCCCTTGCAGCTGCGCCGGTGTCAGAATTCCGCTCGCATTGATATAATTAGTGCCGACAATCGGCAGCCCGAGCGCGACGAATTCGGACGCATAGTAATGCGCGACGATACGCTCGGGGTGAGCGGGCAATTCGACTTCCCGGCCTTTGGAATCTATGTATTTTTTCGTCGCCGAACCATTCACCGCCTCCGACCCGGCCGCGTCGTCGCCCTTCGAACATGCCGTCAACATCAGCGCCGTGAGCATGAGCAGAACACACAACAACTTCAATTTCCTTGCGTGCAACAGATCCATCTCCCTAATTACTAAATACAAGAAAGTGATATTGATAATCATTATCATTGATATCATACCTAAAGTTTGGAACCGCCGTCAACTCTTTTACTGAAAGGGCACAATCAGACGAAAATAAAAAGAGGCGATCGGAAAACTCCAGCCACTCTCTCTCGGAATTGAAACGAATGCATCTGTTCCCCTTCTCGGTATTAATAACGTCTGGAACGCAAAAAAGACAACCCGGATGCGTGAAGAAATCCTGGATTGCCTTATCTCGAAAGCATGATGATGTTCTGTTCTTCCGGAAACGCGGAAGTATGCGCATTCGGTAAGGATACGCGCTGGATGAATTGCTCGGCGATGCTCGGCGGCTGCGGAGTCGGCGGCGTGGACGCAGGCGCGGAAGGCAGCGATGAAGGCGAAGGGTCAGCGGTGCTCTCGGCAGGCGGCGAAGAAGAGTCGCCGCCCGTCTGGCCGCTGCAAGCCGCAAGCAGCAGTACCGGCGCCAGCAAAGCGGCAAGTGAAGCGCGATGCCACAATTTCGTCGGCATAAGGCAACCTCCTTGTATCGATTGACGATCATTCAGACGATACAGCGCCGCGCAAGGTTGCAAAATTCCACCAAAAACACCGTTTCTACACGTTCAAACCGCCGTCCGCGATCACGTTTTTGATAAACGCATAGCTGTCCTTCGGATACCGCTTCAGTGTCTCATAGTCCGTGTAGACGATGCCGAACCGCTTGCTGTAGCCTTCCGCCCATTCGAAATTGTCGAGCAGCGACCAGGCAAAATAGCCGCGAAGCGGAACGCCGGAAGCGATTAGCCGGTGGCATTGGATGAAATGTTTGCGGAAATAGTCGACGCGCTGCGCATCGTGCACATGGCCGTCCGCTTCCAGCACATCGTCGCAGCAGGCGCCGTTCTCCGTAATATAGATCGGCGTGTCGCCGTACGTGTCGTGCAACCACTTGAGCACGTTGTACAAGCCGTCCGGGTACACGTTCCAGCCGATGAACGTCTTGTCGAAGCCGACCTGCACTTCCTCGCAGTCAAAGTCGCCCTCGTCCTTCTTGTAACGTCCGTATCCACCACTGTAATAGTTGACGCCGATAAAGTCGATCGGCTGCGCGATCGTCTCCATGTCGCCGGGCTGGATCGGCACCTCGGCCCCTTTGGCGCGGAACCATTCGACGAGGAACGCCGGGTACTCGCCCTTGAAGGTCGGGTCCATGAACCATTCGTTGTTCCAGCCCCGCATCCGCCCGGCGGCAGCTTGATCCTCGGGTGAATTCGTGTAAGGCTCGAACCAGTACAAGTTGTGCGTCGTGCCGATCTGCCCCTGGATGCCGAGTTTGCGGAAAAGCTTGACCGTCTCGCCGTGGGCGACCATGCAGTGGTGCGCGACCGTGATGGCGAGCTGCAAGTCTTTGTTGCCCGGCGCGTGGGCGCCCAAGTAGTTCGAGAGGAAGGATACGCACCACGTTTCGTTGAAGGTGATCCATTGTTTAACTTTTCCATTAAATGTATGGAAAACGATTTCTGCGTATTGCGCAAAAGCATCGATCGTCGTACGATTCGCCCAGCCGCCCTGGTCTTGCAGCGCTTGCGGCAGATCCCAGTGGTATAGCGTCACGCAAGGCTCGATGCCTACCGCCAGCAGCGCATCGATGACGCGGGCGTAATAGTCGAGACCGGCTTGATTGACGGCGCCCGTTCCTTGCGGCAGGATGCGCGGCCAGGCGATGGACAGGCGGTAGGCGGTGACGCCGAGCTCTTTGAGCAGCGCGATATCCTCTTCATAGCGATGGTAGCTGTCGCAGGCGATGTCGCCGGTGTCTCCGTTCTTCACTCTGCCGGGGGTGTGCGAGAACGTGTCCCAGATCGACGGGCCTCTGCCGTCTTCATGGACCGCGCCTTCGATCTGATACGACGCGGTTGCGGTGCCCCATACGAAATCGCGGGGAAAGTCCAGTCTTGCCATAGATCGTTCCTCCTTGAAAATGGGTATGATGGTTTGCGTTCCAGCTTGCTTTGCTGCCGACTTCAGCCGCCCAGTGAACGGAGATGTGTCGATTTTCGACTCATCTCCGTTCGTGCACTGCTTGGCGGGCCGAGTTGTGGCGACTTTCGACTCATTTCTGTTCATGCCCTGCTTCGCGGACCAAGTTGTGACGATTTTCGACGCATCTCCGTTCGTACGAAGCCTGGCGGGCAGCCCTCAAACTCACCCAAGAACAACCCGTTCGCGATTGCGGGCGGAAGCCAGACAAGCGTCGAGCAGCTTCATGCCGGCTACGGCGTCTTCCGCCGGATAGGCGGCAGGCTCCAGTCCCCTGACGGTGCGAGCGAATTGATCCGCTTGCCGGACATAAGCATTCACGCCGTACGGCCCTTCCCTCTGTTCGCCGTCTTTCGTAAATAGAATAAGTTCATCTTGTTTGTCACCGGGCAGGAATGCGTGCTCAAGTACGATGCGGCCATCCGAACCGACGACTTCAAGCCGATTGCGGCCAGCCGTCCACATGCCGCCGTCGAATGTCAACCCGATGCCGCCCGGGAATTCCACCAAACCGGACGCCATCATATCGACGCCGCCGTGCTCCGGCGAAAATTGCGCCAGCACCGTGGCCGCTTCCGGCTCCGAACCGACGATCAGGCGAGCGGCACTGAGCGGATAGCAGCAAATGTCGTACAGACCACCACCGCCCCATTCCGAGTTGAATCGAATATTGCCAGAGTCCGCGGCGCCATTGTACGAGAATACGCCATGAATCGCGCGCAATTGCCCGATTGCTCCGCTATCCACGAGCTGCTTCATTCGGATGACGCGCGGATGATGGCGATACATGAACGCTTCGGCCAAGTGGACGCCCGCTTCACGGCACGCATCGACCATTTCCTGCGCTTCCCCGGCGTTAAGCGCGATCGGCTTCTCGCACAGCACATGCTTGCCTGCCCGGGCCGCCGCCACGGTCCATTGCTTGTGCAGATGGTTCGGCAGCGGGATGTAGACCGCTTCGATGTCCGGGTCCGCCAGCAATGCTTCGTAGCTGCCGTAAGTTTTCGGCAACCCGTACTGCTCCGCTTTACTGCGCGACTTCTGCTCGTCCCTACTGGCAATCCCGATCAATTGGGCGGTATCGGATGCGAGCAGCGCGGGAATAACGTCGCGATCCCCGATCCCCGCCGCGCCGAGAATGCCCCAACGCAATCGTTCCATTGAACACCCTGCCTTCCGTCAGCTTATCGAAAATATTATAGCACATTACCGGTTGTTTCCATCTCTTGAATGCAGATTAGGCCCGAAACATTGATTGGCTTGAACTGCAAGTTACACTGGCTGGATAGAGTGGTGCGGACCGTATGCAAAACCGACTTGGCAGGTATCGCGAGCCCGTGTTTCTGAACCAATTGGATTAATCGGCAGTGAGCCGGTACATAATAGAGCACGATCGCCTATCAGCGACGTATTGCATTCAAGGAGGTGTGCCCACATGGCAGGACGCAATAACAAACCGGACAACGACGGTCCCGCAGCGAAGCCGAGCCGCCTGGACCAGCAAGGCGATCTGCTCGCATCCCGCAACGAGGAAGAATTCCAAGCCGCCGCGGACCAAGCATGCGAGATCGCATCGGAAGAAGAGTCTTAATCATGACGAGTGTCGGGTAACTCCGGGTTGAATCTGACGAATCTTCCCCAACAACGTTGGTAGTTCCGCTGAATCAGCCGAACCATCTCGTACAACAAGTGTTGCTAGCTCAGTTGAGTTGGCCGAACCTTCTCGCACTTGGTGCATGAGTGGTTCGGCTGATATCCTGTTCAATCTCGTCGTGCCCTCAGTTCCGCAAAACCCTTCCTCCATGTCGGATATCGCGGTATCCAGCCGTATTCTCGACGAGCCTTCTCGTTCGACGCCCCCCGCTCCCAATCATTCCCCCCCGAAATCTGTTCCGGCTCAGGCGCCCCTATTGCTTGTGCATATATCGGAAGCCATTCCACCCCTTTGACCGGTTCGTCGTCCACGATGTTGACCGGACCCAAAGGCCAATTCAGAGCCGATACAGCTGCCTCAGCCGCATCTTCCACGTGCAGGAAAGAGGTAACCCCTTCGGTCGCGGGGAGCGGCCTACGACGAATTTGATCCGCCATATAGCCGCCAGGCGCATACCAAGTTCCCGGGCCATAGAACATGCCATAGCGCAGAATGATAGGTTCCGGAATCTCCGCCACCGAACTCTCCAAGGCATAGATGCCCTCAATCGTCGTTTTCCGGGGTTCGGCAGCCGCCAGATGCAAAGGCACCTCTTCCGTTGCCAAGCCAGCGCCAGGCTCATAAGCCCATGCGATGCTCTGCGCGATGATGCGTTTCACGCCAACTTCCTTCGCGGCATCTACCAAATTTCGCGTACCTTCCATGCGTATCCTGGTATTGTCCGAGAAATTCCGGGTGGCGAGCGAAGTCAGTTGATGAATGACAACCTCCGGTTGAAATTGTTTCAGCGCGGATCGAATGGCATCACGATCGAAAACATTCGCGGTGAATGCCGTTGCTCCCGCATGTTCGATCATTCGCTTCTTCTCCGCGTTCTGAATCAATCCGGCGACTTGATGACCTTCACGGACCAGCTTTGGGAGCAGTATGCGACCCACGACTCCCGTCGCGCCTGCAACTATGATTTTCATCGAGAATTCCTCCCATTACTAATGGACTGCAGAATCGGACACAGAGTCGATGCTCAGAATCCTCAGCGTAACCGATTATCCGTATCTTCCCCGACCGTAGCTGTTGCGGTACAATGGAACTTATGCGCTTATAAGTCAATGGAGAGGTATTTTAGAAAGGATGACACCCGATGCGTTACCGATTGATGGCAATGGATTTGGACGATACTTTGTTGACTGACGAATTGACGGTGAGCGAGCCTACCAAAGAAGCGATGAAGCAAGCGATCGCGCGCGGCATGCACCTGACTATCGCGACAGGCCGCATGTTTGCGTCTGCTCAGCAAGTCGCCAAGCAGGTGGGGCTGAATGTGCCGATCATTACGTATCAAGGCTCCCTGGTGCGCAACTTGCTGGATGAGCAAGTGCTATACGAGCGCTCAGTGCCGGTAGACGCCGCCGCCCGACTGTACGCTTACTGCCGCGAACACGGGCTGCATTTGCAAACTTATATTGAAGACCAACTCTATGCGGCGGAAGACAATGACAAGTTGAAAGCTTACGCGGCCCAATCCAAAATTCCATATATCGTCACCGAATCTTTCGAAACGCTAGTGACGACTTCGTCCCGGCAGACCAAGTTAGTCGTTATTGACGAGCCCGCCCGGCTGGATGCCATGAAACCGGAGCTCGAGCGTCTGCTTGGGCCGGACGTGCATCTGACGAAGTCGAAAGATCATTACCTAGAGCTGCTGCATCGCGAGGGGACGAAAGGACACGCACTGCGGTTCCTCGCAGAATATTATGGCATTCCGATGGAAGAGACGATCGCGATCGGTGACGCATGGAACGATCGGGAGATGATCGAAGCCGCGGGACTCGGCGTCGCCATGGCAAACGCCGTGCCTGGATTGAAGGAACTGGCGGATTATGTCACGCTGAGCAACAACGAGGACGGCGTGAAGCATGTGCTGGAGAAGTTCGTACTGGCTGGCGAATAACGAAACTTCGCTTCATAACTCCTCGGCTACGATGCTGTCTCGCTTGAGTTGCGAAGTTCCGCTTCATAGCTCACGACTAACCGAAAATTCATTACCCAACGTCAAACCCTCCCTACGCCTAATCGTGCGCGGGAGGGTTTTCAATCCTGAGCGAAAGGGATATTGGCGTATGCCCGTCAATATCGCGAGAAGCGAAAGATGCCGATGCCTTGCCGGGTATCTCCTGAGCGAAAGGGATATTGGCAGAATACCAGTACAATCGGCACCCCTCATCGCCTAATCGCCGCCCCCTTGAAGCATTCTTGCTGCTTCCCGATGCTTTCTTGCCGCCTACTCGCAACCTTCTGTCACCTTCTTGCCGCCTACTCGCAACCTTCCTGTCACCTTCTTGCAGCCTACTCGCCGCTGCCATCCTCCGCTTGATTCGATTCGGCCGCCTTCTGCTTCGCGCGCTCCTTCTTGCGCTTGGCTTGCAGCAGACGGTACATTTCCAGACTCTCGAGCAAATACACCGCTTCCGCATCCGTCAGTTCTTCCGGCTGGCCATTCACCCAGATCCGATTCGCCGCGATAGCGCTCGCCGCCTGCCCTGTAAGCAGCCAATCAAGCGACACTTCGTAAAGCCCGGCCAGTTCCCGAAGCGTATCGTTATCCGGTTGGGATTTGTCGTTCTCATACTTGGACACGGTCGTGAAGTCGATGCCAAGCTGGTCCGCAACCTCATTCTGGGTAAGCCGCTTGTTCTTCCTCGCCTGCTTCAATCGAATGCCGAATGTCGTCATAACGTGCGCAACTTCCTTTCTGATAAATTGAATTATTTTCAATAAATTATTTGCTATTTGCACCATAATCGAGTTAAAATAAGGATGAGCATTCATTCCAGGTCAAGGAGGCAGCAACGATGAACGCATCATCGCTTTCGCGTGAGAAAACCTCGCTCATGAACGTCCACTGGCGCATGCCCGACGGCACTGTCAAAGAGCAGACGGTTGCCGATGTGGAACAATTGATGTTCGTGCTCCGCATGGTAGGCGGGGTGTCGATCGATCAAAGCGTTTATAAGATTGCAGGCTCGACATTGGTCGTGGAACATGACAAGCTGTCGGTCGCCGTCAATCTGACTTGACTATTTCAATCTCAGCTTTGCAGCGGGAAGATGTCGGCGCAGCACGGACTTGACGGCTGCCAGGTCCGCGATGTCCCGCTTGGGGAGCAAGACGACTTTGCTGCGCGCCAGGTAGACGATGACGGCTCTGGACGTTTCCGCGAGCTTGAACACGTCTTGCCAAGGCACTAGCACGGTCGTCTCTCCCGTCGTATGGCGAATGCCTTCCTCTGTCAAAACGACAAGCTGCTGCACTTTGGCGACCTTGTCGCTGTCGAACAGCTTGCCCGTTCTGACTTTGATCCGCCACAACTGATACACGAGCAGCAAGGCGCTCACGGCGAATGCCGCCGGGACGATCCAAGCGAGGTCTGCTGTTGAGCCCGCCAGCCCGCCCAATTCCGCCGCAATCACGAGCAGGCACCAGTAAAATACGAATAATAGGGCGAGCTGCCACCTGCCGTGATAGAGATTAAATCCTGCGTAATCCCCCGCTGTTAAATTCACGCGAATAGTATCTGCTTGATGATCGACAGGGGCTTCATTCCCCGGCTCCCGATCCGACATGCTTGCAAACTCCTTCCTTATACGCCCAGTTTCTTCTCCAGCAGCAACGTCTTGACGGTGCCGCCCGGGCGGACGACGAGCTCCTGGTCCACGATCTCATAGCCCATATTCTCATACATCATCACATTGTTCTGCACGGTTTGCCGCACTTTGCACCTGGCATAATTCAACCCTTTGCTGACAGCCAGATGTTCGACCCATTTGACGAGCTGCTTCGCATAGCCTCTCCGCCTGCGCGACGGCACGACCGAGAGCCGGAAGAAGGAGAGCGTCTCACCTTCGATTTCATAGCGAACCATCGCCGTCGGCCTTGCGTCTTCCAGCAGGATGGCCGCTCCTTGTCCGTCCTGCAGCGCTTCACGTACCGAATCGATCGTCTCGTCCAGCGCGCTGGACGGCGGCACGGCTGCCCGATACTCCTCGAACGCTTCCATCATGAGCGAATAGATCGTCGTTGCATCCTGCGCGGTCGCCGGGCGGATTTCGACGTCATGATCGAACCGGGAACGCAATCTCCGCGTTTCTCCGGCAAATTGGCCTTGCGAATCCGCATCCGGCCCCGCCGTATCGCCCGAGCCATCGCCATCCGTCGCATTTTCAACCGCTTGTACTTCGACGCGTTTGGAGCCGGCAGCTCGTCCGACCGGCACTGGCATCGGAATGCCCGAGAAGTAGGAACGCGCGGATCGGCTAAACAGCATGACCGCGATGACCGCGACGAGCAGCATGTCGATCTGCGACAAGGGAGAGAAGACGCTGGATACGAGCAATAGCACCAGCGACGATACGATCGCCAGCGTACGTTTCTTTTTGTTAACGGCAATCAGGGTCGCGATGGCAATGACGATGGGCAGCAGCATGAACGAGAAGGAACCGATCAAATCTCCGGCTGTGAGTTGATCGATCTTGTCTTGCTGGTCTGCCGGAGGCGAAATGAGAATACGAATCTGCACCGCCAGGATGACGAGCGCCGTCAGTACGCGAACGTAGAGCAGCATTTTGGCCAGACGAATGGATTGCGGAATCTGCGATGGTTGCGGTGTGGACAATGGATGATCCTCCTCGTTCTCTCTTAACAGAAACATTTCGCCCTTCACGGACGCATTTCCTCCATTGTAAAGATTTTCGCGCGGAAAAACAAAAAAAATCGCGCAGCCCGCGCCGCGCGTTATCCGCCTAAGGGACTGTTGCGAAATAAGGTGAAGGATATCCCGTAGGATTTTGTCGGAGTACAAGGAAGCGAAACCGCCGCGTAGTGGAGCTACGCAAGGTTGAAGCTGACGCAGTAATCCGGCAAAAGACAAGGGATAGACGAACATTTATTGCATAACAGTCCCTAAGTGTTCGACAGCACTTGATACCATACGGCACGCTTGGCGTAGAGCGTAGCGCGCACCTGTTCCCACCCGCCTAGATAGCCGATATCGAACAGATCCGGCGGTACAGGAAACCGCGCTTTCGCCGCAACATCCCATCCAGCCTCGGATACAGGGCGAAACCCGTGCTGCACGAAAATTCGTTGCGCTTGCTCCCCTTGCAGGAAAGCCACGAAAGCGTCAGCCGCCTCCCGCACGCCATGACGGTCTGCGTTGCGGTCCACGACCGCCGCAGGATTCTCGATCAGGATGGTGCTATCCGGAACGACAATCTCGTAGGGAACTCCCTTGGCGATTCTGGCCAACAGTTCATTCTCATACGTGACGATGACGTCTCCCACGCCATACTCGAACGCCGCCATCGACGCGCGGCCGCTCTTGTCCATCGATTCGACGTTGCGGTGAACGTCCGCCAGGAAACGCTTGGCCGCCGCCGCATCTTTACGCCCCGTCTGCGCTTCGGAACGCTTCAGCCCAGAACCGTAGATCGCGTTAATATCCCATTGCGCTCCGCCCGACGTCTGGGGGTTCGGGTACAGCACCTTCACGCCGGGTCTTGTCAAGTCAGCGAAGTCCCGGATGCTGAGCGGATTGCCCTCCCGCGTGCCGAGCACAACGATCGACCGCGTCACCATGCCGCGATGCTCGCCTGCCCGCCAATCCCGCTCGATCAGGCCCGCTTCGGCGATCCGATCGATATCGCCTTCCATCGCCAGCAGCGCCACGTCCGCCTCGAATCCGCCGACGATCGACCGCGCTTGCGTGCCCGAAGCCTCGTATGACTGCTGGAAGGCGATCTCTTGCCCGGTACTTGCCTCCCATTGTTGCTGAAATGCTGGCAGGATGTCGGCGAGCGCATCCTTGGCGACGGAATAGGCGCCGACGACGAGCGTGATCTTGCCGCTGTCCGCGGATGCTGCGGCCGCCGCAGCCGCTGCGACGGATGCGCCCTTGCCGCTTCCCCCGCTTGCCCCGCCGCAGCCGGAAGCGAGCAGCAGCGCAAGGATCGCGCCCAAGCCCAAGAGCGTCATCTTGCCCAGTCCCGACGAATACAGACGGCTTTTAAATCTGAACATACAAGGAATCTTCCTTCAGTTTATTTTCCATGATCCAGCTGTCATTGTCGTTGAACAAGTAAGCGCGATGCACAAGCACCCGCACTTCGTCGCCGGGCTTCAGCACTTCTTTCTCCAGAGAGCGGTACGTCGCGAGCGTGATCCCGCCGACTTCTACCTCGACCAACCATTCGCTCCCGCGAAAATGAAGCCGCCCCACCCGTCCGCTCTCCGTCGCCGACAACAACCGGAATTCGCCGGGGTGACCGATCTCCACATATTCCGGGCGGATCAATCCCTTCGTGCCCGGCCAGGCTTCCGCCTCCTCGAAGCCTCTAAGCTGCGACACCTGTTCGACGATGGTCGATTCGCCGATGAATTCGGCAACGAACGGCGTCTGCGGATTCTGGTAGATGTCCCAAGGCGATCCCTTCTGCTCCAGCCGGCCTTGATTGATGATCATGATCTCGTCCGCCACTTCGATCGCCTCGTCCTGGTCATGCGTGACGAAGATCGACGTAATGCCGAGCCGGTCGATCATCTCCCGCAGCCAGGTGCGCAGCTCGTGACGGATCTTGGCGTCGATTGCCGCGAACGGCTCGTCGAGCAAGAGCAGCTGCGGCTGCGGCGCGAGCGCCCTCGCGAACGCAACGCGCTGCCGCTGACCGCCGGACAGCTGATGGGGCAGCCGCTTCTCGAAGCCCGAAAGCCCGGTCAATTCGACCAGTTCGGCTACCCGATCCTTGATCTGCGATTTGCTCCACTTCTTGACCTCCAGCCCGAACGCGATATTGTCCGCCACCGTCATATGCTTGAACAGCGCATAATTCTGGAATACGAACCCGATTCCGCGCTCCTGCGGCGGCAGATCGTTCACCCGTTTGCCGTGGAAGACGATATCTCCCGCATCCGGCGATTCCAGGCCGGCGAGCATGCGAAGGATCGACGTTTTGCCGCCGCCGCTCGGGCCGAGGAGGCCGATCAATCGGCCTGCGGCGATCGAGAACGACACGTCCTTCACCGCATGGAACGAGCCGAATTTTTTATCTAACCCGCTAACTTCCACATGCATGCCCGATTCCCCCATTTTCCGAGACTCTCGTTAATGATGTGCGGCTCTGGCCTTCGCCCATTCCATGATGAGCAGAATCGCGGCCGATCCGGCGGCCAGCGCAAGCGCGACCGCATTGGCTGACGTCAAATTGAAATTTTCCACGTCCTGATACACCAGCGTCGTCGCCGTCTGTGTCCGGAACATAATGTTGCCGGATACGACGAGTACGGCGCCGAATTCTCCAAGCGAGCGGGCGACTGTCAGTACGATGCCATAGACGACACTCCAGCGGATGGATGGCCACGTCACCCGGCGGAAGATCGTCCAGCCGCGCGCTCCGAGCGTGGCCGCCGCTTCTTCCTGCTGGCTTCCGATTTCCTGCAGCACGGGCAAGACCTCGCGAACGACCAGTGGGAAGGTGACGAACAGCGTCGCAATGATCATGCCCGGCAGCGCATAGACGATCTGGATGCCGAGCGAGCCGAGCATGCCGCCGACGACCGTCTCGGGCCCGAGCAGCAGGATGATCATAAGCCCGCCGATAACCGGCGACACCGCGAACGGCAGGTCGACGATGCTGTTCAGCAGCTTCCGCCATCTGGGGCCTAGCCAAGCTGCCCGCACCAGGTACAAGGACAACGCTACTCCGAACAGCGTATTCACTGCGGTGACGACCACGACGATCACGCCGGTCAATCCGAGCGCGTGCAGCGCCTCGGGTCTCGTGAGCCCGTGAACGAAGCCGCTCCAGCCTTCCTCCCACGCCCCTATCGCGATGCGCACGAGCGGAGCGCCGAGCAGGAGGGCGAATACCGCGAACGTCAGCCCGATCCATAGCCTTCTCATTCGCCCTTCCTCCTCGCCTGCAAATGGTTGACGAGCCACAGCACGAGGAAGGAGAAGGTGAGCAAAATGACGCTGACCGCCGTGGCCCCGATGACGTTGTCGCTCTCGATTTCGCCGAAAATGTACACTGATGCGATCATCGTCCGGCCCGGAATGTTCCCCGCAACCAACACGACGGCGCCGAATTCGGCAAGCGCCCGGGAGAACGCCAGCATCGCGCCGCTGATAACGCCCGGCAGCATATTCGGCAGCAGAACGCGGAAGAACGTCCTTGCCCGGGTCGCACCCATCGTGTAGGCGGCTTCTTCCTCCGATCGGTCCATCTCTTCCAGCAGCGGCTGCACCGCCCGAATGACGAACGGGAAAGTAACGAATACCATGGCGATGACGATCGCCGGTTGGTGGAACAGTATCGATACTCCCAGCCGCTGCGCCCATTGGCCGACCGGACTTTGCGGACCCAGCAGCAGCAGGATCATCAAGCCGGCTACCGCCGTCGGCAGCGCGAACGGCAGATCGACCATGCTGTTCAGCAGCCGGCGTCCCGGAAACTTGTACCGGACGAGCACCCAGCCTGCCATCGAGCCGATCAGCACGTTGACGGCCGTCGCGATCAGCGCCAGCTTGACCGTCAGCGTAACGGCTTTCCAAGCCAGCGGTTCGGCCACGTTCTCGATAAAAACGTGCAAGCCCAACGAGAATGATTGGCCATAGACGCCCAGGATAGGCAACACGATCAGAAACACGAAATACAGCATGACGGCGCTGCGAAATCCCCAGCCCCACCAGCGGCTTTGCAGCGTGGAACTCACTTTGGTCCTTTCCCTCCCGCGCCAATCCCCGCACAATTTCTTATAAATCCTATTTGTTTTGTCGGTATTATAACTTTATCAAACTGTCTCTTTGTCCGTCAACTGCAAAGAGGGGGCAAATAGCGGTTTTTATTAACTTTTTTTATACAACATATTCAATTCGCTTATGGGCGGTGTCATCATTGATCCAAATAAATAGCCTCGCCTGCCACGAGCTCTGCCTGCCCTTGCGTGAAATCGGTGATCCATGCCAGGAAGGCATCTGCTTGTTCGGCTTCGGGCAAGCATTGGACGCGAACCCGGTCTGTAAAGGCGATGTCGCCGGTCCGGATGCCGCGATCGCGCAGCACGTTCTCAAGCTTGCCGTACCAGGTGTAATCGATCTCGACGGCGATCTCCCGATGCAGCACCTTTACGACCGGTCCGGCCGCATCGATTCCCGCCACCGCGCCGTCCGTGTAAGCACGCACCAATCCGCCCGCACCCAACATAATGCCGCCGAAATAACGCGTGACGACGACCGCCGCATTTTTCAGCCCGCGGTGCTTGATCACCTCGAGAATCGGCTTGCCCGCCGTGCCGCTCGGCTCTCCGTCGTCCAACGCCTTCTGCCACTGGTCGCGCTCGCCGACGACATAGGCGGAACAATTGTGCGTCGCGTCCCAATATTTCTTCTTGATCTGCTCGATGAACCGGGTCGCTTCTTCTTCCGTCTCCACAGGCGTGGCATGGCCGATGAACCGCGATTTTTTGATGACGATTTCGTCGCTTCCGTATTCGCGCAATGTCGCATAGCGTTCCAGCACAGGGATTCCTCGCCTTCCGGTCGAACCTCGTAGTACAATGAATGTTAGCATAAGAACGTTCTGAAAATGCAACTTAAACTGCCTGCCGATTGCGAAACAGCATGCGAACAAGGAGGGGAACGTCACCATGGAATGCCGCGTCGGATGCGCCGCCTGCTGCATTGCCGTGTCCATCTCATCGCCGATTCCCGGCATGCCGCAGGGCAAGCCTGAAGGCGTACGCTGCGTTCAGCTGACAGAAGACAACGCCTGCAAGCTGTTCGGCCGGCCGGAACGGCCTTCCGTCTGCGTCAGCTTGCAGGCGTCGATCGAGATGTGCGGCAACTCGGATGAAGAGGCGATGCGGATTCTCGGCGAGATGGAGCGGTTGACCGCCCCGTCCTCTTCGCCAGCTCCGGACTCCGCTTGAACGGACGATTTTACAGACGCGCTTCCAACGCCTTCTTCGCTTCCTCGAAGCCCGGCTTGCCAAGCAGGGCGAACATGTTCTTCTTATAAGCTTCCACGCCCGGCTGATCGAACGGATTGACACCGAGCAAGTAGCCGCTGACGCCGCAAGCGATCTCGAAGAAATAGACCAGATAGCCGAACGTATACGGCGACATGTCCGGCAAATTCACGATCAGGTTCGGCACCTGGCCGTCGGTATGCGCGAGCAGCGTGCCTTCGAACGCCTTCTTGTTGACGAAGTCCAGCGTCTTGCCGGCCAGGAAGTTCAGACCGTCCAGATCGCCCTCGTCGCGCTGGATCGTAATCTGATCGGCTACTTCTCCGACTTGCAGCACCGTCTCGAAGATGATCCGACTGCCTTCCTGAATGAACTGCCCCATCGAGTGCAGGTCCGTCGAGAAATCGACCGAAGCCGGATAGATGCCCTTGAAGTCCTTGCCTTCGCTCTCGCCGTACAGCTGCTTCCACCACTCCGATACGAAATGCAGGCCCGGCTCGTAGTTAACGAGAATTTCGACGCCTTTGCCTTTGCGGTACAGCGCATTGCGCACGGCAGCGTATTGATACGCCTGATTCTCGCTGAGGTTCGGGTTGTCGTACTGCTGCTGCGCGTCGCGCGCCCCTTGCATCATCGCATCGATATCGATGCCCGCCGCCGCGATCGGCAGCAAGCCGACGGCCGTCAGCACGGAGTACCGGCCGCCGACATCGTCCGGGATGACGAACGATTCGTAGCCTTCGGCGTTCGCGAGCTGCTTCAGTGCGCCGCGCGCCTTGTCGGTCGTGGCATAGATGCGCCCCCGAGCGGCTTCCTTGCCGTACTTCTTCTCCAGCGCCTCGCGGAAGATCCGGAATGCGATCGCGGGCTCCGTCGTCGTGCCCGACTTGGAAATGACGTTAATCGACCAGTCCTTGCCTTCCAGTGCTTGCAGCAGATGCGTCACGTAGGTGGAACTGATATTGTTGCCGGCGAAGAAAATTTGCGGCGATTTGCGCTGCGCCTTGTCGAGCGTATTGTAGAACGAATGCTGCAGCATCTCGATCGCGGCGCGGGCGCCCAGATACGAGCCGCCAATGCCGATAACGATCAGCGCGTCGGAATCTTCGCGAATCTGCGCAGCCGACTTCTGAATACGTGCGAATTCTTCCTTGTCGTAATCGGTCGGCAGGTTAATCCAGCCCAGATAGTCGGAGCCCGCTCCCGTCCCGTTATGTAATTGCTCGTGCGCCAGCTTCACGGCCGGCGCCAGGTAGTCCACCTCGTGCTGTCCGACGAATTGCAGCGCTTTGGAATAATCGAATTGAATGCCCTTCCCCTTGCTCACTTGCATAATCCCCCTTAAGACGATCAAATTTCTATTAGCATACTCAAATTTGCTTGCCGACACAAGTTCAGACTGCCAATATAATTGTCGATTGAGTGATGATGTTCGCAAAAGATTCATTTCGGTTTGAGTCGAATTATGGTACAAAGGAGGTATCACGCCGTAACGGAGGAGACACAGGATGAAAACGGTCGGCTTTATCGGACTTGGCATTATGGGCACGCCTATGGCGGCCAACTTGCTGCGCAAAGGATTCTCGGTTACCGTGTTCAACAGAACGCCTGGCAAGGCGGACGAATTGGGCCAGATCGGCGCGGATGTTGCCGCATCTGCCGCTGAAGCCGCAAGATCCGCCGATGTCGTCATCACCATGGTCAGCAACGATCGTGCCGCTGAAGAAGTGTATTACGGAGATCAAGGCGTGCTCGCCGGACTTTCGCCCGGGACGACCGCCATCGATTGCAGCACGGTGTCTCCTGCGCTCTCACAACGGCTAGCCCGGGACATCGGAAGCAAGTTCGGCTACTTTATCGATGCGCCGGTAACCGGCAGCAAGCCTGCCGCCGAAGATGGTTCGCTTCTGTTCATGGCGGGAGGCGACAAGCAGGTCGTGGAAGAGCAGCGGGACGTCCTGCTGGCCATGGGCCGGGAAATCATCCACACCGGACCCAGCGGCAGCGGTTCAACGGCCAAACTTGCGCATAACACGATTGTCGGCATTAACGCTGCAGGCTTGATCGAAGGCATGGCGATCGCGACCAAGGGCGGCATCGACGCCTCTTCGTTTTTGCGCATCGTGCTTTCGGGCGGCGCATCCAGCAAGCAGGCTGAACTGAAAGGCCGTAAAATCATCGACCACGACTTCAGCGTGCAATTCGCGCTTGCACTCATGTTGAAAGATCTAAAGCTGTCCGCGGCAATGTCGGACGGGCTCGGCGTCAGCACGCCGATGCTGGCGGCCGCCAAATCGCTGTTTCAAGTCGGCCAAGCTTCCGGATACGGAGAATCGGACCTTTGTGCGCTCGCACAAGTCTATGAAGAATGGATCGGCCGCCAGATTACGGATACGAAGAAGCCTGAAACTGCGGCAGCGACAGCCGGCGCGGCGCCGACCGGCGCTGAATCTGCTGTTGCTGCTCCCAACGTCGAAACGAACAGGCGCAAAACCGCACGCGTACCGCTGAACATTCCGGTCATGGTATCGCTCTATCAGTGGCTGCAGGAAGGCGCGTTCTCCGGCCAATCGGTCCAGGGCACCCTGAACGACGTGTCGGAAGACGGGCTCCAGATCGCATCCGAATATCCGCTCGAGCCGGATATGTTCGTCGTCATCCATATGCCGCCGGAAGCCGAATTGCCGCCCATGACGGGCCGCATCATCCGCATTGAGAAGAAAATGGGCCAATTCCACTACGGCTGCTTGTTGTCGGGATTGCCGTTGTATCAAAAGATTCAATTGAAGGAGTTTGTCGACGCCCGCCTGGATGCGTAATTGAGCGGCGGGATGACAAAGGTATCAAGGCGACTGAAACGGAACCTTAGTGAAACTGGGGGGCGGGTGTGCAAACTCCCGTCCCGCAGTTCCGCTGATATGTTGCCCTCTGCACCATTTCCCGCCTCTCGCCCCATCCGAACGTCGTTATGTTGCCCTCCGCACCATTTCCCACCGCTGGCCCCAGCCGACCGCCGTACAGCACATTAAAAACAGGCCCCTCGTAAATATGAGAGGCCTGCCGTTTAATAACTGAGGACGTCAGATCAGCTTGCGGAACTGCGCAACCACGTTGTCCGGCGTAAAGCCGTACTCCTTGATCACGCGATCGCCCGGCGCAGATGCGCCGAACGTCGAGATACCGAGCACAGCGCCCGAATCGCCGACATAACGCTCCCAGCCGAACGGCGAAGCCATCTCGATCGCCAGACGGGCTTTGATCGACTTCGGCAGCACCTCGTCGCGATAGCTTTGCGGCTGCTGGTCGAACAGATCCCAGCTCGGCATGCTGACTACGCGTACGTGGATGCCTTGCTCCGCCAGCGCCTTCTGCGATGCAACAGCGAGCTGTACTTCGGAGCCGGTCGCGATCAAGATGCCCTGCGGCGCGCCGTTCGCCGCTTCCGACAGCACATAGGCGCCCTTGGCGATGCCTTCGGCCGCATGCTCTGCCGTGCTGGCGAGAATCGGCAAGTTCTGGCGCGTCAACACGAGCGCCACCGGGTTCGCCGTGTTCTGCAGCGCATACGCCCAAGCCGCAGAAGTCTCATTGCCGTCGGCCGGACGGATGACCGTGAGGCCCGGGATGACGCGGATCGAGGCCAGTTGCTCGATCGGCTCGTGCGTCGGGCCGTCTTCGCCGACCGCGATCGAGTCATGCGTCAGCACATAGACGACCGGCTGATGCATGATCGAAGCGAGACGAACCGCCGGGCGCAAATAGTCGGTGAAGACGAAGAATGTGCCGCCGTATACGCGCAGACCGCCATGCAGCGAGATGCCGTTCATCGCCGCGGCCATGCCGAACTCGCGGACGCCGAAGTAGATGTTGCGCCCGTCATAGCTGTCGGGCGTGAAGCGCGTCAAGCCCTTCATATGCGTCATCGTCGAGCTTTCCAGGTCGGCGGAGCCGCCGACGAGATAAGGGACGTTCTTGGCCAAGCCATTGATCGCATTGCCCGACGCGACGCGCGTGGACAATGCCTTGTCTTCCGGCGAATATTTCGGCAAGTCCGCGTCCCAGCCTTGCGGCAGCTTGCGGGCCAGCGCCAGCTCGAACTGCTCGGCCAGCTCCGGATGCGCGCTCTTGTACTTCGCGAACAACGCTTCCCACTGCGCACGGGCTTGCTCGCCGCGCTGCTTCACTTCGGCGAAGTGGGCGCGCACTTCGTCCGGCACGTGGAAGTCCGGCCAATCCCAGCCGTAAAATTCCTTGGTTAGCTTCGCTTCATCGACGCCGAGCGGCGAACCGTGCGGGCCGGCATGGCCGCCCTTGCCGCCTTTGTTCGGCGAGCCGTAGCCGATGACCGTCTTGACTTCGATCAGCGTCGGCTTGCCGGTCTCGGCCTGCGCCTCGGCGATCGCCTTCGCAAGCGCGCCCAGGTCGTTGCCGTCTTCGACGCGCAGCACTTGCCAGTTGTAGCCTTCGAATCGCGTCGCGACGTTCTCGGAGAAGCTCAGGTTCAGCTCGCCGTCCAGCGATATATCGTTCGAATCGTAGAGCATGATCAATTTGCCAAGCTTCAGATGGCCCGCCAGCGATGCCGCTTCCGAGGAGATCCCCTCCATCAGGTCGCCGTCGCCGCAGATCGCGTAAGTGAAGTGGTTGATCAGGTCAAAGCCGTCTTTATTGTATGTAGCGGACAACTGCGCCTCCGCCATCGCCATGCCGACCGCCATTCCTATCCCTTGGCCGAGCGGCCCGGTCGTGGCGTCAACGCCGGCCGTATGGCCGAATTCCGGATGACCCGGCGTGAGCGAGCCCCATTGGCGGAAATTCTTTAGCTCGTCAAGCGGCAGGTCGTAACCGCTCAGATGCAGCAGCGCATACAGCAGCATGGAGCCGTGTCCCGCGGACAGGACGAACCGGTCGCGGTCGATCCATTGCGGATTCGTCGGATCGTGCTTCATCGTCTTCGCAAACAGCTGGTAGCCCATCGGCGCGGCGCCCATCGGCATGCCTGGATGGCCCGACTTGGCTTTCTCGATGGCGTCGATCGCCAGCGTGCGAATGGTGGTGACGGACAGTCGGTCGATATCGGTGTTCACAGTCATACTTTCTTATTCCTCCCAATGAAGATCTCTGCTAATGCAGCTCCATTTTCGGAGCCTTGTCTACCGCGTATACTGTGAAATATTGTACCATTCTACAACTGTCAATGCCATCGTTCCGCATACGGACCGACATCGAACCCGCCTCCTTTCTGCCGATAAATTCGCGACCCTACGTTCGCCTCCAAGGCGATGGACGAATCAGCAAAAAACGCGTCTCAGCGGAAAGAGTTCCCGGTTACGACGCGCTTGATCTGCAGCGATTTGCTGTTCCGTTAATTGTTTATTGTTCGTTTGTTGCCGCTTCCGCCGGCTTTACACGAAGGCGACGGTCTTATTCTGGTACACGAGCAAGCGGTCTTCCACATGCCACTTGATCGCTCGCGCCAGGACGGTGCGTTCGATGTGGCGGCCGATCCGCTTCAGGTCGCTTACGTCTTCGCGGTGGCTGACGCGCTGCACGTCCTGCTCGATAATCGGACCGCCGTCCAGTTCTTCCGTCACGTAATGCGCCGTGGCTCCGATCAGCTTGACGCCGCGATTGTAGGCCTGCTGATACGGCTTGCCGCCGACGAACGCCGGCAGGAAGGAATGGTGGATGTTGATGATCCGGTTCGGGAACCGTTCGATGAACTTCGGCGTGATGATCTGCATGTAGCGCGCAAGCACGACCAGGTCTACCTTGCCCGCCGTCAACTCGAGCTGCTGCCGCTCCGCGTCCGCCTTCGTCTCCGGCGTGACAGGAATGTGGTAATACGGAATGCCGAAGGGCTCCACCAAACTCCGCATATGATCATGGTTGCTGATGACCATGCTGATCGTCGCGTCGAGATCGCCCGCCTGCCATTGCCACAGCAGTTCCAGCAGGCAGTGGTCTTCCTTGGACACGAACAGCGCGATCCGCTTGCGCCGACTGGCGCGGAAAATGCTCCAGCGCATCGAGAACCGGTCGGACACCCGGTTGAAATCTTCTTGCAGCGTCGGCAGACGCTGCTCCAATCCATCCAGGTCGAACGCGATCCGCATGAAGAACATGCCGCCTTCGGGATCCATCGTATATTGGTCGGATTGGATAATATTCGCGCCTTGCTCGTACAGGAACTGCGAGACCGCCGCGACGATGCCCGGCTTGTCCGGACAGGATATGAGCATGCGCGCGCGGTTCGCGTTCTCCGGACGGTGCGCGGTTTCCTGCGATTGATAAGCTTGGTCTTTCATGAGGTGCTCGATGTCTCCTTTCCTTGCTGCCACATAGGCGCAGCCTCGGCCGCGCCTATGTCTGTCTTATATCGTTGCCAGCCACTTCTCGCCCGCGAACGAGGCGGTCAGCCGCTGGTTCACCGCTTCTTCGCTGTAATCGCCGGACAGCACGCGATGCTCGATCGCCAGGTCATACAGCCGTTCCATCGGCTCGCGGGGATCGGCTTTCTTCGCTTTGGCGTCTGTCTTGAGCAATTCCCATGTGTTCAATATATAGGAACGAGGGTCAATGTCCTGCTTCGAGAAGAAGTGATGCAGCCGCTCCACGTCCGTCAGAAACTCGCCGCCGAACCGCTCTTCCACGTCGCCCCGCAACAGCGCGATTTCCGCTTCGTACATCGGACGCTCCGTTTTCCCGATCCAGGGCGTTTCCAGCACGAACGGCTTTTCCCGCAGCGCCTCGTGGCGGACGACGCCCGCAATCCCCTCGAATCCGATCCACCCGGAGCCGATCGGTGCATGGCGGTCCTTGGCCGCGCCTTGCGGGTTCTTGCTGTCGTTCACATGGATGACGGCAAGCCGATTCAGCCCGATGATATCGTCGAACTTGCGCAGCACGCCGTCGAAATCGCCGACCACGTCATAGCCTGCATCGTGAATGTGGCAGGTGTCCATGCACACGGTCAAGCGGTCGTTTGACGGCACCTTCTCGATAATGGCGGCGAGCTCTTCGAAGGAACGGCCAATTTCCGTCCCTTTGCCCGCCATCGTCTCCAGCGCGATGTTGACTTGGCATTCCTTCGTGCCTTCCAGCACCTCGCTTAACCCTTCGGCGATTCTGGCGATGCCGTATTCCGGGTCCTTCTCGGTATAAGCGCCGGGATGCAGCACGATATTATTCACGCCGATCGCGTGCGTCCTGCGGATTTCTTCCTGCAGGAAATCGACCGCGAGCCGGTACGTCGCTTCCTTATACGAACCCAGATTGATAATATAGGGCGCGTGCACGACGATCTCGCCGATTCCCGCACCCGCCATCGCTTCCTTGCCTTCGGGTATATACAAATCGTCGATCGGTTTGCGGCGGGTATTCTGAGGCGCCCCCGTATAGATCATGAACGTGCTGGAGCCGTAAGATACCGCTTCATTTGTCGCCGTCAGCAGCCCTTTGTCTGAGAATGAAACATGAGAACCGATCTTAAGCATACGCGAACCCCTCCCGGATATCGTCGAAAAAGAATCACTCTCTATTGTATCGCGAAGATCGAAATAAAGAAAGAAATGCGTTATAATTTGTGGGCGAGGTGATAACAGATGAAAAACGCGCCGGATTGGTATATGTGGATGATCGGATTCTGGACCGTGGTATTGCTCGCATTCATGACGATCGGCGGTTTCTTTATGTTCCGCAAGTTTCTGAAGGTGCTGCCGCAGCGGGACGGGAAATCCAAGCTCGATTGGCAAAATTACTGGGTGGAGCGCAGCCGGTCGCTCTGGACGGAAGAGTCCAAAGCGTTCCTGGAGAAGCTTGTATCCCCGGTGCCGACGGCTTTCCGCGACATAGCCCGCCACTCGATCGCCGCGAAGATCGGACAAGTCGCCGTGGAAAGCGGCGCTGCGGCCGTGACGGAGAAACATTGCATCGAAGGTTACATCCTGGCGACGCCCAAGCGCGACCATAAGAGCTTGAAAGCGTTCCTGGAGAAAAATCAGATCGATTACACTCCCTATCGGCACTTGATCAGTTAACCGCATTTCGAAACCTTTGGCGCCTCGTTCCGTCTATATAGGGTAGGAGGTGCTCCTGAATGAAATCTCGTAAAATGAAAAGTTTGGCCTTGAGCGCGGCTTGTCTGGCGATTGCGCTGACCGTGACGGCATGCAGCAACAGTTCATCGAATAAGGAAAATCAGGCGACGAGTCCCAGCCCAGGCTCCAGCGATTCGGTCGTTACGCCGCCTGCAACCACTGGCCCATCGGCTTCAGCAACTGACGATGCGAGCGTAAAGCAAGCCGAAGGCGAGTATACCGGCATGATCGACGGGCATTCGATTGAAATCATATTGAATGGCGAGGCAACGGCGTTCCAGATCGATATGGATACGGCCGATAAAGTTTCGGAATGGGAAATGGGCACGCGCGTGAAGTTCCAGTACTCGGCAAAAAACATGGATGTAGACGGAGAACAAATCCAGTTATTGACGATTGAAGCGATCGACAAAGCTTGATGACCGGGAGGGATACCGCTTGCGTCTATTGATATGCGGCGGAACGGGGTTCGTCGGGACGGCGCTGACGAAGGCGCTGCTGGCGCGGGGAGACGAGGTGTGGATCGTGACCCGCAAGCGGACAGATGCTTCGGCTTCGCTGCAGATTGCCGGTCATGCCGGCAACGGCACGGTCGCCGCGTCTGCTCCTCGTTACGTGACATGGGACGAATGGGAGCAGTCGGCAGAGCGCTTCGATGGGTTCGACGCCGTTGTCAACTTGGCCGGTGAATCGATCAACCAGCGCTGGACGGCCGCGGCCAAGCGGCGGATCGTCGATTCGCGAGTGATTGCTGCTGAACGCATAGCCGCGATCTTCCGCCGAATGTCCGCGCCGCCGCCCGTCGTCGTGAATGCATCCGGTATTTCCTTGTACGGTCACTCGGTGGCTGAAAAGCCTAAAGGTTCGCTGGATCGTCGAACAGGCCGCGCGGGCAGCCAAGCTGTGTACGATGAAGGCTCGCCGTCCCATCCTGTCGATGAGTCGATTTTCGACGAAAATTGTCCTGCTGCGCCTGCCGACTTCCTTGGCGAGACGGTGATCGCCTGGGAAGCGGCGGCAGACGGCATCCCGGCCGAGCGCCTGGTCAAGCTGCGCATCGGACTGGTCGTCGCCCGCAGCGGCGGCGCATTCCCGCTGCTGCGTCTGCCCTACCGGTTATTCGCCGGCGGACGGATGGGCCACGGACGGCAAGGAATGCCGTGGATCCATCTGCAGGACATGGTCGGACTGATCCTGTTCAGCCTGGATCGCGCGGAAGTGCGCGGACCGCTGAACGCCGTTGCTCCGGATCCCGTCACGAACGACGCGTTCGGACGCGCCCTCGCGGCCGCCATGCATCGGCCTCACTGGTTCCCGGTGCCTGGCCCTCTGCTCAAGCCGCTGCTCGGCGAGATGAGCACGCTCGTATTGACCGGCCAGCGTGCAATGCCCCGCAAAGCGCTGGATCTGGGCTACAAGTTCGCTTATCCGCGCTTGGAAGACGCTCTCCGGGACCTTGTCCGGTAGAGCGTCTTTTTCGCTCGACCGCTGGCAGTTCGCTTGCCTTGCTCCCCTTTAAACTTGCCTGAGGGCTCAACTGGCCTGCTGTTGCGGCTTCCCGAACTTCAATCGATAGACGGCGGCGCCGGCGAGCTCGATCGCGTCATCCGGCTGAAGCGGATACGATTCATAGGCGACCATCGTCGCGCCGTTCAGCTTCGAGCCGTTGCGAGAGCCCAGATCGGTTGCCGTCCAGCCTTCGCCGGTGCGCAGCAATTCCAGGTGCGCGCGGGAAATGCCCGGCGTCACATCCACATGGCCGGACGCTTCCCGCGAACGGCCAATAATGAGGGATGCGCCGGTCAAAGGAATCGGCGGCGTCTGCGTCTCCGATTCCCATGCCAGATAGTAAATCGACGATTCCTTGCTGCCCGGATTGCCCGGATGAGATTCCAGAAATTGCGTGCGGTCTTCCTCCCAGCAAGCATTGTCGATACCCGCGCCCGTACGCAAAGATTCGGCTTCTCCGGATTGCCCGATCCTCCTGAAGGCTGCGCCGTAATCTTCGCGTTCCCCGGCCTTCTCATCAGCTCCGCGAGATTCGCGATCATCGTCTTTTGCTACGCCAAGTCCGGCAGCTCCATCATGCGCGGGGGCTGCCTTCGGGCCTATAGGCAGCTGTACATGTGATTCGTGCAGCGATTTGGAGCGATTTTCCTCAAGCTCAGCGCCCCGCTCTGCCCGCCGAAATGAGATCGATAGCCAACCGGCTGCCGCGAGCACGGCGACAGTAACGCCCAGCGAAAGCGACAGACCGGCTGCGCCGGGATATGCCGCATATCCCCAGCGCCAGGCGATCGCGATGATCCCGAACGCCGCGCACAGCAGCACCACCTGCTTGCGTCCTCCGTCCGAGGCGGGGGAAGTGGGCGCTTCCGGCGCTTCACCGTAAGGATCGGAAACGTCGCCGAGCATCGCAGACATGCTGTTCGCATCGCTCGAAGCGGGCTGGAACCAGCGCCACCTTGGCGAAGCATCCGCAGAAGCAGCGCCTGTCTGCTTGCCGGATGAAGCGGAATCGCTCGCGAAGCCGTGTCCGCTTCCCGGATGCCGTCCTTTGTTCGCAATATCCGTTGCCGCCGCTGCATCCCATGAACCAGCAGCGAATCCGTAAGCTGCACGCCCATGACTCCCCTGCTCCGAGCTCCCTGTCGCCACCTCAACCCCCGCCGAAGCTTCGGAGATGCCGAAAGCTGCAGATTGATTTCCCGCCATGTATGCTCTGGCGAACCTGCTCAATGCCGTCGGCTTGAACTCCGGGGACGCCGCGATGCGAAGCGTCTGTTGGATCGCCTTGCCGTCCGGGTTCGCGACCTGCATCACCCAGCGGACGATCAACGTTTCCATGCCATTGACCGAACCCGTTTCTTCCGCCGTTATCGGCAAGTAGACGAATTTCAAGTCCTGCTCACCGGCTTGACCGACGAAAATGCGATCATCGTCCAGCAGCATGCATCCCGGGTTCAACACATAGAGACGGCAGTCCTCCATGACTTCCGCCAGCCGGCACAGTGCTCCCAAATATGCCGCCATCGTCATTTTGTTCGCCCGTATCATTTGCGACAGCATCCGCGTGCCGGACAAGGCATATCGCAGCGACAATCGTCCGTCGATTTCTTCCGCCTCCAGCTTCAGGAGCCCCGGCACCTCGCAAGCCGTCAACATTCGCAGTTGGAATTCGTCGCAGTCCCGCCTCGTCAGCGGCCGATCTTCGGAACCTTCCACGACCAGATAATGCCCTCTGCGCTGTTCGAAACGGAATCGCAAGCTCCCCTTGTTCATCACCGCAACCTCCCTTGACGAGAAAAACGGCTTCTCCATCCTTTAGGACGGTTCCGTTTTTCGAGAAATATAAGCGTAATCATGACAGGTGAAAGTTATAAAGTCTTATATTTGGGCTGTATCCCAAATCATTTGTTGCTTAAAATGTACCCCATCCCGATTATGAAAGAAATACCCGGTTTGGTTGGGTCATTCGGCGCTTGGTGCCCACGTGGGACGTGATTACCCAGTTTCGTTGGGTAATTCGACGCTTGGTGCCCACGTGGGACGTGATTACCCGGTTTGGTTGGGTCATTCGGCGCTTGGTGCCCACGCGGCACGTGATTACCCGGTTTCGTTGGGTAATTCGACGCTTGGAGCCCACGTGGGACATGATTACCCGGTTTGGTTGGGTAATTCGGCGCTTGGTGCCCACGATAACAGGTGAAACTTGTAAAGTCTTATATTTTCAAATCAAACTGCTGCCGTGCAACCACAGCCACGCATAACCGGGAATGACCGCCAACATGAACGGAAACACGGCGCCCCTGCCCGGCAACGACGGATGCTTCCCCCACGGCCATGGCAGCTTGCCGCCCAGGCGGCGAATCCCCGGAAGCCGCAGCGACAGGAGCAGCATGGACAAGGCGCCCGCGATCAGCACGGAATCGATCATCAAGCGCAGGACAGGCACGGCACCGGCCCATGTACCGTAGGCGGCAAACCATTTAATATCGCCTGCTCCGACCCCTCCGAACCGATACAGCAGGAGAAACGGCAGCGCGCCCGCGACCCCGCCGACAAGCGATTCCATCAAGCCGCTCCAGCCCGACCCGATCGCATGAAACACGAGTCCGCCTGCGGCGAATCCAGCCGTCAACCGATTCGGAATCCTCATCTTCCGTAAGTCGGTCCAGCTTCCGAAAGCAAGCAGCGTCATCGTACCGATCCCGATCCAGTCTCCCAACGCCAGTCCCCCCTTCTGCCAAAGAACATCCTCCCTATAGGGGTCGCTCCTTCGGTTGAAAAGAACATCTCCCGTGTACGAATGGATTACTGTATGTCAAATTCCGCACCCTCACTTATCCGTCGTACGCTCCACCCGAAATGTCTGCGAATAGCTTGCGCCGCCCTCTCCGCGAACCGCCCACGTCCATTCGCCCGAAGTCGTATTTCCCGATACGTGCCACGTCCAGGCGATCCTTCCGGATTCGTCCGCAACGGCCGTACCCAGATGCTTGGCCTGACTCTGCCCGCTCTTGTAGAGCACGGACAGATCCAGCGACGCGCCGGGTCGGGTCTCCAGCACCAGCGTCGCCTTGCGTCCGGGGCGAACGGGATCCGGTTCCAGGGAGATGAAAGTGATGTCCAAAGGAGCGGCATCTTCTTCCGGAAGACTGGCCCTTGACGGCGAGCCGCCTATCCATGCCCGCTCTTTGGCGGAAACGCGAACGATCAGCGCCCGGCCGGTCCAGGGAACGCGCACCGGCAGCCGATACGCTGCCTCCATCGTCAAGTAAGCGTCTGCTTGGTTGCGATGATCGGGCAGCTTGACGCCCGTGATCCGCAAGCGATCGGCGTCAAGCATCCGCGGATCGGACAATTGCACGGCCAGTTGGCGAAGCGGCTGCTTCGCGGCTTCCGATTCCGGCGACCATTCGCCCTTCGACAGAGCCTCCGCCCAATCGTTTAACGGTGCGGGCAACCATCCCGCGAACGCGCCGACAGATTGTTTCGCGTTTTCAAACAAGCTGCCGGTTGTCTCGCTCTCCTCGCTTCCATTGACGCGGTCCGTCTGAATGAGCGATATCGGATACCAGGCGGCTGCCGTCATTCGGACCGTCTGCGACAAGGCACCGTGCAGCGCCATCATTGTGGCCGAAGTCTGAACGAGAAACAGCAGAAAGAACACGAACAGGAGAAACATCGGCATGACGAGTGCGGTTTCGAGCGTCACGCTGCCCCGCTCCCGCTCCGCATGCCGCTTATTGATAACCCATTTCCGCGGTATAAGTCGCTTCATAACGGCTCCCCTTCAGCGTCCCCCCCAGGCTCCCCGCTCGGAGCAGCATCTTGAGCAGCCCGGGAAAAAACCACAGCCTTAGCGCTGCGGTCCCTTCCGCTCGCGCGTACGTATATGTCTGCGTGGCATCCAGCCCCGTAGCCGATTCGAACACGGCGATGCAGCGGGACATCGCACTCGCGGAGCCGCCGTGCAGCAGCATAAACAACCGGAGGTAATCTTCGTACGACGTATTCACTTTCACGTACTTGGACAGAGGTACGGCATCCCGCGCCAGCAGCGCCTGCATGTCCTGTACGGCATAGCGGACGCCGTAGACGAGCGCAGCCGTCAGCACAAGCAGCGGATGACCGGCATTGCGGGATGCAATCAAGCCTTCGAGCGTTCGAATCGCCAGACGCAGCGCGAAGATCTCGCCATATGCGGCCGCAAGATTGCCGGTCGGACTCGCGAATCCGTACAGTACGTACTCGGTCTGCTGACGGTCCAATGCCAGCGGGACGGATTTGCCCTCCAGCAGCTGCTTGGCCTGAGCAGGAGCGAATCGTGCGTACCGGGCATGCACGTATTCCGCGAGATACAGCGTATCGCGCGCGCCGGACAGAGCCCCCGTCAGTGCGCCGAGCGCGCCGGTCGAACCAGCCATAGCCTCATCCCTTCCGGCGGATGGATCGTCTTCCTCCATCCTCCCGGCCGGCAGTTCTTCCTGCTCCTCGTTCCATGCCAGGTTGTCCCGCGCCAAACTGTCAGCCTTGCGGAAGGCGGCTTCGTCTTCCGGCGTTCCCCGCGCATGGCGGAATCCTCCCAAGAGACTCGTCCATCCCGTCCACTCCGACCGGGCTTCCTGCTCCAGCGCCTTGCGCTCTGCATCTTGAGACCGATGCTGCGCGAACGCGGCCCGGCGGTTCCGAATCACTTCTCCTTCCGCCGCATACGATTCCGCATAATCGTGAAGCGCATCCGCCAACCGAACCGCGGCCGTCCGCAGTTCGCCGGATGTCGTGCCGGCTCCGGATACGGATGCCAACAGCGCCGAACCGTTTCCTGCCGATTGCGCCAGTTGGATCGTCTGATCTTGCTGGGTCAGAAGCTCGGCATCATAGGCATCAAAGAATGCGAGGGGAAGCACCATTTGGGCAGCGGTCTTGCGAATCTCCGCAAGCGAATCGGTCGAGCTGCCGAGATTGGAAGCCGGATCCGCGTCCGGATTCGCGCTGCCGCTTCCCGCCGTCGTCTGACCGGCCTGCCCAGTCTCGCTCACACCGGACGAAACCGCGGCTTGCTGCGCAATGAGACGCATCTCTTCGTTCGCGGCTTCCGCCTGCCTGAGCGATTGTTCCGCATCGGCCAATACGGCCCCGACCTCCTGTCGCATTCGGTTCGCCGCCCCGCCCAGCCGCGTCGCCAGCGCGGCGGCGCTGGACGCATAAGCGGCAACGACGGCCGCATTCGGCCGGACGTTGATCGGAAGCACTTCGGCCCCGGCCGCCACGGCTTCCCAATACGCCCGTTCCGACACATCGTCGGCGAGCCGCTTCGCCACGTAATCGTCATAGCGCATAGCCGCATCGGCCAAATGAGCGAAGCTGCCAGCAGATTTGCTGTCGCTTGCGGACACAGTCGGGTAAGGCGTCAATTCGCGCAAAGCTTGAGCCACCTGATCACCCGCCTGAGCCTGCCGTTCCAGCACGCGATCCAATGCGGCTTCTCTGCGGTCATACGCTTTGCGCATCCGTTCCAGCACATCGACCGTGTCCGCCGCATCCCGGATTGCGGAATCCATCCCTTTGAACCGTTCGGCCAATTCCAGCGTGAGATCGATCGGCGCCTTGTATTTCATCTCCTCGAGCACCTGGCGGCGAAATATGTCGTGGTCGGCGAGCGGGCGGCTTTCGGTCACCTCGGCCGCGGACCAAGTCATGTCCAAATAGGCAAACTCTGATGATGGGGACGAGCCCGTTCCGCCCTCTCCGATCCCGTTGCCCTCCAGCGTCTCCCGCAGCAGTGCGCCTCCGTCCTCCCCTCCCCGGATGAATAGACCATAACGCTCGAACACGACGGGATCATAGGACGACAGTACGGACCGAACGCCGGCCTGAACCGCGAGTTCTGCCTGCTTGCGGAAAGCCGCGATTCGCGAGAAATCGATCAGCAGGGCCGATAACAGGACGAACGCGGATGTCACCGATATGAAGTAAATCGACACGCTGCCTCCCGCGGGATGCATCCGTTTCGAACGTCGTTTCGATCGTCGGCCCAAATCTCGATACGAGCGCTTCATCGCCTGCTCTCCAATACGGATGACGCCTGGCGGCGGTAATCTTCGGAACCTTGCCCTTTCTTCTCTATCCTCGCCTTGTAGTACCGGACCAACTCGAATGTCCGTATCCATTCCGCCGGTTCGATCACAACTGCCGTGACGGATGCCGAAGCGGCCAGCGACAGCATCGGCCATAACCGGCGAAGCGGATCGGGCGCAGCAGCGCCGTCTGCATCCACTTCCACTACCCGCAGCCAGACCCGGTTCCGGTACGAGATCGTTCCGTCCGCTGTGTCAGGCATGGCGGAAGCGGATTTGCGGAGCTTCTGTCGGGCAAGCGAATCTCCGCTGCCTTCCTCCCCGTCGCCTGCCCCACCGACAGCGCCGATTCGAACCACGGTGTCGTCATCCGGATTCGCCTCGGACCATCCGAACAGACCCGCCAGCAGCGCATCGTCCTTCAACCGCCAATACAAGCCATCGTAACGGCCGGGCAAATATCCGCCGGTCCGAATATCCGCCGATGAATGCGGCCAGGCGAACGCCGCTCGCTCGCCGGCAACCGATACGGAATAATAATGGGCAACACGATCGGCCATCGTGACCGCAAGCAAGATCAAAGCGAAAGTGACGACCAATATCCCGGGCAGCACAAAGGAAGCTTCCAGCGTCATCGATCCGCCCTCCTCCCGCAGGCCGCCCTTCCATTCTTTCCTATCGCGTTTCACATTCGCACCTCCAGCCATTCCATCCTTTCCCGCCACGTTTCACATTCCCATCTCTCGCCATTCAGTCGAAGATGGAGCCCGCTTTCGTCTCTGCTTTGCCCATCAGGCTGTTCAGGAACTTGATGATCCAATCCTTGAACAGCAGGGCGACGATAATCAAAATCGCCGCGATCAACACAATTTCCAGTGTGCCGATCCCTTCCTCGCTGCGCCACAGCCTTGCCCCGCAGCGCTGTCCCCATTGCCGCATTCGGCCTCTCGCCCGATTCCATATCAACAGCATATTTCGTCCCTCCCTGAACGATTGGTCTATCCATTCATGATCATCATGGCTGGCGCGCCGACCAGAACGATAATCAAGAGCAAAATGACGGCAAGCGGAAACGCGAGCCGCGATGATGCCTGCTCCCCAAGCGTCCTCGCCGCTGCTTTGCGCTTCTCCCACATCTGACGGGTGAGATCCCGCAGCGCCGGGACGAAAGCCTCCCCGCCTCGCCGGGCGTTCATCAGCAGCATCGATGCGAATTGCTTGACTTCCGGTACCGCGCAACGCCGGCCGAATTGCTCCATCGCCTGATTCATGTTCTCTCCGCGGTCCATCGCGACCAAGGCTGCTGCCAGCTCTTCGTACAGCGGATGCTTATTCGCCGGCCGACGCTCTGCCGTGCGGACAAGCGCCCGCCGCACGTTCTCCCCGGCATTCACAAGGACAAGCAGCCTGCTTAGCAGGACGGGCAGTTCCATCAGCATCGTCGTTCGGCGCTGTTCCACCTGACGGTGCAGTTCTCTTGCGCGCAAGATTAGCAGCATGCTGCCGACGCCCATGCCCATCCATCCGATCAGGACATTGCCGGAAATCCCCGCTACAGCCCATGCGGCGAGCGCGCACGCATACGATCTGGCTAATCCTTCAGCCGTCCAGCGGAGCAGCCTCTCCCGCGTACAACCGCCTTCCAGTACGGCAAGCTTCATGCCGGAGCGCTGTACGAGCGGCTGCACGCGTTCATACAAGCCCCCCCAGCCCAGCATCGCCGCGAACGGACCGATAAAGTCATCTGCCGTTCCAACCTTCCCCCGTCCTCGCAATCTGACCTTATATTGCAGCCATGCAATCGAATAGGCCAAACCGAGTACCGCGCACATCGCGCCGCCAATCATGAATTACACCTCGATCTTCATGATTCTCGCCATCCACCAGCAGATCAGCCCGAGCATTGCTAAACACGCCGCAAGCACCAGCCAGCCGATTCCTTGCCGAAGCGGAGCCATATAGTCAGGCGCGAAAAATCCGAGAAAGCCGATCAGCCCAAACGGCATCACCATCAGTACGCGGGACTCGAACCGCTTCTGTGCCATCAATACCGACAATTCCAGTTCGACCTCCAGCTTCTCCGCCAGCAGTTGCGACGTGCTTCGCACGATATCGACCAAGTCGCCGCCCGCCCGCTTGCATACGGCGATCGCCTCCGCGAAATAGCGCACTTCCTCCAAACCCGCGCGATTCGCCAAATCTTGCAGCAGTCCTTCCAGCGGTTCCCCGTTGCGCAGCCGGTTGGCCATGCCGCGCAGTTCAGCCAGCAAGTCCGATCGCGTGTCGGCAAGCAGCAACGCCAGCTCGTTCTCCAATGCCTGGAACGCATTCTCCACCGACCGACCGGCCGCGAGCAAAGAAGCGAGCGATTGAAGCATCTCCTTGAAATGCAGGCGAAACTGATTCGCGCGTCTTGCTCGCAGCTGCACGCTCCTTAGCCGCGGATACCATATGCCGACCGGCGCAGCCGCAATCGAAACCGCCGGATGCCTGCAGACGAGCCAAGCCGCGGCATAACATGCAGCGCACCCGAAGAGCGCCGCGCCAATGCGTTGCCTTCGGCTTAATGGATAACAGGAATAGTCGATCATCCGGCTTCCTCCCGAATTCCCGCGAATCGAAGCTTGCGGGTGTCCGTGAGCTCGCCTACTTTAATGAGCGAACCCCGTACACGACGATCCGGAGATGGCGCCTCCTCAAATTTAAACAAGGACTTAAGCATCACTTCCCCCTCCTCCATTCCCGTCACTTCGCATATTTCGGCCACCTTGCGGCTCCCGTCGCGAAACCGGCTGACGTGCACGATCACATCGAGCGCAGACGCCATCTGTTTGCGCACGACATGGACAGGCAAGTCGGCGCCGCTCAGCACCATCGTCTCCAGACGCGAAAGCATGTCCTTCGGGCTGTTCGCATGGCCCGTCGACAAGCTGCCTTCATGCCCGGTGTTCATCGCCTGCAGCATATCGAGCGCTTCCGCGCCTCTCACTTCCCCGACGATGATGCGGTTCGGCCGCATGCGCAGAGAAGCCCGGATCAGGTCTGCCGTCGTGATCTTCCCTTTGCCCTCGCTATTGGCGTTTCGGGTTTCCAGCGATACAAGGTTCGCCGCACCGCGGAGCCGCAATTCAGCCGCATCTTCGATCGTCACAATGCGTTCGTCCGCCGGAATCCATTCCGACAGCGCACCGAGAAATGTCGTCTTGCCTGATCCCGTGCCGCCGCTAATGAACAGATTGTACTTGGCGATCACGAGCTCCTGCAGCAGCCCGGCGGCTTCTTCCGTGATCGCCCCTGCCGCGAACAAATCACGCATGCTCATCGGCTGGCTCGGAAATCGGCGAATCGTAACACTCGGCCCTTTCAACGCGATTGGAGGCAAGGCGACATGCACTCTGGACCCGTCCGGCAAGCGCGCATCGACAATGGGGGACGATTCGTTCACCAATCGGTTCACGCGGCCCACGATGCTCTGAATCAGATCCTCCAACCGTTCAGGAGACGCGAAGGCGATATCGGACATCATCAAGGCCCCCTGCTTCTCGTAATAAATCTCGTCGTAACGATTGATCATGATCTCCGTAATTTCAGGATCTTCCAGCAGCGGGTGCAGCGCATCCAAACCGCGGAACGAATGGAACAACCTTTCTACCGCGGCTTTGCGGTGTGCCGCCGTCATGCGCCGGCTGCGCTCCCGGACGAACAATTCAGTCTCGATCCGCTTGCGAAGCGCATCGTCCGATATTTCCTCATCCCACGCCAGTCGGGATCGAACGGCTTCTTTGATGTCCGCCAGTTCTTCGGACGTGAGTTCGGCAGCCTGCATCGTATCGCCTCCGTCTCTTTGCTAACATTTTCTTCACCAAAACATATGTTCTGTAGGATTGAGGCGTTTCATGTCGAATCAAATACTAGATGGCGGAAAATAGTCTCATTTTTGATTGATCCTCTCGGACTATACAACAATACGAGAATCGCAAACTTCTTGAAAAAGAAGGACGCAAAACCTACGGGCCTAAGGACGCAAGTCTAAGGCGGCCGGGTTGCCGAAATTGCCGTTCTTGAGGAAAGGAACATTTTATTCATGAAAGACACACCTCTTTCGTACCAGGATCACTACCACATGTTCCAACCCGTCTTTAGCTTGAATTCGCGGCAGCCTCTCGGATATGAGGCGCTGCTCCGCAGCCATTCGATCCGACAGCCGGATCGGTTGCTGCAACTCGCTGCCAGTCAGCAGCGGCTCTGTGAATTGGACATTTTGTCGATTTACAATGCGATCTCCTTATTTTTCAACTCGGCTAAATTCCGCGATTCGACGGAATTGTTGTTCATCAACATCTTTCCATCGACGCTAGCCGAGGATGCTTTCGCGCGCATATGCGCGAAGATCGCGAGAAAGTTCAAGGATGATGTCTGGCGCATGGTATTCGAAATCAACGAATCGATGGCGGAAACCGTCGAATGGAACCGCGACAAGTTCTCTCAGAACATGGCCCTATTGCGGAAGATCGGTTTTCAGATCGCATTCGACGATGTCGGCGAGGGTGCAACAACGCTTAAGCGCATCGTGGAATTCACTCCTGATTTCATCAAAATCGATCGGTTCTTCGGAAAGCAATTGATTTCCAACCAAAAGAAACAGCACATTGTCAAATTTTTCGTCGACTATTGCTCGGACGGAACGAAGTGCATCCTGGAAGGACTGGAAGATCCCGATGACGTGCAGCTTGCCATTCGTCTCGGCGTCCGATTGGGACAAGGCTACGGTCTGGCCAAACCTGGCCCTCTCCCTGATACGCCGATCATGACTTTCCGCCCCATTACGCCCGATTAAAGGAGCATTCGAAGTTGAACGCGAAGACGAATTATTCCAGAAAGGCATTACTATCTCTTAAAATCTCGGAATTCGAAATGCCCCCCATGCAGGACCTGCTCATCATCGGGAAGAAAGCGCCGATCGGTCCTGAAGCGGTCCGCCGGATGGCGGAGGCACTTAGTCCGGAACAATTCTCGCTCATCCGAATGGACCATCCGAAGATCGAAGCTGTGCTCGTCCGCAATTCGCTGCTGGACTTGATGGATGAGCAGCACCTGGTCCGAATCGTGATGGAAGAAGCGGAAAAGCTGATCAGCGAAACGACCGTACTGCGGTCCGAGCTCCGAATCGCAATATCCGTGCAACGCGAGGTGGATATGTCGTGAAAGTCGCAGAATTGATGAACTCGCCGCTTCGAACGGTGTCGTCAGGCAAAAGCGTACTGCACGCGTCCGCCTTGATGGCTGAACATCGCATCGGCTCCCTGGCTGTGATGGATAACAGCCGAATCGTCGGCATCATCACGTCCAGGGACGTGCGCGCGGCCCACCCGAATCGCATCGTCGCCGATGCGATGACGCCGAACCCGATTGTCGCCGCCGCCGATTGCTTCGCTTGGGAAGCGCTCGCTGTCATGGAGAACGGAAACATCGAACGTCTCATCGTGATAGACGATGGACAAGCGGCCGGAATGGTAACCCGAGAAGCGATCGTCTCTCGCCTGGCAGAGTGGAAGGACAACATGACGCAGATGTACCGTTCCCCCTATATCCATGCCATCGGGGAAGAACGGCTGCATAAACGGCTGCCCTTCCAACTGCTGTTCCTGGATTTGAACCGCTTCGGCGAAGTGAACAAGCAATTCGGCCACCCGGTCGGCGACGACTTGATCCGCGGCTACGCCCAGAAGCTGAAAGCGTTGTTTGGAGACGATGATTACGTATGCCGATATGCCGGAGACGAATTCGCCGCCATCACCACGCGGCCGGACGACGATGTCAAGGAGATCATCGACAGTTTGTCGAACCCGATCTCGATCGGGCCGGCTTCGCTGACGGCTTCCGTTGGATGGCTGAACGATTCGACGGAGCCGGAATTTTACCGCCTGTCGTTCAAGGAACTCGTGTCCAGAGCCAGTCTGATGTGCTCCCGGGCGAAGCTCGGATAACCTCCTCGCATCCGAAGGGAAGCCCACAGCCCGGCCCGGTCCGCTCCAATTCGCCTGTCATCCCCAAGCATCGAGCAGCTTCTCCAGCACGCCGCAATAAGCAGCAGAGCCGAACACCTTGGCCGGATCCTCCGCTTCCTTCCATTGGGGAACATAGGGCAGCACCGCCGCCGGAGGCGCCGGGAGCGGCCATCCGCCGAACGATGCCCCTTGACTCTTGTTGCGCAAGAAGGATATGCGCTTCCCCCAGTCCGCCCCCTCTTCCCGCCAATACGCGATCAGCCTGACCGTCTTCTCCATGCATTGCCAATCATCCGTCACGAGCCAAGCCACCTTATCGCTCAGACCGAGCAGCATCGCATGCCATGGACTGATCCCGCTATCCGGATCCGCCACGATCAGATCGTATCGCCCCGTTGCGCGGATGCTGTCGATCAATCGATCGAGCAATTCCGGCGCCATGCCTAACCGTTCGCCGGGATGATCCGGCGCGTCGATGATATCCGCACGCAAATAGGCTTGATGTCGAACCGAGCGCTCCAATTGCCCGGGAAATGCCTCCGGTTCCGTCTGCAAGACGTACAGCAATCTCGACAAACTGTCCGGCTCATAGACGCCAAACAGCTTGGATGTCGCATTGATCGGTTCCAAGTTCAAGTACAGCGTGCGCAGACCTCTCTCGCCGGCAAGCCTTGTAATATTCAGCGCCATCGTCGTCTTGCCGATCCCCCCTGCCGCCGAGAAAACCGTCAGCAGACGACAGTGCCCGCGTGCAACAGGCGCCGTGTCCGCAAGCAGCCCGCGAATGCTGGCCGCCACGCCGGGCAGCGGCTGATAGATCATAATCTCCGGCCATGCTCCGTCCGTTTGGCCATGCTCTTCCACCAATGCGGTAATGCGCGGCACGCCGGCCAGCCATGATTCCGCTTGTTTGAGCAGACCCGGGTCGCCGATGAGCGCATCAATCCCGCCCGGGTCCTGCAGCCGATGCCGCAATGCCGCCTCATGCGTGAATGCGGACGTCTCCCAGCTCGGTTCGGTCTCCCGCAAATAGGCGGCAAGCCCCGCGGCATAAGCCCGATTCGGAATTGCCAGCACGATCTTGCGCGTCATTCTCCCCCTCCTTCGGTCAGGCTGAGCGGAAAACAAAAAAACCGCAAACACCGACATCCGTCGGTATTTGCGGTGCTTCCGCGTTCCAGCTTTGACAATTTGTGCTTGAATCTTATCACGATTCCTTGAATCCGTCAACCATCATTTTCCGCACGCGCATTCCTTAAATAATTAACTGCATGAACGATTCCGTGAAATCCGGAATTGCCCATTCGCGAATGTCAGCGATATCTTCATGAACGGTTGCTCCAGCACACGGACATTCGTACTGCAAGCGTCATGGGCAGTCAAACCCCAATCGGGCAAACAGGCTTTATGCCGATTGCGCCGGCTTGCTCTTGCGGAACTTCATCAGGAATTCATATATCACCGGCACGATAACGAGCGTGAGCAGCGTGGAGCTGGCGAGCCCGCCGATTACCGTTATGCCAAGCCCTTTGGAAATCATGCCCGCGCTTTCGAAGCCGAATGCGAGCGGCAGCAGCGCCCCGATCGTGGCCAAGGCCGTCATCAGAATCGGACGCAGCCGGGTTACGCCGGCGTCCAGCAACGCCTCCCGCGTGCTGAGCCCTTCCTTCTCTTTCTTGATGACCCTGTCGATCAGGACGATCGCGTTCGTGACGACGATGCCGATCAGCATCAGGGCGCCCATCAGCGCCGATACGCTCAGCGTCTCGCCGGAGAGCCACAAGGCGACCAGCACGCCGATCACGGCGAACGGCAAGGAAAACAGGATGACGAACGGTGCGAGCGCGCCGCCGAACGTGATGACCATGACCAGGTAGACGATCGCGATGGCGGCTGCCATGGCGAGGCCCAACTGCGTGAACGTATCCTGAATCTGCTCGGTTACGCCGCCGAACTTCACCTCTACGCGCGGCGGTTTTTGCAGCTTATCGATTTCCTTCTGCAAATTGGCGGACGCGGCGGCGACGTCCTTGGCTTTCACGTCGGCCGTAACTTCGGCGAACATTCTCCCGTCGCGCGTCGAAATCGTATTCGGCGATTTTCCTTCGCGGATCGTCGCCACTTCCTTGATCGGCACGCTGAAGCCGAGCGGCGAAGCGATCTGCGTGTTTTCCATATCTTCAATCGAGGCATACTTCGCGTTCTCGACCGGTATCGTCACTTGATAGGTTTTGCCGTCTACCGCGATGTTCGTCAGCGCCGGCTGTTCTCTCCGGGGACTGAGCGCCATCGCGATCTGCCCTGCCGTCAAGCCGAGCGAGCTCAGCTTGGCCTGGTCTGCCACGAACGTATATTGATCATAAGCTTCGCTGATGCTGGTCTTCACCTTCGTGAAATCGGGGTTCGCTTCTGTAAGCTGCTTAATTTGCTCCACGACCGGCGCGATCTCGTCCATGCTGTCCCCGTACACTTCGAGGCTGAGCCCGCTCCCTCCGGCCATGGCCGCCCCCATATCCATCGTGTCCCAATGGCCTTTGCCGGCAGCCGCTTGCTGGATATCCGCCAGCAGCTTCTCCTTCACCTGATCGAAATTTTCGACGTCGTCCCGATACAGCACATAGAACAATGCCGACTTGGACGGGCCGGGGCTGAGCGGATTCGATCCTCCGACGGAGTATTGCAAATCCGATACGCCTTCTTGCGATAGTACGAGCGATTCCGCCTTGAGCGCCGTCTGCTCGACTTCCTCGAGCAATTCCCCAGGCGCCGGGCTGTAGGTCAGCATCGCGTATTTCTGCTCTTCCTCCGGCAGGAAGCTCGCTCCGATCATCGGCACGAGCACGAGGCTGCCTGCCAGCAGCACGACGGCCCCGAGGAACGTCGCCAGCTTATGGTTGAGCGACCACTGCAGCAGCCGTTTGTAGGATCTCGCCATCGCGCCGGGATTGCCCTCGTCATGATGGCGATTGCTCTTCACGCCATTGCGGAACAGGGAATGTCCGATCATCGGCACGAGCGTAATCGCCACGAGCAAGGAAGCGAGCAATGCGAACACCATTGTCAGCGCGAACGGCAGGAACAGCTCGCCGACCATTCCGCTGACCAGCGCCAGCGGCAGGAATACGGCGATCGTCACGAGCGTTGACGACAGGATCGGCGTCGACATCTCCCGGGTCGCGGCCAGGATCAGTTCTTTGCCCTTGAGTGTCTCCCCGCGCAGCGACATTCGTCGGTAGATGTTCTCGATGACGACGATGGAATCGTCGACGACCCGCCCGATTGCGACCGTCATCGCGCCCAGCGTCATCATATTGAGCGAGATGCCCATCCGATTCAGCAGCAGAATGCCGATGAGCAGCGACAGAGGGATGGAAATAATCGAGATGATCGTCGTACGGAAATTACGCAGGAACAGCAGGATCACGATGACGGCGAACAACGCGCCGAACAGCGCTTTGTCCAGCATCGTGGACACCGATTCCTCGATCGGCTCACCCTGGTCCATGATATAGATGCTTTGCAAGCCCGGATTGGCCGATGCAAACGCGTCTACCTGATCCTTGACCGCATTGACGACATCCACCGTATTCGCATCCGGAGCCTTGACGATCTGAATGCCGATCGATTCCGAGCCGTTCGTACGGGAGATCGAATCGGCATGGCCGACAAGTTCCAGCTTGGCGATGTCTTGCAGTTGGACCGTCGGAATGCCCACAGGGCCCGCACCGTTGCCTGCACCTGCACCTGCGTCTGCACCACCGCCTGCTGCTCCTGCACCTGCACCGCCACCCGCACCGGCTGCGCCGGGCACTCCCGCGCTTGCATTCGGAATGACCGGGATCGCCAGCTTCTTCAGGTCATCCAAATTCATGATGTTGCCGTCAATGACGATGGATTTCTCGCTCTGCCCCATCTCGAACAAGCCGAGTGGCGCCTTGAGGGCGGAGCCTTGAATGATGCCCTTGACGGTCTCCTCGGATAAGCCCATCGACTTCATCTTGTCCTGATCGAATACCAGTTCGACCTGCTTGACGTATTGGCCGGACACCGTCACGCTGGCTACGCCGGTCACGCCTTCGAGCGAAGGCTTCAATTGGTCTTCGACAAGTACCGTCAATTGTTCCAGTGACAAGTCCTTGTTCGCGACGCTGACTGCCAGAACGGGGAACGTGTTCAGGCTGATCCGGGAAATCTGGGATTTCTGAGTCTGCGCAGGCATCGATATGCCGTCGACCGCATCGCGAACGCCCGTCACCGCCTTGTCCATATCCTGTCCGTAATCGTACTCTACGACGAGGATCGACACGTTTTCCCGGGACGTGGAGTTGAGCGACTTGACACCTTCAAGATTGCCAAGCCGCTGCTCCAGCGGCTTGGTCACCTGCTGCAGCACTTCGTCAGGCGCCGCACCCGGATATACGGTCGTAACCGTCAAGATCGGGATTTGCAAATTCGGCAGCGTCTCCTGCTTCATATTGAGGCCCGCATACAAGCCCGCCGCAGTGACGATCAGCGTCAGAATCCAGACGGCAAACTTATTGTTGAGCGAAAACTGGATAATGCTTTTCAAAATGAACCACCCTTTTCCTTTTCATTTGCGATTTCTGCAGCTCCGCATCCGAATGCGTCAACATCGCGTCCGCGCGTCATTTTTTCCAGCAGTTCCGTCATGATGACGACTTCCTGCGGTTCAAGCCGGGACAAGTAATGGCCGACGATGGCCATTCGGTCTTGTGTCACCTGCTCCAGCACTTCCTGGCCGAGAGGAGTGATCGCGGCCCGGATCGCCCTGCGGTCATGCGGGTCGTTCGATCGCTCCACATAGCCTGACTTTTCCAAACGATCGATCATGACGGTGACCGCGCTCGGCTTCACATCGAGCTTATCGGCCAACTGCTTCAAGTTGCCCAAGCCTTCCTCGTCGATAAAGTGCAGCATCAAAATCTGGGGGAACGTAATGGGAGCCGACATCTTCTGCATCAATTCCGATCCCAGACAACGGTTCACCTGCTGAAGCGCCTTCTCGAATCGCAGCGCTTCCTCGTGCATGTCCCGACACCTCTTCCATTCGTTTCATGGTTTAATATTTAAACTATTTAACTATTATTGCGCTTCGTCTGTCTCATGTCAAATCGTTGCGATTGAGCCGTGTGCAGAATGGTTTTATAATGGGAGGATGAAGCTGTCCGAAATGGGGGAAGAGTCATCGACAAGAACATCATGCTGACCGGGTTCATGGGATCCGGCAAATCGACCGTCGGCCGTCTGCTGGCAGACAGAATGAACCGGACATTCCTAGATGCCGATCAGGAGATCGAGCGGCAGCATGGCATGCCGATTACGGAAATATTCCAATCGATGGGGGAGACGAAATTCCGACAAATGGAGCGCGACTTCCTGCTTGCGTTATGCCGCGGCGAACATCGGGCCGTCGTATCGCTCGGCGGCGGCGCGTTCATGCAGGAAGCCATTCGCGATGCCTGCCTGTCCACCGCCTTCGTCGTCTTCCTTGACATTGGATGGGACGCCTGGCACGAACGGCACCATCTGCTCAAGGATACGCGTCCGCTGCTGCAGTCGAAGTCGATGGAGGAAATCCGCAGCTTGTTCGATGCGCGGCGCGAAGTGTACAAGCTCGGCCATTTGACGATTAGAACGGACGGATTAACTCCTGAATTCGTCGCTGATCGGATCATTCAAGGTTGCAAATCGGAATGACCGCCAGCGGATATCCCGGCTAAGGAATCGACTGGGACAACTGTGTGATGAGATCGCTGGTGCCGTCCATACGAACAACAATGCCGCATTGGCTGCGGCTTCGCTGATTTACGCACAGCATGCAAGCCCCGGGCTTCCCACGAGCCGGGGGCTTGCATTTTGTTCAATCCCGTAATTTCCTTGGTCTGCTTCGATCAAGGACGAAGCACATCGCGTATATAGGTGCCATTCTGCAACGTCACCCGGTCCGGGTCGGCTTCCGCCGCTTTCGATTCTTCCTCCACCATGATCCAACCGCTATACCCGGAATCCCGCAAGTCGCGCACAATCTGAGGATGGTCGATGCCGCCTTGTCCCAATGCCGTCCATTGCCCTTCATCGCTCATATCTTTGAAATGCACATGGCGGATCAAGGGCCGGTAAGTCTTGAAAATAGTCCGCACATCCATTCCGCCGCGGGCGATGTGCCCCGTGTCTGGCGCATAGCCGCAATAGCGCGGGTCGAGTCCCTGCATGAGCACCTTGTAGTCTTCCTCCGTCCGGAAGACAGACCCAACCGGCGAATTCGGATGATAGGCGCATACGATGCCTTGCTCGGCCGCGCGCTCCGCGACCGCATTGACGCACGAAATCGCGTGCTCCTGCCGCTCGGACAAATGCTGGCGGTCCTGACCCGGCAACTGTACCAATGTCAGCACCGTTCCGGGAAACAACCGCAAATAGGCGATGATCCGGTCCGCCTCCTGCCGTTCTTCCTCCGTTTCCCGCTCGTGAAGCCAAGGCAGTGCAAGGCACAGCGCGCCGAGTCCCAAGCCTTTGCCGTTCAGGTCCTGCCGAAGTCGGTTCGGATCGTGCAGATAGGGCCCAAGCATGCAGACCTCCGGTTCGACGCCAGCGCCTCCGGCTGCCTGGATGACGTCCAATATCGCAGGCAGCTTGTCGCGGTGTCGGTCATACGACATCTGCCAGGTGTACGTCTGAAAGCCATAACGGATCGTCATCGTCACTCGGCCTCCTTGATCCTGTCGCGGATAAACGGCACCGCACGCCGCCCCCATTCTTCCGTTTCCGCATTAAAGCAGAAGTCGACGCACCACCAATCCAGTCTAGAGATCACTGGCTTCAATTCCTGCATAAATGCGGCAAAATCCACCTTGCCGGCTCCGAATTCCGCATGCGTGCTCGTCTCGTCGTCGTGCAGCGTGCCGTCCGAATCGATCAGATGGAAATGTCCGATATGGCCCTGCAGCATCTGGGCGTATTCAATGATGCCTCCGGGCAATATCTCTTTCCTTCCTGCGTGTCTCGCGCCGACAACTCCGCTCATATAGGCGTGACTGGTATCGAACAGCACCTGGAAGGCGGGATGGCCGACCGCTTCGACCAGTCGGTGCACTTCGCTCGGCTTATTGAGCCAGAAGCCCGGCTCGAATTCCCAAACGATCTTGATGCCTTGCGCAGCCGCCCGCTCGGCCGAAGCTCGCCAGGTGGAGACAAGGTGCGCGAAACGCTCTTCATACTCCAGTGCCGGCAAATCTTCCGGCGGGCTGACCGTGTCGATGCGAAGCGTGCCGATCTGCAAGTCGATGCAGAACGCCAAATAGTCGTCAAGCAAGCGCAAGTAGTCCTGTTGCCTGCCTGATGCCGGGGGGACTGACGTGAAATCCGGCGCATAACCGGAAATCCCGAGTCCATACAACCGGATCTCCGCAAGCAGCGCCTTCCGGCTGTCCGCGTCCGGGTGCGTTAATGGCGACGGATGCGGGGCGAAGCCATTGATCTCGATGCCGTCATAACCTGCTTCCTTTACATACTGCAAAATGCGGGAGAACGACCATGGCGCGCTCGAGAACGGGCCGAACGCAAACGCCCAGGAGCCGAACGATAATTTCGGATTCATATCAGATGGAGACCTCCTTGTCATTGCAATCGCTTATGGATTCGTTACGAATTGCGTCAATGGACGTTGTCTATTTAACAACATGGTTGCTGTCTGACGTCTACTTTCTGTCGGACTTGGGCACTTTAGGTGCCCAACTTCGTGCGGATCCCGGATTTTTGCCGGACTTGGGTACTTTGGGAGCCCAGCTTCATGCGGATCCCGGAATTCTGCCGGGCTTGGGTACTTTAGGTGCCCAACTTCGTGCGGATCCCGGATTTCTGCAGAACTTGGGTACTTTATTTACCTAAATTCGCCGGCAATTTCCCTGACATCCTTGTGTCTTGTCTGGATGAACCATCATCTATTACCGTCATGCCGGAGCATAAAATCCAAGGTTACCCGGTTGAATCGCTCCAAGCTGTCCCAGTGATGCGTGTGCCCGCTGCCTTCGAACACCTCGAACTCCGCATGCGGGATTTCGCGCAGGATGGCCTCGGACAAATGCAGCGGCGTGAACTGGTCCCTATCTCCGACCGTAATCAGCGTCGGCGCTTGTATCGCGCCCAGCCGGCCGGTCGTCCGGTGGGAGATGCAAGCATCGCATTGCGCGGCGAACGCATGCACCGGCATCGGATTCGCGTTCGTTACGGCTCCCTGTTGACGCTCCAGCAAATCTTCAAGACTGCGCTCATGATAAGCCGGCGTAAATATGATCAATTGCAGCAATTTCGCGAAATCGCCCGCAGGCATGACCGGATAGGCCGCCCGGAACGTCTCGAATATGCGGGCCGAATAGTTGTCGCATTCGGTCCAGGAACAGTTCAAGGTCAGCGACTGCACGCGGTCCGGCGCGAGCAGCGCCGCATGCTGGGCGATCGCGCTTCCCATGGAGATGCCGGACCAATGGGCCTTCTCGATGCCGAGCGCGTCCATTATTCCGAGCACGTCCCGCGCCATCGCTTCCGTCGTGTACGGCCCCTCCGGTTTGGACGAGCCGCCCGCACCCCGGTTGTCCACCATAATGCAGCGATAATGTCGTTCATAAGCTTTCACGTGCTCTTCCCATACGCTGCCGTCGGCCCCAAGTCCCATGAGCAGGATGAGCGGCTCGCCGCCCTGTCCCCGCTCCGTATAGTGAATCTGAATCCCGTTGCTGTCGACTATCGGCATGAACGTTCTCCTCTCGTCAATGCTCGGTTATCCGATATGCTTGCGGATATACTGAATGCCAAGCCGGGCCGCGTCATCGGTATGCGCCGCGTAATCCCGCCACAGGTGAAGACGGGAGATCAGCCCCGGCACCGCTTGACTGAACGCTTCGATCGTCAGCCAACCGCCGTATCCGATTTCCCGCAGCGTTGCGAACAAGTGCGGCCCGACGGCATGACCGCTTCCCGGCACCCCCCGATGGTTCTCCGAGATGTGCACATGGAAAATATGATCGGCAGCCGCCCGCCACGCTTCGGCGACATCGGCCTCTTCGATGTTGCCGTGATGGGTATCGGCTAGCAGGCCAACATTGGACAACCCGACCTCTTTCACAAATCGGACGCCCGCTTCCAGCGTGTTCACCAGGTACATTTCAAACCGGTTGATCGGCTCAAGCGCCAGCTTGACGCCTCGCGCCGCAGCGTATTCGCCCGCTTCTCTGAGCGAATCGACCGCATATTGCCATTCGTAGGCTTGCGGCCCCCGGCCGGTAAACCGCCCCAGCCCTTGGAACAGCGGGCCGCACAAGACGTCGGCGCCCAGCGTGCGCGTATTGTCGATCGCCAGCTTCAAGATGCGCACGGCAGCCGCCCGCAAGGCCGGGTCGCGGCTTGCCGGGTCGGCGATCGCCGCATCCAGCGCGCCGATCGTCGTGACGCCGAGGCCCAGTTCCTTGAGCAGGACGGCGAAACCTGCGGCATCCTTCGGTTCCATATTGTCGGCGACGAGTTCAACCCCGTCAAAGCCCCATTCCTTGATGCGGCCCAGCAGCTCGCGATGCTCCTCCGGCTTCGCCTGGTCCGTCCATAGCAGCAAATTCATTCCGACTTTCACGCGCTTTTCACTCCCATGGATGCAAGATGATTTTTCCGTTCTGCTGCGATGCGGAAACTTCGAACGCTTCCTGTACGCGGCTCATAGGAAATTGATGCGTAATGAGACGTTCCGCAACCGGCGACTCCCGAATCACTTGCATCAATTTCGGAAACTCGCGCTGGTTGTAGTGCCACGAGCCGATCAACTGCAAGCCTTTGCGCAGCAAATCGTCGCTCACGGCAATCGGCGTCTTGTCGAAGCACTCGCCGACGAACGCGACCTTGCCCTTGCGCTTTACCGCGTCGATCAGCAGCCGATGGGCGGCTACGATGCCCGAGCAATCGAGCCCGAATTCCGGGCCGATGCCCCCTGTCAGCTCCTTGATCTTCGCCAGCGCATCCGGGTCGCGCGGGTCGACGATATGATCGGCGCCGAGTTCCTGCGCAAGCCGAACCCGATATTCGTTCATCTCTACGCCGATGACGCGGGCGCCGCGGAACTTGGCATTGACGATCGCGCCTAGCCCGACGGGGCCGAGTCCTGTAATCAGGACCGTCGAGAAGGCATCCACGCCCATCGCCGCGAATGCGCCGTGCGACGGCCCGAGCCCGCAGCAGGCGAGCGATGCCCGTTCGTAAGAGATGTCGTCTGGAATCGGCGACAACATCCAGGAAGGCTTGGCGATGTATTGCGCCATCGTCGGCTCCCAGTGCGCCAGATTGTGTTCGCAATAGATGTAATCGCCTGCCCTGCACAGCTCGCATTGGCCGCAAGGATATTGCGGCATGACGACGACGCGGTCGCCGATCTTCACGCCACTGCCCGGCGCGACCGCCGCTACTTCTCCCGCCGCTTCATGCCCGAGGCAATCGGAGTGACGCCCCTGGACGAATTCCTTGTATTCCGCGCACATCGGCGCGGCGTGAATCTTGACGAGCGCCCATCCTTCAGGCAACGCAGGCGCTTCTTTCTCGATCAATTCCGCCTGCCGAACGCCCGTGATCGCGGTCAGCTTCATGTCGTCTCTCCCCATTCGATGTATTGTTCTGCGCCAACCGCCCAGAAGATGCCGTTGACCACCAGCCGCCGGAATGCGGGCAATGCGAAATCGTCCGGATGCCCCATCGTCGTCGTGAACACCCGGCCGCCTCCGTAGTGCGTCCGCGTCCAGGCAACCGGATGCACGCGCGGCGTCGTCCCGGTCATCGACCAACCGTTGTCTTCGGGCTCCACCGTATGGCCGTTCAGCAGCAGAGTCGCTCCTTCCGGCGGATAGGGAAGCACCTGGTACAACCAGGAGCGGCAAAGGAATCGCTCCGGAATCCCGCGCAATATCGGATGATCATCCGCTCCCCAGGCGACGGACACATCCGTGGAGGAGGAGTGGCCGAAGTGCCGGATCCAGGGCGCGCCAAGTACGTTAATGCCGAAGCCGTCGTTCCATTCGGCCAGCGGGTGCCCTTCCGGATAACGGAACGCATGCGTGCTCGTGCGGAATCCGACAACCGGCTTGCCGGCTTCCAGGTATTTGCGGATAGGGGCGAACTGCGCCTCGGGCAGCTCCCGGAACCGGATGTAGAAGACGGCGAGATCCGCCTCATCGAGCGCTTCCAGTCCGGGAATATCGCCTGCCGCGGACGGATCGGGATGCGCCCGCAGCACCGTTGTCTCCGCGCCGAATCGTTCCCCGATCTCCTTGGCCACCAGCGGCAGCGTCCGTTCGGATTCGTATTCGTCCTCGCCGCAAATAAACACGATGCGCCGCCCATTCAATCGATTTGTCATCACTACGATGCTCCCCCTCCTATTCCCGCTCCCGGTAAACGAAGTAATCAAAGTCCGCATGCAGGCGGCCGCCGGACAAATCGTGCGCGCACAGACAGATGAAGGCGCCGGTGAAGCCCCAATCCGTAAAATAGCCGTCGACCAGATGCGTTGCATATTCATCCGAAATTTTGCTGGCATCGAGCAACGGGCCGATGGGCTTCCACTCGCTTCCTTCCGATCTGTACGCGAATTGAAGCTCGGCATGGTTCAGCGTCAACCTGAGGAGAACCGGCCGTCCCGTCTCAAGCGGCACTTCCTGATCGGTATATTCATAATAGACGCCGCGATCGTTGCCGATGATGGCAAGCGTTGCCGACGCCAAGTCTTCGTTCCAACCGAATCTCAAATAATAATAGTTCTGAGAGTTGTAATAGTACATCAACCCGGCCATCTGCTGATAAGTCTGCGGCGTGTATTCCACGGACGTCTCGGCTTCGCAGCGGAACGCTTGCTGACGACGGCCGATCAGACTGTGCAGGAACCGGGAATTCGGAGATTCCATACCGCGAATTCTCGCATAGCCCGGCCGTTCGCGAAGCGATACCCACTCTTCCGCGATCGGACGGCGGAGCGATTGCCACGCAATGCCGAGCACATCCTCATCAAAGTCGTCCTTCTCGGGCACGGCGGGAAACGGATGCGTCTTCAGCGCGGGCGCCGCGACCTCCTCCTGCGGATCCTGCCCCCCGGTTGCCATACGCAGCCAGCCGTCTTCCGTCCACGAGACGCGCTGAATTGCCGTTTCCCGGCCCAGATTGCAGCGGTCGGTGCCCGGCAGCGGGCGCCCGCACAGATGAACCAGGTACCATTCTCCCGTCTGCGTTTCCACCAGGCTTCCATGCCCCGCTTTTTGCAGCTTGAGATGCGGTTTATGCAAAGACGTTACGACCGGCGTCTGCGGGTCGGCCTCGTACGGGCCGAACAGATGGCGAGAACGCGCCATCGTCACGGCATGCTCGTAGCTCGTCCCCCCCTCCGCCGTCATCAAATAATAATAGCCGTCTTTCTTGTACAGATGCGGCCCCTCGGTCAATCCGAGCGACGTTCCCTCGAAGATAAGCCGGCTTGGTCCGATCAGCTTTCGTTCCGCCGGCGAGTATTCGCGAATATAGATGCCGTTGAACATGTTGCGGCCTTTGCGAAAATCCCATTGCATGTTCACGACCCATTTGCGCCCGTCGTCGTCATGGAACAGCGAGGGATCGAACCCGCTGCTGTTCAGGTAATCCGGGTCGGACCACGGTCCCGTGATGTCCGGAGCGGTCACGACGTAATTATGGGTATCTTTGTAAGCGCCGGCATGACTTTTTACATCGGTATAGACGAGGTAGAACAGGCCGTCGCAATAGGAAAGGCACGGCGCCCATACGCCGCCGGAATCCGGATTGCCGATCATATTGAGTTGGCTGAGCCGATCAAGCGGCCGGGTCAGCAATCGCCAATGGACAAGATCCCGGGAATGGTGAATTTGCACGCCTGGGAACCATTGGAACGTCGAGGTCGCGATATAATAGTCATCCTGCACACGTAAGATCGAAGGATCGGGATTGAATCCCGGCAGAATCGGATTGCGAATCATAGTCGAATGCACTCCTTCCTAAGCACCGCCCTGAACGCCCCCTTACAGTTCCGGCCCGCGACTGGATCGTCGCAGGCCGGAACCCGCATCGGGTTACTTCGCGTTGTTGGCGTCGTAAGCTTTTTGCAAAATTTGCAAATATTCATCCAACCGGAGGCCATTGAAACCGTTCAAATAGCTGTCCCAATCTTTGTCGACGTCCTTGTTGCCGGTAATGAATTGGAGCATGCTCGTCTTGGCGTAATCTTCCAGGCTTTGCTTGTATTGAGCCGCTTTCTCACCGTCTTCCGGACTGATGAAAATATCGATCGGGAAAAACTCTTCCGGCTTCGGCTCGAAACCGTCGTATTTCTGCGTTTCCTGCACGAGACGCACTTCATAGCCTTCTGGATCGTAGATGTCCTGGGATACCGCCTGCGATTCGAAGCGATCGCGCGAACGGAAGTCCGGTCCTGCCTGATCCCACCCGTCCGAACGAACTTGATCCGTGAAGTAGGAAGGATCGACTTTGAATTTCGCCGGCTTGCCGTTGGCGCCGAGTTGCCCGGCATCGGCATCGGTCCATTTGTCGCCCTTCACGCTGAATACTTGGCCAAAGGTGCCTTCTTCCGTCCACAGATAGTCCAGTACCTTGATCGCGGCGATCTGCTTCGCCTCATCCGCTTTGTTCGTGATCGCGAAGCGGCCCTGATTGCCTACCGATTTGTAGTAACCGGACAATTGAACGCCTGCCGGACCTTTCAGCGGAGGAACGGCGGTGTATTCTTTGTGGCGATCCGTCGTCCGGCTGATGCCCATGCCGACATGCCCGATCGTGAAGGATCCGAGGATGGCTGCGTCCGGATTGTTGCCGAGCTGCTGCAGCCCTTCCTGGTTTTGCGTGAACGCCTGCGGATCGATCAATCCTTCCTTGAACAGCATGTTCATGTACTTTAAGCCTTCCAGCCATTCCGGCTGGGCGGCCGCCATTTGAACCTTGCCGTCCTTGACCCGAATGTAGGAGTAAGCCTGACCGTCGCCCGTATTGTAAATGAAGGCGTTCATCAGGAATCCGGTCACGTCGCCATGCCACGTGTACAGAGCGCCGCTGAGCGGAACTTCGTCCTGCTTGCCGTTCTGATTCGGGTCCTTCGTCTTGAACGCGCGAAGCACTTCCGCGTATTCGTCCGTTGTCGTCGGCATCTTCATGCCGAGGTTGTCCAGCCACTGCTGATTGATCCACATTTTTTGCGCATACCAGCAGTGATAGCACTCGTTGACCTGCGGCATCGCGTAAATATTGCCGTCCGGCGCCGTGACCGCAGCCTTGATGTCCGGACGCTCTTCCAGAATCTGCTTCAGATTGGGCGCATGCTTCTCGATTAGATCATTCAATGGAAGAAATACCCCTTGCGTGCCGAACTTCATTTGCTCGGCCGGCGTAAAATTGCCGCTCAGGAACACTTCCGGATAATCGCCGCTAGCCATCAAAACATTGCGCTTGTCGTTGTTGTCGTTGGAGGGTCCAACTACGAAGTCGAGCTTGACGTTCGTTTTCTCTTCCACCAATTTCGTGAACGGATTGTTGGCAATATCATTGATCATCGGGGACTGGTTAATAAACGCGGTAAGCTTCACCGGCGCAGCTTGCTGGACGCCGCTCTCGGTCGAGCTGGCGCTCGGACTGGCATTGTTGCTACCGCCGCCCGATGAGCAGGCACCAAGCACCAGCGCAAGGGAAAGCAAAATTCCCGCGATTACATTCATTTTCATTCTCATTTTGACACCCTCCAGGGAAATGTGGTAGAACTGCATGTTTTTTCGGGCAGATGTCCCGCCCAACCATCATCCTTTCAGCGAGCCGATCATAACCCCCTTTACGAAGTACTTTTGAACGAAAGGGTATATGATCAGGACGGGCAGACTGGAGACGACGATCAGCGAAAATTTCAGCAGATCCTTCAGTCCCTGTCTGGCTTCCATTGTCCTCGCATCCACCATCATCGACTGGTCGACGGTGTTCTGGATCAGGATATCGCGAAGAATGATTTGCAGCGGATAAAGACCGCCGTCTCTAAGGAAAATCAAAGCGTCAAAGTAAGCATTCCAACTGACGACGGCATACATAAGCACCAATACCGCGATGATCGGTTTGGATAATGGCAGCACGATTGACCGCAAAAACCTCATATCGCTGCAGCCATCGATTTCCGCCGCTTCATTCAATTCACCCGGAATCGTTTCTTGAAAGAACGTCTTGGCGATAAACACCTGCCAAACCGCGATAGCTTGAGGAAGCAGCAACGCCCAGCGGGTATCGATTAATCCCAGGTCGCGAACGGTTATATAGTAGGGGATGAGCCCGCCGCTGAAGATCATCGTGACGATCAGCAGATACAGGATAATCCCTCTGCCGTAAAACGTCTTCTTGGATAGCGGATACGCGATCGCAATCGTCAGCGATACGCTGATGAGCGTACCGACGCTCGTATAAAAGAGCGAATTGCCGTAACCGGTCCAAATTCTCGGATTGTTCAGCACCGCCGTGTACCCTTTCAGCGTCGGCTCCACCGGCAGGAGCCACACCCTCCCTGACATCACCGCCAGCGGGGAGCTGAGCGAAGAACTGACAATATAGATAAGCGGGTACAGGATCACGATCAATACCGCGGCAAGAAAAACGTAAATGAGCGCCAGCAGCATTTTATCCGACAACGGTTCTTTGATCTTATAAGATTTCTCCATATTAGAACAACCCCGATCCCGTGATCCGCTTCGCGGAGAAGTTCGCCATAAGGACGAGCAACAGATTAATGAATGAATTGAACAGGCCGACGGCTGCCGAGAAGCTGTAGTTCGCTTGTACAAGGCCGATCTTGTACACATAAGTCGAAATAATCTCGGATGACCCGATGTTTAACGGATTTTGCAGCAAATACACTTTCTCAAATCCGATATTCAGCAACTGGCCCATGTTCAGCACGAGCAGCAGCACCATGATCGGCATAATGCTCGGCAGGTCGATGTGAAAGATTTTCTGAAGCCTGGATGCGCCGTCGATTTTCGACGCTTCATACAACTGCGGGTTGATGCCGGCCAGTGCCGCGATATAGATGATTGCCCCGTAACCCATGAATTGCCATATGTCTGACAACACATAGATCGTTGAAAATAGCTCCGGCTTGGCGATAAAGTTGACCGATTCGAAGCCCAGACCCGTTCGGATATGGTCGATGAATCCGATGCGCGGCGACAGAAACAGGATGATCATGGACGCCATGACGACGGTGGAGATGAAGTATGGCGCATAGGTGATCAACTGCACGGATCGCTTAAAGATGCCGTTGCGCAGCTCGTTGAGCGCAATGGCCAGAATAATCGGCGCGGGAAATCCGACGATAAGGGAATACAAGCTGATGACGAGCGTGTTGCGAATCAGACCCCAGAAGTTCGGATGCTCGAAGAACGCTTCGAAATGCTTGAATCCCGCCCATGGGCTTCCCCATATGCCTTTGATCACGTTCAAGTCTTTGAATGCGATCTGAACGCCTAACATCGGGACGTACTTGAATAGAATGAAGTAGGCGACCGGCAGCGAAATCAATAGGTACAATTGCCAATGCCTCCGCACTTTTTTCCACGCGCCGCGCGGGATCATCCGACCGGCGATCGGCGCTTCCGCGGCATTCGATAATGCGGTATCGTGAGCCACCTGGCTCCCCCCTGTCTGGTTGCATCTTGTCGATAGGGCAACTATACGGGAGGTTATCGTCCACGGGCAATTGACATGTTTCTTGCGCTAAACAATTATCGGACCGGGGCGCATTCCCCGATCCGACTGAATGGATTAACTATTTTCCTCGCTTAACCGGAGTTCCTTGCGATAGTCTCCGGGAGGCACGCCTACGATTCGCTTGAACACGCGATTGAAGGAAACCGGGCTCAAATAACCGACCTTCTGCCCGACTTCCTGGATGCTTAGCTCACTGTCTCCAAGCAGTTGCTTGGCCTCGTCCACCCTTCTGCGAATCAGAAAATCGATAAAGTTAATGTCGAGCTGATCTTTGAACAGATGACTGATATGCTTGGCGGGAATATCGAATTGCTGGCTAAGATGAGCAAGCGACAAATCCGGATTGGCCAGGTTCTCCTCGATATATTGCTTCATTTCCATCACGGTCGCGTGAACGTTTGCCTTGCTCGCTTTCTCTGCGATCATGAATTCCAGCTTCTCCATGACGCCCAGCATCTCTTCTTGCACGTCTTCCAACGTTTCGAAGTTTTCGAGCATTTCCTTCATGATCGCCTTGTTCGTATCCACGATCTCTTCGTCAAGAACGGAGCTTGGAATACTTTCAAACAGATGGTACGAAAGGTATTCGAGCAGGTTTTCGATTTCGCTGCGCTTCATCCGGTTGTCCAATATCTTCTGGAAAATGATGCTGTATTTCGCGCGCCAATCGGGATCCATCAGCCGAAATGCGTACACCATGCCGCGGACCCGTTCCAGATGATGATACAGCTCGGTGGATGTACTTTCTTCCGTCTCCCAGAAACCGATCGTGCGGTCGCTGCCGAGCACCGTTCGATAGTTCAGGGCATCCAGCGCGGAGCGATAAGATTCCCTGAGCTCAGGAACGGAATCCGTGAGCTGACCGATGCCGAAAGTCACGGTAAACGGCAAGTTGTATCGAATCCAGGTCAAGGCGTTCTCCGTGATTTGCAGCAAATGATTCATCAGTTCATTGTGCGTCGCCTGATTCACGTAGATGAAACCGCACATCTCTCTGGGATTGATCCACTCGCTCCAACTGCGAAGATCGTACTTCTGTACGAGTTCGCTGAACACGTTCTGGAGAATATATTGGTACAGAATCAAGTCCTGTTCTTTGAATCGGGTCTGAACGCCTTTGTACTTGTCGATCGACAAGACGACGACCGCCGCTTTACTGAACCCTCCGGCGAATCCGTAGCGCTCCATTTCCGTCTTCCACTCATCGCCCGTGATCGTCCGCGCGCCGCTCATGACTTCCAGGAAGATCGACTTCTTGCGATACCCGATATCCTGGTCCGATTGCGACTTGAATACGTTGAACCGTTCCACGACCGAATCGATCGTGGATTGGATGTAGTGGAATTCGTTCTGCTTCGCGTTGTTGCCCGGGTTCCTTCCTTGTCCGGCGAAGGACATCCGGTCGAGCTGGTCGATCAAGGAACGAAGCGGCTTGTAGTTCCGATGGGTCATGTAAAGGATGGTGATGAAGCCAATCAGCACGACCAGAAGAGATGTCGCGACCCAGACGCTGGCGAACGTCTTTACGATCGAGAACCGGCTGCCGTCGATCAGACCGCTTTCGTAGGTCCAGCCTGTATAGTCGGAAATATGGGCAGCCAGCGCTTGCCGGCTTTTCGGCATCGATTGCGCATCGTCGATCAGCGATTGTCCCGACGCATCGATCATGTCGACATAGCTCGCCGATCGGTCCAGCCGTTGGGAAACGAGCTGATGCAGCAAGGCGGTACGGACATTCACGACCATCAGGCCGCTTTCTCCCCGGTTCGTGAAATACTTGCGGACAAGGGTGACGACCTTCTCCTCGCGGGAAGCTTCGAACTCCTTGAAGGAACGCTGATCGGTCCAGTGATAGGAATACTTATCCTTCAACAATCCTTCGATGAACGGCTTGTCCGGGAATTGATCGAGCGGGGACACGCGGCTGCCGCTGAGTACGTAACCGTCCCGCTCGCGAACGAGATAAATCGAATGAATGAGCAGGTTCAACTGCCTCATATTGTTGAATTCCTGATTCACCAGGTAAGTGAAATAAGTGGACGGCTGGCCCTCCTGGTTAAAATAATCCATCATATTGAAGGTGCCCGGGCTATTGCTTTTCGTCTGTTTATTGACCATGAGATAATCGATGTTCTGCAGCGCTTGTTCTACGGATTGCTGGGCCTGATAGCCGATGCTCTCGTAGATGCGGGTCGTGTCCTGCTTGGCCCGATCGCTGAGCGCCTGGAAGAAGATAAAAAACAGGAAGGATACGATCAGGAAAAAGACAGGCATATAGGAAAAAAGCAGGCGATAGTACCATGTTTTTTTCATTAGGTTCCCTCCATAGTATGCGGTAACATGATTATGCCCGTCCTTACTATAATGGATGGAGCTCGCCTGATCAATTGCCTGACGGATTAGCCCGCTTCTTCCTGCCATGGACAGCTGTCGTCGCCGACATCCGCCCTGAGTTTGGCCAATTCCAGTTTAAGCTCCGCCCTTATCCCTCGATAGGAAAGATCCTCATATACGTTCCGCAACTCCCGGGGGTCCTGCAAGAGATCGAACAACTCCCACTCCGTCGGCTTCGATTCATCGATCGCGCCTTCCACGCCGAGCGCTTCGGCATAATAGTAGATCAGCTTGTAGCGATCGGTCCGAATACCGTAATGGGCCTTGATGTGGAAATGCGCGAGATGCATCCAGTACCGGTAATACATGGAGTCGCGCCAATCGGGCGGGGTTCGGCCGCCATTGCGAAGCGCCTCGCGAAAGCTGCGGCCCTGCATGCCCGCGGGAACCGCGACACCGGCGCAATCCAGCAATGTCGGGGCAAAATCGACGTTCAGCGCCATGGCCCGGGTCACGGTTCCGGGCGCGATCTCCCGCGGGTAGCGAATGAGGAAGGGCATCCGCAGCGACTCCTCGTACATGAATCGTTTGTCATACCAGCCGTGATCGCCAAGGAAGAAGCCCTGGTCCGATGTATAAACCACGATCGTATTTTCCGTCAAGCCATGCTCGTCAAGATAATCCAGCAGCCTGCCCACATTCTCGTCAATGGAAGCAATGCAGCGCAAATAATCTTTCATGAACTTCTGGTAATGCCACTTCTTCGACGCTTCATCGCCCAAGCCGTCAGGAGCCTGAGTTGTCAGATGCCTGCCCATCCATTCGATGCGGCAGGTTGCTTCCCGAGCCGCGTCGGAGCGGCTCTCGTAATCGTCGTCGAACGTCTCGGGCTCGGGAATGTCCGTCTCCTCGTAAAGGTGGGCGTATTTCGGATGATACTCGAATTTGTCATGCGGCGCTTTATGGTGGCACAGCAGCATGAAAGGCCGGCTCTGGTCCCGGCGTTCCAACCATTCCAGCGAGCAGTCGGTAATCAGGTCCGTCACGTATCCTTGCACACGATATTCGCGTCCCATTTCGATAAATGCAGGGTCATGATATTCCCCCTGCCCGGGAAGAACGTTCCAATAATCGAAGCCGGTCGGATCGCTGTGTCCGCCATGACCGAGGTGCCATTTGCCCACGATTGCGGTCTGGTAGCCTGCTGCCTGCAGCAGCTTCGGAAACGTCGACAGCCTGCCGTCGAGGACGGAATCCAGCGTGCGGACGCCGTTGACATGATTATAGGTTCCCGTAAGCACGGACGCCCGGCTAGGCGTACAAATCGCATTGGTGCAGAAGCACCGGTCAAAGCGCATTCCCTCCGAGGCAATCCGATCCAGGTGCGGCGTCTCGTTGATCCGGCTTCCGTAGCAGCTCATGGCATGAGCCGCATGATCGTCGCTCATGATGTACACGATGTTCGGCCGATCGCGATTGTCCATGTCAGATCACCCGTTTCTTTCGAGAAATAGACTGCCATAAAAGCATAGGGAATCGTGCGGCGGACGGCAATTGACAAGTTTCCGGCTTTAACAAAAATCGGACCCGGGACGATCATCGCCCGATCCGATTGGTTTGTCGCAGCAGCCTACGTGATATCCGGGTACGTTACGAACCCTTCCTTGCTTGCCCGGATGCTCTTACGGTAGTCGCCAGGCGTCTTGCCAAAGCTTTGCTTGAATATTTTGCTGAAGTAAGCCGCATCGCCAAACCCGCATGACTTCGAGATGACATCCAGCGTATTTCCCGGCTCTTCCAACATTTGCGCCGCTTTCCGAAGTCGAAGCGTTTTTAGCATTTGCATCGAAGAGATGCCATACATGCGTTTGAACGCGCGGTTAAAGTATCCGGGGTGCAGATGAAGGATTTTGGCCAACTCCGCTCGCGTAATTTTTTCGCCCAAATGCTGTTCCATATATTGGGTAACATGCAGAAAACGGTCTTCCTCCGTTAGCGCAGAGTCCGATCTGACCGGTCTGCCTGCTGCGTTCCAACTGTCCAGAATCGCCTCAAGCAATTGAAGGGTAAGCCCGATCGCCCGGAAATCGCGCAGCGGTGAATGATCCTCTTCCCATATGCCCAGCAATCGTTCGAACGTCGCCGCATACGCCTGCGCATCGAGCAGCTTGATCACCGGAATTACCGGGAACCGCTGAAAAAAATTCAGTTGAGGCACCATCCGCACGTCGAGCAGCATCCACAAATGGACGCCTTTGCCCTTGGCCGTTTCCGAGAAAGGAACGTGAGGCGGATAGATCATCACGTCGCCCGACTTTGCAATGCCGGCATTGCCCGGCGATCTCGTCTCCACCGTGCCGTCCAAGACGAAGGACACCGTCCAGTACGGCTTGTTCATCTCCAGATGAAAGGAATCGTAAGCCGCGCGCTCGACCTGGTATAAAGAAAAATCCAGTTGATCGCGCACGCTCAATCTCGTATTCAAGGCATTCACCGCTCCCTGCTTGCCTCCGATTGCCTTCTATTATGGAATCCGCGAGCGAAAGTTGCAATCCATGTTCCAATATGACAACAAGAGGTACGTTTTTGCCATTGTGCGAGCGCGCCCGGATTTTCATAATGGATTCATCTCATTGCGGATGAGGATGAAAACAATGGAGGCTTGCTTGTGAGAACATCGAAGTCTTTTCAAACCGATCGTTTTTTGCTCGGCGTTTGCTATTATCCGGAGCATTGGGAACAAGATTTATGGGACGACGACTTTCGCCGCATGCGCGAAATGGGCTTCCAAGTTGTGCGCATGGGCGAGTCGGCCTGGTCCGTATTCGAACCTGAGGAGGGACGCTATTCGTTCGAACTGTTCGATCATGCCATTGCGTTATGCAAACGGCACGGATTGGATGTCATTCTCGGTACGCCGACGTATGCCCCGCCCGCCTGGCTAACTTCCGGCTACCCCGAGGTGCTTAGGAAAGACTTCCACGGAAGAATGATGGAACACGGTTCCCGCCGGCATTACAATTATACATCCCCTAAGTACCAGCAGCTATCGGGATCGATTGTGGCCCGGATGGTTGAACATTATCGGGATGAGCCTGCCGTTATCGGCTGGCAAATCGACAATGAACTGAATTGCCATATGGATGTCAGCTTCGCGGACAGCGATCATCAGGCTTTCCGCGAATGGTGCCGGCGAAAATACGGGACGCTCCAGGCGCTGAATCATGCTTGGGGAACTTCTTTCTGGGCGCAGACGTATACGGACTGGCAACAGGTTCATTTGCCAAGACCAACGCCGACCTACCATAATCCCGGACAATTGCTCGATTTTTATCGATTTACATCCGACGCCACGATTGCGTTTGCCAGGCTGCAATACGATATATTGAAGTCGTCCGCTCCTCATCAGTTCGTCACGCACAATGGCTTATTCTCGAATATCGACAATCATGCGTTTACCGAAGAGGCGCTCGACTTCATGTCATTCGATTCATACCCGGCCTTCCAACTCCTGCGCGGCGATCTTCCGTCTCATTACAGAGATCGGATGACATCCAAGCATCTTAGCAGGGTAAGGGGCATGTCTTCCAAGTTTCTCATCCTTGAACAGCAAGCCGGCCCCGGCGGCCAATCCGGCAACGTCTTGAACGGACACGGATTCGGGGACTATTTGCAGACGACGCCCAAACCGGGGCAAATGCGGTTATGGGCGTGGCAATCAGCCGCCCATGGCGCAGACGGCGTGCTGTTTTTCCGATGGAGAACCTGTACGGTCGGCGCGGAGATGCTATGGCATGGGCTTCACCATTACGGCAATCAACCGCATCGAAGACTGGATGAGGCCAAGCAGTTTTCCGACGATATGCGGATTATGGGCAGCCGGATGGCAGCCAGCGAATGCGTATCGCGGGCGGCCATGATCTATGATTACGATAACGACAGCAATAATAAGATCGACGGATACCTCGGCTCCTTCGAATGGCATTCCGAGGAAAGTTTATTCCGCGGCCTGACGGAACGGCATCTGATGGTCGACCAATTGTCCAAACGGCATCTTCCCGATCTCGAGAGCATGCGTGCCTATGATGTGTTGTTCTACCTCAATGCGCAGCTCCTCGACGATTCGGATGTCATCGCGCTTCGACGATACGTGGAGCAAGGCGGCATTCTCGTATTCGGCCCCCGGTCCGGCTATAAGGACTTGACGAACCGATGCTACATGCTCCCGTTCCCCGGCGTGCTGCGTGAATTGGCAGGCCTGGAAGTAACCGACTTCACCATGGTGCGCGACGCCAGGTCCACGATGACCTTCACATCCACCGGCGTAAGCGTGGAGGCCCCATCCTTCAATGAGATTCTCCGCCCGTTCGCCCAGGGCGCTGAAGTCATTGCCAGGTACGACAGCGATTATTATGCAGGCGAGCCGGCCATTGTCAAAGTTCCCGTAGGCGAAGGGTACGTCATCTACTCCGGAGTGTTCTTTAATGATGATAACGTCCCGGAATTGCTGAACAGCTTGGGTCTCGCCGATCCTTTGTCCGCCTGGGTACAGGTCCCGAAGGATGTCGAAGCCGTTCATCGCCGTTCGGATGACGGCGATTTCCATATATTTCTGAATTATTCGGCCGAAGACAGGATGCTTGCGTTTCGCCAACCTGTCATAAATATGATGAACGGCTCTCCAGTGGAAGGCGATTTCGTCTTGAAGCCTTATGATGTTCTGGCCATAACGGAACCGAGCCGGCAATCCGAAAAGGAAGGAGCGCGTCCATGAAACAGCGAATTTATCTTGTCGGCGCCGGAGCGATCGCCTGCCACCACGCCAGGGCAATCGCCAATCTCCCGGTGTCGGAGCACGATCGTCCTTTGCTCTATGTTACGGATGTCAACCGCAGCGCCCTTGCTGATTTTATCGATCAATTTCCGTGGGCGACTCCGGTTGACGATTTGGCAGCCATGTTAAGCGAGCCGGCCCACGAGGACGATATCGTGATCATAGCGACTCCTCCTTCGACGCACGCGGATTTGGCATGTCGCGCGCTAAGATCCGGACGACATGCGTTGTGCGAAAAGCCGCTTGCCATGGATCGGGAGGAAGCCGCCCTGATGCTGCGGACGGCGAAAGAAACGGGAAAATTGCTGGGCTGCTGCAGCTCCCGGTTTGCCGGGTTGCCTACGACCCTGGAAGTGAAGGCGCAATTGAGCAAAGGCCGCTTGGGGAAACTGTACAGGGTCCAGTGGACGCAAAGGCGTAAACGGGCCCGGTCCGGCATCGAGTACCAGCCGAACAGCCGATGGTTTTTGAACAAATCGATCAGCGGGGGCGGGACGTTGATGGATTGGGGACCGTATGACATGGCAAGCTTGACGGAAACGCTGCAGCCGACCCGCGTCGATGTCCTTCATGCCTGGATGGCGATTCCTGCGACGGGCCACCCGCTTGAAGCGTCCGCCCCTTCCGATGTGGAGCAGCATGTCGGCGCATTGCTGAAGTTTCACCTGCCGAATGGAAGCACCGTCCCCGTGCATTACGACCGCGCCGCTTGCTGCCATGGCGAAGAAAGAAGCACTACGGAAATCGAAGGAACGGGCGCAGCGATCGATTGGGACTGGCTTTGCCTGAATGGCGGCGGAGAATTGCGCCGTCACGGCGACTTAAACGGCGAGCCGACCCTGGAAACCGTCTTCATGGAAAATCGTACGCCGGACATGATGGATAAACCGATCGTATATTTCCTCCAAGCGGTCGCCGGACTCGATTCTCCTGCAATCGTCAACGAACAAGCCGTGTTCAACTTCGGCATTCTTGCATCCATCTATGCATGCATACAGACCGGTACTCCCCAATCTCTGTCCAAGGAGGGGTTCCGATGAACGGCGTTTACGCGATGGATACTTTCTTTTACAGTACACTCGGCGATTATCCCTTCGAAACGCGATGCGAAATGCTTCAGGAGCTTGGATACGACGCGGCCTACTTGACTTTGTGGAATGATCAAGCCTGGGACGATCTGAAACGGCTCCCTTCCGTCAAGGAAAATTACGGGTTGGATGTGGAGGCCGTATACGCCGTACTGGATATCACGCAATCGCCGAATCAACCGGAAGCCGCCCAAATCATCACGCTATTGGAACGATTGCAAGGCTGCAGCAGAATGGAACTGGCCTTGAAGGCCGGGACCAACGGCCCGTCGCCCTCCGATCCCGCAGGAGACGCCAAGGCAATCGAATGGCTGCACCGCCTGCTGCCGATCGCCGAGCGCAATGACATCCGGATCTCGCTGTACCCTCACGTATTTTTCTGGCTTGAGCGCTGGGAAGATGCGCACAGGTTGATTCACAAGCTTCGGCACCCGCTGCTGGGGCTGACCTTCAGTTCCTTTCACTGGTACGCCGTAGACGGCAACCATCTGAGCACGGCGTTATCCCATTGCCTTCCCTATTTGCACGCCGTGAATATATGCGGAAGCCGTAAGCCCTCATCGATGTCCGGCCTGCCCGCTTCGATTGAATGCCTTGATCAAGGGGAGTTGGATTTATTTGCATTGCTGCTTGCTTTGCAGGCCAACGGCTATGCAGGCAGGATCGGTTTCCAAGGTTACGGAATCGGCGGGGACGCATACGCCAATCTGGAGCGTAATTTGCAGGTTTATAAGCGATTGGCAGCCCGTGCGAACAAGCATCCGGCTTGGGCGCCAGTTCCACTGCGGTCATAACGGCTAATCCCGGCCTTCTCCGCCGATCAACTCCAGCAACGCGCGGGGAATCGGCAGTTCTCGGGCACCGGAGACGAGCCTCGCCAGCTCGGCTTCGGCGTCATCCTGCTGCGCGGATTTGATCGCGGCCACTTCCCGATGCAGGCTCTCCATCTTGACATCCAGCGCATTCGCTACATCGGCGGCGCCCTTCAAATCCGCGAGCATGCGTTCCGGCACCGATCCGTTATATTTGTAGAAGATCTTATGCTCCAGGCTCGCCCAGAAATCCATCGCGATCGTCCGGATCTGCACCTCCACATAGACCAACTCTCGCCTGTCCGACGTATAGACCGGCACTTCTATCAATAAGTGCAGACTCTTGTAACCGTTGGGCTTCGGGCTTGCGATATAATCTTTGACCTCAACGATGTTCAGGTCGCTCTGGCTCTTCAGCATATCGCGAATCCAATAAATATCCGAGATGAACGAGCACGTGATGCGCATGCCCGCGATATCCTTCACTTTCTCCCTGATATTGTCCAGCGATCCCCCGCCACCCTTGCGCAGCAGCTTGTTCATGATGCTCTCCGGCGACTTCAGGCGCGTCTTCGTATGTTCGATCGGGTTATAATCGTGCAGCAGATGGAATTCTTCCTTTAAGATTTCGATCTTCGTCTCGAGCTCGCTGAGCGCGAATTGGTACATCATCATGAATCGGACAATCTGGTCTTTGATCAGCTTGAGCTGTTCGACTTGTTGGTTCATATTGCCGCTCTCCTCGCCGCCGTCCCCTGATTATCTGAATGGAACGACAATCCGTAATGATGCATTACATGCTAACCAGATTGACATCCAATGTCAAACGATACAGACGAAAATAAGCCGCTGTCACCTCTAACTACCCGGTGATGGCGGCTTATGGATTAATACAATGACAGCGCCAGTGTCCCGCGCTCGCGCGTCGAATACAGGATCGCCTCGGAGCCTTCGATTTCGATGCTGTCCAGATGATTCAGGAAGCGCTGGACGAGTTCCCTGCCGCTTACCATTTTCCTCTCCAGAACTTTCACCAGCATGTCGATCACGCCGCGCCGCTCGTCCTTCCAATAGACGGGAATTTGATGGTCGTGGAAATCGATGTATACTTTCTTCACAGTCGAATCCATTACGGATCACCTCAGACCGTTCGAATTTGTTCCTAATCTACCATGTCTACCTAAAGCTAATATTAATAAAATGTGAACATTCCGTGACATATCCAGCGCAGGTTCTAGGCAAGACGGATCCCGCCGTACATGATACAATAACGATGGCAAAATGATCGCAGGACAGGTGAGGACAACGAAGATGAGACGCGGAATCAAATTACGAATCCTGTACGGACTGCTGCTGACAGTCTGGATCGCTGCGGGCTGCTCCGCTACCGAAGCGCTGACGCCGGCTCCTGCTCAGGTTGCGGCGGAACAGGCAGCGGACTACGACGTTACGCTGGTGTTTCCGAGCAATAACTACCCCGAGACGGCATTGCACATCTACGGCGCGATCGAACAGGGGGCGTCCGCCATCTGCACGATCGACCGCGAGGGTGCAGCGGACAATCGCAAAGCGTCGCTCGCGGGCGTGGACACGAAGAACGGCTACGATCGGGACGAATGGCCGATGGCGATGTGCGAAGAAGGCGGAGCGGGCGCGAGCGTCGCCTACATCGACTCGTCGGACAATCGCGGCGCCGGCAGTTGGGTCGGGAATCGGCTGACGGATTATCCCAACGGCACACGCGTGCTGTTCGTGGTCGAGAAGCCCGAATTGAAGTTCGGCAAATATACGGAAGAACAGGAACGTCTAAGCGCGGAACGCGAGAATGAAGGCACGGTCTATCAGAACTGCAGCGCCGTCAGAGCGGCCGGCAAAGCCCCGTTGAAGAAGGGCGATCCCGGCTACAGCCTGAAGCTGGATCGGGACGGGGATGGAGTCGCGTGCGAGTAGGGACGTGCGGGCTAATTCTCCCGCATGTTCGGAAATTCGTCCGGCGTATGAACCGGCTTCTCCATTTCTTTGATCCAGCCTGCCGATGCGCTGGCTTCTTCGAAATCGAACAAGCCGGTATTCAGAATCTCGGACGGTTCCACCCGGCCATGCTCCGTCCGAATGATCTTCGCACGCGGCTGGAGTTTCCCGAGGACGCCCTCCAGCTCCAGAAGTTCGTCTTCGTCCACCAAGTCGCATTTGTTGCATTGCGTTGCCCAACTATTCATTCATCGCTTTTTTCAATGCCTCAAGATTGTTTTTCATAATGCCGATGTAATCCAGATTGTTCTTCCGCTCTTCGTCGGTCAGACCTTCCAGCGGGTTCAGCACGTCCGTCTTGGCGCCGATTTCTTGCGCTACCACTTGGGCCACCTTCGGCTCGACAAGCGTTTCGAAGAAAATAGTTCCTACTTGATGCTCCTTGGCGAACTTGACGATATCCGCCAATTTATCCGGGGACGGCTCTTGCTCGGGAGACAGTCCCGAGATCGGAATCTGCGTGAGACCGTATTGCTTGGCCAAGTAACCGAACGCCGCATGCTGGGTCACGAATTCTTTGCGTTTGGCGTCTTTCAGGCCGGCTTTATAGAGCTCGTCCAGCTCTTTGAGCTTGGCAATGTAGGCATCCGCGTTTTTCTTATAATCATTCTTGTTTGCCGGATCGGCTTGTTCAAAGGCGGCAGCGATCGACGCGACTTCCTGCTGGGCCAATACCGGGTCAAGCCAAACGTGCGGATCGAGAATGTGCCCTTCTTCCTCGTGTTCGTCTTCACCCTCATGTTCGTCCTCGTGCTCGTGTTCGTGTTTGCTTCCTTCCATAAGCGCAATGCCTTTGCTTGCTTCCACAACGATCCGCTTATCATTGGCGGCACTGGAAAGCGCGTTGTCAACCCATCCTTCTACAATGCCGTTGTACACAAAAATGTCCGCTTCCTTCAGCTTCACCATATCCTGCGCGCTCGGCTCCCAATCATGCGGCTCCGCTCCAGGCGGAATGAGCGCGATGACATTGGCGTGCTCGCCTCCGATTTGCCTGCTGAATTCATACATCGGATAGAACGTAGTCACCACATTCAACTTGTCGCCATCGCTTGCGTTGGCGTTGTCCCCCTTATCTCCGCAGCCGGATAACAAAACAGCTAATCCTACCGATAGAAACAATGATTTCTTGAGCCACTTCCGCATGCTTGTACTTCCTCCTATAATAAATGTTTGTAAATCCATCATTTCGTTAATGCCTGGGCATTTCTTTGATAGCCATCTGACCGTGAATCGGCATTTCCACTTCATGCTCCTTGCTTCGGGTTTTCTTCTTAACTTCAAGCACGAGCTTCCTGACGCCGATTCCCGCCACCAACATGACGAGCAATACAAAAGCGATCGTACTGCCGGGTGGCGTGCTGAAGGCGTAGGACGCCGTGAGCCCGGAGAAAACTCCCGTCAAACCGATTGCCATCGAGATAAACAACGCAGCCGTAAAGCCCGGAGCGATGCGGATAGCGAGCGCTGCAGGAAGCACAATGAGAGACGATACCAGGAGCACGCCGACGATCGGCATGGCCGCCGCGACGATCATGCCCGTAAGTATGCTGAAGCCAAGCGAAATCCACTTGACCGGCAGCCCGTTCGTCTTCGCCGTCTCCTCATCGAACGTCATTTGGTAGAGCGGTCTCCGCAGGAGATAAAAAAACACGCCGCCGATCAACGCCACGATCGCCATGACCAGCAGTTCGGTGCGGTTTACGGCCACTACCGAACCGAACAAATAAGAAGAGAAGCTCTTGTTAAGACTATTGTTCAAGCTCATCAAAATGACAGCCGTCGACAGTCCGCCGACCATAATAATCGCAACCGATATTTCGCTATATGTCTTATAGGATCTGCGGAGATATTCGACCGCAACGGCTCCGACGACGGCGATCGCAAAGCCTGCCAAGGTCGGATCGATGTGCAGATACACCCCGCCGGCTACGCCGGCCAGCGAAACGTGCGACAGCATATCCGCCATCAGCGCCTGTCTGCGCAGCATCAGGTAAACCCCCAGCGTAGACGCCAGCAAAGCGATTATCCCGCCGGCACAAAATGCCCGCTGCATGAAGTCGTAGTGCAGCATTTCCACCTGCCGTCCTCCCTCCTCACGATCGTAATGATTCGACTGAGGTAGTTCTCCACCTCCGGCAAACCGTGCGTAACCATGACGACCGTTCGTCCATATTCGCTTACTTGCCGATGCAGCAATTGATAAAACCCCCGACGGCTTTCCGCATCCATGCCGGTAGTCGGTTCGTCGAGCACCAGCAAGTCAGGCTCTTGCGCCAATGCGCGCGCAATGCATATTTTTTGCCGTTGACCGCCCGACAGCTCGCCAATCCTTCGATGACGAAATTCCCACATGCCTGCTTGCCGAAGCGACTGTTCGGTTATTCGGGCATCCTCGGATTGAAGTCGGCGCAGCCAGGATCCCTTCGTATGCCTGCCGGACTGGACAAATTCCATGACCGTGCTGGGAAATGCGCCGTTAAAGGCGGCAATCTGCTGAGGAACGTAGCCAACCGTCAGCTTCTTTCCCTCTTCGCTCCGCGGAGCAAGCCGCACGCTTCCTTTCCACGGCTCCAACAGTCCCAACATCAGCTTCAGCAGCGTTGTTTTTGCCGCTCCGTTCTGTCCCGTCACCGCGACAAACTCGCCGGAATGAATTTCGATATTCGCATCCTCCAGGCAAGGAATATCCTGATAGCCGAACTCCACATCCTGCAGGGAAACGATAAGCATGGCATTCATCTTCCTTTCTGTTCCATCATCGCGTTCAAACGATACAGATTTTCATTTATACGTAATAATTACGGTTTATATTCAAGAAAAAAACCGAGTGGCCTCGGGCATACTGTTAAAATTACGTATAGCGGCGACGGAGGTGTGCAATTTATTTGTAATTATTACGCATAAGGTAAGCATATATCCTTGCGTTGAGTCTGTCAATCCCGAAAGGCACGCTCATGCGAGATCGGAATGGCCGGTTGCCTGGCGTTAGACGCGGAGGTTCACGTTCGGCAAGCTTCGCAAATTCCATATACCTCGAACCGATGCTGCAAAACCTTATAGTTCCCGGGCAGCTCCAGACCATGATCCATCGGACAATATTCGAAGCTGAGCGTCTTTTCGCAGTTGACGCAAATCAAGTGGTGATGATGATGGGAGGTGCAGTTTTCTCTAAATTTCAGCCCTCCATCCATAAAATAAAAATGCTCCAGAACGCCCATTTCGCTTAACATGCGGAGATTGCGGTAAACCGTGTCGAAGCTGACGCTGGGGTATTGAACCGTCATCTGATCATAGACATCCTTGGGAGACAAATATCCGTCATGCTCGGCAAAAATTTTTGCCAGCGTTCTTCGCTGTTCGGTTACTCTCCAGCCGTTCCGGGACATCGTTTCCAGCATATCCTTCACTCTGTTGCGAGTTTCCTCCATGGTTCTTGCCGTCCCCTTCCCTTGATGGCCATGTTCACCGACTGTTATATGCGCTCTATTTGCTGCGCGCCGTCTTTGTATTTTACCAAGACAAGAGCACTTTGTCATATCCGAACCGACGTTATTCGATGGAATACCAAGATTTTCGGTAAACGCCTATGGATGGTTTGTAAACGGAAAACGAGCCTGATCCGCGGATCGGAGGCTCGTTTTCTTGATGCTATATTGCAAGTACTACGACTGGTAAATATGCGAGTTCTGGCGGCGGCATTCCTCCATGACCCGGAGTTGTCGGCGCACCTGCTGCGGGGTAATTTCCAGTTCGCCTTGACCGCAGAGCGCGCGATGCAGCATCAGATACAGACTCTCCGTCATGCATTCGAATGCAGTGCGGCCGGCGGGAACCGTGTTCGCCCACTGTTCGGTATGCCAAGTCAGCGTTTCCCTGCAGTAGGCCGGCATCCCGTTGCTGTCGAAGAGCGGCTCGGTCGTCAGTTGCTGGACTGGCGCTTCTTCGGGCTTGAAATACTTCCATTCCAAAGCCTCAGCCGTCCCGCGCATCCCGCCGTTCGTTCCTTGCACTTTGAATTGTTCGTGCGGATAGGCGTCGCAAGAGGAAATCTCCAGGTCGATCGTCGGATGTCCGGCTTTGCGCAGCAGCAGCTTCACGTAATCCTCGGCGTCGCCGAATGTGTTCGCTCGGTCCATGATGCAAGTAACGTCAGGCATCTCGTCGGTGCCCAGCAGTTGCAGCGCCTGATCCACCGGATGCGGCCCGGTGTTCATCAGACTGCCGCCGTTGTTGCGCTGCAGCGTCTGCCAGTCCCACCGGCGGGAGAAGCCGCTGACGGTCAGGTCGATCTGCACGATGCGACCGAGCACGCCGGATTCGATCACTTTGCGGATCTGGACGTAAGCGGGCTGGTAGCGCGAATTTTGGAAGACGGCCAACCTCTTGCCCGCCTGCTCGGCAGCACGGATCAAGTCGTCCACTTCCTCGGGCGTCTTCGCCAGCGGCTTCTCGCACAGCACATGGAATCCGCGTTGCAAGAGCTCAAGCGTGATCGGATAATGCTGATGGCTCGGGGACGCATTGACGACAAGATCAAGCTGCTCATGGCTCACCATATCTTCCCAGGAGGCATACGCCTTGCAGCCGTATTCTTGCTGCGCCAGGCGCTGACGCTCCGGCATCGAGTCCGCCACAGCCGCGATCGTGTAATACGCCGGAATTTTCGCCAGCAGTCGTCCATGAATATCCCTGCCGCTGCGGCCTTGTCCAATAATGCCTACTTTCAGATTTTGCACGCTCATCTCGCATCCTCATCTCCCTATTATCGTCCAAACCTCTTCGCGACATTTTATCGCCCGAATGTCTTCTTGTACTCCGTCGGCGTAATCCCGCAGCGTTTCTTGAACGTTCTGATAAAATGGCTCAAATGACGAAACCCGACCTGGAATCCGATGCTCGTAATCGTATGCGAATCCCGGCGAATCAGCTCCATCGCCCGCTCGATGCGCACTTCATTCACGAAGTCGACGAAATTTTGCCCTGTCTCCTTCTTGAATTGATGGCTGAAATACGCCGGCGCCATGTTCGCAACATATGCCGCCTGCTCCAGTGGGATGTCCCCGCTGTAGTTGTCGTAGATGTACCGCTTGACCGCTTCGATCGGGCTGGCTTCGGCATCGGCGGTCCGGCCGGTCTTCTTCCGCTTCGACTGCCGGCTGCAACGGTCGATCAAGATGAGCAATCTCGCCAGATTGAGCATGATGGCAGGCTTGTAGCCGACTTCCCGCTGCATGTATTCCTCCAGCGTGTCTTGCAGGATTTGCTCCACGAACGCCTGCTTGTCCTTGCCCAGGTGAATCCACGGCTGATAATCGGCGGACAGCGGCTGATCGATATGCAATTGCTCCAACAGCGGATGCAGCGTGTCCAAATAAGGCTTCATATAGCCTTCTACGAGCGAGGGCAGGAAGTCGATTACCGCCGCCTCGAACTCCGTTCCTTCAATCGCGCACAGGCGATGCACGGTTCGGCTGGGGATGATGAACAGATCGCCTCGGCTCGCCTTGAGCGTCTTGCCGCGCAATTCATGATGCAGCACGCCGCGAAGCACGTACACGATCTGGATATATTCATGAACGTGCAAGGGTTGGTTCAATTGTTGGCTGGCATATCGAACAATCGCGAACGGGAATGACAGATCCCGCTGGGCGTGACTATGGAAGACCGGAAAGCCGCTCATCCGCCGGGCCCTCCCATGAGCCACCGAATGACCTGGAGATCATGTCTCAGCCGGTCTGAACCGGGAGCGGGCACGTGGCATTCCAGCGTCAGCCAGCCTTCGTAACTGCGGCCGCGCAACGCTTGCAGCAGCGGACCGTGATCCGCCTCGCCTTCTCCGAGCAGACAATGCGCAAACGTCTCTTCTCCTCGGCGGGTTTTGTTTGTAAATGCCCCTTGTTCGCTGCCTTCTGCCGTTCTTCGTTCATCCTTTACGTGTACGTGCTTCAGTAGCGCGCCCAGCTTCTTCACCGATTCGCCGCCGTAATCCGTCCCCGTAATGTACATATTGCCGGCGTCGTGAATGAAGCCGATTCGCTCGTGTTGGATCAAACCTGCCAACTTCAGCGCGTCGTCCGCCGTCTCGACGAGGGATTCGTTATGCAATTCGACGAGCACGTCCATGCCAAGCGCTTCCGCTTCTTCCGCGCACCGCCTTAGCCAATACGCGGCTTTCGCGTAATGATAATCGTGTGCCAGGAACGCATTCGGCCCGCCCGCCAACACGCGAATCCCGGAGGCGCCGAGAAGCTCGGCTGCTTCCAGCAACCGCCGGTAATCGTCGAAGGTCGCGGCAGCTTCCCGGTCGCTCGCGGTCGAGAATTGTCCGGTATAGGTGGCCAGCACGGGGATCTCCAGCTGCAAGTCCTCCGAGAGGACGCGCAATTCCTTGAGCCGGGTCTTGCTCGTCGTCGGCGACAAGTGATGCTCGCGAACGGCGATTTCGATTCCGTCCAGGCCCAATCGCTTCGCGATCCGCATCGCCTCTTGCAGGCTATGGTCGATCAACACGCCGCTGAATGCCGCTACTTTCATAAGGTGAGAGCCTCCCCGCTAACTTGATCTTCCGACGGTCCGGCGCCAATCATGATTGTTCGTATGCTTCGCGATCTACATATAATGTGCAATCCGGATGCGTGCGCAAGATCGTCGAAGGGCACCTGACCGATATCGGATCGTGGAGCGTGGCGGCAACCGCCTGTCGTTTCGTTGGACCGGGCACGACACAGTAGAGATGAGCTGCCGCCAGCAGCGTCGGAATCGTGAGCGTGACCGCATGCGTCGGCACGTCCGGCAAGGCCGCGAAGCAGCCGTCGTTCACCTGCTGCCTGCGGCACGCTTCATCCAGTTCGACGATCTTGACGATTGCCGGGTCCCGGAAATCGGCAATCGGCGGATCGTTGAATGCCAAGTGGCCGTTCTCGCCGATGCCCAGGCACACGATGTCGATCGGCTCCTCTTGCAGCAATCCTGCATAACGGCGGCATTCGTCGTGCGGGTCGCCGGCCGGGTCAATCAAGATTACCTCGCGGAAGTCGACTTTCCCGAACAACCGCTCGCGGAGAAACCGGCTGAAAGCTTGCGGGGCGCCGATCGGCAATCCGATGTACTCGTCCATATGAAAAGCCGTCACCCGCGTCCAATCGATCGACCGGTCCTGGACCAATTGGGCGAGCAGCTCATTCTGCGAAGGAGCGGCGGCGAAAATCATGCGGATGCGGTCTTGCCGTTCAAGCAACTGCTTCATCCTGGCCGCCACTGCCGCACCGGCAGCCGCTCCGAGCGTCGCACGGCTCTCGTATACTTCAACTTTCAGATGATCGACCGTCATTTTCCGAATGGCAGACATGGTGCTCATCTCTCCCTCTCTATTGGCAAATGCCTTATCGCTGCTTCAATCCAGCCGGACTTGCGCCCCGCTGCGGGAGCTTTCGTAGATCGCTTCGACGAGCCTTACGGCCCGATAGCCGTCTTCTCCGGTCACCAACGGCTGCGTCCCCGTGTCAATGGCGTTGATGACGTCGATCATCTGGCTTTGATGGAAATCGCTCACGATGCTGCGCGGGTCCGCAACGCCTCCGTAACCCTGTTCATGATCCCACTTCGGCTGCGGAACGCCGGGCACCTCCCAATGCACGATGGACGAACCCTCCAATTTAATCGTGCCCTTGTCGCCGAACAAGCACAAGGACGCGGGAAAACCGGGCTGAATGCTGGTCGAAGCGGCAATCGTGCCGAATGCCCCGTCCTTGAATTGCACGATCGCGAGGCCCAAGTCTTCCGCTTCCATCCGATGCGTCTGCGTCGCCGTCTTGCCGAATACCGTATCGATTTCTCCCGCGAACCATAGCAGCAGATCAAGACTGTGGATACCCTGGTTCATCAAGACGCCGCCGTCTTCGGCGAGCGTGCCGCGCCAATCGGCCGAATCGTAATAAGCTTGCGTGCGATAGAACGGCAGCGACACTTCCGCAAGCAGCAGCTTGCCGAGCGCTCCTTCTTCAAGTACCCGCTTGACTGCCTGATGCTGCGCTTCGAAGCGCCGCTGGGATATGACGGACATCGTCAGCCCCTTTTCGCTGGCCGTCCGCACGAGATGGGCGGCATCCCGGGCGTTCATCGCGATCGGTTTCTCGACGATCAGGTGCTTGCCTGCTTCCAGCACGTCCATTCCGATACGGTAATGGCTGCCGCTGGACGTCGTCACGCAGACGATGTCTACGTCCGGACTGCGCAGCAGCGCCGAATAATCCGTCGTCCATGCGCACCCTTCCCGTTCGCCCGTCTCCTTCGCTTTTGCCTCATCGCGGCTCGACACGTAAACGAGCCGCGCTTCGTCTATCCCTTGCAGAGCCTCAATATGGAAATCGGCCACCGAACCGCAGCCGATGATTCCGAAATTCGTGATCGCCATCCGCCGCTCACACCTCTCTTAACATCGCCCGAAGCGCATCCAGCGACATTCGCGTACCTGTCATCTGGCTGCCGCCCTCCGGCCGGTAATGCGTCTCGATCGTGAACAATCCTGTATATCCGTCCGCCAACAGTGCCCTGAGCTGGGCGATGACCGGCACGCTGCCCGAGCCGAGCGGCACGCACCGCGGCGTCCCGTCCGCTTGAATATACGCGTCCTTCAAGTGCACGTGGGACAGCCGGTCCTTCATGCATGCATATCCTGCAGGATAAGCCTGGCGACCGCTGTAAGCCTCGTTGCCGGGATCCCACAACCCGCGCAGCGAGGGAGAATCGACGGCAGCGACGATTCTCCCCACCTCTTCGGCGTACCCGCCGTTGCAGGACGGTTCGTTCTCAAGCAGCAGCTGCATGCCCGCCTGCTGCGCGATGCGCGCGGCTTCCTTCAGATGACGCACGATCTCTGGTATGTGAGCCTGCGGGTCGGCTTCCCGCCAGAAAGAGAAGACGCGGATGCGGGTCGTTCCGAACGCGTTCGCCAGTTCGATCATGCGGTCAAGCTTGGCGAAATGCGCTTCCACCGTCTCTTCCGCCTGGCCGAACGTATCGCCGGATGCGACCGGCCTATCCGGGTCCAGCGCGCATTTGAAGAGCGGCGACGCGACCGCGGAGACGAACAGCCCGCGGGCTTCGACCTCCCGCCGGATTTCCGCCGCTTGTTCATTCGTCAGCGCGGCGGCGTTCACCCCGTTCACGACGCGGACCTCCACATGCTTCAAGCCTTGTTCCTTCGCCCAATCCAGCGCCTCTTCGAACCGGTCGGACACTTCATCGGTGAGCACGCCCAACCTGTCCAAGATCCTGTCGGCGTTCACGGTCATCTCAATCGACCTCCCATTCCATACTTCTATTATAGCAATCGGGGATTGTGCATCGTTGACGTTTCTTTCGGACTGCGCATACATATTTTTCGCAAATAAAAAGCGATACCCCGCTCGAATGCCGTCTATCCGGCATCAAGCAGGCATATCGCCAAATATGTCCATCCTTGCGTTATGGGTATACGACCGGGTTGAGCGGGCTGGCTGCAGGATCCCCCGGCTTCAAGCCCGGGAACCATTGATGCAGATCGCTCTGCCGCGCCTTGCTGTCCGGTTCGGCGATCGTCAAGCCGTCCGCCATGTAGATGACGGTCATCACTTCGCGCATTCGGCTTGTCGGATTGCCCGGCGCGCAATGCAGCGTCCATCCGGCATGAAAGGTCGCATCCCCGGCTGCCATCGCGCCGTAATTCACCGTCGGCAATCCTTTGCTTTCTACGTATTCCTTCAGCGTCCGGTGGGATTCGTCGGAGATCACCTGTTTGGAAATGTAGCCGTGCTTGTGTGACGTGGAAGCGAACGTCATGGAACCGACGTCCTCCGGTACCGGCACGAGCGGCATCCACATCGTGATCATCTTGTCGGTATCCAGCGGCCAATAGATCTGATCCTGATGCCACGGCGTGTGGCCGCCGCCCGGTTCCTTGAACAACGCCTGATCGTGATAGAGCCGCACGGCCGGAACGCCCATCAGATCGGCTGCGACTTTAGCGAATCTGCGCGCCAGCACGAATCTGCGGGCAGCTTCATCCATCGTCCACAGGTTGCCGATCTGGATGAACGCTTTGCCATACGTGTCGCGCTCTTCCATCGGCTTCGTCTGGTAATTGCGTTCTTGCACGATCGCCTGAATTCGATTGCGATAGATGCCGATTTCATCAGGCTTGGCCAAGCCTCTCACGATCGTGTGCCCGTCTCTTTCATAGGCCTGGACTTGATCTAGCGGCAACGGATGTTCCTCGCGCAAGTCAGGCCATTCCTGAATTTTTTCGCTCATGTCCGATCTCTCCTCTACTTGTTCATGCATGCTTCATGCCATTATTGTAGAAGGTTTTGACAGACAGGTCATGGTATGACATGATGATTGCGATTGTAAAAAATAACTGTCAAGGAGCGCAATGCGGCGATGAATTTAGCTTCGTTCACCCAGTTGCATCCGATCGTCCCCTACGTGCGGGAGTGCGATTTGCCGATTCGCGAAGCCTACTACTACCCGCCGCGAAGGCTGCTCGATTACTTGCTGATCTTCGCGCAGAAGGGCGAGCTGTCGATCGTCGCGGACGGAACCGAACATCGGCTGGAAGAGGGACGGTTCTGCCTGCTGCAGCCCGGAACCGTCCATAGCTTGCAAGCTTTCGGTTACAATGAAACGCCATTCGCGCACCTCGACATTTTCTATCATTCCGAGCGGGCGCACAGCTTCCCGACACGTCCCGGTCAGATCGACCTGACGGCTTATGCCCACCTGATGCAGACCCGGCTGAGCGATCTGGAAGGAATTCAGATGCCTGTGGTGTTAGAGCTTCGCCAGCCCGCCCGCTGCCGTCAATTGATGGTCCGCATGATCGAGAGCTGGCTGTCGCCCGACCCGCTCGGCAAGCTTAAAGCGCAGGCTGCCGGGACGGAACTTGTCTACGAGATGATCCGGGACCATGCGGCAGCAGAAGCCCGTACGGAACGCGCTTCCCATGCGCTGGCATGGGTCGACGCTTATTTGTCGCTGCACTTGGCCGAACCGCTGTCCATATCGGATATGGCCAGGCGCGCCCACCTTTCCTCTTCGCGCTTCCGAGACGTCTTCCGCGCCCGCTTCGGCCTGCCGCCCCACCAGTATCTGCTGCGCTTGCGACTGAATCATGCCAAAGAGCTGTTGTCGACAACGACCTATTCACTCGCGGAAATCGCGGACAACTGCGGCTTCACGGATGCAAGCCATCTCTCGAATGCATTTAAGGCTGCCGTTGGGATGACGCCGGGTGCCTATCGTCAGGATCGCGCTCTCCGGCCTTCGTGAGCATGCCATCGCGAATGTACCTACGCGCGGGAATCGGAGTTTGACAGGCCATTTTGAATCATGTACGTTGAACTAGCATCTACTTTATTCGAGGAACGGGTGCATGCGAGATATGCGGGCGGATCGGCTCCTCCATTTGCGAGAGATCAACACGCTAAGAAATCAGATTTTCGCCGGCTTCACGCTGACGATGATCCTCGTGCTGACGTTCGCGGGGACGTTCATCTATGGTAAAGTATCCGTGCTCCTGAAGATGAGCGCGGAGAAGCATATCGAGCAGACGGCGATTCAGGCCAACGGGCGGCTGGACGCCCTGCTGAAGCAGATCGATTCGCTGACGACCCAGGTCGCCGCGGATGCCTACGTGCAGAACCTGCTCTTGAACGAAGTTCAGGGAATCCCGGCCAACTTCAACGAACGCCAATCGCTGCTGCAGATCGCCAACAATTATATGGCCTATTCCTCGGGCATCAGTTCGCTCGAGTTATACACGCTATCGAACAGACGGCTATTCCCGCTCGACGATTCCAGCATGAACCGGATTTCCGAGGATGCGCTTGCAACAGCGGACGAGAGAAAAGGGCGTTTGGCCTGGGTCGGCATGGACCCGCGACTGCCGGATACGGTGCTCGCGATCCGTCGCATTAATTTGATGGACAATTCCTACTTGCCCGGCGGTTACCTGGTCGTCCACGTCTATCGCGATTATTTCGATATGTACGGGCAGGAGACGAAGAACGACCTCTCGATCGGCAGGGAGCTTATGTTGCTGAGCGACAGCGATGGCAATCCGATTGTTTCGGACATCGACGAACAGTCGGCACAGTCGGTGCTCATGCAATCAGGCAACGACGTTACGATCGGACAGGAGCGGATGCTTGTCGTCAGGCAGCATTCCGACATCGCGGGCTGGAGGCTCGTGCTGCTCTTGCCGGTCGATGCGGCGACGGAGGGCATCTCCGTGCTGCGAACGGCTATCTACGTATCGATAGGCATTGCCGCCCTTGCTTTCCTGCTGTTAACGCTGCTGTTGTCCACGATGATCACGCGCCCGATCCAGCGGCTGATGAGAAGCATGCGCAGCGCCAGATATCGCGGGCTGAGGCTCATCCCTGCCGGACGCAATCGCTTCCGCACGCTGGAGATCGACGAGCTCAACAACACGTACAATCAGTTGGTTACGCATATGAACGAGCTGATCCAAGTCGTCTATGAGAAGGAAATCACGCAGAGTCGCACGGAACTCAAGGCACTGCAGGCGCAGATCAATCCGCATTTCCTGTTCAACACGTTGGAAGCGTTCTACTGGTCGCTGGAGGAGAAGGGCGAGAGCGAGCTGGCCCAGACGATCCTGGCCATGTCCGGCCTGTTCCGCTACGTCATCGGCAGCGCCGAAGGCAATGAAGAGCAAGTCACCGTCCGCGAGGAGCTGGAGCACGCACAGCGATATTTGCAAATCATGCAAATGCGTCTGGGCGATCGGCTGCATTGGAGCATCGATGCGGACGAGATGCTGCTGCAGGTGCCGATCCCCAAGCTGATCATTCAGCCGATCGTGGAGAATGCGATCCTGCATGGCGTGGAAAGCCGCATCGGACCGGGCTCGGTCACGGTCCGCGTCTATCGGGCGCAGTCGAACCGCGCGGCGGTTGCCGTCAGCGACGATGGCAACGGCATGGATGCCCAGACGCTGGCCAAGCTCAGGATGAGCATCGAAGGGGCGGCTTCGCCTGCCGGCGATTCCAAGAAGGGCGCAGGCGTCGCCATATCCAACGTGCAGCGGAGACTCAAACTGTATTATCCGAACATGGCGGAACGGGGCAGCGGCTTGCAGATCGAAAGTTCGCCCGGCGTCGGGACGACTGTCCGATTCGAAATCGCGATTCCTCCGAAAGGGAGATGAACGGTCATGAAGACCATCTTGATTGTCGACGATGAACCTCGCACCCGCCAGGGCATCCAGAAATCGCTCGTCGCTTGGTCGGCGGGCAAATATCAGATCGAAGCCGCCGCCAGCGGCGTTGAAGCGCTGGAATGGCTGAATGAACATACGGCCCATATTATTATTACGGACGTGCGGATGCCGGAAATCGACGGGCTGCAGATGCTGGAGCGGCTGGCCGCGCGCGGGCCGCTGCCTGTCGTCATCGTCATCTCCGGCTATGCCGAATTCGAATACGCGCGAAAATCGCTGAAGCTCGGCGTGTTCGAATATTTGCTCAAGCCGCTCGACAAGGCGCTGCTGATCGATGCGGTGCAGCGGGCGCTGGAGCTGGAGAGCGGCAGGGAACGGCTGGACGCCATGGAGAAGCTGGTCGATCCGATCCTGCTGGAGGCCGGCCTCGATGAAGCGCGTTACGGCTCCGCGATCAAGGATGCGATCCAATACATCGGCACCCACCTGCACGAGGCGATCGGCATGAAGCAGGTAGCGGACCATCTTCATCTGAACGCGAGCTATTTCAGCGTGCTGTTCAAGGAGCAGACCGGCGTAACGTTCAGCGACTATCTGACGCGCAGAAGATTGCAGAAAGCGAAGGAATTGCTCGTCTCGACTCCGATGCCGATCTGGGAAATCGCCGAGAACGTCGGTTACCAGACCGCCAAATATTTCATCAAAGTATTCAAAGACAGCGAGGGCGCAAGCCCGAGCCAATACCGGCACCAGGTGCTGGACACCGAATCCTCGATCCAGTAGAAACCTCAATCCAATAATTGTGGAATTTCTCCCAATGGGCACTCCCTTATGCGCTTACGAAGCAAACACTATAATTGTGGATGCGGTTACATTGTAACTGTGAGCGAACAATAAAGGGAGGACTCCAAATGAAACGCTTGTTATCCGCTTCCACCGCCATTGTGTTGCTGGCATCCGTACTCGCCGCATGCGGCGGAGGGAACTCGGACAAGTCCAGCGGCTCCAGCTCCAGCGCAAGCGCAAGTCCCAGTCCGTCGAGCAGCAGCGCTGCGCCTTCGGCAGACAACAAACCGAAAGAGAAAGTTACGGTCAATCTCTGGAGCTTCACGGACGAAATTCCGAATATGACGACCAAGTATTTGGAAGCCCACCCCGATGCGAACGTCGAGTTCAAAACGACGGTGATCGCAACGACCGACGGCGCCTACCAGCCCGCCCTCGATCAGGCGCTTGCCGGCGGCGGCAAAGACGCCCCCGACCTTTATGCAGCGGAAGCTGCTTTCGTCCTTAAGTACACGCAAGGAGACGCCTCCGACTATGCGGCCAATTACGCCGACCTGGGCCTCGACGATACGATGGTGCAGGATGCCGGCATCGCGCAATACTCGGTGGACATCGGCAGCAAGGACGGCAAGCTGAAGGGCCTTGCTTATCAAGCGACCGGAGGCGCGTTCATCTATCGCCGCTCGATTGCCCAAGACGTATTCGGCACGGACGATCCTGCGACGATCAAGAACGAAGTCGGGCCCGGCTGGGACAAATTTTTCGACGCGGCCGCGAAGCTGAAAGCCAAAGGCTACGGCATCGTGTCCGGCGACGGCGACATCTGGCACCCGATCGAGAACAGCTCCGACCAGGGCTGGATTGTGGACGGCAAGCTGCATATCGACTCGAAGCGCGAACAGTTCCTCGATCTGTCCAAGAAGCTGAAGGACAACGGCTATCATAACGATACGCAAGACTGGACGGAAGCTTGGTATGCGGACATGTCCGGCTCCGGCAAGCAGCCGATCTTCGGATTTTTCGGTCCCGCTTGGCTTATCAACTACGTCATGAACGGCCAAGTGAAAGACACGAACGGCGACTGGGCCGTCACCGAGCCGCCGACCGGCTTCTTCTGGGGCGGCACGTGGCTGCTGGCCAACAATAACGTTCTCAAGGACGAAGCCAAGAAAGCGGCCGTTGCCGATTTCATCAAGTGGGTAACGCTCGATACCTCCGAGACGGGCCTGCAATACTATTGGGCGAACGGCACGATGAAGGCTGGCGAGCAAGGCACGAAGGACAGCGTCGCCTCCTCAGTCGTCATGTCCAAGTCCAACGGCGAAGTCGCGCTGCTGGGCGGACAGAATATGTTCGACGTATTCGTACCGGCCAATGCCAACGCGACCGGCAAAAATCTGACCCAATTCGACGAGTCGATCAACATCCTGTGGCGCGGACAAGTGCGCGAGTACACCGCAGGCAACAAGAGCCGCGAGCAAGCGCTCAAGGACTTCAAGCAACAAGTGAAGGACCAGCTCGGAATCGACAGCGAATAACGCGGCACCGAAGGGGCGGGCACCTGTTTCCCGCCCCTTTACTAGAATCGATTTGGGGTGGGAGCCATGCGCCGCAAGGGCGTCAACTATTCGAAATACGGCTACATTTTCTGTCTGCCATTCATACTTGCGTTTCTGGTGTTCTCGTTGTACCCGGTATTGTATACCGCGGTCATCGGGTTTACCGACATGAAGGGCGTCATTCCGAAGCCTATGCATTTTCTGGATAATCCTTTCCAAAATTTCAAGGATCTCATCTTCGACAATGTTTCGTTCAGGAAGTCCCTCGTCAATACCGGGCTCATCTGGATCGTCAACTTCATCCCCCAGATCCTGCTCGCGCTGCTGCTGACTGCCTGGTTTACCAACCAACGCATGAAAATACGGGGGCAAGGCGCGTTCAAGGTGATGCTGTATATGCCGAATATTATCACGGCGAGTACGATCGCCGTGCTTTTTAACTCTTTGTTCGCCTATCCGATGGGCCCCGTAAACAGCTTGCTGGAAATGCTGGGCATCACCGACTCGCCGATCTTCTTCCTGCAGGACAAGACGACCGCGCAAGGGATCGTGGCGTTCATCCAGTTCTGGATGTGGTACGGAAACACGATGATCATCCTTATAGCCGGCGTAATGGGCATCAATCCCGTGCTCTTCGAAGCTGCGGCCATCGACGGCGCTACCGGATTTCAGACTTTCTTCCGCGTCACGCTGCCAAGTCTGAAGACGATCATGCTCTACACGCTGATCACGTCGATGATCGGCGGACTGCAGCTGTTCGATATTCCTCAGCTGTTCCTTTACGGCGGCCCGGATGACGCCACGCTCACCGCATCGGTATTCATTTACAAACAAGCGTTCATGGGCAGCTATATGTACAATAAAGCGGCAGCGGCCAGCATGATCATGTTCGTCATTGCGGGGATTCTGTCGGCGCTGCTGTTCTACCTGATGCGCGACCGCGATGCGGCGCGGCTCAAGAAAGCACATAAGCAAATGAAGAAAGCTGCGCACGCGGCGACAAGGGGGATGTGATCCATGGCAAACTTTCGGAATAACGCTTCCGTCTCCCGCAGCATCAATAAAACGATCATCTACGTCGTCTGCATCTCCCTGTCGCTGCTCAGCATCCTGCCGTTCTGGATCATGTTCGTCAATGCCACGCGTTCGACGCCGGAAATCCAAAGCGGGCTATCCTTGCTGCCGTCGATCCATATGATGACCAATCTCGACGTTCTGCTCAGCAAGAGCTTCGATCCGCTCAAAGGGTTCTTCAATTCGCTCATCATTTCGGGCTTCTCGACGCTGTGCGCGGTGTACTTCTCCTCGCTGACCGCATACGGGCTTGTCGCCTACAACTGGAAGCTGCGCCAGCCGTTCTTCACCTTCATCATGTGCGTGATGATGATTCCGGCACAGGCCAGCGCAATCGGCTTCTATCAGTTCATGTACCAATTGCACTGGACGAACAATTTTCTACCCTTGATATTGCCTTCCATTGCAGCGCCGGCAATCGTGTTCTTCATGCGGCAATACTTGCTCGCGACGCTGTCGATCGAAATGTTAGAGGCATCGCGCATAGACGGGGCTGGCGAATTTTACACGTTCAACCGCATCGTCATGCCGATCATGATCCCGGCCATCGCAACCCAGGCCATCTTCGCCTTCGTCGCCAGCTGGAACAACCTGTTCATGCCGCTCATCCTGCTCACGCAGAAGGAGAAATACACGCTGCCGATCATGGTCAGCCTGCTGAAAGGGGATATTTACAAGACCGAGTTCGGCTCGATCTACATGGGACTTTCTCTGACGGTGCTGCCGCTGTTTGTGATATACTTTCTATTATCCAGGTACATTATCGCGGGCGTGGCGCTTGGCGGCGTGAAAGAGTAAATCGTCGTATCCGTCTTCCGCAAGTTGCGGATGTGGCCGAATCAGCATGAGGTTTGGTGGTGGGGATGAATTGAACAGAAGCCTTCGAGCGCTGTGGACGCTTGCGATCGGGCTGGCCGCGATCGTGTCGGGCTGCGGTAAACAGACGGACAGCCATCGCATTCCCGTCGCGGAATTGGGGTCTCAGGTGACGATCAACCTTATGCACCTGTGGCCTGAATCGGGAGCGCCCGCCCAATACCAGCTTGTGAACCAGATTATCGACGAGTATCAGACGGCGAATCCCCACGTCACGATCGAGCAGGAAGTATTGGAGAACGAACGGTATAAAGCCAAGATCAAAGTGCTCTCCGCCGTCAACGAGCTGCCCGATGTCGGCATGACTTGGGCAGCCGGATACATCCGGCCGTTCGCCCGAGGCAAGCTGTTCACGCCGCTGGACGAATTGCTCCGAGGCGAGTTGCGGGATTCTTTCGTAGCGGGGTCGATCGAAGCTTATACCGTTGACGGCAATACCTATGCGCTTCCGCTCGAATTCAATCTCGCTCCGGTATATTACAATAAGCAAATTTTCGCCCAATACGGCTTGCAGCCCCCCGCGACTTACGATGAATTTCTACGGATTGTGAATACGCTCGCAAGCCATGGCGTTGAACCGATTGTGCTCGGCAACAAAGATCGCTGGACGGGTTCGCTCTGGTATATGTATTTGGCGGATCGCATCGCCGGCACGCAAACGCTTGCGAATGCCATCAAGGGCACCGCTTCCTTCGCGGACCCGGGTCTCGTCGACGCAGCGAGGCGGGTGCAGGATCTGGTCGAGCGGAATGCATTCAACAAAGGCTTCAACGGTTTGTCGAACGATGAAGTGAAAGCGGATTTCGTGCAAGGCAAGTACGCCATGTATCTGATGGGCACATGGGAGCTCCCGAACTATACGACGAATCTGGGTATTCCGCAGGCTCTGCGCGACAATATCGGCTTCTTCAAATTCCCTTCCGTCAGCGGCGGCAAGAGCGATATCGACAGTTGGGTAGGCGGGCCCGGCGTTGGCTTGTTCGTCGCCGAGAATTCCCCCGTGAAGCTGGAAGCGAAGAAATTCGTGAAATATTTCGTGAAGCGTTGGGGCGAGGAATCCGTCACCGGGGCAGGTGTCATCCCGGCGACGAAAGTGGATACGGCGAAAGTTCAGCTTCCGCAGCTCTATGTCGACCTGATCAACGAGGTGAACCAGGCGAAGCGAATTACGCTGTTCGCCGATGTGCTCTTGCCGTCGGGCGCTGCGGAAGTTCATTTGAACCAGATTCAGGCGCTGTTCGGCAAGGAAATCACGCCGGAGGAATTTGCCTCAGCGCACGATGCGGCGATTCGGCTGGGCAAATGACGAATGCTTCGGCTTATCCCCGCGTGATCTTCAGGTCGTGCCGAATGCGGCGATTTTCCGCTGGATCGCATTGAGCGCTTCTCGCGCCGCCTTCTCGCCGGCCGCGATGAAAGCCGAGGACGACTTGAACGTGAACGGCGCGATTCCCGGATGCGGGTTCAGCACGACGTCGGCGAGCTGCATTTCTTCCTGAACGAGCCTTGTGCTCATGATTTCGATCGTATTCAGAATCGTGGATATGAAATTGGCAGGCATCTTCTTGCCGGAAGACGGGGCGCTGACATCGACGGCAATCACGATGTCGGCGCCCATGCTCTTGGCCAAAGCAACAGGCACCGGATGAGCAACCGCGCCGTCGATCAGCGTCCGGTTCCGATATTTCACAGGCTTCATGATCCCTGGGATCGCGGTGGATGCGCAGATCGCATGAGACACACGGCCCTTGTTCATGATGTAGGCTTCGCCTGTCGCAGCATCCGAAGCGACGGCGGCGAACGGAATCGGCAAATCCTCGAAGTTCACGGGTCCGATGTATTTCTCCACAAAGCGGATCATCGGATGATTGTCCGCGAAAGCCTTGGGCGGCATCACGAATTGAACCAGTTGCCGCCACTTGACCGTTGGCAGCACGCGCTCGAATGCCGAGATCGGTTGGCCTCCGACATAGAGCGCCCCGATGAAAGCCCCCACGCTGGTGCCGGCCACGATATCGACAGGGATGCCCGCCTCTTCCAGCACTTTCAGTACGCCGACGTGCGCGGCACCGCGCACGGAGCCGCTGCCCAGCGCGACTCCGATCTTGGGTCTGCTGCCGGGCTTGCGGGCTTCGTCGAAACGGATGTGCCGCCCCAAAATCAACTTGCCGCCGCTTAGTAAATACGCCCGCTGCACAACCCGTTTGAGTCCTTTGATGTTATCTCTTAGAAAGGGATAGAGCCCGATCATCCGCATCGCTTCCTGAGAGATCGCGTCCGCAGGGCATGGCGCGCCCGCTTTGCCCAGAAAGGCATGCACGAGCTCCGGGATGTCCTCGGTCCGCTCGCGCAGCGGGACGATGGATACGATCGGCATGGAAACCGCAGGCGCGCGGCGCGCGGTCAGGATCAATCGGGTGCGTCCGATCGATCCGATCAAGCGGTGAAGCGTGTCCACTGGCAGCAGGTCCGCATGCTCCAGAATGACGGTGCCTCCCTTGTTCGCCCTGATCTTCCACTCCCAATCTTCCACTTCCAATTCCGTCCCGTCCATCTTCAGGATCGGATGCCGGCTGCGGCTCGAACGTTCGTGAATTTCACAAGCCGCATGGAATTTTCCGACGCCCTTTTCGCCCACGATGCACACCGGTTCGTCCGATGCCGCCAGCCGGCCGACCAACTCTCTCAGTTGCTGCATAAACGGGCTGTTGCCCACCAGCTCTCCGCGCTGCGATTGCCTTTCCCGCTCCAGTTGTTCTGTCACGACAACGCTGCGCGCATGCTCCTCCATGACTCGTTCATTGGACCTTGCGATGCGATTGATCATCGCCTCGACCATTTGATTTCGGAACGGCTCGCTCTTGTTCATCAACATCAGGACGCCCTCGCGAGGCATGGACACGGTCCGAACCGGTCCCTCTGCCACCACGTTCGCGCTGATGGGCTCGCCGGTCAGGCAGGACATTTCCCCGACGAATTGCCCTCGTTCCAGCTTCGCAACGCTGACCTCCACTTCCTGCGTTAAGCGAATATCCAGCACGCCGGACAAGACGATATGGAATTGCGCTCCGGCCTGTCCCTGCTCCAGGATCACGGCGCCGTCCATGTATTCGTTCTCTTGCAAGTACGGAATGATTGCCGTCAAATCCTCTGGAGGCAGTTGATCGATCAGCGGGTAGCTGTTTGTTTGCTCATGCACGGCTTGCATTCCTTTCATTCACATACTGGTCAGTGTGTTTTAGTATAGCATGGGAATATGTCAGTTATATTTCAAAGATCGCATCTGACAGCCTATTCCATGCTCATACCTTACCAGATGGAACTGAAAGAATTATGAAAACGAAGCGAAGCACGTGACGCGATCTCCTTGGAGTCGCGCACGCGCTTCGCTTTGCTGTATAGTCAATTCTCAACCGCGACGATTGTTGCCTAACCCGGCGAAACCCGGTTGCAGCACCTCATCCCTAGCTCATGCGGCCTCTAACCGGATTTCGCCAGGATGACGACTAGTTGGTAACGTTAATTCAGATCCTTCTACTCGTTACATCTTCGTATAGTGGATCGTGATCTGGCCCGGCGTGTTCGTCCGCGTGAACGTGACGATCTGGCTGCCGATCTTGAGCGCCGCGTTATTGCCGGTGTCCTTGACGGACGCCAGCGTGTTCGAGAACGTGCCGGCGTCCAGCGCAATTCCGGCGTATTGCAAGAGCGCATGCGCTGCCGCGAGGCAGCCGGCTTCGGTATCGTCCAGGATCTGCACCGCTCCTGAACTATCCGAGGTGGGAATCAGCAGCGCGCCGTTGCCCTGCCCGGACGGATGGGCGACCGACAGCGTCTGGCCTTGCTCCTCGAAAGTCAATCCCAGCGCATTCGTCCGCTGCGTCAATTGCGCGGTCCGCTCCGCCAAATTGTCCGCATCCGAAGGCGGTGAGTTCGGCCGCCCGTTGCCATTGTTGCCGCCGTTATCGGGATTGTTGCCGGGCGGGTTACCGGGACCACCTCCGGGATTTCCAATCACGGGAAGTTTGCCCCCTGCCGGCTGATCCGGCCCATCCTTCGTCGGACGGACAGCCGATGTTTTGGCCGCGTAATCGGCGATTCGCAGCATGAAGCTGACTGCCTCTGCACGCGTCATCGTCGCAGCCGGCGCGAAATCGTCCGGGACGGCGGCGGACCGCCCCTTCGCGATGCCTTCGACGAGCAGGAAGCGTACGGCCGCGCTCTCGTCCAGCGAGCGGCCGAGCGATGCGGCGATCAGCACCGCCGCCTTGCCCCGCGTCTGCGGCTTGTCCGCATCCTCCGCGGGAACCGCGCGATCCAGCCACGCCGACGCTTGCTCATAGACCGGCGCATGCCACGGCTCTCCCGGTCGCTTCGCCCGCAGGGACAGTCCGGCCTGCCTCAGCAGCATCGTCATAAACTCCGCTTCCGTAAGCGTTGCGCCGGGCCGGAACGTGCCGTCCGGGTAGCCCGAGACGATGCCTTCCGACAGCGCCCACGCGACGCTCGATTCATACCAAGCCCCCGGCTTCACATCGGCGAACCGCTTGACAGCCTCCGCCGCTGCTACCGTATCTCCCAGCAACAACAGCGTCATAATCGTCAACGCCATACCGCGCCTTACCGATCTCCTCATTGCGCCAGCACCTCCGCCCGCTTCTCTCATGGCTGTGCCACGACCAACGTCGCGGATCGGGCCGGCACTTCCAGCGTCGACGCGCCGTCCAGCGCGACCGACTGCGCGAATCCAAGACGCCGGTCGGCGTCGAATTGATAGACGTCCGCGCCGGAGACCGATTGGCCGGCAATCGTCAGATCGACTTGCTTCGCTGCGGTGTCTTTGTTGAACAGCAAAATGTACAGCTTGCCGTCCGCGCCGGAGATCGCATACGATCCGACGAGGTCCACGTTCGAGCTCACCGCGCGCACGCTGTCGCCGTTGATCTTGCCGCCGTTGCCGTCATAGTTCAGATACAGCTTGAACGCGTCTTCAAGCGGCGTTCCGGCGAGCGGTTGCCCCCAACGGGTAGCCAGGTCGACGCCTTCCCGGCCGAAGATCGCGAGCGCCTCGGCTTGGGCCAAGCCGCTGCTGATGCCCCTACCGTTGCCGAAGTTGTATTCGGTAATCGCCAGCTTCGTGCCGGGGGCGCTGTCCGCGATCATCTTCTTCATCCGCGGAATCAGGTTCACCGACTCCCAGATCCAGGACGAGCCGTCGCGGAACGTCGGATCGTACAGCGCCTTGAGCGATTTGAGCCTTCTCGCCGATGTCGCTTTCGATTCGTCGCTCGAGATGGCGACTCCCGCCTCGGTCGGATAGTAATGGATGTCCAAGTAATCGATCAGACGCACGCCGCTGTCCTGCTCGTATTGACGGACCTGCTCCAGGTACCACTGCAGGAACGGCTTGTTGCCTTGCATCTTGTAATCCGCGCCGGGTGAACATCCGTCCGCTGCGGAGTACAGGTACGCGCACCAGCCCCACACGACCGGACCGTAGATCCGGGCCTTGGGATCGGCCTCTTTGATCGCGCTGCCGTAAGCCTTCGTATACTCCCATACTTCGGAGGAAGTCGTCATCTCCGGATGCACGTCGCGGTGTGTATAAGGCCAGAGCATCGGCTCGTTGTCGAGCGCGTAGTCGTGCACTTGGTCCCCGTAACGCTGCTGAATATGTTCGATCCAACGGGCGACGAAATCGGGGCCGATCTTCTTGGACGTATCGCGCGGGTCGTTGTTCGTGATGAGCGAGCCGTCCGGGCGAACGCCGTTGCCCGCATCCGGATTGCACCACGATTCGCCGTACGAACATTCCGTCATTTGCTGCGGGCCGTATTTCTTCACGGAATAGCCAACGCTGACGCTGCGGTCCTTGGGCGTCCAGCCGATCGTTGGCACCTGCAGCAGCACCTTGCTGCCGCCAGCCAGCCATTCGTCCATCAGTTGGTCCGTCCGCGAACCGCTGGGCAACTTCTCCCTCGCCGCATTTTCCTTCGGCAAATTCATGTAGAACCAATCGGATGCGTGGTTCTGCACGTTCAACTCCCAATTGTACCGGGTCGCCGCATTGCCGCCCCATCGCATGACCGAATATTCGTCCATCCGCGATACGCCGTCCGGCTCGATCTCCTCGTAGTTGACGCCGTAGATGTCCGGACTGACCGGGCTGCGGTCCGCCGCCGTATCGATCGCGACGGACACTTGCGTAACCGGAGGCTTCGGATTCTCGATCCGGTCTTTGTAGCGCAGCACGTTCACGTCATCGATGTAGACGGGCGCTTGCCCTTCCGAGTCCCAAGCCTGGAAGACGATCGCGTTGAAATATCCTTCCGTAATATCGAGATCCTGCAGCCGGACGGTCACCTTCTGCCATTCGCCTGCTTTGACGCCTTCCGGCAGCACGTCATCCAACACGACGGAGCCGATAATCGCGTTCATGTCCTGCACGACGAACCGGATTTTCTGTTTGCCCGCGCTGCCGCCATGAATCCAAAATTCGAAGCCGTAGTAATCGTCAACCGAATAGCTGTCCTCGCGGTTGAAATAGACGCCTTGCCACCAGCGCGGCTCGAACCGGATCACGCGAGTGCCTCCATGCACGGGGTCCTTCGCGCTCAGGTTGCGAATGCCCCAGCTCCAATCGTCCCACAGTTCCTCCAGGTCGTCGGCATAGACCGGCTCCGCGATCGCTTCGACCGCCTTCACGTCCAGCATCGCGACCTGGTCCTCATAGGCCGCCGTGACGGTCGCGCTCCCTGTCTTCAGCGCGGTAAGCTTGCCGTCCTGCACAGAGATGACGTCAGGCGCACTCGACGTCCAATAGACGTTGCGTGTCACCGTCTCTGTGTAGCCGTTGTCGTAATGAGCCGTCAGCATCGGCGTCTCTGCATTGCCTGCGTACATCAGCAGCGATTCGCCAGCGAACGCGACATGGGCCAGCTTCGGCTGCTCGTACGTCTTGCGCAGGATCCGAATATCGTCGAGGTATACCGGCGGCTGGTCGGCATTCAGATCATGCCCCCGGAAGACGAAGCCGTCGACCACCCCGTCGCCGAGCTCCAGCTCGTCCAGCCGGATGTTCACCTCTTGCCAGGCGTTCGCCTGCAGATGTCCACCCGGCAAGTAATCGTTCACCGACAGCGTCGCGAGCGGCACCCCGCCGGCGTCGAGGGTCAAGTCGACGAGCTGGCCTCCGGCCGCGCCGCCGTTGATCCAGAAAGTGAGTTGATGATAGTCCGAAGCTTCAACGATGCGATCCTTGTAAATTTTCAGGAAGCCGTCCCCGCTCGGGTCCAATCGGATGGAATAGACGTCCGAATGCACGGTTGCCGTCTCGTCCCATGCTTGCGCGCCATGCGTGAAGCCCTGGAAAGCCGTGCCGAGCGCGTCCGTGTAGACGTCGATATGCTCCTCCACCGGCTTCGGCGGCGTATTCGGTACCGGCTGGTCATGCTGCACGAGCCGGATGTCGTCCACATAGACATCGGACTGATCGGCTTGCGTCTTGTCTTGCAGCAGGATACCGTCGAACAGCCCGCTGGGCATGCGCAGAGGCAGCAAGTTGATCTGCACGTGCTGCCATACGCCCGCTTCCAGCCGTCCTCCCGGCAAATAATGCGCCAGATCGAGCTTGGCGACCGTCTTGCCGCCCGCTTGCAGCAAAACGTTCAGCTGTTGCCCGCCGCTCGTCCCGCCGTGAATCCAAAATTCCAGGGTGTTGTAATCATGCGTCAGAAAATAGCGGTTGCTGTACAGATACAGGGCGCCTTCCCGGCTCGGACTGAGCCTGATCGAATAATCGCCTGAATGCGCGATCGAATGATCGTGCAGATCGCGATTCGCCCAACTGTAATCGTAAATTCCGCTGCCCAATCCATCTTCGTACCACATGTATGAATTTTGACCGCTTGCCACCGCCCGCAATGGGGCGGCAGACGAAAATAAGCTCGCCACGAGCGCGAACAAGAGCATGATTCGAACTGTCTTCACCATGCCGTACCCTCCATGTCTTCCATGAATGTCATCTCGACATTCATGCTAAGACATCGCCGCCTCCGGCGACAGGGACGCCGAACTCATTTCCGGTCCCTGTACATGCTGACTTGATCACGATTGTACGGATGACAAGTCATGACCGCAGCAATGCAGATCTCCCCTGAGCTGAATCCCCGGTTCCTGGATGCATCGAATCGCCATGAACGACGCGGCAAGCCCACCTTTCATATCGAAGCAGCATGACGGCATAATTCTTGCCTGGGAAATGGAAATAGTCCGGGTGCTCCTTCAGGCCCTGTACTTCCTCGGGCGTGAACAGATCGACCTGAAAATCTATTTCCCGCAGCAATTTCGATACTAAATTTGCGCGTCTTTCTCCGTCCCCGTAGCCACCTAGCTCCGTATTTTCGCTCCAGTTATACTGATAATAATCACGGATTGCAGCTTGTCCTCAGCGTTCAAGACCCAACGGACGGATTGAATCCGTTTCTCCGGGTACGGATTTCTCCATTCGTAGGCAAAGCCCGTTTTCATACCTTCCCCGGTTCGCAGTTTGACGGGTATCGTGAAATACATAAGAGAGCCGCGCCAATCATCTGCCATCTTGTAATAAGGAGGGAGCGACTCCGGGACCGACTCCGATTGTACACCCGCTTGTTCCACATCCTGCCGCACATCGTCTCCGATTGATCGGTACCTCCCCCAATCCATATCGATATTCCCTATGTGAATGCCGTATTGGATATCGACGGCAATGGAAGAATCGTCTTCATATTGAATGTCATATCTGCCCAACTTATGCTTCGGCATATCGAGGAAACACCAACTGGGGCAATATTCCATCGATTTTGCAGCCGCATGGATAAAAATCAAGCTCTCCATGCGCCCCTCCACTGTTACCTTGATTTCGTCCTTGGATGGAGGAATTCCCGTTATCTCATCACTGCCGGTGAAGATGTCTTTCAACCAGCTGCCTTGCATCCATTCCACCTCTTGAACCGGCAAGCTTAACGGATCCGGGATCCTCTCTTGATCCGTTTGACCGGGTAGATATAGACTCACAAAATCCGTTGGATTTTCTGCAATTAATGCCGATTCGCAATTTTGCATCATGGACTTCACGACAGGCATCATGGAAATGGTTGTCTGATCAGCCTCGACCCATGCCTCATCTTCGTTCCCCCCTGTCCACAATGCGCCGGCAGAGAACACGATCTGATACATCTCGTTGTTTCTTCCGATGGTATACTCATCCGCACGGCACCAAGTGGAAACTTCCGCTCCGAGAAATCCCTCATGACGGGATCTTTTTTTCCAATCGGCAATGAGACTGGCATCAAAATTACCGAACATCACAGGAAAACCTTTCTCGATAAATTCGGATTCTGTTGCGTGCCCAAGCGAATGATACCAGTCGAGCATCAGAATGTCTTTGGGGATTCGGTCAATCGCCTCATAGGTGGCCGGCACCCGCCAATATCCGCCCATATCGGTTCGCTCCTCGAATACGCCGCCCCGCGCAATTCCGTCATAACCGATGAAATTTTGCAGTTTTTCCGCCCACATCATGACGCGGATACCTTGAGTTGTATAGAAGTCATGCAAGTTTACAATGACACCAGCCAAGAGCTCATGCCCGGTTTTATCCCGGCACCTCGGGCATTCTCCCAGAATCCGAACTTCATCGAGCCCAATGGACACCGTTGACGGTTCGAACACCTCTATGATTTCCGCCGCCACTTCAAAATACAGCTTGAACGAATCCGGGTTGGAGGGGCAAAATGTGTCCGGAAACGGTTCTTGCGGCCGCTCTGCAATTTCTTTATGCGAATAACATAAATAATAGGTATGGCTTAGCGCCTGAATTTCCGGCACAACGTCCATTCCCAGTCGCTTCGCATACTGAACGATACCCTTCACTTCCGCCTTGGTGAGATACGACCCGCCGGCTAATTCCGGATGTGTACTGTCCTTCCAGTAGGCTTGCGATCTCTGAATCCCCTGAGGTCCTCCCGGGAACGCATAGGCTTCACGGCAGAAGCGTTCCCAATCCCTGTTGATCTCGGGGTGATGTTCAAGCTCCATTCCGCCTCCGACTTCAATGATCAGCAAGTTCATTTTTAAGAAGGCAAGCGTTCGAATGATCCGTTTAAATCCTTCAATGGATTCGCGGGGAGGCAAATAGAGATGTACGCCTCTGCGAGAAAACTCCGGCCAGTCGCGAATGGTGATACCAGGAAGGATCCAGTCATTCTTCTCGTTCTTATTCATAAGCGCCAGCAGTGTTTGCATCCCATAAATGGTTCCTGCACGGTCACTTCCTGACAGTGAAGCACCTTTCTTCGATATGGAAAGAGCATAGCTTTCCGGCCGAAAAGCATCCTCTTGGGCGATAGCCGCTATATCGTGGTCAGTCTTCGCATCATTCGTTATTAACAAATGCCATTCCGGTTGAGAAATGTCCTCCTGTCGATTCTCAATCGGAAGCCTTATACCAATCCTCTCGTACAATAGTTCCTGTAGAAGAATTGCTAATTCGCGAATACCCTCATGGGGTACAACCAATGTTGTTGAATTACCGAAGATGAAGGTCTCTTTTCCCTCCCGCATTTCCCTTGGTTGGGGGAAAACCCGTGTATATCTGGAGAAGCTTTTATTTTTCATAAAATCACATACACCCCATTTCTGGTTTTTATGACCATGTAATCGATTACCGATGGTAAGTCATTCCCGCTATACTTTTTCGGTATTCCCAGATATCTCAGCTCTTTCCATGGCATTAATGATTTTAATACCTTCTATAATTTCATGCGGTGAAACTTCATTCACCAGCTTTTCACCATTTAAAGACTTATAGAACGTTTCCCATTGATACTGTCCACTGGATCCTTCCAAGCTCTTTCTTTTGACTATAAAAGTATCATTTTCGAGGGTGGCCAACATCATATCACTTGTCGAATAAATGTGTTCAAATTTTAAAGGATCCATGTTCTTGCAAATAGTACCATTTTGAAAATTGACGACTAGAGAATTTTTATAGTACTGCCCGTCATTCACACAAAAGGAAGCGAAAATATTGCAAATGGCCCCATTCTTAAACTTAATCCCGAGCTGCGCATTATCGGGCGTTGGCCGCTCCGTAAAGATTCTTGAATGCATCACTTGCACTTCTTCAGCTTCTCCAAAAAGCCTCACCATATCATTGATCACATAAATACCAATACGAAAGATAGGCGCAACAGGACATTTCTGTGGGTCGTCATACCAACTGCCGTCCTCTTGCTCGCGATAATTGCACCATACATCAGCCCTGCAGCCGATCGGTCGCCCAAGCTTGTACTGGTTACGCCAATCCTCTATTAATTGCATCTCCGGGGAGGCAATCGGTGATGGAGAATTCAAGTGAATAACACGGCCAAGCTCCTTGGCTTTTAATAAGAGCTTAAGTCCCTGTTCTGCATCAAGCTCGAAGGGTTTAGTCGTTATTACATCCTTGCCAGCTGATATGATCTTATCCATTAATGCGGATCTTCCTTTGGGTGGGGTATAAAGTCCAATCGCTGATATCTCTTCGTCAAGCAATAATTCATCAAGATCGAAGTATCCCTTTACCCCAAACTTGTCAGCTAAGTTCGATACTTTAACCGCATTCAAATCACAAACTGCGGATAGCTCAAACCACATCTTAGCCGATCCTTCAGTAAATTCTGTTAACATTTTTTCGCCAAAATTGAGACCAACGATAGCAATATTTATCCTTTTAATGATTAGACCTCATTCCCTTGGAGTACCCTTTTATAAAAATCTATCAAGCCAATCGAATGCGTCTTGTTGCATCGTTAAATTAAACTGATGTCCGTTATCATAAAATTCAGACCTGAAATTCCCAGTTACGTTTGCTTTTTGATAAATTGCTTTAACTTTGTCGCAGGCAGCTTGCATCCCACTCATATGATAAAGCGAATCTTGGATACATTGCTGAATAAATAACGGATTGGGACAAGTCGTACTTAACATATCCGGATAATCCATATACTTAGCTAATCCCATAATATAAACCATGAATGTGTGATTTCTTAATCGATTGAATAACAATGAATCCATCGTCGGCATCCAACCCGTTATGACAGACGCTTTGATTCTTGGGTCGGTCCCCGCCAACATCGCAGAACGGAACCCACCGATCGACAATCCGCAGCAGCCGATTCTTTCTTTGTCAACTTCTTTTCTACTTAGTAAATAGTCCACACTTGTGCGGTCATCATAAGATAAGATACCAGCCCAACTCGTACCTGCTGTTAATATATGTTTCATTAATAAGACCTCGAAGTCATAACAAATTCCGTTATGTCTTTGAATATATTCATCTGTACCCTTTTCTAGCCCATCAAGACTCCGGAAGGTGATCTTGCCGAACATTTCGTCCGATACACTGGAAATATCTAGCTTTCTAGATCCAAAATAAAAACTATCAATAGCTAAAACAACATAGCCTCTCTGCACCAGATCATTTGCCCAGGACCTGCCGCTATAATTCGAATCTTTAAATTCGCTTAGGATCTTTGGCTGATTATCCATTTCCAGAATCTTATCCTTGCCATAATAATAAAATCCTCCGTGATCATGAAGCGCGACAACTGCCGCATGTATTTCTTTTCCATCTTCAGGAATTAGGATTGTGCCTCTGATTCTGACATTCTTGCCTGATGAAAACTCTACTTCTTCCTGTCTATATCCATCCTTTTGAATAACTTCAAGTGTGATGGGATCGAGCGGGGCTTTTTCCGGGAAATAATGCAAGGACTGAATCACTTTATCTCTTGCTAGCAATCTCCAAGCCTCGAAATCTGGCCAGCTTCCCGATAAATAAGAAAATGCTTTTTCATTTGCGGTATTGTATTCTCTAATAAAACTATTCAAATTTCCTATATCGCTTTTCGCTTCACTCATTGAGGTTCCCCCCACTTCGCATCATTTCTTGCCCAGTCAAGATGCAGCAATAACAGCATCTTGACTGGGTTCATGTTAATTAACAATTCAGTCATTCAATGGTTGTGCACAGCGTCAACAATCGCACCAGGATCAGTTCCCATTGAGGAAATGCTCCAAAACGCTATACCCTGTATGATTATATTCGGACTTTCCGTCGCTGGAATCATTTGGATCGTATCCATGGGCAAGCTCCCATACGTCGGGTAAACCGTCACCGTCAGAGTCTACATAAGCTGTTCCACTTGCAATGCTCGGGTATCCCCCTACTTCGCTTTGATTTGTAATTTGCCATGACACATTGTTGATCGTATTTGCGATGATTCTTAGATCATTCCCATCGCGCCTTGTCGAGAAAGTCCCATCGGCATTTAGCATTTGAGAGTTACCGACGACGGGAAGCAGGCTGTTCTCTAAACCACTTACCGCTTCTACAACAATAGGAAAGGCTGAGTCGGGCAAAGCCGTTCCACGCTGGAATTTCGAATCCATTGCACCTAACGTACCCGTATACCTGGCGGGGGTACGAATCATATCCCAGTTGTTCGAATCAAACTCTGGATGCCCTGCTACTTTATTACCAGTAATATAAACCGATGGATACCCTGTCAGTTCGGTATTGTCAGCTTCAAATCCGTCGTACATGATAATACGATCTAAATTGGAACCTGAAGATGGCTTGTATAGGTTGCCTACAATGTCCAGATGAACACCCGCAACAAAGCCGCTGCCATAGTTCTCCCAGTTTGCAATAATATTGTTTGCCACACGTGTCGATTTAGTTTTTACTTCTGGATTTCTATGTCCGTTGGCTGTGAATAAATTGTGATGCACATCCACATCTACCATTCTGTCATCCGACCCCAGATTAATGCCAGTGCTCTGGTTCACAAGGGGGGCCTCGGCAATGATGTTGTAGGAAAAAGTAATATTCTTTGTCGGGAAGGTGCCATTTGACCAAACGCCAGTATTGTTCTGATTACCCCAGCTTAATGAGCAGTGGTCAATGATGATGTTGTAGCTCTGTTCTATGGAAATGTCATTATCCCCATTTGGAATACCCTGTAGCCCCGGTGGAGTATATGCGGTCACTCCATGGCGGAAGGTTAGATAACGAATGACAATATCATGCTTCTCTGCTACTTTAATCAAGGCACCTGTCTCGGTGAATCCCTCTGCTGTTAAGGTAATTCCACCGCCTGGCGCTGTATGACCGGCTACCGTTTTGTACGATCCGCTATTAATCGGTGAGTTGAGCTTAATTACACCGCCAACCTTGAAGAGCACAATTCTAGGCGTATCTCCAGTCAAAGCCTTACGTAATGAACCATCACCACTATCATTGAGATTAGTAACATAATAGACTTCTCCGCCACGCCCACCGAAGGCGCCTGCGCCACCTCCCTGTGCGCCCGAAAAAGCAGGTACATCTGCAATAGCTACGTCCCATACTGGTTTATTAAGTTTCTCATAGTTGAGATTTTCATTTGCCGGCGCAGTAACATTTGTAGAAAATGTGAAGTCTGAGAAAACAATCGGCAAATTCCCTGGAGAATCATCATTGGTACCTGTAAAGCCAATGTAGACGTTTTGACCCATCTTAATCTCTTGGGTATCTCTCCACTGAAGCCATGAAACTCCGTCATTGGAATAATAGGCGGTATAATAATTATCATACTTATCGATTCTGATATACATCACATAGCCTGAAGATTGGGTTTCCATCATGACCATATTATCAGGAGAGGTCGATCCATTGTTGTCCTTTCTAACAGATAAATAGGGACTAATCGTTTGATTTTCCCAAGTCATAGCACCAGCGAAGAAATTTTTACTATCAGGTTGTAGAGTATCCCTGATCATTAAACCAGCTTTATTCCAATCACCATCTGTCCCCATTGAGACAAGCTTTGCGGTAATACTAAAATTGCCTCGTTTTTGCTTGGAAAGATAAGTTATCTTATCAGTGCCTGCCCAAATAGAATCATAAGTTGTGTTAGTCACGGTAAAAGTACCGTTTGAGTGGGAAGCACTGCTGTTGATTGTCCCGCCTCTTCCATTAATTTGATCCTCTGCCCAAACGTCTGTCCCCCAATTAGGATCCTCAACTTCTTCAACTTCCTCTTCATCGGTAACTACCAATTGCACATCATCTACATAAGCCCCATCAGAACCTTGATCTACGTAAAGAATGGCTTCCATCTCGACAGCATTGGCAGGAATGGTTACGAAAAATTCACAAGATGCCCATTCGGTATTGTTGAAAGTCCTAGTCCCTACTGTTTTATAACCATATACATCATAAGTAACAATCATAAGGGTAAACGGTTTTCTCGGACCCAATACTTTCGCCATGGCGGAAAATTTGAGATTATCGCCTGGCTTTATTTCTTTATCCTGGCCCACGTCAAAGAATTGCTTGACTATACCCATGCTATTGATGCCGATCATTACTCCATTGATACCACTATATTTATAGGCAGAACCAATATTATAGGTTCCTCTCAAGTCCCAGTTGCTTCTTCCATCTTCAAAATGACCATTGGTAATGAGGTTCGATTCCACGATTTTAAAATCATCGCTGTAGTAGTCCCCGATACCACCCGAGTCTCTGTACGTGCTGAGTATTACCATTGTCGTTCCCTCAGGGATGGTAAACCGATTCGTACTTTTTAGCCAATCGGTCGTAACAGCAGGGAAATGTTTAACTAAGTCTGGTGTCACTTTACCATTGGCGTCGTATAACGTAATGGCAACCTCGGCTTTTTTGGTTGCAGAGCCAGTAGAATATTGGCTATAATAAGTCAAATCATACGTTTTCCCCACTTCCCATCCCTGAAGTTCGATGGTTGCATAACTTTCATTACTTGACGCTGGTAAGTTTAAGCCCTTGTCTCCATTTCTTTTTGCCGCCGCACTGACGATAGCGTCTCCATACAGTGCCCAAAGATTATTTTCAAAACCTGGATCGGATACAATAGGACCTGCAATATGGAACTCTTCTATTGAGAAATCATCGCAATAGTAATCGCCTACCCCACCTGAGTCTCTATAAGCGCTAAGTACCACTGCTGTTGTACCCGCTGGTATTGTAAAAACATTTACGCTTTCCTTCCAATCGGTTGTAATATCTGCATGCTCGTTGAACAAATCACTCTTCCCTGCAGGGGAATACACAGATATGCTAGTCTCGGCTTTCGTAGTGGCATTAATATTTGAATATTTACTATGTGATGTTAGCTTATAGGTTTTCCCTTCTTCCCAGCCTACAATAGTAATGGTAGCCCAGCTTTCAATGGCCGCCGGCAACTTGAGTCCCAAATCCCCGTTTCGAGCTGCTTCTGAGGAAATTGCAGGGCTTTGATGCAGTGACCACTCAGATGGAATCTTTTCAAAGCCTGGATCTGTGACCAGATTGGAACTGGGAAGTTCCTCCAGCACAAAATCATCGCAATAATAATCGCCCACCCCGCCTGCGTCTCTATAAGCGCTAAGTACCACTGCTGTCGTACCTACAGGTATTGTAAAAGTATTTACGCTTTCCTTCCAATCTGTTGTAATATCTGCATGATCGTTGAACAAATCTATCTTCCCTGCAGACGAATACACAGATATGCTAGTCTCGGCTTTCGTAGTGGCATTAATATTTGAATACTTACTATGAGATATTAGCCTATAGGTTTTCCCTTCTTCCCAACCTTCAATCCCAATGCTAGCCCAGCTTTCAATGGCCGCCGGCAACTTGAGTCCCAAGTCCCCGTTTCGAGCTGCTTCTGAGGAAATTACAGGGCTTTGATGCAGTGACCACTCAGTTGGGATCTTCTCAAATCCTGGATCAGAGACCAGATTGGAACTTGGAACTTCCTCCAGCACAAAATCATCGCAATAGTAATCGCCCACCCCGCCTGCGTCTCTATAAGCGCTAAGTACCACTGCTGTCGTACCCGCAGGTATTGTAAAAGTATTTATGCTTTCTTTCCAATCTGTTGTAATATCTGCAAGATCGTTGAACAAATCTATCTTCCCTGCAGACGAATACACAGATATGCTAGTCTCGGCTTTCGTAGTGGCATTAATATTTGAATACTTGCTATGAGATATTAGCCTATAGGTTTTCCCTTCTTCCCAACCTTCAATCCCAATGCTAGCCCAGCTTTCAATGGCCGCCGGCAACTTGAGTCCCAAATCCCCGTTTCGAGCTGCTTCTGAGGAAATTACAGGACTTTGATGCAGTGACCACTCAGTTGGAACCTCTTCAAATCCTGGATCAGTGACCAGATTCACACCTGCTGCAGAAGTAACCACTGTCGCACCTGGTAAATGTATAATTGATAGCAGGATCGTAAATAACATCATAATTAAAGATATTCGCCGATAACGTTTTATCATCATGTATCACTCCCTATTATCATTAATATTTTTATAAAAAGTTGTAAGAACACCTTGGTTCTTACAACTTTTTATAAAGCACGCAAACAGATTTACTACCAGTTAGTCCGCTGGGTTGTAATACCTGCAGCTTTAGCAGCCTCATTCGCTTTATCAAGATACTTTTGCAAACCAGCTTTGTTAAACTTACCGAGCATATCGTTATAAGCCTTGTCTACATCCTTGCTAAGCATTAATTTAATTAGCTCATCACCACCGCTGATAGCCATAGTATCCATACCTTCGAACTCCAGAGCACTCATTGCAGGTGAGTTTGGCGCTGGTTTTGCGTTTGTTTTGGCCCAATCACGAATGGCTAGCGCTTGTTCACGCCCTTTTTCCGGTAAACCTGGGTCATAATAGTTAAAAGTGGCGTTCCATGTTGCATACCAACCAAAGAGATTCAATGATGGGTACTTTTTCCATAGATTAATATATTCTCCCTTATCATCTTTCTCTCTAGTAATGGTCACCTTGTCACCATCCCTAGTGAAATCAACATTAGGCAGCCCGTAACTTATCAGATCTGACCCCTCCGGAGAGAGCAGATACTCCGAGAGCATTAACATACGTTCCATCTTTTCGTCATCAACTGTCTTGGCGTTAAAATAGTTTTCAGTCACTGGGCCATCGGTGCCTGCTACATAATAATTACCATCAAGACTTTTCCAAGGATGTGTGACCGTGACGATATCATAAAAGTTCTTGCCGGGATAGGTTTTATTAAAAACATCCATCAATCTCTTAGCATAATCAGGAGTTCCACCATAGAAAAGCACTCCGGAGCGTCCAGAAGCAAACTTATCTATTCCTTCATTGCCTTTAACAATTGTAACGTCCCGATCAATGACACCTGCATCAAAAAGCTTTTTAGCTTCTTTAATTGCGGGAAGCGCATCTTTTTGAAATAATGACAACGTCCATTTACCATCCTCTAAAATCCATGAATTACCACCTGCACCCATTCCAGGAAGATAAGAAAACATCATGTTAAGCAAATGCCCAATGTTATAAGCAGTTGCACCGACAGGCTTTGTGCCTTCAGGATCTTTCTCTATAAAAGCGTTTACAAGGGTGATAAACTCTTCCGTGCTATCAGGGATCTTGGTAATGCCTACCGCTTCCATCCAGTCTTTGCGATAATAAATTGCTTTATCAGCCGATCGGTCAAGATCGGCATTGAAATTGGGCTTGGGCAGACCATAGTAATGCCCATCATGTTTATAAGTAGTGTAAACTTCTGTTTGCATAAGAGCATTCAGAGTGGGGAAAGCGGAAAGGTCGTCAGGAATTGGACGAACAAGTCCTTCCTTGATCCATGTACTTAAAAAAGGCCGACCTTGTGCATCGATCGTGAATACATCTGGCAGCTGGCCGCCTGCTGCCCACAATTGAATTTTCTCTGAATAATCATCCCAAGTTACATTCTTGGGGACAATCGTAATATTAAACTTCTTTTTGATGAAATCATACAAAGGATCCGTCGTGCCATCATCAGGGAAACCCAAAGCAATATCCCATGTTGCAACCGATACTTCAATCGGCTTCAGTTCTGGTTCGGGTTTGGAACTCTCCTCGACTGATGCTTTCTCCGAAGACATCGGTGATGACTGCGGGGTAGATGATGGCTGCTGGGTCGATGTTGGAGTACTCGTTCCACATGCTGTAAGGAAAAGTAAAAGCATGGCCAAGCAGATTGCGGTAATCTTCTTCTGTCTCAAAATAATCCCTCCATATCATGTATTTGTATTGCTATATGAAATAGGGCTTTCACCCTTTTTCAGCGCCTAGTAGGATACCCTTTGTAAAATATCTTTGAATAAATGGATATACAAATAAAATAGGAACGACTGTAATGACCACAACCGCCGATTGTACAGAGCGCGTATAAACAGCAGCATTCTTGGCTGCTATTTCCTTGGCCGCTTCACTTCCTGCCATTTGATTAAAATTAAAAAGCACTTCACGCAATGCCATTTGCAATGGCCAAAAAGATTTATCGGACAGATATAGCTTTGCCAACCACCATTCATTCCAATAGCCCACCGAATAGAATAATCCTATTGTCGCGATGATTGGCATCGAGATTGGTATAACGATGCGTGCAAGAATATACAAATCATTTGCGCCTTCAATTTTCGCCGACTCCTCCAGCCCGTGAGGAAGTGATGCAAAGTAGTTTGCCATTAGAATAATGTTAAATGCTGAGATAAGATTAGGTAAAATCAACACAAATATGTTGTCAATCAAACCATATGCCTTGATTGTTAAGTAACTAGGAATAAGACCTCCGGAAAAATACATGGTCAAAATTACAATGAGAAACATAGTACTTCTGCCCGGTAACGTCTTTTTTGAAAAAGCGTATGCTGCTGCAGTAGTCATTAATAAGCTCAAAAATGTTCCAAATCCAGTTATAAAAAATGAAACAAAGAAGGAATTAAATATATTTTTGTTCATAAAAACAAGTCGATAGGCTTCAAAATCAAAGGATGTAGGGAATAAGTATAAAGGACTTTTTGCCAACACCTTATAATCGGCCAAGGAAACGATTACAATATTGTAAAACGGGAATATGGTAACGATCGCTAACAAGATCATGATCGTATGGTTAATAACCGTAAAAGGGCTTATTTGCGGTTTCTTTTTTTCGAGCATCCTATTTCCTCACCCCTTTATGAATAAATTCCGGATCCGCGTAATCTTTTAAAAATATAGTTCGCACTAAGCAAAAGGATTGTATTGACGACTGATTTGGCAAGGCCTAAAGCTGCTGATGAGCTAAAGCTCATACCGTTAATAAAGGTGCGTTTATACAAATAAGTGTCAATAATCTCGGCTACACCGCTGACCGAAGGATTATAAAGGTTGAAAATCTGATCAAAGCCAGCGTCCATAATTCGCGCTACTGATAAAATAAAGAGGATAGCCATTACTGAATACAAGGAGGGAATGGTAATAAATCTCATTTGTTGAAAACGATTTGCACCATCGACACGAGCTGCCTCGTATATTTCAGGGTCAATACTTGCAATTGTCGCAAGGTATATAATACTTCCCCAGCCTGCCTCCTTCCATATATCCGTGATATACAGCATAGGTCGGAATGCTGTCTCGCTAGTCAGAATATCCTGAGAAGGAAGTCCGAAAAAATGCAATACTTGATTCAATATTCCCGAACTCGCAAGGATATTGAGGATAAGACCCGAGGCGACAACCCATGATATGAAATGTGGGAATGTAAACACCGTCTGATAAATACGTTTGGACTTACGCCCAATAATTTCATTAAGCAGTAGCGCAATGATAACAGGAGCAGGGAATCCGGTGATAAGCTTCATAACGGATATTACAAGCGTATTGCCAATTGTCTGCATAAGCATGTAGTCATTTAGTGCTTCATTGAAGTACTTTAGTCCAGCCCAAGCGCCGCCAAATGGATTCACATAACTAAAATCGCGAAACGCAACCTGAATCCCATACATAGGTACATAGGAAAAAGCAAAGTAGTATAACAAGCAAGGAGCCAACATAAGATAAAAATATTTATGCTGTATCGTTCTTTTTAATAAACCTGCCTTTTTCATAGAGAACTTCCCTCCTCTCATAAATAATGAATGACCGTACAGCAATTATACTGTGCGGTCATCCATCTTTCATATATACGATTTGTTGAATAATGTGGATTAATACTGTTGCTTTTTCCTGTTTGCTCTATACTCCGTGGCAGTGATATTAACAATTTTTTTAAAAACCCTGGCAAAATAATGATAATCTTCAAAGCCTACTACTCTCGCAATCTCCACGATCGTCAAAGATGATGCGGCTAGTAGATTGCAAGCTTTTTGTACTCTGGACTTAATAAGATAATCAGTTATTGACATACCCGTTTCTCTCCTGAATTTGTTGCTTAAATAACTGGGGTTAAACGAAAACTTAGCGGATAACATCGATAGACTTACGTCTTCGGCATAATGCTCATCCATATACTTTTTGACTTTATTTACTGTTGACTCATATTTTAAATCATCTATGGGAGGAAGTGATTCCAAATAGCTGCGATGCTTATCAATTTTACTAATTGAGTTCATAACTGCATTTCCAATTTCCTTCTTGTCGAAAGGTTTTAGGCAATACTCAATTGCCCCCGCCTTGATGGCTTTTTGAGCGTAACTAAACTCAGCATATCCTGTCAGCACTATAAACAGCGCAGAGACTCCCATCTCGGCTGACCTTTCCATCAACTCGATACCTGACATCATTGGCATGCGAATATCAGTGATTACCAGATCGGGTTTTGCATTCTGAATAAGCGCGAGTGCTTCTTCGCCATCTTGCGCTCTTCCTACAATTTCAAATCCAAGTTTTTCATATTCAAGCAAAGACTCCAGACTTTTAATTACAAAATGCTCATCATCCACTAAAATCAGCTTGTACATCGTTTGCCCACCTCCGTGGCAATTTAATTGAAACGACGGCACCATGACTGAAAGTGCTCTTTATTTCTAAGCCATAGCTCTCGCCAAATGTATATTGAATGCGCCGGTGAACATTGATAATTCCTATCTTGTCAGTATTACTTGAAAAAGAACTTTGAGAAGCACTATTAAGACTCTTTTTTATATCTTCAAGTATGACCTCATCGAAACCTTCACCATTGTCTTCAACGCTTATTACAATGTCATCAGAGAGGGATACTACACTAACAGTGATCACAGCGCCACTTTTTCTCATTTCGAGACCATGAACAAAAGCGTTTTCTACCAAAGGCTGTAAAATCATTTTTGGTATTTCGCAATTCATCACTGCTGACTGTAATTTAAAGGACGTTTCGAATTTGTTATTAAAGCGTGACTGCTGAATAGTTAGGTAAGACTTCACAATATTCAGTTCTTCATGAATAGGTATAAAGTTACCTCCCTTGACACAATAACGAAACATCTGCCCTAGCGCCTCAGTAACTTCTGCAATACGATGAGAGGCATCTTCAATCGCCATTCCCTTAATTGTTTCCAAAGTGTTGTATAGAAAGTGTGGATTAATTTGACTTTTTAAATATTCATATTCCGCTTCTTTTTGAGCAAATTGGGCTTCATAAAGACGGGCATTGGTTTCAATAATATCATGTGTAAGCCTGTCGATTTGTTCAAACATCAAATTAACATTAGTGGATAAATGTGTAATTTCCTCGCAGCCATTTATAATGACTCTTTTTTTATGTGCCCCAATATCACTGCCTCCAACTCTTCGGAATAAAGCACTTAATCTTTTGAGAGGCCGGATAATACTTCTCGATATAAGTCCTATAAACAAGATAAAAATACCAATGTACATGGCAACCCAAATTAAGTAACTCCTATAGCTTAAAACTGCCTTCAAAAAGCTATATGAATTAGGAATCGTGCAAAAAAGCTCCAATCCAGCCGATGGTATAGTTTGATAAATTGTTTTAACCGTATTACTATTGTCAATTCCAAAAGAAGGCTGAATCTCGCTGTCATCTCGAAAAGCTTCAAGCAATTCGTCGGAGGTGCTTTTCCGATTAGCGTACACAATCTTCTTCTCGGAATCCAAAATGTAGTATCCCATCTTTGAATTTTCAATTTCATTGGGTGCATTTCCTAAAAAAGTTGAAACATCTACAAATAAAACTATCATGGCATATTTATTGTCATATTCAAGCCGGTTATTACTATTTATGGAAACAAAAGGAAAAGAAACTAGAAAGCAATTCTGGATTTTACTATCTTGCTTAGCCATATAGGGCTTCATAGAAGAAAAATAAAATCCTCTCCCCTGTGGTATTTCATTGATTAAAGCAAGCTTTTCATCGGAGAGACCCTGAAGGGAATATTTATTTTCCCCAATAATGGCGATGTCCAGAATCCCGCTTTGCAGTTCAGTTATATTCCCTAGAAAATTATTAACTAAGCGCTCCTCTTCAAATCTTGCAGCAATATCCACCTCCATTACGAATTCCTGAACAACTTTGTTAAAGGAAATATTTAATAGAGTTCTTTGCAATTGAATACTGTTTTCCTCTATTTGCTTTACAATCTGGCTAACCATTGCTTGGGCGAATTCCAAATCATTCTGCTCAAGTTGGTTAGCCATTTTAGAATATTGATACCCCAGCATAAACAAACTAAGCATAGATAAAATTAAAATCATGACGATGAACTGCCGGTTAATCGGCGCGCCGATTATTAATTTACCCCGCATATTCATAACTCATAACTATGATAAATGCTTTGATCATTTTTTTGTAATTCATGTAACTTATCTCACCTTTCTTAGGCATTTCTATTCTTAGATGGTCATCGGTTTATCCACTACTTTTTATTAAAACGCTTTCAAAAGGAGGAAAGGCTGGAACTAACAGCCAAACTTCAAGATATCCGCTTTCCTGCAATAGAAGCATCTGAACCAGATGCTATCACAAATCGGTTCGTTCCTCAAATACACATCCCCGCGCAATTCCGTCATAGCCGATAAAATTTTGCAGTTTTTCTGCCCACATCATGATGCGGATACCTTTAGCTGTATAGTAATCATGCATTTGGACGCCTGTCAAGAGCCCATGCAACTGCCATCAATCACATTATTCAGCTTGTATAAGGTAATACATCGAAGGAAATTTAGCCCCCGTTTTGAAGCTTAATACTCCGTTCTCATATTCTGAAGGTACAACCCCTGCAAAAAAACCTTCGGGATTGACTGACCAAACTCTTAAATTGGGAATGTTGGTATTCATTTTTATTTCCGCTTCGATAACTTCTACTAATATAGGGGCTCTTCCAACATCAAGCAACTCTGTATGATCTGCATTAAATTTCATCTCTGTATTTTCTGATCTGCCAATCATCGTAAGCAGCATATTATCCGTTTCTACTATCGGCTTCTCAGTCAATGAACTTAAAGCAATGGTGGCAAAATCTGTTTGGGCATGAACTTTCAAGCCCTTAATGGTTATTTCGCCAATCTCGCCAAGGAAACCGTAAATTACTTTCGATTTATCGGTATCGATCCAACCAAATCTCTTATGCCAATTGCGATAAAGCTCACCTGTATCGGATAAGATTTCTCCTGAGCTCTTATCTACTGCATTTTCATCATTCCATTCAATATATTGGTCTGCTTTATTGTTCTGGCCTGTAAATTCCATGCCAACCCTGTGTTTTTCTGAAATTAAACTCAGAGCTGGAGTAGAATCGATTGTTGAGCGCAATGACAAATCGTTTATTCTAATGCCGACACTTTTCTCAGCCTGTTTGATATCTCCTCTACGGAACATCAAAGCGGCATGATAGAACAGGCCGAATTTAGAAGGATCGTTCCAGGTAGTGAAGACCCCTTCCCGAAAAGGCACATTCCCGATGGCACTGGACGATATTTCCTTACCTGTCCGATCTATATCCGTCCTTGTGGTATAGGCATATGTATGAATGGCAAATCCTGACCATCCTTGCAGCGATCCAATTGCCGCCATAAACAGCGGGCTTTCTGCACGCCATTCATTGGGCCAAGGATCATCCCATTCCGAAATAAAGTAAGGTCGATCCAGCAGCCTGCAGAAAGTAAGATCAGATAAAATCGTATCCGTCTTTGCTACCATTGAATGATTATTGAATTTCCTCAGTTTTTCGGACCACTGCCAGCTATACCAGTAGGCATGGCCATCCGTAAAGTCAGTAACCAGCTGCGCACGTCGATTCCCCGCATTACTCGCCCAATTCGTTCCGGCAATGGGGATCTTCACTCCAATGCTTCGCAAATGCCCGATCATTTCAACATAGTAGTCCTCCTGTATTTTGCTTAGAAAATCCAGCATGATCTTGTCATCACTCGAAAAATTGATTTCTTGTTCTTTATGCTCATAGTCAATATGATTCAGTTCCAGCCAATCGCGAAACTTGAGCTCCAAATTCGCTTTGTAGGATGGAATGATCACCGTTCGGCTGAACATATCCGATTCGTTGGCTACTTCCGTAAGCACAATCGCAGGATCATCCTTATAGGCAAGTCCAGTGTAAGGATTCCTATGTGTCCATAGATCATCGTTAAATTTTTTCTGCAGTCGAATTAACGTTTCATCGAAATTGCTGTAAGGTCGAGCCGCATCTTGTAATAAAGGAGCCTGTTCCACTCCATCATCGACTGTAAATTTACGATAAGTCAGCATATCCATATACATGTAGATGCCTTCTTGCTTTAAACAAAAAATGAGATAATCCAATCTGTCCATACTTTCGGGATCGAAACTCAGCGTATTTCCCTTGCGTTTTCCTTTTGCAAACTGGAAGATGTTGGGCGTCGACCATTCCGCGTCCAATTGATGAAAACGGATCAGATTAACGCCAATTTTCGCTAATCTTTTGGCCAACTTTTCACTAAAGTCATGCGGTGGAAAATTACTGCCGCTATTTAAATTAGTTCCCCAGAATTTAGGGGCCGTTCCATCCTCAAAAACAAATTCACCCTCTTTGACCTGTAGAAAGCCATGCTTCCCCGCTGGCTTTTCATCTTGGTAGATGAAAGAAAGATCGATTGGCACATCGTCCCAATAAAATGGATAAGGAATATGATGGGTTGTATTCATTTAATGGTACCTCCTCGTTGAATTAATGGATCGTATTTTCCCACAATTCTTGTATAGAGCTGATCGTATACTCGACTAACAGTTGGCCGCCGTCATCTCCAACGACTCCCGAGAAGATTCGAGTGCTATACCCCCCGGAAGCGATTGCTCTAGCTGTAGGCAAATACCCGCCAACACCATTCGACAATTGCGCCACGAATGTTTGTTTTGCAGCACTTCTTGCTTTTATCTGAATGCCGTAGTCTGTAAATAATTCAAATGGGTTCGTCACCAAGACCGAATCTCCCAATCGCAATGTATGGAGTTCCATTGTATAAAACGGGTTCTTCCGCATGAGTTCGTATCTGCCGATTATCGCACCGTAATTATAAATATCCGATTTTTCGTCAATGGTTAAGGATTGAAAATACGCGTCCGGATCCTCCTGTTGATCTTGTTTCGCCAAATAGGATTCCCATGCCTTGAACGCTTCGTCTGTCTCGATCTTCGTCACTCGTCTAAGCGGCAACTCAAGTTGCCTGACTTTATGCTGGATTACAGGCTGATATTGAAGTTGATCACAGGCTGATAATAATCCTGCCTCGATGGCGGCCATTAATGTTCTTGCTGTTTGCCTGAGTTCATCATCCAAGCTTTGCGGCGAGAGAGGCTTCCGCAATAAATCACGGGGGGCCAAATCTCCCGCTGCTCCGATCATCACAAGAACAGATACATCAGATCCCCACTTCTCCTTGATCAAGGCTCTTAGCTCTCCCACATAATCAGCAGAAATGACCGACTCATTCTCTATAATCTGAGCCGTACAAGATACATTTAGCACGAGTCCGGTAAGCTCTCGATCAGGGTTCCAGGCATACATCAGTTCCACCCGCGGATCCTCAGGACCATCGAATCCACGAAAGTGCGGATTGTTCACTTTTCCATACATCCTGGCGCTTCCATCATCATATAGCACTCTTCGGTTGTGTCCGATTGCGGCATACCCGTTACCCCAACTAAGCGCCCCTTCCTTGCGATTGTTCCATGCTTCTTCAATAGCAACTGCGATTTGCCTGATTGCAAGCTCCGAGTACTCTTCCGGTGTCATTGCTTCCGGATCGCTCTTGGGAAGGCCAAATTTGGGCAGGCTCTTAATAAAGGGATTGACTGACGACATCTTAGGCCCGGTATGTGTATGGGTCGCGTTTAGAATGATATATGCCGGATCTAAATCGGGGATGGATTGTTTGATTTTATCTCTTACGCCATCTCGAATGTGATCTTCAATCGTAATTAAATCACAACTGACCAGTACGGCGCGGGAATCTTCACCATCGGAACCTTCCAAAGCCAATGCGGTTACCATCAGCGGATCTCTTACCTCCGCTGTGACTCGCGAATGGAATTGTCCCTGTAGATCTACTTTCTTATCGGGTGTAATACTTCTCATGCTCCAACCAATTTTCATTTTCCCCATTTAACTTCATAGCCTCGCTTTCTAATCATTCATAATGATGAATTAAAACCCAGTCCATTTCTCCGGAATTTCGTTGAATACAAACTGAATTTGTCGCCTTCGTTAAATAACTCATTAAATCACACTTGCATTGAACAGTTCGATTATTTTATCACCGGAACCTTTTACAAAAATATGGTAACTCAACATTAGTACAAAGTCAATATACTTTTGTATTATTGTCAACAATCTTTTGTAATAGTGTTTACATTCTAAGTTCTTTCCGCTAGTATATTCTATATAAGCAACACCGAGAGGCTCATTAATGAAGAGGAGAGAAATACCTACCATGAGTAATTTTGTTTTTGATGCAGAGAAAGCAACATCTTTACGACATAATATTTCCAACAGTATCCGCAAGGCTATTTTTCATGGCAAGTTAAAACCCGGTGATCGCATCAGAGAGGTTGATTTGGCTAAACAAATGGGGGTAAGCAGAGGACCGATTCGCGAAGCCATGCGCATGCTCGAGCAAGAAGGGTTATTGAATTCCCAGCCATATAAAGATACAACCGTTACTGAAATTTCATCAGAAGAAGTGCTGGAGGTTCTTACTCCCATACGATTGACGATTGAGCTATTTGCGATTCGCAAAGCCATGGCTTTTTTTAATGAAACGCATTATGAAGCTCTATCCAAGATCATTAATGAAATGAAAGAAGGCGCAGAGAAAAACAATCTTTATCATATTGTTGATTGCGACTTAGCTTTTCATGAATATTTAGTTAACCTATCCAGCGTTCCAGACTTGCTTACAATCTGGACGACGATCTATAATCGAATCCGTTTGCACTTTATAGTAGATGGTCAAACCTATAGCGATTTAAATCAACTATGGAAAAATCATGAATTCCTTTTGGAGACCATTAAAAGAAAAGATCCTAATGAAATACGCTCAGAGTTGACCCGTCACATTGAAGATATAAATTGGGGAAAATCGGAGCAATAGCCAGGATCGATTTCAGATTACGATCGGGTGGAGGGAGAATGTGAAACGAAAACTTGAAGGTAAAGCGGCGCTGATCACAGGCGCCGGTCAAGGCTTGGGAGAAGCGACTGCACGTCAGTTTGCGGATGAAGGCGCGCTGGTTGCCGTTCTTGATTATAACAAATCAGCCGCTGAGCAGGTGTCGAGTTCGATCCGGCAGGCCAGTGGAGAAAGTATAGCTATTCATGCGGATGTAAGCGACGCTGAAGCGATGAAACAAGCCATCGAGTTGGTGAATTCCCATTTCGGCAGCTTCGATATTCTGATTAACAACGCAGCCGTTCAGATTATGGGACCGCTGCATGAATGTGAAGAAGTCGATTTCTATAAGATGATTGATGTCAATATAAAGGGCCTTTTTCTCGGTTGCAAGTATGCTCTTCCGATTATGATGAAGCAGCGAAGCGGTGTCGTTCTGTCGGTCAGCTCGGTTCTGGGGACGGTCGGAGATCCCAATTTGTCCATCTACGGAGCGACTAAGGGTGCGATCATCGCTTTGACCAAATCCATGGCGGTGGCCTATGGTCCGCATGGCATTCGGGTGAACTGCGTCTGTCCCGGAGATATACAAACGCCAATGGTTCAGCAGTTTTTTGACTTTCAGCCCAACCCGGATAAAGCGAGGAATGAGGTTTACTGTCATTATTCGCTGCGCCGTATTGCCGAGCCGGCGGAAGTGGCCAAGACGCTGGTGTTTCTGGCTTCATCAGACGCTTCCTTTATCTCGGGCAGCCACTTGTTTGTAGATGGCGGATTAACCGCTGAAGTTTATTGAAAAGGATGATTGTATACATGAAACAAACGCCGACGGAAAACATGAATGAAGAGAACTTAAACTTGGAAAGTCAAAAGGTGCGTAAAATCAGCTTTGAGGGTGATGCGCTTAGGATGTCAATGGATTGGACAGTCGAGGATCTGGATAGCATTCAAGTGCTAGTCGAGAGTACGCAAGGGGCGAGCCATCCGAGTTCCTTCCATTTGGGCCAACTTGTAAATGAAATTGAAAAAGGCGTGTTTCAAATGGGCGGCAAACCGGCTATTTACACAACGACAGATATATGTGACGGCGTGGCGCAAGCCCACAATGGGATGCATTATTCCCTGCCTTCACGCGATATGATCGCATCCATGGTGGAAATTCACGCCTTGGCCACTCCGTTTGATGCGATGGTTCTATGTTCGGCTGGAGATAAAGCGGTACCCGCCCATTTAATGGCGATTGCAAGGCTTGATATTCCAGCCATTCATGTACCAGGCGGAGCGATGGGAGCAGGACCCTGCATGCGTTCCAATGAAGAATTGTGGCATATGAGCGTTGAAGTGGCGGAGAACAAAGTGACCAAGGATGAATTTCTTGCTTTTCAGCGTGCTTGTTGCCCAACTAGCGGTTCGTGTCAATACATGGGGACCGCTGCAACCATGCAGGTTATGGCAGAAGCATTAGGACTTGCTTTACCGTGGTCAGCGCTAATTCCTGCGACGAATGCGGAAATTCGCCGCACCGCGCGCGCTGCCGGCCAACAAGTCATAAGGCTTGCTAAGGCAGGGATTACACCTTCACAAATATTGACGCGTGAAGCTTTTGAGAATGCGATTATGGTGCATTGCGCCATCGGCGGATCGTTAAATGCGGTCATGCACCTCATTGCCATTGCACGAGAAATCGGTATCGATCTTAGCGCACAAACGTTCGATGATATCCATCGAAAAATTCCAGTCATTGTGGATACGAAAACGGCTGGGAAGTATCCGACAGAACTGTTCTGGCATGCCGGAGGCGTTCCTTTTCTCATGGAGGAAATGAAACAGTTCTTGCATCTGGATGCGCTCACCGTGACCGGTCAAACGGTTGGCGATAATTTGCAGCTATTCAAGAAGAGTGAAATGCCGAAGGTTGCAGAGATGTTTCTCGCCAATTATAAATTAAATCGGCGCGATGTTATCTATTCACTCAAGAAGCCATTAAAAACAGAAGGATCACTTGCCGTCCTAAAAGGAAATCTGGCCCCGAACGGAGCGACAATCAAGAAAAACGCCGTGGTCGCTGAAATGCAGGTCCATCAGGGCCCGGCTAGAGTATTCGACAATGAGCGCGAGGCAGTGGATGCCTTGTTGGATAAGATCATTCAACCAGGCGATGTCGTGATCATCCGCTACCAAGGGCCAAGAGCTGTGGGTATGCCGGAAATGTTTTTTATATCAGAACTGATTGCTTCAGACCCCGTGTTGTCCCATACGACTTCTCTCGTAACAGATGGGCGTTATTCCGGTGCCTCAAGAGGGCCGTGCGTGGGATACGTTGGACCTGAGGCTTTGAACGGCGGTCCGATCGCATTTGTACAAGATGGAGATACGATACTGATTGATATTCCGAATCGGCTTCTTTCCATAGTGGGTACCGAAGGTATCGTACGAACGCCTCAAGAGATTGACGTTATACTAGAGAAGCGTAAATTGGGTTGGACACCTCCTTCCTTCGACCACAAGGGAATATTACGCCAATACACACAATTCGCCAGTCCTGCATTGGAAGGCGGGTCGTGTTCAGGAAGCGGAATTCATGCATGAGACTTGATCGCGTCTCAACAGTCCCCTTGCTACACCCCACAAAGTGAAGCACATCCTTCGAAGCTGATTCCGATTAACTTTGTGGGGGCCCCAATAACGCCCCCTCCACGCGGAACGAAATAGTCCATTAGAACTTGTTGACCGTTTCCGTCTTATCGACGGTTCCTCCGGCAAACCCCTCATACTCGTCCAGAAACCATTCCGCCGCTTTCGTCATAAACACGGAGATATCGCTACCCTTGAAGGCAAACGTCACCTTCATCGTACCGAAATAGTGATCCGTGATATAGACAAGCATATTCAGTTTATGCTCCTCCACCCACGCCGCTGAAGCCAAGCATTGGTATCCTCTTCCAGCCGGTATGCCGATCCGTTCCCCATAATAATGCATCTCCGGGAATGAATCTTCCACCAGCTTGCCGATGCCGAAACGCAGCCGGTGGTCCCCCGTCGCATTCACGTATTCCCAGATGCCCTCGTCCCCTTCAATTACCAGCCGCATCCGTGAGATTCCCATTGGATTTTCATTCATCCGGTACCATTTTTCGCTGATTCCATTTGCATAGGAAGAGTCTGCTGCTCCCCGCTGCGGCAATATGCGGAGATGGTCAATCTTCTCCTTCAGCAGGTTGTACGTCTCCGGATTTTCCGATATAGCTTCATTCGCGATATAAGGATAAAGTTCCTCATGGAATGCATCGACAATCTCCGTATCTGTCGATCTGCTCCCTTGCGTGTCTGCAATGCAGGCGAAGATGAAATCTTTCTTCGGGTAACAGAAGGCAAACTGCGAACCCATACCGCGGAAAGAGAAACCCCCGTCAGCCTCCATCCAGATCTGGTACCCATATCCTCTATTTCCGTTGATCGAGTTGTCGATTTGTTTCGACGTCGCTTCCCGGATGTACTCCTCTGAAATCAACTGTTGTCCGTCCCAGCGTCCTCCGTTTAAACAAACATACGCCAGCTTTGCCATATCCCGCAGAGTGCAGATGACGCCCGACCCGCCCCACGACGTGCCCTCTGGAGTTTGAATGCACCATGCATCTTTAGAGAAACCGATAGGGTCTAGCAGTCGCGGGCGCATATACTCGAGGAAATGGACTCCGCTGATCCGCTCCACAATGGTGTTAAGGATAACCGTCGCCGCCGTGTCGTAAGCAAAGATCGTTCCCGGCGGATGGGAAGGCTCCATCTGGAAAAAGGTTGCTGCCCAATCCGAGTCATTTCGCGTATACGAGTTCCTGCTGTGAGGAGTGGACATCATGAGAAGATCTCGAATCGTCGTCTGCGCAAGGTAAGGATGAACCTGTTCAGACAGCTTATCCTTGAAAAAGGTTTCCGCCCGGTCTTCCAGACGCAGCTTCCCTTCATCGATCAGTAATCCGATGGCAAGGGAGACTACACTTTTGCTGATAGAGTACATACGGTGCTTCCTATCTACTGTGAACGGCGCCCAGTACCCTTCCACGGCAATCTGCCCGCCGCGCAAAATCAGAAAACCATGCATACATGTCCGCTCCAGACCGATTCGCTCCAGAAACCGTAGAATCGCGGAAGAAGGAATGCCAGCACTTTCAGGGGAGGAAACAGGAGTAAACAAATTTGTCATAGATAATGCTCCTTCTTTGCCGTGACATATAATTACCGAATAATGAGATGAGTTTGTCTCTCAATTTGTCCAAGCCACTTCTGTTAGAACTTCTACCTCTAACCCCTATCTTCTCTATTAGCTAAACACTGTGCTTTGCAAACGTATTAACCTGTTTATCTGCATACCAAGTTATTGCTATAAAATATTCTCTTGGTGGAAACGAGGGGAGTCGTCTTCTCAACCGCGGAGTACTGACCGGTGTAATACTTCTCGTACCCCAACCGATTTTTACTTTCTCCATATTTTCCATAGGCTCGCTTTCTTGTCATTTGTTATTCCTTTAATGATCCTATCATAACCCCTTTGACAAAATATTTCTGCAAAAATGGATACACAATTAATATAGGCAGGATCACGATAATAATCAGCGCGTATTTCAATTGTACCGATAAAAATCCTTGTTCCAGTTGGCTTGATGCCATCCTTTCCCTCAGCAGATCTTGATTCTGCACCAACACTTTCACCAGGAATAAGGATACCGGTTGCTTATTCACATCAGATAAATAAATCAAAGCGGAAAAATAACTGTTCCAGTAGCCAACGGCAAAAAACAGGGTGAGTACAGCCAGAATAGGCTTAGATAGCGGAAGTATGATGCTTCGCAAAATTCGGATATCGTTTGCGCCGTCGATTTTCGCCGACTCGCTTAAGCTATCTGGAATACTTTGCAAGAAAGTGCGGGTAATGATGATATAAAATGCGCCTGTCAAGCCTGGCAGTAAGATGGCCCATCTCGTGTCATATAAGCCTAGTTCCTGAATCAATAAATAGCTCGGGATGAGGCCGCCTCCGAAAAACATCGTAATGACGATGATCGCCATAATCCAATTACGGGCAAAAAAATCCCGACGAGATAACGGAAAAGCGGCTAACATGGTAAAGGTTACACTAAGCAGAGACCCAACTACTGTGTAGAAGACCGTATTGTAATAGGCAATCCAAATCTGCTTGTCGACAAACACCGTTCTGTAAGATGATAATGAGAAGCCTTTGGGATAGAGCCATACGGAGCCATCCACAACGTATTGCGGCTCGCTGATCGACATACTCAACACATAAATGAAAGGATAAAGCGTAATCGCTACGACAACCCACATGGATAGATAGATGAATACGTCCGAAATGCTTTTTCCTGCTTTTCGTTCCGTAATAGCCATACGCCCCCCCCTCACCATAAAGATGTTTCTGATATTTTTCGGCTTAAACGGTTGACAGCGATCAATAAGATCAAATTAATCACATTGTTGAACAAACCGATTGCCGCCGAATAACTGTAATCCGCATTTTCTATCCCTCGTCTGTATACGAAAGTAGAAATAACATCCGCCGTTTCATATATTTGCGGACTGTAGAGCAGGATGATCTTATCCACTCCTACTTCCATCAATTGACCAACAGCTAGTATAAGCAAAATAATGACGGTCGGCATGAGGCATGGCAAAGTGATTTTCCCCATTTTCTGCCAACGGTTGGCTCCGTCGATTTCAGCTGCTTCATATAATTGCGGATTAACGCCCGAAATGGCCGCGAGATAAATAATCGAGCTCCAGCCAAAGCTCTGCCATATCGAAGATGAGATGAAGATGGTTCGAAACCACCGCGGCTCACCCATAAAATTAATCGGTTCTATTCCAAACCAGCCAATGGCCTGATTGACGATACCTCCATGAACCGATGTAAAGGAGAGAATCATCCCTGCAACGACGACAACCGAGATAAAGTGGGGAATATAACTGACCGTCTGTACCGCTTTTTTAAATATTCCTTCTTTTAGTTCATTCAACAACAGGGCAAAAATAATCGGAATGGGAAACCCCCACAGAAGAAAATAAAAACTCAATAAAATGGTGTTTTTAATCAATCGCCAGAAATAAATCGAATTGAAAAATGCCTCAAAGTGAGCGAAGCCCACCCATTGACTTTCAAAAAAACCTTTCATCGGATGAAAATCAATGAATGCAAGCATGATGCCGTACATGGGAACGTAATGAAAAATGAGGTAATAGATCAGAACCGGCAAAATGAGAAGCATAAGATATTTATCTCTGTTTAAGATTTTGGTTAGTCCTCGCATTCAATCACTCCCAACCTCTCCGCCAGCTAGATCCATGCGAACCTAAATTCGCATGGATCTAACTATTTGCTTTTACTTCACCCGATCTAACCTTTGTTGGAAGATCTCCGTTACTCTATCGAGCTTCAGCTTTTTCAGCGTGTCAATGTATTTGTCCCAATTATCCAATGACTCTTGGCCGGAAATAAATTTGGCCGACATCTCCAATGAGTACGTCTTTATGTCTTGATTTAAATCCCTTACTTCAGCTTCTTCCTCCGGCGTTGCCAATGCAAACGGATAGACGTCCACTAAATAAGGCTTAACTCGATTCGACGTTTCGGCAAGCTTCGGATTTAAGCCTAGCAAGGCTTGCGGCCCTTCCGCATATATCCCTTCTCCAAGTTGGATAGACGGCAGAGTCGTCAAAGCCCCTATGGACATCAAAGCGGTTCCCGGGTCCAATTTATCCGGATTGTTCTTGATCAGATCCGTGAACTCCGGCTTGCCATTTACCATATTGTAGCTTAGCCCTTCAACGCCCAGGCCCCTTAATCGGATACCTTCTTCACTGGCATAGAAGTAGTCCAACCATTTGATAGCCACTTCCGGATTTTTGCTGTCCTTGCTAATGCCATAGGCCGCTTGGAAAATGGGTTCTGCATTATAGAAAGGCTCATAGCCTGCATTAGCGGGCGGATCAATAAGGATCCAGTCTGCCTCCCCTTTGGGATCAGCATTGTTGTATCTTGGTGTCGCCATAAGAAACTGATTGATCGCTCCCACCTTACCCTGTGCGATTAACGCCAACTGCTGATCCTCGGATACGTTCTCATAATCCGCAGGGATTAGTTTCTCGCTATACAGTTTGTGTAGAAATTCATAAAGCTGTTTGCCTTCCGGTTGAGTAAGTCCGTGTACGAGCTTCCCATTCGCATCAAGCGTGTAACCGGAATTAAAGTAGGTTAACTGAAGACCCAGCGCATTTCCGAACATCATGAGCCCTTCTTTGCCTTCAAAAGGCATGAAAGGAATGACGCCATCGAAATGATCTCTAAACGCTTTCAGGACGGTATACCATTCATCCAGGTTCGTCGGCGCCTGTAAATTAAGCTTATCCAGCCAGTCTTTACGAATCAGAAAACCATACGGATTCGTGTTTGCCCCCGTAATATCGTCAAGGGCGTATAAATTGCCGTCAACATCCAATCTTGACTTGTAGATTTCCGGATGCTCCTCATAAAACTTTTTGATATTCGGTGCATATTTATCAATCAAATCGTTCAAAGGGATGATGAGGCCCTCTGCACCCAACTTCACTGCTGAATCGGGTACCCTGATGATATCGGGCAAAGCTTTGGATTTTGCCGCTGCGACGCGTAATCTCATAACATCTTTGAATTGTTCGCCGGGAGTGACCTCCCAATTGATTTTAACGCCCGTTCTTTTTTCCAATTGCTGCATGACGGGAAGATTGTCTTTGTAGCTCTTTTGGGAATACCAGTTGTCGTTGATTGCTACAGTTAATGTCACCGATCCGTCATCGACGATCGGAAGTGCTAACCCCCCTGTCGAATTATCGGATCCTGTCCCTTCCGTTGAAACCGGGGATTTGCTGTCTACGCTCTCTGAACTTGCCGGCTTGCTTGTTTCTGCGTTCTTGTTGTCTGAACTGCAACCCACGATAGATGAAAACGCCAACACCAATAGCAGAATTAAACCCATCATTTTTTTCATTTGACCACGCCTCCATGAGTATAGGAATCACACTTGCATTGAAGATTATTCGACGATGACGATCGCAGCGGGAGAATCAGATGCCGTGCTCGATGCAGCCCCCCTAATCCTCCCATAATTCTTGAATGGAACGGACGGTCTGATCGACCAGTATCCGTCCCCCTTCGTCTCCGACGAATCCGGAGAAGATTTGCGTGCTGTAACCGCCGGATTTGATCGCTTGGGCGGTTGGCAAATAACCGCCGGCGCCATTCGACAATTGCGCCACGAAGGTTTGTTTGGCGGCGCTTCTTGCTTTGATCTGTATGCCGTATTCTGTAAACAATTCGAACGGGTTCGTCACGAACACCGCACTCCCGATTCTTAACGCGTGAAGTTCAATCGGGAAGAAGGGATTTTTCCGCATAGCCTCATACCTGGTCTTCATCGCGACGACGTTATAAATTTCCGATTTCCTCTCTAATTCCCGAAGATCGGTTGACGAGTTTTCCTGTCTCTCCATATTCGTTCGGATGGCTTCCCATTGGCTGAGCGCTTCATCCGACTCCGCTTTCGTCACCCGTCTGATCGGCAATTCGAGCTGCCGGATTCGATGTCGGATTACGGGCCGACTTTCCGCATGGTCACGCGATGTCAATAACCCAGACTCTATTGCATTCATGCATTGGTTGGCAGTATGCCGCAACTGGTCTTCCAGACTTCGCGGCGACCGATCCTTCCTCAGCAAGTCGCGCGGCGCCAAATCTCCCGCCGCGCCGATCATGACGAGGATCGATACGTGGTCGCCCCATTTTTCCTTGACCTTGTTTCTTAATTCCCCTACGTAATCCGCGGAGATCGCCTTTTCGTTCTCGATGATCTGGGCCGTGCAAGCTGCGTTCAGGAGGATGCCCGTAAGCCCGCCGTCCGGAGACCAGGTGAACATCAATTCCACCCGCGGGTCCTCCGGACCGTCAAATCCACGAAAATGTGGGCTGTTCACCTTGCCGTACATCGTAACGCTTCCGTCATCGTACAGCACTCTTCGGTTATGCGCGATCGCAGCATAACCCTCCCCCCAGCCAAGCGCCCCCTCCCTGCGATTGTTCCATGCTTCTTCAATCGCATCGGCGATATTCCCGATAGCGAATTCCGAATACTTTTCCGGTGTCATCACATCGGATTCCGGGGATGAACCCCATTCGGAGCTGTCCCTGGCATACGTATTCGCCGAATAGAGCTTAGGCCCCGTATGGGTGTGGGTCGCGCTAAGGATCACGAATGCCGGATTCAACTCGGGGATTTTCCGTTTCACGATTTCCCGAACGCCGTCTCGGATGTGATTCTCGATCGCGGCTAAATCGCAGCTCACGAGTATCGCGCGGGAATCCGCGCCGCCGGCCCCCTCCAGGGCCAATGCGGTAACCATCAGCGGATCTTTTACCGTCGAAGTGATCCGCGAATGGATTTGTCCCTGCAAATCCACTTTCTCTACCGGCGTAATATTTTTCATGCTCCAACCGATCTTCAAATCACCCATGGAGGATGGCCTCGCTTTCCCGAACCGTAATCTGATTCACTTTCCGGATCCTCCATCGTTCCAATTCCAACTATCACCAGATCGGGAACTCCTTACGGGGATCGCGGCCGCTCGGTTGGCTTACGAGACGGCCTTGAAGGAACAATGCCTTCAAGGCCGCTTGATCCTACTTAATGTTCGTACAAGGTAAAATCGTCTACGTACAGGCTTTGGGAGCTGCTGGATTTCTGCACATAGATCGTGATTCGTACGGTATTCGCTGGAATGACCAGGTCAAGCGTCTTGGACTTGTAAGTCGTCGTGGACGGCAAGGTGACTGTTCCGCTGCTGATAAGTGCGTCGCTCGCATTCCGGAAATCGATGCCCAGGAAGCCGGGATTGGTGGTCGACGCGCTGTACCGGTACCACACTTTGGCGGATAGCGTGTTGCCTACGGAGAAGCCGGATGTCTTGTTCTGGTCGATGTAGGCTGCACTCGTTTTCAGTTTCAGGGCTTTAGTGCCGCTGTGCACGATGGAGTTTACCACCGCCGCGGAGTTGTTGCCGATATGCCAGCCTGTGGAGCTGTTCTCGAAACCAGGGTTGCTCAGCAGATTGGCGCTCGATTCGAATGCGCCGGCATCGTAGGCCGTACGGATCGTACCGTCGAGATCATGCGTCAGCGCGTATTCGACCGCGTCTTCATAGAAAGATTCGACACCGGAGACGAAGCCGCTGGGAATATGGCTTGTCGTCGTCGGATCTCCGTAATCGAGAGCGGTGCTGCTGGTCGACAGTCGGAAATCCGCACCGGCGGCGTTCACGAACAGAGGGTCCACGGGCGTTCCGGAAGAGTTGAAATCGTTGTTGTAAGTCGCCTTGCCGGTTTCCTGCATATACTGCAGGCTGCTGTTGTTGTAAGCGATGTTGTTCCTGTACTCGGTATGTCCGTCGTTAGTGCCGCCACCGTCCGGATTGAAAGTTTCGAAGCCGTTTTTGTTGCTATAGGACGTATTGTTGAACACGTAGTTGGTCCGGACGCTTCCGTTATTAGAGAATCCGGCTTCCGAATTGTTGTAGGCAATGTTGCTGGTCACGAGATTCATGCCGCCGTCGGATGCGACCGAGCTGGCTCCGCCGAGTTTGAATCCGACACCGTTCCCGGGATCATTGGGGGGGTAGTGCAAGCCGTTATCGAAAGAGATGTTCCCGTAAACCAGATTGTACGCGGAACAGAAGACGTCGATTCCATCGTCGTAGTTGCTTTCTGCGATGTTGTTCATGATGATGTTGTGGTGCACGGGATCGCCTTCGGCGGTCGAGACGATCTGGATGCCGTCCGAATTCCCGAAGTTATGGTCGTTAAAGGCCGTATAATTGTTGATAACGGTATTGTAGCTGGTTTCGGAGTCGCCGGACACTTGGATACCGGCCGGGCCGTGATTGGAGGTGTTATTGGATATGGTATTGTAGCTGGAATTGTAGACGTGAATGTTGGCATCGGTGGCGTTTGTGTCATGCAGGTAATTCCCGTCAATCGTAATGTGGTCGGCCGGTTTGAGCATGATCATCCCGGATTCCGACGAATCGCCTCCCGTAAGCTCGAATCCTTGAAACACGAAGTAGCTGCTGAACCTGAATTTGACATAGGCGGACGATCCGCTGATGATCGGCGTTTCCGACGGATAATTGCGAATCGTGATCGGATTCACAGCCGTTCCGTTCTTGCCGTTTACGAGTACGGCGCCCGTATAGGTTCCACCCCTGACGTACACCGTATCGCCGGCGGAGGCCATATCCACGCCTTTCTGAATCGTTTTGTAAGGATTGCCGATCGTTCCGTTGCCCGTCGTATCGTTGCCGGAGGTCGACACGTAAATGCTCGTTGCGGCGGAGACGGATCCGGGCACAACGAGGACAAATGCGACAATCATTGAAAATATGGCAGTCAAAGCGATCCACTTTTTCATTAACTTCTTCCTCCCTGATAATTAATAGATTTAAATTTCTGATTTTTCTTACTCTTCTTTTCATAAACTTATAAGCGTCACCTCCTTAATTACTCTTTGACTGCCCCCAATACGAGACCTTTAATAAAGTATCGTTGCAAGAAAGGGTATACCAGCAGGACGGGCAAAGCGCCGATGAACACTTGCGCCGTCTTGACCGTCTTGTTCGAGAAATTCGCCATGGAATTCTTGTCAATCGTAAGACGCATCGTATCGATGGATGCGAGAATCGTTTGAAGGAACGTGGCCAGCGGGTATTTGTCCGATTTGCTCATATAGATCAGACCGTCGAACCACGCGTTCCAATGACCTACCATGATGAACAACGCCATGGTCGCCATGGCAGGCAAGGACACGGGAATGATGACGGTGAACAGAATCCGGAATTGTCCCGCTCCATCTATGAGCGCAGCCTCCTCCAGTTCTTTGGGAACCGTACGGAAGTAATTGAGCAACAACACAATCATCCACACGTTAAGCGCCGAAGGCAGGATGAGCACCCAGAACGAATTCATAAGTCCGAGCTTCTGAATGACGATGTATGTCGGAATAAGACCTCCGCCGAAAAATAAAGTGACGAGAAAGAACCAGGAGTAACTTCCGCGGCTTTTGAAGACGCCCCCGTCTTTCGACAACGGATAGGCAGCCAGAACGGTTATCGCCAAGCCGAATATCGTCCCGATGATCGTCCTTTCGAATGAAATTCGAAGCGCGGTCAAAAATTGGGGATTGTCCAGGGTCTTCTTATAGGCATCGAGTGTGAAATCAATCGGCCAAAGTCCGACGAGGTTGGCGCTTACGGGAGCTTTGCCGCTTAAGGAAATGGCCAACGTATGGACAAGCGGAAGAAGGCAAGTTACGGCGAGAACGCATAGAAATACGATGTTGAAAGCGTTAAACAGCCGGAAAGGAGTTGTTTTGTAGTACATCTTTGTCCCCCTAGAAAATGCGGTAATTAGCGTAATGGTACGTAATTCGGTAGACGACGACTACAAGCACGCAGCTGACGACGGATTTGAACAATCCGACCGCCGACGCGAAACTCATGGCATCCCCCAAGATGCCGACCCGGTAAACGAACGTATCGATGATATCGCCTTTCTCGTAAACCATCGGATTGTACAAGTTAAGAATCTGATCGAATCCTGCATTCAAGATTTCGCTGAGATCGAGCGTCGCGACTACTGCAATGATGGGAAGCAGCGCGGGCAGCGTAACGTGCAGCGTTTGCTTCCAACGGCTGGCTCCGTCCACCTCCGCGGCTTCATACAAGGATTGGCTGATGCCCGCCAATGTCGCGAGGAAAATGATCGTGGAGAAACCGAATTCTTTCCATATATGAGTGATAACTGCCGTAAATCGGAACCAGTCTCCGTCTCCCAGGAAAAAGATCGGTTGGACCCCCAGTGCCTGCAACAACCGGTTCACGAGACCGGTTTCGGGCGAGAGCATCTCAAGAAGAATGGAGCCGAGAATAACCCAGGACAAAAAATGCGGCAGGTACACGAACGTTTGAACGGTTCGAACCATCCATTTGACGCGGAGTTCATTTAACAACAGCGCGAAAATGATGGCCGCCGCGAGCAAGCATACCAATTTGAGACTGGCGATCAGCAAGGTGTTCATGATGACCTGACTGCTGTCTCTCCGACTGAACAACGCCTCGAAGTGCTCCATTCCGACCCAAGGCGAATGGATGAAGCCCATCCAGGGCTTGAAATCCTGGAAAGCGATCACGATTCCGAACATGGGCAAGTAGTTGAACAACAATGCCAATACGACGGCGGGAAGCAGCATAACGTGATAAGGCCACGTTTTGGCGAATCGATACAACACGGGAGGTATGCTCCCCTCTCTGAGAGATTTGGAAGACATACCAATTTTATCACGGGCGCAAATCCGCCTATATACTGTTCTGTTAAGACGGGATATCGTAATGTTAGTCCGCGGCGCTCCCCGATTCCCGGAATTCTTGCGGCGTAATCCCGTGATTTTTCTTGAACACTTTGATAAAGTGAGCCGTATTCAGATAGCCGACGCGGGCGGTTATTTCATATACTTTCAAGTCGCTTTGGAGCAGTAGTTGCTCGGCAAGTTCCATGCGTACCCGCAGCAAGTATTCGCTTAAGCCTTCTCCCATCGTGAGCTTGAAGATCTTGGACAAATAGACCGGATGATACCCGGCATGATCGGCAAGCGTTTGCAAGGATACGTCCTCGGCGAGATGGCTGTGGATATAGGCCAACACTTTCTCAATCATGGGACTGCGCGTTTGCTCGATTTGCAGCTGGTTCTCCATCAGCAGGCGGTCGCACAGCTTGAACGCCCATTCTTTGAGGGTTTGCAGCGCTTCAAGTGAACGCGGCAAACTCGCCGCAGTCGGCAGATCCCCGAGCAGGGATCTCTCATTCAGATGCGCATAGTGGTAACAAGCCGCAAGTAAGGTATGGTAGACCTCGAATAACTGCTCGCTTGAAAGACCCGGCATACTCTCCATTTGCGCAAAAATAACTTCCAGCTTAAGCTGTGCTCCCTTCCAGTCGCCTGCTTCGAATTGCTGAAGGAGTGTCGGGGTTTCGTATAACGACCATAAATAGTTTGCCGCTTGTGAAGCATCCGCTTCTTTCAACTCCAGCAGCAGGCCTTTATCGCCCCCGATTTTCGTCCGCATCAGGGCGATGGCATCCCGATGGATCTGGGGGAGCCCGCGATGCAGGGGCGCAGCGTTCCCGATCACGATCGAAATGCTGCCGCCCAAAACCTGCTGTGTCTTCTGATGCAACTGGTCGGAATGTCTGAGGAGAAGCTCGTATGCCTGTTCCTTTCGCGTGTCCGGCCGGGCCGAAACGATGAATACCAGGAAATTGTGTACATCCTTGCACGTCCACAGGCGGAAATGATGCTGCATGATCTCCTCCGCCATGTTGACGATGGCATATTCCAGGAGATATCGGTCTTGTTGCGGATATTTGGAGAAATCGCTTTCGAGCCGGATCAGCATAGGGAAAATCTCGTCCGAATGGCGCATCGGCAGGTCAAGCAGCTCCAACTTTTCGTCCAATTGGCTTCCGGAGAATCGGCGTCCTTCCATTAGCTCTCGGAGCAGGTTCGACCGGATCACCGGGGCCTGTTCCTTCAACGTCATGACGGTGCGCTGGTAGGAGCTCCGTTGTTCCCACAGCTCTTGCAAACGGCTAACGCAGGTCCGTATCGAGCGGATGATTTGTTCGTCGCTTACCGGCTTCAACAAGTAGTCCGCCGCGGCATATTCGATGGATTTCTTCGCATAATCGAATTCGGCATACCCGGTAAGGATAATGAATATCGCATGCTCGGAGAAAGTTCGGATGCGGCGCATCAGCTCCAGTCCGTCCATGCCCGGCATCCGAATGTCCGTAATAATGATATCCATGTGGCGACGTTCCGCGACTTCCAGAGCTTCCCGCGAGGAATAAGCCTTCATCACTTCATCGATGCCCAGTTCCTCCCATGGCAGAGTAGCGTATAGACTGTCTACGACCATGGATTCATCATCTACGATCAAGGCTTTGAACATCGCCATTCTCCTCTCTGGTTTCAAAAACGACCGTCACTTTCAATCCGCCCAGCGAGCTGCGGGACAACCTGATGCCCGCGCCTTCGCCATACATCAACTGCAGCCTCTTACTGACGTTCCACAACCCGCAGCTGAGCTCGTCCTCTTCCTTGCTTTTGATTTTGAAGTTAAGCTCGCCCATGGCTTTATCGCTTAAGCCGCCTCCGTCGTCCTCGACCGTAATGCGAACGCTTCCGTCTTCCCGTTCTCCGGCGATCAGGATCTGCCCGCCTTGTTCCGAAGGTTCAATCCCGTGCAGAATGGCGTTCTCGACGATCGGCTGCAGAAACAACCTCGGCACCGGGATGTCCGCCATATCCTCCGGCACGCGAATCTCGTATCGGATGCGGCTCATCCGCAAGTTCTGGATAAAGAGATAGTTGCCGACCATCTGAAGTTCTTCTCCAAGCGATGGCGACTGCTGAGCGAGCCGGGTGGTATAACGAAAGTATTCTCCCAGGTTCAGCGACATGGCGACTACGGACTCCTGATCTCCCAATACTGCGCTGCTTTTAATGAAGAAAAGGCAGTTATATAGAAAATGAGGGTTAATTTGCGATTGCAGCTGTTTGAGCTGCGCTTGCCTGGACTGAATGCGCTCTTCGTAGACCCGCTCGACAAGATCTTGAATTTGCTGGGCCATATCGTTGAACTTATCGAACAAGAAGACCATTTCCTTTCCGCCGCTTGGCTGACCAAGCCGGGTGGAATAATCCCCTTTTTTGATTTTGTACAGGCTCTGCGTCAAACGGCGGATCGGAATTTGCACATGACGGTAAAGAATGAATGCGGCATAGACGCTAAAGACGAGCAGAAGGAAGGTGGATCCATAGAACAGATTGCGGGTTTCGGTAATCGGCGCCAGTACGTCTTGCAACGGTATGTAATCGATCAAATACCAATCTAGGCTATCGGATCTTTGATAGCTGATCAGGTAATCCCTTTCGTCCAGCGTGACTGTCTCCCCTACCAGCCGGTCTCCCAACTGACGACCTTTTAAGTATCGCGCGAGTTGCTCCATATGGGCCAAATTGGCGCTATGGTTGGCCAGCACGCCGAACGTCGGATTATACAGGAACGGGTCCCCTTTGCCGTTCGACTTGTAATCGTCCAGCATATTGCGCAGATGAATGGCTTGAAAACCGATCTGCACGATCACATCCGCTTCTTTCAGTTGCTTAATATTAGAAAAAGGATGCACCGTGAAAAATACGAACTGGGACCGATCCGGCGAGTCGGATGGCCGGTACCTCCAGCTATTGGGCGTCTCGGCGGGGATCTTGGTTACGTCGTACTCGAACATTGCGGAAGAATTGGAAATCACCATTTTCCGGTCTTTAAGAAAGATCGTGAGCTCCCGGTTCCAAGGGGAGATATTCCCTTGCAGATCGATCTGCGCCTGCAGCAATTGGACGATTCGCAGCTGATCAAATAAGGACGTCTCTTTCTGGTAGTAACGGAGTTCGCTGATCAGCGGATCGTTGGAGAAAGTAATCGCATTCGTGGATAGACGATAGATCAAACCATCCATTTGTTTGACCAGGAATCCCAGGTTATTGAAGTTATTCGTCTTGAGCGAATTTTGGATGACGCCAGTGGAGACGCGGAACGAATAGGAAAACAAGAAAAAAACGGGGATCAAAACAAGGAGCAGCAGCATGACCACTTTGGTATACATATTCATCGTTCGATTCAACTTGGCCCACATCGGAGGATACCCCCACTCTTGTATAGCCTGCTTGTTTCTAATGTAGCATAAAAGCAGATCTCCACCGGCAAAAAGCCTGAGGTTCTCTTAAGAAAAAGAGAACTACAGGCTTTCTTTTCGGTTGGCCGCTGTATTACTTGCTGCCGCCGACCGATTTGTACCAATCATTCACCTCTTGAATCATTTGATCGCCGCCGCCTGACTTCCAATCTTCCACGAATTTATCGAATTCGTCGACCGACGCATCCCCGAAGATGATTTTGCCGAAGGTCTCCATCTCGAGCTTCATCAAATATTCGCCCTTTTTCTGCATCGTGTCGGTCGGGGCACCGGTGTAAGCGTTATGCACCGAGAACTGCCGCGAATTCCAGACGTTGACCGCCGCTTCTCTCTCGACCTCAGTGGCGGTGTTCCACCAGTACTTCTGGTTAGGCGTGACCGGACCGCCCTGAGCGAACGAATCGATATACGATCTCATATACAGCGACGGGATGTTCGCTCCATGATTAAACAGGGTGTAGAAAATGACATTTACGGCGCCGCCGGGAATTTTCTCAGGATCTTGCGTAACTTGACCGTCGACTATATCCCAATCGTAGCCCTTCGCCCAGCCGTTCTCGAACTCGCTGCCCGGCTTCGGGTCGGCCTGATTTTCGAACAGGTAGTTGGCATACGTAAAAAAGATTTCGGGATGTTCCATTTCCTTACTGATGAAAATGGCGCCGTTGTAGGGAAGATTGCTGTAATGCATGCTCTTGCCGTCCGGTCCGGTCGGCAAGGGGACCGTGAGCCACTCGGCTTCCGGAATGTTCTTCTGCCAGTCGACGATCGGCCAAACATCCGCCCAGTGCGGCCCAGCGTACATGCCGGCTTTGCCTGTCGCCACTAAAGAAGCGGCTTTGCTTTCATTCCAGATGCTGCCCTCTACAGGCATGTATCCTTTGTCGACCCATTCCTTGATTTTAGCCAAGCCTTGCTTCATTCCCGGTTGGATAGAACCGTAACCCAGCGTGTCATCGGGCATCTTCAGCCAGTAGTGCGGCATTCCTCCATACGCGCCGAATACCCAACCGAAATTGCAAGAATCGTTGAAGGAACCCTTCATTCCGGCCGCAATTCCATAGGTGTCGTTCTGGTTGTTCCCGTCGGGATCCTGATTGGTGAAAGCATCCAGCACCTTCTCGAATTCTTCTATCGTTTTCGGCGGTTGCAGTCCCAACTTGTCAAGCCAATCCTTCCGAATCCACAAGACCGGGTCCGTATTGTACCCCGGCTCCAGCACGGGTATTCCGTAACGGACGCCGTCCCTCGTAAATTCATTCCAGACGTCCGGTTCTTCCGCTATCGCTTTCTTCCAGGTTTCGCTTGCGTATTTGTCGAAGAGGGCGCCGGCATCCGCATATTTTCCGGAATCAATGAGCAGCCGTGCCGTCGCGTCGTTCGCCTTCACGATGTCCGGCAACTCTTCGTTCGATAACAGACTGAGTTTGATTTTGTTTGAATATGTACTGTTCGTGTCCACGACGGACCACAAATTATTGATTTCGATCCCCAGTCTTTCTTTCGCCCAACGATAATGGACGTTGTCATCTGCCGTCTCGCCGTTTTTGTATTCGGTAACCGCGGCCACTCCCCTCACCGTCGTAAGCGTGACAGGCGGGTCGTATTTTCCGTTCACCATGGGTAAACCCGTGGATTGCGGCTCCTCACTGCCGCCGCTCGCATTTTGGGCCGTGCCGGAAGATTCATTCTGCGTCGCTTTGTTGTCATTCTTCGAACATGCGGTTGAGATTAACCCGAACACTAAGATGCAGCACAGGATGAGGTGCGCCTTTCGTATGGCAACCATTCCTTTTCCCCCTTGAAGAATTGTGGTGTAGGCTACAAAATCATCATAGAGGAATCCAGTCCCTCCGGGAAATAGTGCATCCTTAAACAGACATATCGTTTTGTTAATGTTTCTCTATTACAAACATTCATAGAGAAAATAGTGGGGATGAAGCAATGAGGTTTTGAGTCGGAGTAGCTTGGGCAGTTCTTATTCCGAAGGTCCACGATGTACTATACGTAAGAATCTTGGCCGCTTGCCACCGCCCGCAATGAGGCGGCAGACGAAAATAAGCTCGCCACGAGCACGAACAAGAGCACGATTGTACCGATGACAAGTCAGGACCGCAGCAGCGGCCGCAGCGTCATGACCGCGATCGTCCGGTCGTTCGTCCCGATCTTCCGGTAGATGGAACTGACATAATTCCGAACGGTGCCTTCGCTCATGTACTGCGCCGCGGCGATCTCCTTGTTGGACCTGCCGGCGACCATCAGTTCGGCGATCTCGCGTTCCTTCTCCGACAGCGTCGCTTCATTCGCTCTGCGGCGCGCGATCTCGTAACCGGCAGGCGCGGCCGGCTGCCTGCTCAGCCTTGCCGTCAGCTTGGCCGCGACTGCCGGCGGCAACATGAGATGGCCGCGGTGCGCATCCCGAATCGACGCGATCAGCTTGTCCCCGGGCAAGTCCTTCAAGAGGAAGCCCTTGGCGCCATATGTCAATCCTTCCACGATATAGGCATCATCCGCGAAAGTCGTCAGGATGAGCACTTTCGTCTCCGGCCTGAGCGCCATGATTCGCTTGATCCCTTCGATGCCTCCGATGCCCGGCATCTGAATGTCCATCAGCACCAGGTCCGGCTTCAGCGTCTGCGTCAGCTGCACAGCGTCCTCCGCTGTTGCCGCGGCGCCAACGACCTCCATGTCGTCTTCCAAGGACAGAATTGTCCGCAACCCTTCGCGCATCAGCATAATATCGTCGGCGATCAAGATTCGGATCATAATCCCACTCCTTCCTCTCCGTCGTCCATCGGGCACCAGACGGTCAGCCTTGTGCCCGCCGGATCGGATGTCGCTTCGATCCGCATGCCGCCGCCCGTGCTTGCCGCCCGCTCCTGCATCGTCCGCAGGCCGAAACCCATTTCCGATGCCGCATAAGGAGAACCGTCATTCCACAAGGCCATCCGCAGCATGCCGTCCGTAACCTCGGCATCCAATACGAAGAAGCCGGCTCCGCCATGACGGATGCCGTTCGTCACGCCCTCCTGGAACGCATGGAACAGCAGCCGCTTGCGAACGGGATCCGGATTCGGCATGTTATCCGGCAATCGCCGCTCGATCGTGACGTCAGCTGCGCGTTCCGTTTCCCGGGCAAAGTGCAGCAGAATGCTCCGCAGATCCGTTACCGCCTCCATGTCCTTCATTTTCCGCACGGCTTCGCGAATGTCTTCGAGACTTTTGCGCACAAGCTCCTGGGAGACGTCCAGCCGCTGCATGCCTTCCTCCGGCCGCTTCGAGAGCAGGCGCTTGGCGGACTCTATCTGAACGAGTGTCGTCGTGAGCGTATGCCCGACGAGATTATGCAGGTCCTCGGCGATCCGGTTGCGTTCGTTCAGGATGGAAATTTCCGTCAGCGATTGGGCCATGATCAGATCCGACTTCAACTGCTCCAACTGGCCATGCAGCGCTGCCTTCGCCTGCTCTTGCTCCAGTTGCTCGTTTCGAGCCGCCTGGCGCTTCGCGACGATCGCTTGCAGCACGCGGGCGAGTTCCTCGTCGCGGACAGGCTTCATCAAGTAATGCGATGTCTGGAGTTCAATCGCCTTGCGCGCGTATTGGAAGTCGGAAAAACCGCTGATCAGCACGCAATCGGCGTCGAGCCCTTTGGCACGAATCTCTTCGATCAACTCCAGCCCCGAAATTTCCGGCATGCGGATGTCCGTCAGCACGATATCGATCGCCGGACCTTGTTCGCGATTCAGCATGTCGAGGGCTTCTCTGCCGGAGAATGCCGTATATACCTCGCCAATATCGTATAAATGCCATGGAAATGTCGCTTTCAGGCTTTCCACCAGATGCCGATGATCGTCCACGATCATAATCGTAAACATGCCTTAACCGCCCCCTTGCATTGGCTTGCTGAATGCCGACCAGCTCAACATGACGCGGAGCCCGCCGGATGACGCATGCTCCACGAGCATCTCGGATCCGCTCCCGTAGTAATAACGGTGTCTTTCGCGCACATTGCGAAGGCCGTATCCGCGCTCCCTGCCGCCCTGCGGATCTGCAGGCGGCTCGGTATCCGTCAAGCTTTCCCGCAGCTTCGCGAGCTGTTCGTCCGACACGCCAAGCCCGTCATCCTCCACCGTGAGGCGGAGCCAATCCGATGACGCCGACCCGGCGATCCGGATTTCCCCGGCGCCCGGTTTCGGTTCAAGTCCGTGGACGATCGCGTTCTCGACGAGCGGTTGGATCAGAAGCCGCGGAATCGCCTGGGCCAGCATACTGTCCGGGATGTCGACCGTGAACCTGATTTTGCCAAGTTGGTAGTTCATGATATCCACGTAAGAGGCGACAAACTCGATTTCTTCGCCAAGCGTAGTGACCATCTGGTCGTTGCGCGTCGTGTAGCGATAGTAATCGGCCAGCCGATGCCCCATGGCGATGATCGGGGCAGAACGGTTCAGCTTCGCCATGCTGACGATGAACGCCAGGCTGTTGTATAAGAAATGGGGATTGATCTGCGATTGGAGCTGCTTCATGACCGCTTCCTTGGCCCGGATCTCTTCGAGATACGCCTTTTCTACCAGGTGCTGGATCTGCGCGGCCATGGCATTGAACTGTTCGCCGAGCCGTCGGAACTCCCGGCCCTTGACGCCGTCGACACGCGCCGAGAAGCGGCCGTCCTTCACTTGCGCCACGCCGGCAGTTATCCGCCCGATCGGCCGCTGCACTTGCACGTACAGCAAGAGGGCATACACCGTGCCGGCAAGCAGCAGCAGCGCGGCGCATATCGCGAATAGCAGCTTGCTGCGGGTGACGGGAGCCAGAATATCCTCCAGCGGGACGTAGTCTACCAGCGTCCATCCCAAGCTGTCCGATCTTTGATCGTATACCAGATACCGCTTTCCTTGCAGTTCGATCACATCGTGATGATTCGGTCTGCCGGCCATGTCAGGATCGGTCTTATCGAGATCCGCCTTGTCGATGATCTCCCTGATGAGCGAACCGTCGGCGGAATCGTTCAGCAAATACTCGCTTTGCGACCGATAGAAGAACGGATCGTTGTTGCCTTTCATCTTGAACCGGTTCAGCAGGTTGACGATATTGTCCTCCATCAGTTCGACCCTGACAATCATGGAAGTATCGTCTCCCAGCGAAGGCGTTACAAGATATCTCGTAAACGCGCGCTTCTGGATGCCGCTGACCGCCACGCGCTGCAGAGACCAATTGGCCGTCATTTCAGAGAACGGCGGCAGTTCGTCATAAGGTATTTTGCCGTGTGAAGACAGCGCAAGCTTCACGGTCGGAAAATATACGTTGATCCGATTGATCCAGGTCGTCGAATAACTGAACAAGCCCAGCTTGCGTTCGATCGTATCGACCATGACCGCATAATCGTAACCGCTTGCGGGCAAGGCGCCAACCGCGAGTTCGGCGAAATCAGGATCCTTCGTCACGATGCTGGCATACACAGACAGTTGGTCCATCGTCTCTTCAATGCTGCCCAGAAATTGGGACAGGCGATCTTGGTTCGCCAAATTGATCTGCTCTTCTACGACCGCGCTGCTTTGCTGGTTTGAATAGAGGAAAAGCACGATTACCGGTACCATGAGCGCCACGATCAGCAGCATGAGCTTCGTCATCAGGTTCATTCGGAGGCCTCATTCGCGTTCTCAATCGCATCCGCAGCGAGCTCTCCGGCATCTGCCGCTCCCGAGCCAAGGCCCGCAGGTGCGCCGCTCACCATCCGATCCCAGTCGTTCACTTCCTTGGTGATCTGGTCGCCTCCGTATGCCAGCCAGCGTTCCCGGAATTCGCGCAGCGCGGCCTCAGGCGACGCCTTGCCGTATGCGACCTTCAGAAACGTCTCCTTCTCCAGCTTCTGCAGGAGCGGCCACTTCTGCCGCATTGTGTCGGTCTGGGGACCGTCGAACTGTTCGCTTCGGGACAGCTCCTGCTGCTGCTCGGCAATCAGCCGTCCCTCCAGATACAAGCGGGATGAGGTCGCAGCGAGCTTCTGTTCATAAGGCGTTCGCCGATACCCTTGAAAGACGCGGCTCTCCAGGCTGCCTTCGGGAAGCACGTCAGCCGGCGAGCCCGGCGCGAACAGCAAATAATTGGACACCGTGCTGTTCACTCCGGGGAAGTCATACTGCGCTTGCCCATTTTCTATGATATAGTCGTAGCCTTCGCCGAACCCGTGCCGGAAATCGGAATCCGGATCCTCGAGATAGACGCCATATACGGCATCCCAGTAAGCGAAGACGGCGTCCATCCGGTCGAAGCCTTGCCGAAAGAAATAGCTGCCGTAGGACTGCCTGGTGCCTACCCGGCTCATCTTGCCGTCCGGACCGTCCGGATACGGGATCGGCCGGATCGCTCCCTCCGGCAAATTCGCTTCGCTGAGCGGCCAGCCGCCCATCCAGCCGGGACCCGAGATCACGCCCGCGCCGCCCGATACGAACAACTCCGCCGCCTGCTGCTCGTCGCGCGTACCAAAATCCGGGTCCACGTAGCCGCGATCGTACCAGTCGCGAAGCTTATCCAGCGCCTGCCCGACTTCAGGCTGGATCGAACCGTAAGCCAGCGAGCCGTCGCTGCTCCGATTCCATTGGTAAGGCTGCTCGCCGTATGCGCCGAATAGGAAGCTCACATCGCCCATCCAGCCGTTTAGCGTATTGGAGCCGGCAACCGCGATCCCGACCGTATCCCGGAGGCCGTTGCCGTCCGGGTCGTCATTCGTGAAGGCGTCCAGTACAAGCTCCAGCTCGTCCAGCGTCGCAGGCGCTTTGAGCTTCAGCCGGTCCAGCCAATCTTGCCGTATCCAGAGAATCGGATCGCCTAACGTGGCTTCGGAAATATGCGGCAATCCCCACCGTTTGCCCTCCAGCGTCACCGTTCTCCATACCTCGGGATTGCGGGCGTACGCTTCCTTCACCCGTTTGGGCGCGTATTGCTCAAATGCCTGCTCGACGCTCATGATTTGTCCGGATGCAGCCAGTTCGGGCAACAACTCCGGAATTTCATGCTGAGTGAGGAACAGAACGTCGGGAAGCTCTTCCCTGCTGGCCAGCGCCAGCCGAATCTTGTTCACGAGCGCGTCGTTCTGATCGGTCACGATCCACTTGTACGTCTGGATGATGCCGAGTTTCTCCTTCGCCCATCTCGTAATCGGATTGTTGGCCGGCGTATCGCCGAATTGCAATTTGTCGTTGTCCCGCAGCGCCTTGGCGGTCGTGATCGTCACGGGCGGATCGAACGGGAGCTTGCCGGCAGAGACTGCGGGGTCATTCGTATGGATAGCTTCCGGCACGGCGCCTGGCACGGCGCCTGGCACACATGCCGTCAGCATCGCCCCGATCCATGCCGCCGCGATGGCGAACTTCACCTTCTTCTTCATTACGCCCGCCCCCTTGAAGCACCGATCTTAGCCGATTACTCCTATTATCTTGAATCAACCGCGTCTTCGAGAGGGACTTTATCCTCATTTTTCGACATGACCTGTCATCGATAATGGAAGTTACTTCTGAAAAATCCGTTTGACGATCGGCGTGACGTACCCGCTGCCCCCGCGCCCTCCGACGTCCTCGATCATGACGGAGAGCAATAGCTTCGGATTATTCGCATCGAACCCGACGAACCAGCCGTTCTCCTTGCCTTCCGCATTTTTAACGGCTTTGAGCTCGGCAGTGCCCGTCTTCCCCGCGATAGCAGCACCTTCAATATACGTGCCATGCCCTACTCCGTCCGAATGGCTGACGGCTTTGATCAGGTCCTCTTTCAACAGTGAGGCCGCCTCCGGCGACATCGCAAGTTTCTTCCATACCTTCGACTCCTCCGCCCCCCTCTCCAATCTTGGGTACACGATATCTCCATCGTTGACAAGCGCGGAATAGATCAAGGCAAGATGCAGCGTCGTCATCGTGACCTGACCTTGTCCGTAACCGGAATCCGCAAGCTGAATGTCGTTGCCGATACTGCCATTGGCAAGTTGGGACCGACTGAACGGATACAAGATCGGGAGCTGCTCACCGATTCCGAATCCGGCCGCTTCCTCGGCGAACTTCGTCTTGCCGACCTGGAGCGCAGCTTGGGCGAAATATATATTGTCCGAATAAATGAGCGCCGCTGATAAATCGACGGGATTAACGGCGTGAACCCGTTTGACGTAATATTTGCCCCAAGACTTATCTTTGGCCCACGTGAGCCCCGTGATCGGCTTCGCTTCGTCCGGATCGAGCGTCTTCGTATCCAGCCCGATCGCAGCCGTAACTAGCTTGAACGTCGAACCGGGCGAATAGGATTTGGAGAATCGATTCAGGAATGGATGGCGAGGGTCGTTGTTCCAAACATTATATTGTTCCTTCGATAACCCGAGGACGAATGCATTCGGATCATAGGAAGGGGTGCTTATCAGAGCCGTAATCTCACCGGTTTTCGGATCGATCGCGGAGACCGATGACGCATCCGCCTTGACCTCGTTATAGATTGTTTTCTGCAAGTCCGAATCAATCGTAAGCTTGAATGTCTTCCCATGAACAGCGGGTTTCTCGGCCAACGCCGATTTTCGATTGCCGAGCTTGTCCACGATCGTCGCAACGATGCCGTCTTTCCCCTTTAACTCATCCTCGAGCACCTGCTCCAACCCGGCTTTGCCGATGTAATCGCCGACTTCGTAGCCCTTATCTTTCCGCTTTTCCAGCTCCTCGGCGGTAATCTCCCCGACATATCCGGTTAAATGCGCCGCCGCTTCACCGAGCGGGTAGACGCGCAGCTTTTTATCATAAAACACGACCCCGGGAATATCGCGGAACGCTTCCTGATCCCCTTCGGCTACTATGGCGATCGGGACGAACAAGTCAGGCTTAACCCACGAGGCCCCTAGTTTGCGGTCGATCTCTTGGACCGTGATGCCGAGCTTCTCGGCGATTTGCGCCTTTGCGCTGTCCGCGGTTTCCCCGAGCCTTCCGGGAACGATGCCGAGCTGAGGCGCGCTGCCATTGACGGCCAAGCCGTTGCCGTCCCGGTCCACAAGTTCTCCCCGCTCACCGGGTACCGCCTGTACTCGGATCGTATCCCCTTCTTGCAGGTTCGGAAAAATAAGCGAGGGCTGCCACTCGATCAGCCATTTCGTCTCGCTCCCGTCCTGCGTCTTCCTGATCCGCCCATGCTGTTCGAATTCGATCGGCCCCGCAACCGTGTCCATCCTGACTTGATAGTCAAAGCCTCGCACGCTTGCATTCACAGCCTCGTTCTGCGATTTCATCGACTTGTCGGGCAGCGCCTTGACCCTGATATTCGTCGCTTCGATCTTCTCGTAAAGGGTCGTGTAACGCTCGGCGAATTGCTGCTCGGTCATTCCGCTCCGGACAGCTGGCGACAGCAGCGCGAACATGCCCGCGTAGTCGCCTTGCTGCCAATCGCTTAAGTAGGCTTCCACCACGTCCGCCAACGCTTCCGGCGTCTGTTCTATACTCGGCGTTGAGGTCGGCATAGGCGTAAGTTCGGCATTCCTTTTTGTTTCTTGGCACCCGAATAGCAAGAGCAAGATAACACTGCACATCAGCAATCCGCCACGCTTGATCATCGTTATCACCCCTCAATGAAGTATTCGCTTCACGGCTCCGATTGCCTTCAAGCGGGGTGAAATTTGTTGAAGTTACCAAGGGATGACGCCTTCTTCGTTGTAGAAGCCGCCGGTAGGACCGTCCGCAGGCAGCGTCGCCAGCCGCACAGCCGCCCTCGCGCCCTGCTGCGGACTCCTTCTGCCTGTAAAGCCGTTCATCTCCGTGGCGCAATAGCCGGGATCCGCCGCGTTCACTTTGATAAAGGTATTCTTCAGTTCATTGGCGAAAAATACGGTTAGCGCGTTGACCGCCGTCTTCGAAGAATTATACCCGAGGGTGAGGAAGGCAGCGAACTCGAATTCGGGGTCGCTGTGCAGCGTGAGCGAGCCCAGGGAACTGGACATGTTTACGATCCTTCCCTGATCCGATTGCCGCAGCAATGGCAGCATCGTCTTGATTGTGCAGAATACGCCGAACACGTTCGTCTCGTACAGGGTCATCAGCGTCGAGACGTCATTGCCGCTTGGCGGATTCTCCTCCAGGAAGATGCCCGCGTTGTTAACCAGAACATCAAGCTTTCCGAAGCGCTCTGAAATCGTCGATGCCGCTTGGTCGATCGTTTCCTGTTTACGTACATCCATTTCGATCCATAACGCGGCAATGCCCTCAGCGCGCAAAGCCCTTGCTGCCTCCATCCCACGCTCCCGGTGCCTGGCTCCGATCAACACCATGAAGCCTTGCTGCCCAAGCTGCCTTGCAATTTCCAAGCCAATCCCTTTGTTGGCTCCCGTAACCAGCGCAATCCGTTGATCATCTGCCATTATCGCCCGTGCTCCTCTCTCGAACGCCTACTCAGGGCAGGTCGTCCCCCCATCATAGAGGCTGATCATCGCACTGAATAGTTACGAGAGTCCTCGATCTTGTCATTCCCCGGTCATCCAATTCTATATAACCGGAGACTGGCTGATTCGACAGAGCGGAATGCGCGAGATGGATTGGAATGCCGCCAAACTCTTTGACGATAATGGCCCGCCCTAAGCCGTTTAATGATGTGGCTTGGGCGGGTCTGTAATTTGAAAGGCTATGTTTTCCATGCACTACATACAGTAGTTTCACGCGTCCGACCTGTCGGCTCAAACGAACGTATCCATTGTCACCTGGCCCGAACTTGTCAGATCAGAACAACCCGAAAGGACCGTGTCGTGACCGTTTCGCCGCAGAGCTCGCGAGAATCATCAGGAAGCAGCAGCCTGAGGCGATAGGGCAGCTCTGTCGGGATGAAAATGTCCATTTCTTGCTCGCACTCGCATTCGTACAGAATGCCGCCCTCCTTCCGCCGCCAGGAAATCCGAATCGCATGAGTCCCGCCGGTAACGGGCAATAGGCCGGAAGCATGCTCAAGCGACTCGGGATGCAGACCAAATTGGAAAGACAACGGATTGCCGTTGCCGCGGGGATGCAAGCCAAGCGCATAATACGAGAGTTGCCAAGCAGGGCAACCGGACCACGCGTGGCAGTGGCTCCAGCGCGGATCGAACACCTCGAGCAGCGTAGTGGCTCCTTGCTCCAGCATCCATCCCCAGCAGCGGCGAATTTGATCGTACACGAACGCCGTTTCTCCTTCCTCCAGAAGAGCGGACAGCGAAAAATGAGCGAAGTATGGCGTAATGAGTTGGGGATGATTGGCCCTCGGATGAGCCAGCCGCGGTGCATCCTGCCGATTGGGAAAGCAGTTCAACATATGTTGCTTGATCAATTCGACCGCCTTTGCCCGCTCCTCCCCGCGGAACCATCCGAACTTCAAAGCGAGCGTATTCGCATGAAAGCCGGCCTCGCGAGTGGAATCCGCGGGATTTCCGGCTGCAGAGAACGCCGTCCGAAGCAGCCCCTGTTCTCCGAGCATATGGGAACGCATCGCCGCTTCCAACTGATCGAGCTGTCCACGCCTCACTTCAGCATCTGCCGAATCGCCCAGCAATTCGGACCACTTGCCCAAGTCGTTCAGCGCCTTCCACACCAGTACGTTCAGGGCGACATTGATCTCGTTCTTGTCGACCATATGCCCCCAATCGAGGAAGTCCCAGTAGGGAAGGGGTTGTACACCGTGTTCGGTCAAGTGCTTCAGATAGAAATCGACAACTTCAGTTGCGGCAGGATGTTGCATTCGCATCCATTCTATATCACCGGTCAATCCATAATAGCGCATGCAGCTCGATATCCAGAGCATTGCGTAGGAGGAGACGGGGATGATCTGTCCAGGATAACAACCGACGATCATGCCGTCTTCGCGGCGGCAAAGCGCAGCCTGCTCTAAACTTCTGCGGATAAGCGTTAAATCCCCATAGGCGACATTCGCCACCTCAAGACAAGCCGTCACCGCATCGCCCAACCATTGTCCGCGTTCCCGTACAGGCGTATCGGTCAACGCATCTTCACTGCACGATTGCAAAGTCTCTGCACATAAGATCCATATCCGGTTCAGCAACGGATCGCTGCTCTCGAAGCTGCCTCGCGCAAGGCCGAAATAGGACCGTTGCCGAACAGTCATCCCATGCAAGCGGACTGTTGCGGCAGGAGCGGCGATGTGCAGCTCCAAATATCGGAAGCCCCTGTAGCTATAAGTCGATAAAGTTTGCTCCCCGCCCTTCGCGACCCATCGATCCATGTGGCATGAAGAACTTGCCGATAGCGAAATAACCGGCACCACTCTGGCGTCCGTCAACGATTCGCTGTATCCGGTTTCCACTACAGCTCCTTCTGGCGCTTCTATCGAAAATACGGGCCGATAGAGCCCGATCTTTCCGAAGTCGAACCGATACCAGACGCCGTCTGGCGTGAAACCCGACGAATGCAGATCGCGCAACATGAACCGTACCGGAGGATCGTCCTTCTCATAGCCGAATCGGTCCACATAGCAACCTTCTCCCAGCAGCTTCCCATCCATCGACTGGTACATGCAGCGGATATCTGAAGCGATATAGTGCGGTGTATCGCTATGAGGCCACGGCTGCACTTGTCCCGGCGTGACCCACCCTGCATCGTCCGCCGCGAATTCTTCCGGCAGCAGTCGTGTATCGCAATGTTCCGTCCAGCCGAGCTGACCGTTGACCCTTCGCTGCACGGGCAGGTAGGCATCCAATTCCCGGCATTGCCAAGTCAGATCCAGTGGTCTTCCGCTCTCCCGAAGTACGACGGCTTGCAGGAACGCCGGCAGCCGATTCGCTGTCATTCGCGTCGGAACGCCATAATAATGCGCGATCACGGCAAGCGTGTGTTCTCCGGCTTCGAGCCGAAGCTCGATCTCATCGTACTCCGGCTGCGCTTCCGCGAAGCGGGCCGGCCCCTCGCTGCGTTCCTCGTTGTCCATGTACAATCGATACAGATCGCAGCCGAATATCCGGATTATGATGCGCTCCGATGAGGGCAGCCTCAGTTTCGCCCGAAATGCCACATATTGATTTTCCGTTCTTGAAGGAGCGGGATGCCATAATGGCTGTGCGTCAAGCATCATCGTTCTTCCCCCTTATATGCGCCCGCAATTCGAACAACTGCGGGAAGCTCGGCAGCCCGGACGGCCATAGCACATATTCTTCAGCATAGCGCTCACCTGTCGTATGGAAATGATCGGGGGCGTATGCCGGACTATGCACTGGAACCATATGCAACGGCCCGAACGTATTGCGCCTGGACAGGAAGATTTGCAACTCTTGGATTTGTTCAAGCTGTTCCGCATCAAGACAGGCTTCATACGGCTGCCATGGAAGCCGATGCTCTTCCCCGCTTGCCAGCACCAGCTTGGCACATGCGCCGTCAACGGCCGGAAGCGAGACGGCGTAATGCGATCCATGCGATACAACAGCTGAGACAGGCCGATCTTCTGCCTCCGAAGATACGGTCGAGCCAAGCTCCAAGGCGATCATCCCGCCGTAGAAGGGGAATCCTTGCTCGGCCAAATTTCCTGTCAGAACGCGTTCCGGCAAACGTTGAATGGTTTTCTTCGTCCCTTCGAGCTTGACGCCGAAGCCACCCAGCAAATAAACAGGCTCCAGATCGAAGCGTTCATGAAAGTCGAAATCGAGTATCAATTCATTCTCTCCTGGCCTCAGCATTGTCAACGGCACCGGAAGCAGGCGGAAACAGCAATCGACCCAATGCAAATCCGACGGCCGATTCTCGAGTAACCTCCCGTTCAATCGGATAGCAAATTGTTCCGGACGCTCTACAGCCAGCATCCAGTCAAGTTCATGCCCGAACGACCCTTCCCTGCCGCTCGACTCCCCAGAGATTGCGAGCGCAGTCGTATCGACGTCGAAGTGAAAAGCCAGTGAAGCCCGGGCAACCGCCTTCGCAGGCCATTCACCATGCTTGATCGCATACCATGGCTGAATCATCTTGTTATTTCTCCGCTCCAGATCGAAACGGTCCCGGAGCAGTCTGTCCACCTGCAAAATGTCCCGTTCCGCTTCCCATTGCTCTCCCTCTATACGACAGCAAGCCCGGTCCAGCACGCATACGTTCGGCTCGTTCAAGCGGTATCGGAAAGGCTGCGTCCATTCCCCAATGAACATTTTCTCGATTTCGTTATGCTCCTTTGCGGTCGAAACGGCCCGCCGTATAAGATACAGCCTCTCTCCAGAAGGCGGGAAGTCCGTTATCAACTTAATCTGACCGGCTCGTTCGATAGCTGGGACGGCCATGCGTTTGCCTGTACGAGCATCCCATTGTTCAATGGAGCCGGTCAACCCGATTTCGAGAGAAACTTCGCGCCATTCATTTTCCCGATCCGTGCTTTGGAAAAGCAATGCATATGCGTCTTCCGTTTGCCGCACTTGGCAAAAGATATGCGGCAACTGTTGCCCCGTACGAACGTCTGTCGCTTTCACCCGTACACGGACAAGAGCAGCACACGATTGGGCGACGATGTCATATTCATCATCCCCAGCATTTTCTGCCTTTATGGCAAGGCTGGCTATGGCATCGGAAGGCAGAGCATCTACATAAGCAGGAGGCTCCCCCTGAAAAACAATACAACCGCCTTCCTTCTGAAAGGCGTGCAGCAGCGCCAACGTCGAAGAGCGAATCGTGAGCAGCCCAGATAGGACGACCACCCGATAAGCGGCTTCTCCGACAGCGAGGACGGGGAAACCTTCCGCATCACGGGAAACGGACCCGAAGCGCAGCAGGAAATCTTCATCACCATAGTCAAAATCGAGCTGTGCACCCGCCAATGCATGGAATAGCTTTCGGTAGCCGGCTTCCAGTTTCGCAACTCCAGGCGATGCCGTTTGCAAATTGTCGGACCAACCGGCATACACCTGGCACCATACACTTTCGACCGGATTTACGACCAGAACGTCGCATACCGGCCGTCCGGCTGACATCATTGCGCCGATACGGGCGAAATACGTCTCGACCTGTTCATATTCCCGCCACCATACGCTTTGCGGGCCGATGCTGCCGGGGAAGTCTCGCTTCGACTCACCCTCCATCGTATACCAAGCCAGGTGATGGCTGCGGGAGTTGACGCCGAAGAGCGCTTGCCAATCGCCAACCGCCTTGTGGCCTTGGAACGAGAATTGCCAGCCGGTGCAGCCATACAGCTCGGATAACAGCTGCGCCTTGCCGAGCTGCCTCGCAGCGGATGAGAGCTGTTTGGCGATCCAGTAACAACGATTGCCTTCCGTCAAAACGTCGATACCAGGCTCATCCATGTACTCGTAGTACCGCATGACAGAACCGGACATTGCGGTTTGCGCTGTCAGTGAATCCTCATGCAGCACATGCCCGGTCAGACGCAGGCCATGCGTCCGGCACCATTCCTGAACCGGTGCTGCGAATCGTTCCAGGAACAATCTCTGCAGCAGTTCGACATAATGCCATTTCACCTGAGATACAGTCTCCCCGTTCAATTGAAAGAACAACTCGGGCAATCTGGGCACAAGGGAGTATCCGAACGCATCCTGAAACCGCTCGAACAAATCGTAGGTCCATGGAGCATGCAGCTGCTTGTCAGCATTCAGGATGCCGAATCCGTCCATGAGACTGCCACGGTGGGGCTCATCTGTAAAGATTCCCTGAATTGTATTGCCGAACAAGTCGCCGCAGGCGCTCAGGTACCGTTCGTGCGTCAGATTCAGAAACTGGTCCGTAGCCTCCCGATTCATCGTGTCGACATAAGTTGTCCCGTTATAAAAAGTCGACGTGGCCATCTCTGAGGTACGAAATGCAAGCACGACCCAGGGAACGGCTTTCTGATGGGTACCCGGACTAACGTGCTCCAGCAATTCGTTCGCCTGCGCGTCAGGATGCAACTGCACGCACTCGCGAACGGCATTCTCCTGCATTCTGCATACAAAGGCAGCAACCGTGTCGTCTGTCCATTCAAATCGCTCAGGCGTAAATATCGCTGCGCGCAAGAACTTCAACCGAAATCGCGGCTCTTCCGTTACCATACCGCCAGCAGTCCCACTTGGCCATCGATCCTCATCATACAGCCAGGCCTCCATGCCTAGCTGCTTCGCCTCCTTGGCGCACAGCCGCGTCAATTGCATCCACCGTTCGCCCAAATACTCCGTCTTCAAGCCAACGCGAGAATGTATATAGAACCCGCCGAAACCCATCTCCTTGAAAGCGTGAATCTGCCTGATCAACTCGGCTTCCTCCAGTTCGCCGTTCCAGGACCACAAAGGCTTGCCGCGATACCTGCTTGGCGGGTGCAGGAACTGTTCATATAAGGCGTCGGCCATTTCCCGATTCTCCCTCCTGACTTCAACCCTGTCTTCAGCCGCGAGTTTACAACTTGCAACCCTCCAACAATTGTCGCTTCATCCATGGATTCGCGACGAAGCGGTCCCCCTCGGCCAGCAAAATCTCGTATAGCCGGGCGCGGAGCCGGGCGACGACGGCAGCCAGTTGGGGCTCGCCGATCCGATTGCGCAATTCAGTGGGATCCTCCTGCAAATCGTACAGCTCATCCACATCGGTTGGATTCCATACCAGCTTCCAGCGTGCGTCAACGATCATCCGTTGTATAAACAGCCCAAACTGCTGGCCGTTGTATGTCGACACCACTTCGGTCCGCCAGCCGGAATCGACTCTGTACGCCGGGCCGGCCATCTCCCTGGCGAGCAGCGGGGAGAGGGAGCGGCCGTGGAAGCTGCCCGGTTCGAAGCCAACCCAATCCGATAGCGTCGGGGGCAAATCTAGCAAATTATAGACCAGTTCGTCTCGAACAGCACCGGAAGCGATGCCGGGCCCCCGGACAATCAGGGGAACCCGGACAATATCCTCGTACATCACACAATGCTTATCGAGCATACGATGACCACCGCACATGTCACCATGGTCTGCCGTGAAGACGACGATCGTCCGCTCGGACAGCCCGGAACGGTCCAGGGCATCCAGGACACTCCCGATGGCGTCATCCATTTGGCTGATGAATGCATAATACAAGGCTACAGTCTCGCACCAGTCTTCCCACCCGTAGTTCTCCACGCCCCAATTCAGCAGCTGCTGCTTCTGGATATACGGTTTGCCGTCCAGGCTGTCGTCGAAGTTGTCCCATTTCGGGATTAGATCAGGACGATACAGGGAAGCGAACGGCTCGCTCGGCCTGCACGGAAGATGCGGCTCGTCAAAATCAAGCCGTACATGCCATGGACCGTCATGCTGCTTCTCGTACTTCCCGATCATATCGATCGCTCGGTCAGCCATCCAGTGCGTGCGCGCATCCTCCGTGGGCACAGGGTCGATTTCTCCGAAAAACCCGCGTTTGAACAAGGGCTCCCCGTGCTTCTTTATCCGAAATTGACGGTAGTCCTGCAGAGATACATACTCGTTATAACCGTAATGCGTTGGATCAAAATCCGGATGCACATGCCACTTGCCGAGATAACCTGTCGCATAGCCCATCTTCTGCAACGCCTCGGTCCAAGTATAGCCGCCTGGCTGCAATGCCGGGATCGGCAGTCCGAGATCATAATTCCAGTGCGCGCCGAAGCTTTCCGGCCGCGCCCCTGTCAGCAGGCTTTGTCTGGCCGGACAGCAGAGAGGAATGTGGGTGTAGGCGCGATTGAACCACGTTCCCTCCCCGGCCAGGCGATCCAGATGAGGCGTATGCACAGGATATCGCTGTGCAAATCCGATGCAATCGTAACGCAGTTGATCGGACACGATCAGCAAGATGTTCGGTTTCATCACAGCGAATCCCACCTCTCATTTCGTTATTGAAACTTGAACTTCAACTCGCCCAGGCCGATCTCCGAATCGAAAATGGCCGGAGATGTCGGAGACGCCGAGGTTGCCGCCACGTATAACGCCCGAAACGTATCGTTGCCGAGATATTCGAGTTTGCCCGTTCCACGGTCGCCCCCGCTAACATCGACGCTGCGACAATACTGGTCAACAGTTTCTTCAGGACAAACGCTCCTCTCCAGTTACTTGCTTTGGTTCCAACGATCGTAGGCAGCCTGGTAAATCGTCACGTATTGTTCGACGTTCATTTTGCCAAGCGTTTCAATATATCGGTCCCATTGATCGAGCGGCTCGGCGCCGACGATAAATTTGGCCGTCATTTCATTCACATACGTTGAAATATCCGTCTCCAGCACCTTCAATTGCTGCTGCTCCTCCAACGTAAAGTAAATCAGAGGAAAGCCATCTTTGGCTACCGGCTCCAGCTTGGCGATTGTCTCCTCCGCGATATGATAGTTCAGCGGGTTCGACTCTTTCAGGTTATATTGATTCAGTTTTTGAATCGGTTCGTGAATGCGCGGGATGAATGTTCCGGCATTCGGCGAGATCGTTCCGCGGAAGTTAGCCGGATTTTGTCCTTCCGGAATTAGCGCTTTCAAGCCTTGGCCGTTCTCAATGTATTCGAATTGTTTTCCTTCCAACCCTTGTGCTGCCAGAAGCGCCCCGTCGAGGCTATACAAATAATCCACCCAGCGGATCGTCGCTTCCGGATGTTGATTGGACGATGTAATCGCAAAAGTGCCCTTGGTTAAATAGTTGCCGCGAACCGAAAATGCCGTGCTGTTAACGTCGGAGACAAGAGGCGGCAAAATGCTGTAGTCCTTGTCCAAATCATTGCCCACCACCTGGAACGCGCCGCCTGATGCGAATGCACCCAAGGCTTGGTTGTTGCCTTTGGCATTTTTCTGCTGCAAGGTTTGAGAGTATCCTTCACGGTCCAGCAACCCTTCCTTGTACAGCGTGTTCATGAATGTCAGATATTCCTTGTATTGCGGTTCGTTCGCGGCGAATCGAACTTTGCCGCTATCGACCGTCATCGTTCCGGTAAAGCCGAATGCGTTCATCAGTACGGATTGGATGTCCGGCATGCCGGAGGCGGCTACGAGATGGAACGACAGCGGCACTTCATCCGCCTGACCGTTCTTGTTCGGGTCTTTCTCCTTGAACGCTCTGAGTGCATCAGCGAGCTCGGATACCGTCTTCGGAATCGATAGCCCCAGTGATTTCAACCACGTTTCGTTTATCCATATTTTCGGGTATACGCCGAAGGAGCCGGGCGTATCGACGAAGGGCAGTGCGTAGATATGCCCGTCGGGTGTCGTAATGTTCTTCTTGATATCCGGATGCTCCTCGAAGAGCTTCCGGATATTCGGCGCGAAGTTGTCGATCAGGTCCTCCAAGGGGACCAACTGGCCTTGGCTGCCGAACATGATTTCGTTCTCCGCCGTCAAGGTTGCGCCGAACAACACGTCGGGCAGCGTATTGCTTGCAAATCGCAGGTTAAGCTTTTCCTTGTAACTCTCGGCTGCAGGCGTATCAAATTTAAAGCGGATATTCGTCAATTTTTCCATCTCCTGGAACAAAACCATCTCATTCCAAGCCAGTTGATTCGCCGTCTTCGAGCCCATCATTTCCAATGTGATCGGCTCATTCACAATCGGGAATCCTTCCGCATTGAGGTTATCCGGCAGCTTGCCGGTTGCTTCGACGGAAGCGCTCGGCGCCTGCGTCTGTCCGCTTTTCGACGGCTCTGCGCTTGTATTGTTGTTACTCTTGTTGCTCGTACATCCCGCCAATAGGACAGCCAACGACAAAACTGCAATCCATAATGACCATGTCTTTCTGGCTTTCATCGTGAACAGCCACCTCTCCTGTATGTGTAGATCAGCCTTTGAGCGAGCCGATTAAGACCCCTTTTACGAAGAACCTCTGCAAGAACGGATAAACGATCAGTAGCGGCAACGCGGATACGATCATCACCGCATATTTCAAAATATCGGCAATGCGTGCCTGTTCGGCAAGCGCCTCCACCTGATCTCCGTTCATCATCATCGAAGCGTTCATCTCCTGCAGGATCAGGATTTCGCGTAAAATCAACTGAAGCGGGAACAAGTCCCGATTCGACAAATACATCAGCGCCGAGAAATACTGGTTCCATAACCCGACCGCATGAAACAGCGACATGACCGCGATAATGGGGCCGGACAAGGGAAGGGCGATGCGGAAAAACACCCCGAATTGCCGACAGCCGTCGATTTCCGCCGCTTCCTGCAATTCTTGCGGAATATTCATGGTGAAGAACGTGCGGGTGACGATGATGGACCAGATGCCTACAGCATTCGGAACGATAATCGCCCACAATGAATCCATCATGCCGAGGTCTTTGATCAGCAAGTAGGTCGGAACAAGCCCGCCGCTTAGGAACATTGTCAGCAAGAAGAACGTCAGAATCAATCCGCGGCCGAGCATATCTTTCCGGGAGAGCGCAAATGCGCAAGGCATCATAATCAACAAATGCAAGGCCGTCCCCAGCAAGGTGTAGAGCACCGTGTTGCGATAGCCCGACCAAATTTCCTTGTTCTCGAACACGCGCAAATACCCTTCGAAGGTCACTTGCTTCGGCCACAGCCACATGCGCCCGGTGTTGACGGCCATCGGATCGCTGATCGAAGCGCTTACTACGTATACGAGTGGATACAAAACAAGCGCCAGCATCGCGAAGGTGAAGAGCAAATTTCCCGCATGAAAAAGCCGGTCTGACATACGCTGGCTCAAGCGTGCACCCCCTCTACAACAAACTGGTACTGCTGAACTTGCGGGCAATCTGATTGACGGTTAGCAGCAAAACAAGATTGATCATGGCATTGAACAGGCCGACTGCGCTCGAGAAGCTGTATTGCCCCTCCAACAAGCCGCTTCGGTACACATAGGTTTGAATCACCTCCGATGCGGATAAATTGAGAGAGTTTTGCAGCAAATACACTCTTTCGAAGCCGATCGACATAAAGCTGCCGACATTCAGAATCAGCAAAATAATAACGGTAGGCATAATGCCCGGCAAATTAATGTGCCAGATACGTTGCAATCGGGTCGCTCCATCCACAGTCGCCGCTTCGTGCAACTCCGGGTTGATGCCGGTTAAAGCAGCTAAATAAATGATCGCGCCCCATCCGAGATTTTGCCATTCGCCGGACAACACAAAGATGCTCTTGAACCATCCGGGCTCGGTCATGAAAGAGATCGGCTCCAGGCCCAGCCAGACGATCAGCTTATTGACGATGCCCGTTGCCGGGCTCAAGAAAGCGATCACCATACCGCTCATTACGACGACGGAAATAAAATGCGGGGCGTAGGTAATTGTCTGTACGGTCTTCTTGTACCAGCCGTTTGACAGCTCGTTCAACGAAAGTGCCACGATAATGGAAACTGGAAACAAAGCAAACTGGTATAGGCTGATCAGCAAGGTATTGCGAATGATCCTGTCAAAAAAAAATGAATGAAAAAACCGTTGAAAATGCTCGAATCCCACCCACTCGCTGCCCCAGATTCCTTGCGTTACCATGTAATTTTTAAAGGCAATTTGAACGCCATACATCGGAACGTATTGAAAAATCGCAAAATGGATGATGGCAGGGAGCACGAGCACGTACAACGGCCATGTTCGCTTCAATCGCGCAACGACCATCGCTTCACCTCCTTCCGTGTAAGTGGGTACCCGGTGTACTGGATTGAAGTATAGATGCGCTGCGCGCTGGCGTAAATATTCCATTCATGACGGATGTTCTGTCGATGATGAGGGGCAATGTTCCGCTCTTGCGGAATGTTTCAGCGATGACCTGTCCCGCGCAAGCGGGCGGAAGGGGGCGGAGACGTTTTCTCTGCTCTGATTAGCGAGGTAAGGGACATCTGCCGCCATGCTTGGAGGAACGGTTGGCGGAACGCAGCACATCAATCCGGCGTCTTGTGCAATCTGCGGTACTCCCCCGGCGTAATGCCTTCTTGCTTGCGGAATTTTTCAATAAATTTGGACACGCCGACATAGCCGACCCTAAGCACGATTTCTTTGACTGGCCAATCGGTTTCCAGCAGAAGCCGCTTGACTTCGTTCTGCCGAAGCTGCTGCACATAGTCGGTAAAGGTCATGCCGATCTGCTCCTTGATAAAGCGGCTCAAATAAGAGGAGGACAAGCGAAAATGAACAGCGAGCTGTTCCAACGAGAAATCGTACGAACGATATCGGGACTGGGTCAGAGCGACGACTTCATCACGCAGCCGGCTGTTGCTGCTTTCCCGACTCCGCACGACATGGTTGCAAATAAGAACGGCAAGCTCCTGAAGGCGGTGTTCCAAATCTTGTAAAGAGACAAAGTCGGTCAAATAGCGGATTTTATCAGCGCTGTCCGTATAATGGATTTCCCTCATCGTCTTGAAGACAGCATTGATCAGATCCGAGCATATCAGACGCAGCATTAGCAGGGATTGTTCTCTGGAGGCAATGCTTTGCATAATATTCCTTAACGTGTCGGCTGCCAATGACGCATCACCTTGCTTCATGCTTTGGACGAACCGAATTTGTTCTTCCACAGGGTACCACAGATCGTCCGAATCAATCGCATTGATCTCATTGAAGAAAATACTGCTGCCGTTGCCTTCTCGCAAACGATATTCCATCGCGCTGGTTGCTTCGATGAAGGAGCGATTGGCCGAGATCAAATCCGTATAGATCTGACCGGCAGCGACGGTCAGCAGTACGCCGATACGGCTTTGCACTCGCTGCTGCAGTTCCTTTACAACACGCAACTGCACATTTTGCGACATTCCTTGCTCGTGATTGACCACGACGATTAGCGCAAACTGTTTCTCCCAATCCAGCTTCGCTCCGTAGGCTTCTCCTTCCTGGAAGACAAACCGGATCAGCACCCGGGTAATCTCTTCTTTCTGGTCGGCTGAAAGAAGCCCTTCAGGACCATTCTCCAAGTCGACGATCAAGACGAAAAAACTGTCGCCGATCAATTGCACATCATGATGCTGCAGCCCCGACCGGACTTCCTGATCGGACAGATTCCCCTGCAAGATGTCCAGCAAAAATCGTTCGCGGACGACTTCTTTCTGCAAATCCACCAGTTCGGACAATTCAAGCTTGCTTCGGTACGTCTGGCTGAGCGTATGGCCGATGTACTCGAGTTCGTTATGTCTCTCGGGTCCATTCGAACCTTGCGCAATGTCCAGCGCATTCTGAAACAACCGCCTGATCGGCCTATACTGACGACGGGAAATGATGAGCGAACCGAAGAGGCCGACACATATCAAGCCGATCAGCACGAGCGAGATCAGCAGTTTCATATTAATGACTCGAGAAAGAAACTGCTCGGTTGGCATGCAAATAATGAATGACCAGCCGGTTTTTCCCGATTCGGCGTAAGCGAGGGAATACTTGACGCCCGCCCATTCGACTTCATGCACGTCCGAATTCTGCACAGTTTCCAGCGCCAATTCGGAAATAGATTCTCGCACCGATGGCAAGTTCGTCCGATAGGCCATCACCTGACGGCTTTCATCCAGCACAAAAATACTTCCTTGCAAATCTCCAAGCAAGCTCTCTAACTGATTCGTCAAGCTGCTGCTGTCCAACAGCAATACGATCTTTCCGTAATGCAAATAAGTCCCCCGCGGAATGGGGGAAACATACGCAATTAAATCCGTCTTCCCTTCCTGGCTGGAGCGTTCTCCGATATTCACCGCTTTGATGAATTCAGATTCCGTGTTCACTTCGGTATCTTCAAACCACCCGGCCGTGTTCCGATCCAGAAATCTGTAGTATTCTCTCTCCAACGTGTCCAGGCTCATCGATCCGAGCGTGGAGAACACCTGGTCTTCTCCATAGTAATATAGCAGGATATCTTTCAGCAGGGGACTGTATGATCGGTACCGCGCCAACTCGCGCACAGTTTCCAACTGGGAATATCCGTCGCGGCTCACCATAAAAGGCGTTAACCGATAATCCATCGCCAATTGGGCCGACAGTTCATCCATCTCTTGCATTAAACGATCCGTCTCATTGCTTACGAGCTTCAGTTGGCGGGTACTTGCCTGCTCGAGTTCATGTTGAAGGCTGATCACCGCGTTATAATAAACCATTCCTCCGAGGATCAAGAACGGAACGGAAAAAACAAGAAAATAGGAAATCCAGATTTTTTGTTTTAAACTTAGCAAGAATCCCACGACATCTCTCCTCGAATGCTGCCTTTTAGGTTCCCGCAGTCCGTGATAAAGGGTATTATATCACATCGCTCTTTGGATAAAATGAAACACTTCCTCGATCGACCGCAGCACCTCGCCGTTCTCCCGCAGCAGAATATCCGACATAAACCGCTGCCATTTTACATTTGCAGGGTGATTCTCCAAATACGCAAATGCTTCCCGGAT
>JAEWAQ010000032.1 GCA_023391635.1 Bacillota bacterium | reverse complement strand
CAATATTGCCTGCTTCGTCATAATGGAATGAGATGCCATGGCCTGATTCATTCTGCATGGAAATCATTAGACCGCGATCATCGTATTCAAAAACGGTTGTTTCGCCTGTAGGGCTCGTTTTCTCTCGAATATTTCCTAGGTTGTCGTACACGAAAGAAGTTTCGCTGCCATCCGGATATATAATGCCGGTTGGAAGCTTCCATTCCGGATGGTATTCATAGCGGGTCTCCCCACCGTCAATGCCGACCGTACGCACCACGTTTCCGTCTTCGTCGTATTCTGTCGTCATCGTTCCCTTAGGTGATACGACAGAGGTAACAAAACCTTCTTCGTTATAAGAATTAACCGACTGTTCACCAAGCGGGTTTGTCACGGACAGCACTTGCTTCCGTTCACGATCGACCTTATAGTTCCATTGATGCGCAAGCGCATCCGTCATGACGGTATGTTCTTCGTTATAAGAATAGGAGAAAAGCGTAAAATCTTCGTCGTTGCTTACGCGAGTTACACGTCCTTGCTCATCGTAAGTAAATAGAGTTGCAACGCCGTTGCCCTCTACCTGGCGAACAACCCGATTCTTGTCGTCATAGTCATATTGAATCGTACGCCCTTCCGGTGAAACGACCGCAATCAGGCGATTGTGCGTATCATATTGGTAATCGGTCTCAGCGCCCGACGGGTCGATGAGCTTGTCGATAACCCCTTCTTGCCAGACGAGATCGATTGTTCTCCCCGCCGTATCGGTGATTCGATCAACTTTGCCGTCTGCGTCATATGTAAAATGAATCGTATTTCCGAATTTGTCCGCAAGCGAAATCATTTTCCCGGCCTTCGGGTCCTGCGCAGCCCTCCAAGGAGCAAAGTAGCCATAATAGGTGATCGCCATGCCGTCTTTTGTAGTCACCCGATAGTCATACTGACTGAGTCGTTCCAGACTGTCCCCATTTACTAATTCGTAGTGCCCCTTATGAAGCTCATAGTTCACGAGTTCGTCGCCATCATACTCCAGGATGTATCCATCCGGGTCATCCTTGTTGAAGGAATAAGAATTGACCGTACCGTCCGATCGAAACTCTCCCATCGTGAAATCGGCATACATGCGCAGCAGCGAGTTCCAATTATAGTCCCATGCAGCGCCGAATACGCCCTCTTCTTCCTTCTGCGGATCATAGGCCCGTTCTAGCGTAAAACCGATTCCGATACCGGGCATGCTCAAATCGGTAGCATCAAGCTTCGGAAGTCCTGTTGCGATATCGACGGGATTGGCATTCGGGTTGCCGTCTGGTGGGGACGCAGGCGTATGGCCAGAGATCTCGGACCCCCCGTTCGGCGAAACGGGTACACCGCCCGGAATCGGATTAGGCATGGATGGCAACATGCCTGACAGAGGATTCGGCAACTGCGGCCCTTTCGCGCGGGATTGACCTGGCAGATTATCAAATATTTCAAATGGATCGTAAACGGTCGGCGCCGCTCCTGCATTTGCGGCGAAAGCCGCCGCTGGCCAATAGGAGCATAACAAAGCAACCGTTAATACCAAAATGAACGAACGAGACATCATTTTTTTCATCATCCTAGCCTCCGACTACAATAATAAAAATGCCCGGCAAAACCGAACGAACGGTTCGCCAAGGCACGATAGTCATGGAGTCAGAGTCTGGGAGCAATCGGGCAACCTGGCGATCATTGCGCCCCGTTAGAACGGAGTGCTTTAGACCCATGGCTTTGCGTCGCCATCTTTCGATGGTTTTGCCGTTTTCCGGTATAATCTTCCTAATTCCGCAAGCAATATTGCTAGCATAATACAATTTCTTCAACTTATCAATCATATTATGTAAATATTTGTACGTGATATGAGTCCTAGGGTCTGCATCATCGTACTTCATAGCCCAAAGCCCCTCAGCCGGCTAGGTTGCCGACTGAGGGGCTTTGGTTCGCTATCTGCAATTGAATGTTATATTACTTCACGAACCCGAGCAACATCTCGCGAACGATCTTCGACGCGACGATCGGCGTCATCTCGGTCGGGTCGTAGATCGGCGCCACCTCGACCAGATCGAAGCCGACGACGTTCGCGCCGGACCGGGCGATCAGGTGCACCGCCTCCAGCAGCTCGCCCGAGGTGATGCCGCCGGCTTCCGTCGTTCCCGTGCCGGGCGCGGCGGACGGATCGAGCACGTCGATGTCGATCGTGACGTAGACGGGGCGTCCGGCCAGCGACGGCAGCTCCCGCTTCAACGGCTCCGCCACGGTGAACGGATGGAAGTGGATCCCGGCTTCGTGCGCGTAGGTCCACTCTTCCCGCGACCCGGAGCGGATGCCGAACTGATAGACGTTGCCCGGTCCGATCAACTCGGCCGCCTTGCGAATCGGCGTCGAATGCGACAGCGGTTCGCCTTCGTACTGCTCGCGGAGGTCGGCATGAGCATCGATGTGAATGATCGCGAGGTCCGGATGCTTCTTGTACACTTCCCGAATGACCGGCCATGTCACCAGGTGCTCGCCGCCGAGCCCGACCGGGATCTTCCCGTCGGCCAGTACGCCGCGCACGTATTCGGCGATGATGTCCAGACTCTTGGCCGCATTGCCGAACGGCAGCAGCAGATCGCCCGCATCGAAGTAGGCGAGTTCCTCGATGCTGCGATCCAGATAAGGGCTGTATTCCTCCAGCCCGACAGACGCTTCGCGGATGCGGCCGGGTCCGAACCGGGATCCCGGGCGGAAAGAGACGGTATAATCCATCGGCATGCCGTAGATAACGGCTTTGGACGCCTCGTAATCGTCGGAGCTGCAGATGAACACGTTGCCTGAGTAAGCTTGAGGTAAGCGCATGGAGTAACTGTTTTCCCCTTTAGCATTAGATTGATTGAATTTGTCTACGGTCCTGCGGACGCTAAATACGGATGCACGTTGCCGAATCCGACTAGCGTTTATTTCGTCAAGTCCTCCACGAACTTCGGGAGCACGAATGCCGCCTTGTGCAGGCGAGGCGAGTAGTACTTCGTATCCAGCTCCGGAATCGCGCTCTCGTCGACCGCCAGCGGATCGTGCTTCTTGCTGCCCATCGTGAATGTCCACAGCCCGCTCGGGTACGTCGGCACGTTCGCCCAATACACCCGCACAAGAGGAAATACTTCCTTCACGTCGCGGTTGACGCTCTGGATCAGGTCCGCCTTGAACCAAGGATTATCCGTCTGCGCGACGAACAGGCCGTCTTCCTTAAGCGATTCGTAGATGCCCTGGTAGAAGCCCCGGGTGAACAGCTGCACGGCCGGGCCCATCGGCTCGGTCGTATCGGCCAAGACGACATCGTACGTATTCTTGTGGTCGTGAATATGCATGAAGCCGTCATTGACGATGACTTCCACGCGCGGATCGTCCAGCTTGCAGGCGATTTCGGGCAAATACTGCTTCGAATACTCGATGACCTTGCCGTCGATGTCGACAAGCACGGCCTTCTTCACCTTCGGATGCTTGAGCACCTCGCGCACCACGCCGCCGTCTCCGCCGCCCACGATCAGTACATTTTCCGGATTCGGGTGAGTGAACAGCGGAATATGCGCCACCATCTCGTGGTACACGAATTCATCCTTGATCGTCGTCATGACCATGCCGTCGAGCACGAGCATGTTGCCCCACTCTTCGGTCTCGATCATCGCGAGCTCCTGGAAGTCCGTCTGTTCGTGCACCATCGTGCGCTTGGTTTTCATCGTAATGCCATAGTTCTCGGTCTGCTTCTCGGTAAACCATAATTCCATCGCGGACATGATTCTCACTTCTCTCATTATGTATTGGAACGAGACGCGGACGCGTCTGCCTGTTTCGTTGCGCCAGACAAACAGTATTATAAGATATCGGCTGCGAAAAAAAAACTGCCGCAAGCCGCAAACTCCCAGCGATCGTACTCCAGCCGTCAAGCACGCAAGCAAATTCCGGAATAACCGCGCATGCGTTGCCCCATACTATCAGGAAAATGATACCTGCGGCGCCAGGAAGGGGCGATGGATGCGATGAGCGAACACGACGACGAACAGCAGCAGCGCGGAAAATCGAGAATGTTCCTCCTCCCGGAATCGCTCAGACGGCAACTCGGTTGGCTGACGCTCATCGCCCTGATCGCCGCCACGGCCGGCTCGCTCGCCTTGTACCGATACGGGGCGCTGCCCGCGGGAGCGGTGCCGCACGCAACGCAAATTCTCGACGCCGAAGGCAACGTGATCGCCGAGCAATCCGGCGGCGTCAATCGGCGGCCGGTCAAGCTGGCGGATATTTCGCCCTGGCTCGTCAAGGCAACGCTGGCCGTGGAAGATCGCCGGTTCTACGATCACGCAGGCGTGGACATCCGCGGGCTGGCGCGGGCGGTATGGGTGGACGTGCGGCACATGTCCATCCGTGAAGGCGCAAGCACCTTGACGCAGCAGCTCGCGCGCAACTTGTACTTGACCCACCAGCGCACATGGTCCCGCAAACTGAAGGAAGCCTGGTATGCCGCTCGGCTGGAGCAGACGTACTCCAAAGATGAAATATTGCAAATGTACTTGAACCAAATCTACTACGGGCACGGAGCGTACGGAGCGGAGGCGGCGGCGCGGCTGTATTTCGGCAAATCGGCGAAGGAGCTGACGTTGGAAGAGAGCACGCTGTTGGCGGGCATTCCGAAAGGACCCCGCTACTATTCGCCCAATCTGCATCCGGCAGCGGCGGAAGCGCGTCGGCAAATCGTGCTGCATGCCATGGTCGAGGCGGAGGTGCTGACTGCGAAAGAAGCGGCCCGGGCAGGCCGGAACAAGCCCGTCGTGAAGCCGCTGCCGGATGAGCCGGACCGGGTGGCGCCGTATTTCGCCGATTACGTGAAGCGGGTTGCCGTCGAACGGCTGGGCATCGACGAGAGGCTGCTGAACGAAGGCGGGCTGACGATCAAAACGACGTTGGATTCCGGAATGCAGCAAGCGGCGGAGGAAGCGGTGAGGCGGGGACTGTCCGCGGGTACGCAGCTGCAGACCGCGCTGATCGCCATCGATCCCCGCAACGGATACATCAAGGCGATGGTCGGCGGCCGGAGCTACAAGCTGAATCAATACAACCGCGTATTCGCGACGACCCGGCAGCCCGGATCCTCCTTCAAGGCGATCCTGTACGCCGCCGCGCTCGAGAACCGCGTCGTGACGCCGTCCACCCGGTTCCGCAGCGAGCCGACGATCTTCTATTACGACAACAACCGGGAGATCTATAGGCCGGCCAATTTCAATGACCGCTACGCGCACGCGGATATCAACTTGCGCAGGGCGATCGCGGCTTCCGACAACATCTACGCGGTGAACACAATTATGCAGGTCGGGCCCGAAGCAGTCGTTGACGAAGCGCGCAAGCTCGGGATTACCTCGCCGCTCAAGCCGGTGCCGTCGCTGGCGCTGGGCACGTTCCCCGTGAGTCCGTTCGAGATGGCGACGGCGTACTCGGCGTTCGCGGCAGGCGGCCAATTGGCCAGTACGCTTGCCATCTTGCAGATTACCGACCGCGACGGCAAAGTGCTGTATGAAGCGCATCCCCGCAGCGCGCAGGTCATCCCGCCCGCAGTCGCCTACGTGACGACGCGCCTGTTGACCGGCGTTTTCGAGCAAGGCGGCACGGCGCATCGGGTGAAAGGGCTGCTGCACCGTCGGCCGGTCGCCGGCAAGACCGGCACGACCGACTCAGACGCCTGGTTCGTCGGCTACACGCCGGAGCTTGTCACCGCCGTATGGGTCGGTTACGACCGCGGCCGCGCCATTACGTCGAACGACGCCCACCGGGCCGCGCCGATCTTCGCGAACTTCGTCGACGCCGCGCTGCAAGGCGTGCCGCCGGGCGCCTTCTCCGCGCCGGAAGGCGTCGTGAGCGTCTACATCGACCCGGAAAGCGGCATGTTGGCTGGGCCCGGTTGCGCGGAGCGGGCGCTGGAGACGTACCTCGTCGGCACGGAGCCGACCGCTTTCTGTTCGCTGCATGACGACAAGGTGAATGTGCAGACACAGCGCCCAGAAACCGTGAAGGACGGCGGTTGGTGGAAGAAGCTGCGCGGCTGGTGGGGCGGGTAACGGAGGTCTGCGGACGGCTTCACGATCTGTCCGTTGGTTACTGCCGGGTAAAAACCGGATGGCCGGATTACCGGAAATCGGGAGGTATCCTGCGCGCCGTGCCGGTCGACAGCGCCGCTTCGATTACGGCATGCCGGATTCTGGGTACAACCTGATCGTTGAAGATGCTCGGGATAATATACTGCTCGCTGCGATCCTCATCCGTTATGACCGAAGCGATCGCATGTGCGGCTGCCAGCTTCATCTGCTCGTTGATTCGGCTCGCCCGGCAGTCCAGCGCCCCCCTGAATATCCCCGGAAATACAAGCACGTTGTTGATCTGATTCGGATAGTCGCTGCGTCCGGTTGCCAGTACGCGCACATGGCGAGACGCCGCTTCGGGATCTACTTCGGGCACGGGATTGGCCATTGCAAATACGATGCTGTCAGTCGACATCCGCATCAAATCTTCTTCCGTCAGAATGCCGCCTCTGGAAACGCCGATAAACACATCCGCGCCGGAAATCAATTCCTTCAGGTCACCCTGTCGGCTCTCGGTCTGCGGTTGATCGGCCAGCCACTGCCACATCGGATGCTCGTACACGCCTCCGCGCACGATCGCCCCGTGTCTGTCGACCGGGACCAATCTCGTGGCGCCGGCGGCGAGCAGCATTTTGCAGATGGAAACGCCGGCGGCGCCAATGCCGTTAACGACGATGCGTACTTGCTCCATGCGCTTGCCGACAACCTTCAAGGCGTTCAACAGACCCGCTACCGTCACAATCGCAGTGCCATGCTGATCATCGTGGAATACCGGGATATCCAACTCCGCTTCAAGACGGCGTTCGATTTCGAAACAACGGGGAGAACTGATGTCCTCCAGATTGATACCTCCGAATATCGGACTGATCGTTCGGACAATCCGTACGATTTCCTCGGGGTCCTTCGTATCCAGGCAAATCGGAAAAGCGTCGACCCCCGCCAGCTGTTTGAACAGCATGCTTTTCCCTTCCATGACCGGCGCGGACGCATAGGGACCGATATCGCCCAGACCGAGTACTGCCGTACCATCCGTAATGACGGCAACCGTGTTTTTTTTGATCGTCAAGGAATAGGCTTTCTGCGGGTCTTCATGAATCGCTGTACATACCCGGGCTACTCCCGGCGTGTACACGCGCGACAGATCGTCGCGGTTTTTGACCGCCAATGCGGGTTGTATCGCGATTTTGCCGCCCAGATGGACGAGAAACGTTCGGTCGGAAACGTGCGTCACTTTCAAGCCGCGCAAACGATTCAACGCCTCTATTACCGCATTCTGGCCGGACTCTGCAATCTGAACGGTAATGTCGCGCACCGAAGATTCCTTGCCCGGACGAATGACGTCGATGGACGTAATATCGCCGCCGTGCTCGCCGATTTCCGATGCGACATCTCCGAAGGTTACCTCTTGATGGCAAAGCTCCATTCGGATGATAATACTATGGTCAGCCACGTTCTGCACACTCTCCCCCTGCGTATCCCTATTCTCTCGTCTCTTCTACTCCAGCAATTCAGGTTCGAGCTTGGATTGCTGCTCCATAATCTTGCGATGAGACGGCAAGAAGAGAACGGTTAACAGAACAAGGAGCGAGATGCCGAAGCCGAGCACGAATATCGCTTGCAATCCATCAGCGAACTGCGCGCTGGAAGATTGCCCGCTGCCGGAGATCGATGCGTTGAGCACGCTGCCGAAAACAGCGATGCCGACGGTCTGGCCAAGCGACAGCATCAAGGTATTGGAGGCGGTTGCCGCCCCTCTCCATTCCCAGCTTACGGAGGATTGGACCAGGACAGTGGCTGGCGTCGCTACGTGTCCCATGCCATATCCGATCAGTATCAGGAACCCGATCATGTGCCAATAGGGCGAGTCCAAATGAAGCGTCGCAAGCCAGAGCGAACCGGCAACAATCGCAAACGCGCCAATGATTACGGTCGCCTTCGATCCTATGCGATAAAGCAGATAGCCGGCGAGAATCGCGCCCAGTTGCCAGGCGATCGACATCGGCATCAAGGTCAAGCCGGAGACGGTTGCCGAGCGGCCCAGCAGAGATTGTATCCACATCGGCAGATAGATGGCCACTCCGGTAGAGATGCAATAAGCGAAGAAGACGCTGGCGTTCGAAACCGCAATGATCTTGTTCTTGAATAGATGAAGCGGAATCATCGGTTCTTTCGCTCTTCGTTCAACGACAAGAAACAATAGAATACTCAACACCGCAACAGCGAGCAATCCGAGAATGACGTAGGAATCCCAGGCATACTCATTCCCGCCGCTCAGCAACGCGTACAGCAGCGCGGACACGCCCACGGTAAAGACAAGCGCGCCAAGATAGTCGACGGAAACAGCCCTCTTCTCGAACCGCTCCTGAAAAAAACCAAGAATGAGAACGATACTGATCAGGCCGATCGGCACATTGATGAAAAAAATCCAGCGCCAGGATACGTAATCGACGAAGTACCCCCCGACCAACGGTCCCAGAAGCGCCGCAATCGACCAGACGGAAGCGAATACGCCTTGCATCTTGGCCCTCATCTTGCCTGTATACATATCGCCGACAATCGTGAAGATGACCGGGATCAGCGCGCCTTCGCCCGCTCCTTGAAGAAGCCGGTACCAGATCAATTCGGTCATCGTGCCCGCGCTCCCGCATAGAATGGAACCTACAACGAACAATGCCGTGCCGATCACGAAAGTCAGCTTTCTCCCGTACATATCGCACAGTTTGCCGAAAATCGGCGTCATCACGCAAGCGGCCATCGTATAAATAGAAAATATCCAGCTGATGAGAGACAACCCGTCGAGATCGGCGACGATAATCGGTGCGGCGGTAACGATTACGGTCGCATCAAGCGCGCCGATAAATAATGCGGCAAGCAAGCCGACGGTGACCATCCGGCGGTTGGTCGCCTTAACCATCCGTCGGCTCCTTACGTTCAAGGCCGGCTTGCAGCGTTACGACCAAATCCGCGTAACGCTGCAGCTCCAGCTTGTTGGATCGAAGCACTTCGTCTGTTATCCCGCTAGGTATATTGTGATTCCCGGCATACGCTGCAGACAATGCGCCGGCCAAAGCCGCAATCGTATCCGTATCCCCGCCGATGGACGCGCCCATCCGGACGGCCAGCCACACGTCGTCCTTCGCCCACAGGAAAATACCGATAACCGCCGGACCCACTTCATACGATTCGAGCCCGGTTCCGATTACGTTATAAATAAAATCGATCGCCTCATCCGTCGACCGGCAAGCCGGAATCGTGTCAAGCTGCAGCTCGATTCTGCCAGAGGTAGACGGACCCGGGAAAGACTCCTTCGGCAATGCACGTCCGATTATGGCGCCTTGTACGGCGGCATCCAAAATGTTATCGAAGGAAGCTTGCATAAGCGCGCTCCTCAGGGCATAAGCCAAGGACATCGCGGCTTCCACGGCAAAAGCGGTATTATGCGTAGGGATGCAGCAATCATATACCGCTTTCTGCAGCGCCTGCTCATCCTCGTAACGGCAGCAGAGCACGGCAGACAGCACCCGCATGACCCCGCCGCATGTCGAGCCTTTCTTCCCTGCCTGGTAAGGATCTCCCCCTTCTGCAATCGCTTTCAGCGCCTTTAGCGAGCTGGGGCCGATATAGCCTTTCTCGTCCGCCTTCGTTTCATTCACCCAGCGCAGCAGATGCGCCGACGTATTCTCGACGGATATGCAGGCATCCTGGCAATAGGCCTCGATCAGGTACAGATTCTGCTCCGTATCGTCCGTTATCGAGCCTTTGGGCAGATTCGCATGCAACCAGGATACGGATGGGTCGAGAATTTCCCCGACCAGTCCGAACTTGTCCCTAATGTCTTCGCGCTTCATGAACTCCGTCGGCATGCCAAGCGCATCGCCAACCGCCAAAGCCTCTAGTATTTTCAAAATCTTCGTTCTGATTGCGGTCTCCTCCCAAATTTAACCCGTATATGCGCACGTCACTATCCCGTCAAGATATCTTAATGTGACCTTTCCCTCCGTACAGAGAAAGGGATTGCCGTCGATGATCAAGTAGCCTTTGTCCGTAAATCCGCTCATCGCGATCGTATCGCCTGCCTTGAAGAGAATATGCTCGATAACAATCGTCCGATCGTCGGTTCCGTCCATCCGTGCGTCGACCAGTACCCGGTTGCTCAGACCGACAGCGGCGCCATGTTCGGAATATCCCGCACACGTCAATGCTCCCGTAATCGCTTTGCCCCGGTAAAATTCCTTCTTGTGAAGCGGAGATACGACGATCTGCGCAGGCTTCTTCAAGGTAAAGTCAACCCGGTTACCGTTCCTGTGCAGTTGAAAATGGTCGCCCGCGATTCCGGGTGACGGACGCACCACGCGCTTGCTGCCGTCCTTCAGAAAATCGGCGGCAGCGATATTCACCATTCGTCCTTCGACGGAAGACAGGAAGGTGTCACCAATGATTAGATCGTTAAACGCATAACCCAATACACGACCGTCGGCTTCAACTTCCACAGCGCCAACTCGCTCGTACAACAGCTTGTCCGGGTTCAGCCGCTCGAGACGATCTTCCGTGAAACGGATCAGCGGGCCGACATTGGCGGTGCCGCCGGCGATTCCCAGCAACGGGATATCCCGTTGCTGACGGATCAGCCAATCTGCCGTATAAGCGATAAACCCGTCCCCGCCGACGCAGATCAACAAGTCCGGATGCCTCTGCGCCATATGCGCGGTCGCTTCATTGATTTGTTCGATAAACGTGGATGCCTCGCAAGGAACGATCTGCAAGCCTGGGATAAGCCCCGCAAGATAGCTCTCGCCCAATCCGCCTGAGCAAGTTAGCATCGTATGTCCTTGGAAGGCATTTGCCGCAAGCTCCGCATACCGATGAAACGCTGCTTGCTTGCCCGCGAAGGAGTTGAACAACATGGCAATTCTCATTCGATCGCGCCCTTCAAGGTTACTTTACAGTGTCAGAATCAGCTTCATGGCTTGGCCGTTTTTCAGCATATCGAACGCCATCGCCCCGTCCTCGATCCCATATTTATGCGTAATCATTCTTTCAAAGCGATCTCGGTTTTGCTCGATCATTTGTAAGGATTCCGTAAAATGGTTCAAGTTGTAGCCGAAGCTTCCGGTCACGCGAACCTCGCGATAATGAACGTCATACGGATCGATTTGCGCCCGGTCGCTCTTGGAGAATCCGCTGAACAGCAGCACATTGCCTCCATTAGCGGCAAGAGACAGGTAGAATTGAACCAATTCGGGCCGGTTCACCGTCAGCACGATCTGATCGTAGGCCCCGCTCTTCACTTCATCCGGCTGGATGACGTTGAAACCGTACTCCTGAAGCTTCTTCTTCCGCCATTCCCCGATCTCTACCACATCGACCGTGACGCCCATGCCTGTCAACGCGATGGCAAACAGAGTGCCCATCGGACCGCTTCCGACGACGAGAACTTTTCTGTTCTGCTCGACATTGAGCTTCTCCATGCCGTTGATGACGCAGGCGAGCGGCTCTACGAGCGTGTACACATCGCGGGGTTCGGCAACTTTATATAATCCTTTCCGGGCATATTCGGAAGATACGGCGATATATTCGGAGAAGCAACCGTCCTGCAAATAGAGCTTATTCGGGCAGAGTTGCCCGACGCCTATCCGGCACGATTCGCACTCGCCGCATTCATAATAAGGAGCGACGACAACATGATCGCCGGGCTTGAAGTCCTTAACGCTGCCTGACACGCTCACGATTTCTCCGTAACACTCGTGTCCGAGCACCGAATTGGGCTGGAACATATGATGGCCTTTCAAGTAGGTTTTCAGATCCGTGCCGCACACGCCGGAAGCCGCCACTTTAATGACAATATCGTTTTGCGGGTTCGGCCGCTGCTGCAACTCCAGTTGACCTTGCCCCATATATACCAAAGCTTTCATCGTTTCATCGCCTTTCCAGAATAAGTTGCGCCGTGCTGCTGTCCGTGATCAAGGTTTTGAAATATCCCGCCTGCGCAGCGATGACAATCCCGTCCGCTTTGTCTTTGCCGCCGCAAAGACAAACCACATTCTCCACATACTTCAACTTCGCAACATCGAAGCCAAGCAAATGGTAGTGCTCGCCTATGTGGTGGATGCTTCCGTCCGTATGGAAGAACTGACCGAGAATATCTCCCGCGATGTCGGCATGCCTGAGCCGCCGCAACAAGACGGGATCCATCTCGTTCTCCAGGTAGTCCGACTTGTCCAGCGGTTTCCCTAAGCCGATAATCGCCAGATCGACCTTATTCCACAATTCCATGACGGGCAGCATTTTTTCTTTATACTCGTTTAATCTCCCATATCGTTCTTTATCCAAATAAGCGGGACTGTTAATAAACATCCCTTTGGATTTAAACTTCTCCGAGATTCGATCGATAATGGAGTTGATTTGATAGCAGGGGGCATACTGCCCGACGCTGCCGACTAAAGGAACGAATAAAAGATCGGAAGAACCGGCATAGTGGTCCATATGGAGAATGGACTGATACACCGTATTCCCCCAGCCGGTGCCCACAACCTTGGCATCCATAATCAGGTCAGGCAAATATTTCGCTGCATAAATGGCAATCGCCTGGCCGATATGGGCTTCGTTCTTCTTCACGACTTCTTCGTCCACCGGAACGATCTTGACCTCATCTATGCCCAGATAACGCTTCATTTCTTCCGCCAAATCCTCATACTCCGTATCCACCGGATAAACCAGCTTGAACTGAACGATTCCCATGCTGCGAGCCTTAGTCAACAGTCTGGAAACCTGGGAACGCGATATGCCGACCATGTTGGCGATGGCATCCTGCTCAAGGCCGTCTTTATAGTAGTATTTGGCAATGTTGTAAATGAGCAATGAATCGATTTTCTTAGGCATAGATTGTCACTCAACCTTTCATCATCTCAATATGCCGTTTAATTGACGAATGATAATCGCCGGATCTTCGTGTTGGACAATGTTTCTTCCGAAGGCAAAGCCGCTGGCGCCGGCGCAAACGGCAGACCTGGCAAAGCTAAGCACATCCGAGCCCTTCTCCCCGCCTGCCAATATAACAGGGACCGGACACCCTTTAACGACCTCTTCGAACCGCTCGGTGTAGAACACCTTCATGACGTCGGCGCCGATCTCCGCCCCGATCCTTGCTCCCGTTCTCTGTACGTCTATTGAATGGAGCTTCGCGTAATCGGATGCCAATACTTCAAGGACGACCGGAATGGATAGAGAATGATAATAATCAATCGCCTTCGCTGCTTGCTGCATGCTGCTATAATCGTGATCTCCGAGGATCAGCATCATGAGCACGGCATCCGCGCCGAATTGATTCACCGTCTCCTTGGAAACAAATGTATCATGAGTCGTTGCAAAATCGCTAGAGAATTTGCTGCATCCGAGCGATACTCGCATAATCAGCTTCTTGCCGTAAACTTTATCGTTGCGAATATGCTTGAATAGCCCCGCATTCAGAATAAAGCCGTCAATCTCGCTCTCCGCGTATTGATCCAGCGTAGCCATCGGATTCTCCAGGCCCGGCATCACGCCAGAGCCCTGAGGATGATCGAGCGCCGCTACAAACAATTTCCCCTTGTTATCGAACAACCGCGACACGTTTTTTCTTAATCCAAGCAATACACACACCCCAATATGCAATTATTAGCGTGTAATACATGCATATAAATCATAACATCATAATTGTTTTTCTGTCCACCCGTTTACTTCCAAACCTTAAATATCCCTATAAAATCAAGGAATTTCACTGAAGAATAAACGCATACATGATGATTGACAGTCGATTTGAACCATGATAACATTTAGTTCAGCGCACGTAATACATGCAAAAATGTGCATTATTTATTAAGTTGTATCGTTCCGAATTGTGTTGCTTAATGAAGTCCACAAGTTATAATGACGCCATGCATCCAGAAGGAGGTGAGAGATTGTCCCGTCGATTCACAATCGGCAATCGCCAATTCCATAAGCGGGAGGTCATGGTTGCGGCTATATGCGTGCTGCCAGCACTTCTGCTCGCTGTTATCTTCGTCATTGTGCCTATCTTTCAAGTAGGGTACATGTCCTTCAGGGACACCAACTTGCTCAAAGGGACGAACAACTTCATCGGTTGGGGCAACTTTCAATATTTGCTGAATGACGAGAAATTTTTGAAATCGGTTGCAAATACGCTGTTGTTCACTTTTGTGAAGATCCCTCTCGATCTGGTACTCGCTCTGACCTTCGCCATCCTGTTGGATCAGCTTGTGCCGTTCAGGCGATTTTTCCGCGCCGCCTATTTCGCGCCAGTCGTCGTGCCGGTTGTCGCATCCAGCCTGATCTGGATTTGGTTTTACGATCCGGGTATCGGGCCCTTCAACCAAATACTCCAATTCGTCGGGCTGGGACCGCTGGATTGGCTGCATAGCGAGCGCACGGCGATGCTTTCCATTATTTTATTCGCAACATGGAAGGGACTGGGGTACGACATTGTGATCTTCCTGGCCGGGCTGCAGTCCATTTCGCCGACGCACATCGAAGCAGCCAAGATCGATGGGGCTGGCGCATGGAAGATATTTACCCGAATCAAGCTGCCCCTGCTTTCCCCGGTCATCTATTTCGTCCTGCTGATGGGGATCGTCAACTCCTTTAAGGTGTTTACGGAAATATCCGTGATGACGCCCAAAGGTGGCCCGGTTTACTCTACGGCGGTCATGGTGTTTTACATCTATGAGCAAGCCTTTAATCGATCGATGATGGGCCGAGCCGCCGCTGCAGCCGTAATTCTGTTTATCATCGTTCTGCTGCTGACGCAAATCCAGAAGAAAATCGGCAACAAGACGGTATTCTATGACTGACGAATAAGGAGGAGGTGCGTTTGAAAACACGGGCTGCGTCGAAAGAGAGGTACAACTGGATTGCGTTTGCGATTTTGACCGTAGGCGTAATTATCGTGATCTTTCCATTCGTTTGGGTCATCTTATCCGCCTTCAAGAACAATGCGGACGTCTACGCCTACCCGCCGAAATGGCTGCCAAGTCAATTCAATCTCGACAATTTCAAGAAGGTGTTTCAATATACGCCCTTCGGATTGTATTACCTGAACAGCATCGCGGTAACGGCTGCGCTCACCTTTTCGCAAATCGCGATCTCCGTGCTGGCTGCATATGCGCTCGCAAAGCTGAACTTTCCGTTCAAGGACAAGGTGTTCCTGGTCATCCTCTCCACGATGCTCATGCCGGCCGTCGTCACCTTGGTACCCTTATTCCTGATCGTGTCCGAGTTCGGCTGGGTAAATACTTACGCAGGACTGATCATACCGGAAATATTCGGCGCCTTCACGATCATCCTCATCCGCCAATTTTTCATGCAAGTTCCGGATGAACTGATCGATGCGGCCAAACTCGACGGTTGCGGACATTTTCGTATATTGACGAACGTGATGTTGCCCAATGCGATGCCAGCCATCGCCACCTCCACGTTGTTCTCTTTCTTGAGCCACTGGGGCAGCTATCTGTGGCCGCTCGTCGTCATTAATACGACAAAGCTGCGCACGCTGCCGATCGGTCTAAAATACTTGGTCACGGAAAGCTCATCTGAATACCAGGTGATGATGGCCGCCGCATTAATGGCCATTGTGCCGGTGCTTATCGTGTATTTGTTCACGGAGAAGCAATTTATTAAATCCATAACGCTGACTGGCTTGAAATGACGTTCATCATTCTATCCAATAGGAGAGATTCCTTTGAAGAAAAAGTCGTTTACCGCCGCTGCACTCATGCTGGCGCTCACCCTGACCGTATCCTTGATAGCCGGATGTTCCTCCAACAATAATTCGGGCAAAGCAAGCAGCGCAGCGCCGAGCAGTGCAGCGCCGAGCGGCGAGTCCAAGGCGCCCGTCGACGACAAGCCCGTAAACCTCACGTTCTGGTATGCGCTGTCCGGCGCGAACGGCGAGGCGTTCAAAGCGATGATTGACGAATTCAACAGCTCCCAATCGCGCATTACCGTCGAAGCGGTCTTCTCCGGCAGCTATGCGGATACCGCAACCAAGATGGCGACGGCGTTAGCTTCCAAGACGGAGCCGAACGGCGCGCTGATGGGCGCAGGCCCTCTGTACACAGGTCCGCAGAATAACACCTCGATCCTGGAAATGCTGGAAGGCGACGCAGACTTCAAGATGGACGATATTTACGACGGGATGTGGAACTACTCGAAATATAACGGAAAAATCGTCTCCATCCCTTATAACATCTCCACCCAATTGATCTATTACAATGCCGACATTCTGAAGGCTGCCGGGATTGATGTCAATCAACCGCCAAGAACGTGGGATGAGTTGCTCGCTTATGCCAAGAAGGCCCAAGCGGACGGAAACATCAACAAATCCAACGATTTCTGGGGACTGGACACGTCCGATTCGCCTTGGCTGTTCAAATCCATGCTGATGCAGAACGGCAATTCGGTCGTGGAAAATGTCGACGGCGTTGCCAATCCGTTGTTCGAGAATGCCGAAGGTGTCGAAACGGCGGAGTTCTGGCACAAGCTGGTTGACGAGGGGGTCATGCCTGCGGGACAACACGACCTATCGGAAAATAAATTTCTTGCGGGCAATCTTGCGATGATTGCAGCCACTTCCGCCCGCATGTCCAAGTGGTCCAGCGGCCAACAATTTGAGGTCGGCGCATTCGCGCTGCCGAGCAGACAGAAACCCGCTGTCGCACTTGGCGGGGGCGTGCTCGTCCAGTTCAACAAGTCGGAGAGGGAAAACCAAGCAACCTACGAGCTGATCAAATTCTTGATGGACAAAGATCGGGCAACGAACTTCTCCCTGAAGACCGGTTACATGCCGATCTACAGATCCGCGCTGGAAATGGCGGACACGCAGAAGACAATGGGAGAAAACCCGATGTATCAGGTCGCCTTTAACCAACTGGGCAGCAGCACGGCCTACTGGCACTTTGATGACATGGGAACGATGGACTTTATGATTTACGAAGCACTTGAGAAAATCGAAAAAGGCGATCAGAAGCCTGCCGATGCGATGAAGAGCTTAAGCGAAGGCTTGAAAACGGAAATGGGAGTGAAGTAAGTTGAGAATTTCTTTCTCTACAGCCGCGTTATACCCGAGGGATTCGCTCGAATCGCTGGCGCTGATTGCGCAAGCCGGCATCAAGGAAGCCGAGCTCATGCCGCAATGCATGCATGATATGAGCGCTTCGTTCGCGAAGGAAGCGGCAACGAAGCTGCACGTCAGCTCGATCCATTATCCGCTCGCCATGTTCGCCATTCTGTACAATGTGCATCCGGGGATGATCAAGGAAGCGCGCGAACTCAATAGCCAAATCATCGAATCTTCCCATATCATGGGTACCGAAGCCATCGTGATTCACCCTCACATCGCGCCGAGCGGCGCACACGCTTCGAGCGACCCGGCGAAGATCAAGCTGTTGACTCAGCCGATTCTGGACAACTTCGTCGATCTGGCCGACAAAGCGGCCAAATACAACATCACGATCGTCGTGGAGAATAACCCGAGGACGGAAGGCCCTACGCCGCAGAAGCTCGTGGATTACGTCGACTCCTTCCGGCATCCGCATATCAAGACGATCGTGGATACGACGGAATCGTTCGAAGCCGACGTCGACCCGGCTTCCTTCATTCGGATTGCGAGGCCGGCGCACATGCATCTGAGCGATCATGCCGGCGGCCTGAAGCATATCAATGCGGGTGAAGGAGAGATGGACTGGCCGTCCATCATGGGCGAATTGAAGAATCAGAACTATCAAGGCATCCATGTGCTGGAGCCTTCCTACCGATACTATCTTTGCGAGGATGCCGAAGCGATTCGCGTCATGGCCAAATCCAAAGCTTTCATTGAACAATTCGCTTAGGCTTAAGCTTCGCACGCGAACGAACCGCCCGGACATTTATGCTGTTTATAAATGTTCGGGCGGTTATTTGCAAGGAGGGATTCGAGTGGACATTGAGCAGCAAGTGCAACTGTTGAAAGAAAAGCTCATCCGTCGGAGAAGGGATCTGCACAAGCATCCCGAATCGGGTTGGCTGGAATATCGCACCTCGGCGATCGTGGCGGATGAATTGACGAAACTGGGCTTTCAGGTCCATGTCGGCAAGGAGGTATGCAAGCCCGAGTCGCGTATGGGCGTTCCCAGTGCGGAGGTTCTTCAGGCTCATGAAAAACGGGCGCTGGCCGAAGGAGCCAATCCGATGTGGCTGGAGCGAATGCACGGCGGTCATACAGGGGTCGTCGGTGTCCTCCGGACCGGCCGGCCGGGGCCCGTCATCGCCCTTCGGTTCGATATCGATTCCAATGAGCTTACCGAAAGCGACAGTGAAGCGCATCGACCGGCGCGGGACGGCTTCGCCTCCTGCCATCCAGGTATGATGCATGCCTGCGGCCATGACGGACATACGTCGATTGGCCTGGGCGTGGCGGAAATCGTCTCCCGATCTGCGGATCAGCTCCTGGGCGAGATACGCCTGTTATTCCAACCGGCCGAGGAAGGCACCCGCGGCGCCAAATCCATGGTCGATGCCGGCTGGCTGAACGGCGTCGAATATTTCTTCGCCGGCCATATCGCATCGCGAAGCCGGACGCTCGGCGAGATCGTTGCCTCGATCGGCGGCTTCCTGGCGACGACGAAGATGAACGTCGTCTTTAACGGCCGGGCGGCGCATGCGGGTTCTTCCCCCCATGAAGGCCGCAACGCTTTGCTGGCAGCGGCTGCGTCCGCGTTGCATCTGCATGGAATAAGCCGGCACGGCGAAGGTCCGACCCGCGTCAATGTCGGCATGCTTGTCGCTGGATCCGGGCGAAATATTATTCCCGATCGGGCGGAGATGAAGCTTGAAATCCGCGGGGAACGACGGAATTGAATCAATACATGAGAACGGAAGCGCTGCGGATCATCGAGCATGCCGCCGCGATGCACGGGGTAACCGGCGAATGCGAAATCGTCGGAGAAGCCCCTGGCGCAATGAGCAGCAAGGAGCTCGTCCCGATCATTCAATACGAAGCCCAGCGGATGCGCCGGGGGATCTCCATCGTTCCTTACAGAGACTTGGGCGCTTCGGAAGACGTCGTCTATATGCTGAATGCCGTGCAAGAGCAGGGAGGGCAGGCCGGTTACCTGTTATTCGGATCCCCGCTGAAGGATGGGCATCATCAGCAGCGCTTCGACTTCGACGAAGAGGTGCTTGCCATCGGCGCGGAAATGTTCGTTCGCTTAATCCTGGCCTGCCAGTCCATCGAAGGTTAACGCTCGATAAACCCGCAGGCTTCAGCCAGCAGCTCGACAAGATGCACGGCGCGCATCCGGTCCTGCAACCCCTCTCTTTGAATGCCGAGCTGCATCTGCAGCAAGCAGCCGGGATTCGTCGTCACGATCGTTTGCGCGCGTGTTCCCTGTACGGCCTTCATTTTCACATCCAATATCGCCATGCTCTCATCGTAATGGATCATATTATATATTCCTGCGGAGCCGCAGCACTTGTCCTTGTCGGCCATTTCCTGCAGCCGTATGCCGGGAATCGACCGAATCAGCTGCAGCGGAGGGGACGTTACCTTCTGAACGTTCGTCATGTGGCAGGATCGCTGGTAGGTCACCGTCTCCGTCAGTTCGCTTCCGCCGCGCCGGAATGGCAGTGCCAGCTGCGCCAGAACGACGCTGATATCCCGGCTCTTCTCCGCGAACCGCAGCGCCCGCTCCTGCCACTGGGGATCGTTCCGGAGAAGATGCGGGTATTCGGCAAGCATCGCGCCGCAGCCCCCGGCATTGTTCACGACATAGTCGACCGTTCCGGAGTCGGCAAGCCGTTCGAATGCTTCGATATTGCGTTTCGCCAGCCCGATTGCGTCACCGCGCTCACCGGCATGCGCATGCAGGGCGCCGCAGCAAGTTTCCCCCGGAATGGCCATGACATCGCACCCGCCGGCAGCCATCAATTCCATGCTGAGCCGGTTAATCCGTTCGAACATCGCATCCATGATGCATCCGGTGAAGAAGGCCACGCGATACCGCGGCTTGCCATGTCGGGAATGAATCGTCCGCGGACGCCTCATTCTGGCAAACGGGCTCGTCTGGCGAGGCAGAACGGTCGCGAAAGCGCCGAAGGCTTTCGGGAGTACGCGGGTCAGCTTCAGTTTATTCGCCGCCGTTTCCAATCCGCTCTTCTGATAGACCCATAGCGCCCCCGCCAGCGCGTTCAGCAGCCGCTTGTTCGGGAACAGCCCGCGAAATAGCAGCACGCGTCCAGCCTTGACAGGCACGGCGTACTGCTGCCGTTCCGCGATCGCATCTTTGGCCGATTCGAAAATGTTGCCATACTTGACTCCTGTCGGGCAAGCCGTCTCGCAGGCTCTGCACCCCAGGCATCGGTCGATCGAATCCGCGAGCAGCGACCAATCGGTCAGCTTGCCTTCCGCCGTCATCTTGACCAGATTGATGCGGCCGCGGGGAGAATGGGTTTCGGAGCCCATGGTCTCGTAAGTCGGGCATACCGGCAAGCAATAGCCGCATTGCACGCAGCTGAACGTATCGTCATAAGCCAACTTCCGCTGCAGGTCCTTCAATGAAGTGTCAGTCATCGGCGAGCACCAGCCTCTGTCCCGGTTGCGGAAAAATTTTTCCTGGATTCATAATTTCGTTAGGATCCCACGCAGCCTTGATCTTCCGCATCATATCAAGCCCCGCCGCGCCCAGCTCCAGCTCCATGAAGGGCGCTTTCATCGTGCCGATCCCATGCTCGCCTGACAACGTCCCGCCCAATTGGAGCGCGACCTCGAATATTTCCCCGACAGCCTGCTCGACCCGCCTCATCTCCTCAACATCGCGTTTGTCCGTCATAATGTTCGGATGAAGGTTGCCGTCTCCCGCATGGCCGAAAATAACCATATTCAAGCGATATTTGTCGCGGATGCGTTCCAGCCGTTCGAACGCTTCGGGTATTTTGCTCTTGGGGACGCAGATGTCCTCGGAGATCTTCGTCGGCTTGATCCGGGCAATCGCCGGTGAAACGAGCTTCCGGGCATGCCACAGCTCTTTCTTCTCCTCCTCGGACTGCGCCGCCTTGATCTCTCGCGCGCCCATCCGATCACATACCTGGCGGGCAATTTCCATTTCCGCTGCGATCGCTTGCGTGTGCCCGTCCAGTTCGATCAGGATGATGGCCCGCGCATCAAGCGGCAAACCGCACGGTTCATAGTTCTCCACTGCCTGGATGGAAGCCTGGTCCATCAATTCGATCTTCGCCGGAACGATCCCAGAAGCTAAAATGCGCGATATCGCTTTGCCGCATGCCACCAGATCGTCGAATACCGCCATCATCGTTTCGGTTGCAAGCGGTTTGGGAATCAGACGGAGCGTAGCTTCCGTAATGATGCCGAGCGTTCCTTCCGAGCCCACGATCAGCTTGGTCAGATCGTAGCCGGTAACATTCTTGACCGTGCGTCCGCCGGTACGGATGATGTCGCCGGAGGGCGTAACGACTTCAAGCCCCAGTACGTAATCCTTCGTCACACCGTACTTGAGCCCCCGCGGCCCGCCCGAATTTTCCGCCAGATTGCCGCCGATCGTCGAGATGACGGAGCTGCTCGGATCGGGGGGATACATCAGACCTTTGCTTTCCGCTGCCTGATGAATTTGGCCTGTCAGCACGCCTGGCGAAACGATGGCAACCAGGTCTTCCTCATCGATGATCAGCTTCCGATTCATCTTCGTGAGGTCGACGACAACGCCTCCCTGTACAGGAAGCGGGCCGCCGCTTAAACAAGAGGCGTGGCCCCTGGGCGTGAGAGGGATCAGGTGCTTGTTCGCGAACTTGACCAGCTCGCTCACCTCATGCGCCGTTAGCGGTTGAACGACCGCATCCGGTTTATAGGTGCCGAACGAAGCGTCGAATGCATAGCTGTATAGATCATGCTCCCGCCACAACACACGGGTCTCGCCGAAGATCGCTTGCAATGCCTGCAAGTGGGAAGCGGTAAACGAAGTTCGATGCCTGTTCAATGTCCTCCCCCCTCCCCTTTCATGTGAGAGACCAACTCCAAGGCGCCGTCCCCGGCGAATGTCAATGGAAATGGCGCACCGACAGCTTCAATGCCCGGCCGGTTCCCGAGTTCCTCATAGAGACTCTCCGAAACCCACAGTTCATCGAGCTGCAGCGTATTTTTGAGAATAACCAGGCGAAGCTGCTCCGGATGCTCCGTCTTCAGCGCAAACATCGCTTTCTCCAGTACGTCCTTATCGTCTTGCGCGATGATCGGAGTGGCTGCGCGAGCCGTAAATCCGCTGGTCAAGCAGTTCAGGTAGGTTGCCTGCCAATCGATCTGCTTCACCACCCGCCGGGTGGTGAAGTCGGCCAATCCGATTCCCGTCGCATTGCCGTGGGAAGGCTCGGATAAGCCGAGAATCGCCAAATAGCGAATGCCCGGTTCCGCAGGTTCGGGAACGCCGGTGATCTTCATTCTGCCGACCACATTTGTATCGACGCCGGTTCCGCTGTAGTTTTTGCCCATTTCGCCGATCATGCACAGATCGATGTCCCGCACGGGAATCGACGGCATATAGCCTTTGGCGATTTGCAGCAGTTTTCGTTCTTCCGCGGGGATATGCTCTGCGGGAACGCCTTGAATCAGCGCCGGCTCATCGTAGCCGTTCTCGACAATCGCAAGGCATCCCCATATGGGCGCATGGGACAAGATGTGCGCGGCAATCGAAGGAATCGCCTGCGCCATCTGGTCCGCACCTAACCGATGTACGCTGTCCGCACCCGGCGCACGCCCCAGGCCGACCGCCAGCATCTTCATCAGTCCGCTTTCATATTCGCCATGAAAAGCCGTATGCGGCTTGATCCGGTTCACGACCAGCACGGCGTCCGCTTCCATCGCTTCCTTCGCAACATAGACCTGAAGCCCTTCAACCGTGCATAATCCGGCATACGGAGCGGCTGCAGCCTGCTTCGAAGTGGCGCCGATCAGCAAGGTCTCATCGGATGCGATGACCGGAGCGCCGACTGTCTGTTCAGTTATACCCAAGCTTGTTAGTACGGCTGCCTGTCCTTCCTTATTCCCGCCGCCATGGCTGCCCATGGCCGAAATCAGATAAGGCTTGCAGCCATGGTGTTTCAAAGCTTCCACCGTGTATTTGAGGATGTCGACAATATGCCGGATGCCTCTTGATCCTGCCGTGATCGCAACCTTTGCGCCGGGCGGCAAGCTCCTGTGCCTGACGCACGCCGCCACGCCGTTTCGAACCTCATGCTCCAAATCGGCAATTCGTTCGTTCGGAAAGTTCTGACGCACCTTAACCATACGAGGGAGCATAGCTGAATTCATCGCGATTTCCTCCTTCGTTCAACTGCCTTACAGTAGATATCGCGTTTTGACATTGTACAGATGATCCCACATCGCCTGCTGGGCCTGACCGGGATTCTGGGCTTCGATCTCAAGCATGATCCGTTCATGCTCTTCCAGCACCTCAGCACTCTTACCCGGAATGCGGATGCTTTCGCTGCGGCTGACGTGCAAGCCGGCCAAGCATCGATCGGAGATCAGCTTAACGGCTTCCGCCAGCATCGGGTTGTCGGCCGCCGCCACGATCGTCATGTGGAACCGCAGATCTTCCTCCGCCGCAACCTGCCCTCCCGCGACCGATGTCGCCAGCCTGTCGTAAGCTTGTCGAATCGCACGAATGTCGGCCTGAGATCTTCGGATCGCTGCCAGATAGGCAGCTTGGGACTCCAATGCCTGCCGAACCTCCAATAATTGTACCAACTGCAGATCGGATTCCCGGGAGGTTATCATCTCGCTTAGCCGAGCGACGATTTCCTTGTTCGCATCCGATTCCAGGAATACGCCTACCCCCGGCTGGACACGAATGAGCCGCGAAGCTTCCAGTACGCTGAACGCCTCGCGCACCGCGCTTCGCGATACATTCAAGCTTTCCGCCAAATCGCGTTCGGAAGGCAAGCGTTCTCCCGGCTTCAGATCGCCGTTTTCCACCGATGTTTTAATTTGTTCAATAATCATTTGATAGACGCGCTGCTTCTGGATCGGCATCAACTTCAATGGCTTGGCCCCCAAACGGATGTAAATGATGTACTTAATTTGGTATGGTGGCCTGACCACCTGACTGCAACTATTATACGCATTCTTCTCCTTTGCTGTAAAGGCGCGGGGCAATCGGATGAAGCGAACGGTCAACTCTCGAAATTCCGCCACTCCGACGGTGACACCTTCTTGAGCTTCTTGAACGTGCGGCTGAAATAGAAGATGTCGCTGAAGCCCGTCGCGAGCGCGATTTCGGAAATGTTGAGCGCCTTGTTCCGCAGCAGGCTCTCCGACTTGTTAATGCGGATGAGATTGATGTATTCCACCAGCGACTTGTCCGTTACCAGCTTGAACAGCCGGCTGAAATGATATCGGCTCAGCCCGGCGAGGTCGGCGAGCTGCTGGACGCTCAACTTCTCCCGGTAATGTTCGTCGATGTAGATGAACACCGGCGCCAGCCGCTCCTGCTCCTTCAGGCGATAGCGGTAGGCGTCCAGCTCCTTCGGCGTCGCCACGTACTTGCGTACGAGCAAGGACACCAATCCGTACAGATGGGACTTGACCGACAGCTCGTAGCCGAGCTCCTGCCGCTCCAGCTCCCGAATGATCGCCAGCATGCACTCCGTGACCGCTTCGTCGCCTGAGATCCGATTTTGAAACAAGATCCGGTTCCGCGTAATCGGCGTGATATACTTCATCTCCACAGCATCCCAAGCATGACTGTGAAGCAAGGACAGATCGACAATCACCGCATAATAGGATAAATCCTCGGAAGCGCAAATCCCATAATGCGGCTCGTTGCTGTTCACCACGCACAGATCGCCGCTTCCACAGCTCACCGGCTGGGAGCCGCATTCCACGACTGCACTGCCCGCAACGAAGTAGAGAAATTCGATATGCTCATGCCAATGGGGAACGAATAACGTCTCCCCGACGGCCATCTTGCGATTATGGCGGGGATGCAATTTCACCGGAAACGACGGATTCGGCATCGGCATCGGTTCCCGAAAAGCTACGTCTTTCAATGTACATCCCTCCACTATCGCACAATCGTGCAAATAATAAGCATGCTTAGCCATGGCAACCCCTGCTCAGCCTATTATAATACGAAGTGACAAGGCGAGGCGACCTCGCCCAACTTCTTGAACAAATTTCGTTAGAAGGAGAGCTGTCGCATGGGGAACATTCGCATCGGCGTCATCGGAACCGGTTCCATCGCATCGCTGCATCTCAATTCGTACAAGAACAACCCGGGCGCGGACATCGTCGCCATCTGCGACGTGAACGAAGCAAGGGCGCGCGCTGTGGCCGAGAAGTATGGCGCAGGCAAAGTGTACGCGGACTATCGCGCGTTGCTGGCAGACCCGGACATCGACGCCGTCAGCATCTGCACCTGGAACAACACGCACGCGCCGATCAGCATCGCGGCATTGCAAGCGGGGAAGCATGTCCTCGTTGAGAAGCCGTTGTGCCGCACGGTGGAAGAAGCCTACGAGGTGGAGCGGGCGGTTCGCGAGTCAGGCAAGCTGCTGCAGGTCGGCTTCGTCCGCAGGTACGATCCCGGCGTCATGATGCTGCGCGATTTCGTCGATCAGGGCGAGTTCGGGGAGCTGTATTACGCCAAAGCTTCAACCATTCGCCGGTTGGGCAATCCGGGAGGCTGGTTCGCGGACGTCGAACGGTCCGGCGGCGGGCCGCTCATCGACATCGGCGTGCATGTCATTGACTTGTGCTGGTACTTGATGGGCCGACCCAAGCCGATATCCGTGAGCGGCAACGCTTACCGCAAGCTGGGCAATCGCTCGCACATTCAACATTTGTCCTTCTACAAAGCAGCTGACTACGATGCGTCCAAGAATACGGTGGAGGATCTCGCCAATGCGATCATCCGCTTTGAGAACGGCGCATCGATCATGGTCGACGTCAGTTTTACTCTGCATGCCAAGAAGGATGAAGGCAGCGTGAAGCTGTTCGGCGATAAAGGCGGGTTCGAGATCGACCCCCAGATCGTCATGGTCTCCGAGAAGCACAACACGATTCTGAACATCGAACCACAGCTTGACAACAAAGCCGGATTCTCGGCGGATCAGGCTTTCCAGAACGAGATCAACCATTTCGTCGCATGCGTCGCGAACGGCGAACAGCCGCTTAGTCCGGTCACCGATGGGGTCCAGATGATGAAAATGTTGTGCGGCATCTATGAATCGGCAGCGAAAGGCGCCGAAATTCGGCTGTAAGGCGTTGAATCGGCTATAATGAATGCAATACAAGAGGATAAAGGAGCGTGTTGACATGTCCGGTATCGTGAATCCTTGGAAAATCGGCGTCATCGTGGACAGCTTTCGGGTAGGCGTGCGCGAAGGATTGGTGAAGGCGAAGCAAGTAGGCGCGGACGGGGTGCAGATGTACGCCGTATCCGGAGAACTGGATCCCGCGAATCTCACGGCGGCTGCCCGCAAGGAGTTGAAAACCTACATCGGGTCGCTCGGGCTCGAAATCTCGGCGCTCGTAGGCGACCTTGGCGGTCACGGCTTCCAAGACAAGACCAAGAACCCCGAGAAAATCGAGAAATCCAAGCGCATCCTCGACCTGGCCGTAGAGCTGGGCACGAATATCGTCACGACGCACATCGGCATCGTGCCTGACGACAAGAACAGCGAAGTGTATGAGTCGATGCACCTGGCTTGCGACGAGCTCAGCCGCTACGCCACGAGCATGAACGCTTACTTCGCGATCGAGACGGGCCCTGAAACTTCGGCGCATCTGAAGAGCTTCCTCGACGGCCTCAGCTCCAAGGGCGTGTCCGTCAACTTCGACCCGGCCAACATGGTCATGGTCACCGGCGACGACCCGGCGCAGGGCGTCCATAATCTGAAGGACTACATTGTGCACACGCATGCCAAGGACGGCATTCGGCTGCGCGAGGTCGATCCTCGGCTCATCTACGGCGCGCTTGGCTTTGATCCGCTGGATCATGCGAAGATCGCTCAGGACGCCGAATCGGGCGACGCGTTCCGCGAAGTGCCGCTCGGCGAAGGCAGTGTCGACTGGACGGCCTACCTGCAAGCTTTGCGCGATATCAACTATGGCGGCTACCTGACGATCGAGCGCGAAGTCGGCGCGAACCCGGAATCGGACATCTCCGCCGCGGTGAAGTTCCTGAAAGCGCGGATGTAAGGAAAACAAGACTGCCTTCGAGCGAATGTCGCTTAGAGGCAGTCTTGTTTTCCTACTATTCATGCCGTTCGCCTGACGTTCAATCGCTCGCAATAGCGCGCAAGCTCATCGAACGGCAATCGGCACAGCGCCATTCCGTTATCCTCGCGCACGTTCGAACCGGGCAAAGACAGCAGCTTGCGCACGATCCTTTCCGACCGAGTCCAATCCGCGGGCACCCAGAACTGCAAGAACCGGATGTCCGGATTGTTCCGCTCGGCCAGTTCGACGACAGCCTGCATGCCTCGGGCGAACAGCCGTGTCCTTCTCTGGGGCTCCAACAGGAACGCGACTTCCAGTTGACAAATATGACGGTCCTCGTACTCGCCGGCGCCGGTGCCGTACACGAATCCGGCCGCGCCGACGAGCTCCCAGGAATCCTCGTCAACGACAAGCAACGCTTGTCCCAACGCGAGGGGGCTCGCCATGAAACTCAGCTTCACGGCGAACGCGTACGGCAGCCCGAGCTCCCGGTGATGTCGGATGACGAACCGCATATACGTTTCGAAATCCATCTCAAGCGTGCAAGGCCGAATGAAATAAGCCATTATTTCAGAGCAAGCTGTGCGCGCAAGGAATCGTTGACGAGCACGATTCTGCCGAAGCCGCTGCCCTTCTTGACATCCTTGCTGCCTGTAGCTGGCGTAGGATACATGCCGAATGACCTCCTTTGTTTGACAAGTTGAATTGAAACTTATTATACGTGTTTATATTTCCGCAGGGTAGAGCATATTATGTCAATTCGTTCGCTAAAAACCATTTCCGGTCCGCTAACGCCTTCCCGCCTGTAGCAAGGCTCAGCGAACTTGGCATAGAGCTTGCACAGATAGCTGTTGTCCGCCAGGGCGGCGAATCTGGCCTTATCGACTTCGGGATGATCCTTCCGGACAATACCTTCCATATAGTCCAGACAGTTCAAGAAAAACCGGGTCCCCCGGTAAGCTCTATCCGAGATCACGATGTCGATCAGCACGAATGTCCGGTCCGCGAACTCCTCCTCCGGAGCGCCCACGTAGTAGGCGAAGGCGCCAACGATGCGGCCGTCCCGGTCAACACCGCAATGCAGATGACCCTGGGTGATGTATTGATAGAGCAGGGTCACCATGTCCAGCGTCCTGAAGGAAGGATGCAAGTCGTGCTTACGATCGAGCAGGAACAAGCTGACCTCGGCCAGCTCATCTTCACTGACACAGTGTTTGAAATGTATCGTCATGATGTAAGCTCCTTGTCTGCCTGCTGGAGGCGGGTCATAATCGTTGCCTCAGCGTACGCTCCAGCATGTCCGAGATTTGCGGGTACTGCCGGACCAGCCGATGGAAAGCTTCCCTTCTTACAGACAGCAGCACCGACGGAGTGGACGCCTGAACCGTCGCGGTACGCGGAATATCCCGCAACAGCGCGATTTCGCCGAAATGATCGCCGTCCTGCAGCACGGCAACCCGCTTCCGACTGCCATCCGGATCCTTCTTGAGAATATCGAACTTGCCGCGAACGATGATGTAAAATTTGCGTCCTTCTTCCCCTTCCTGCACGACTGCCTCGCCCGCTTTGCAAGTTTCCGTAGCGAACAGCGCGGCGATCTCCTGCAGCAGGGAAGGCGCGATTCCCGCGAAGAACGGCAGCTTCGCGAGCCGCTCGGCTTCCACCGATGCATGCAGTCCGTCCTCCGAAAGGCGAAACCCTTGCTGCTTCTCCCAAAGCTCCAGGTAGCGTCCGGACTGCCGCAGCAATTCCTGATGCGTGCCGGATTCGACAATCCGGCCATGCTCGAATACATAAATGTTGTCCGCGTTCGTTACGGAAGCGAGCCGGTGGGTGACGGCGACGATCGTCTTCTTCCGCTCCCGACGGAGATCTTCGATCAGCCCGTTAATATCCGCCTCGGCAGCCGGATCCAGCGCCGACGTCACTTCGTCGAGCAGCAGCACATCCGGATCGCGGATAAGCGCCCTTGCGATCGCCAGACGCTGGCGTTCGCCTCCGGACAATGAGCCTCCGTCATAGTGGACCCAGGTGTCGTAACCGTCCGGCCAACCCGCGATCACGTCGTGAATTTTCGCTTTCCTCGCTGCCGCCTCCATCTCTGCTTCCGTCCCGTTTTCATGATCAAGCATTAAATTTTCCCGCACCGTGGCATGGAACAGGAACGTCTCCTGCGTAACCAATCCCGCCCGCTTGCGCAGCGAAGCTTCGCTGACTTGACGCAGGTTCAGCCCGTCCGCCATGATCGCGCCCTGCCGGGGATCGTACAGCCGGGACAGCAGTTGCAGTGCCGTGCTCTTGCCCGAGCCGCTCGATCCGACGAAAGCCACATAGCTGCCGGCCGCGATGCGCAAGCTGACATCCCGCAGTTGATCCGCATCCTCCGTATAGCCGAACGTCACATGATCCATTCGAATCTCGCGGACCGCAGCAGGCCATTCCACCGGTTCATCGGCTTCCGGAACGGAAGGCGGCTGTGCGAGCACTTCTCCGATCCGCCGGAAGCTCACCCCGGATTCGATCAGATTCGGAATCAGGTGCGACAGAGCCGAACCCGATTGTCCCACGCTCATGAATAAAGTGAAGAAAGCCATGAAAGCGCCGACGGTCATCTCGTCCCGGATAATCAGATATCCTCCGATGCCGATCATCAAGGCGTTCAGCAACATCAAGGCCGCCAGCGGCAGCCGCTCCATCCACGAATCGGTCATGTGCGATCTCATGCCGAACGTGAACATCTCGATGATCTGACGACGGGCTTTCTCCCGGAACCGCCCCTGCTGGTGCAGGCTCTTGACCGTTCGGTGCCCCTTGACCAATTCGTCGATCGTATTGGAGAAGCGCTCCTGCGCTTCCTTGTATCCGGCATAGGCGTTCTCCGCGCGGCGCTGGAGCAGCTTGGGGCCGACGAACATCAGCGCGGAACCGGCCAGCACGGCCAAGGTCAGCTTCCACTCGATCATGAACAGCATCGCTACCCCAAGCAGCACGCCCAGCGATTCCCGCAAGAAGTACGGACATGCCCCGCGGATCACCCGTTCGATCGAAGCCATGTCCCCCGAGAAGCGAGCTACAAGGTCGCCGACGCGATATCGTTGATAGAACGGCATCGATTGACGCAGCAGATGGCTGAACAGATCCGTCCGCATCGTGCGGACCGTCTCGCCGCTCAGCTTGCCAAGCGAATAATCGCCGGCAAGGCCGGCGCCAATGTGCAATAGGCCCCCGCCGCACAGGAGAGCCAGAATGAGGAGGAACATATGGATATCTTTCGGAACGAACGCGTCGTCCACCAGATACTGCAGACTGAGCGGAGCTGCCACCGAATAGGCGACTTCTATCAGCAGGCTGATGAGGAAAATGAAGCTTAGAAGCTTGTAAGCCGCAACATGCCTGAGCACGATTCGCATCCATTGCAAAATAGGCCCGCCTCCCATGATGTATGACAAGCATACCGCATGCGAGGCAGGCATGTAAACGAGAGGGGGACGAAACAGATCTCCTCTCCGTCACGGCGGAATCCATCCACTCGCGGCTGTTCGTTCGGTTCGTTTCGCCGATGACGCACAAAATCCCGCTTCCTCTAAGCTTAGGGCACCCTTCCTTCGCGGAGCGCGTCAATCGCTTTCTCAATGCGGCGCTGCCGGGTTTCCGCCGTCTTGGCCCCTTCGACGCTCAGTACAATCCTGCTCTTGTTGCTGTTGGACAGCTTGCCGAAATACCCATTGGCCGCCGGCTCGACAGCGAGTGCCGCCTGCAGATCATCCGGCACGGCCACCCGCCGCACTTCCGTGTCGACTTCGATGCCGACTTCGATGGCGTCTCCTGCCGCTACGCCCGCGCCAGCCCGATGTTCCGCGCTCAGCGGCAGGAGGAACCGCCCGCCCATCGAAGCGATCGTCGAGCGATAGCTGTAGCTGCCGATCGTCACGACAACCGGTACTCGCTTGCCTTTGCCGAGCGCGTCCACGACTTCTGCCGGCACCTCGATGCCCGTCGCCGTTTTTCCTTCGAGTTCCACAACCGCTTGAAATTTCACCATTCGACCGTCTCCTCCTCGTTGAAATATTGCTTCAATACCGGAGCCAATGCCGCCGGCTTCACGATATGGGTCTGACCTTCCAGCGTGTGCAGCTTGGCATTCGGAAGAGCCTCGGCCAGCGACGACATCCCGTTGCGCATCCAGGCAGGGCTCTTCCCGCCAACCACCGTTAATGCAGATACATTCACGGAAACCCAGCGGTTCGCGGGAAAAGCTCTGCCCTGCTGATGCTCGATCGTGAGCAGCGTGTCATAAGGCAGCGTATGCGCGATCTTCTTCAGTCCGGACCATGCCGGCATGAGCGTCATCATCGCGACGACCGGCGCGGGCAAGCCAACGCCCTTGCCCATGAACAACTTCACCGCGGCGCCGGACGAGATCCCGTAGACGAATGCTGAACCACCGGCTTCCTGAACGAGCGCTTCGAGATCCTCCACTTCGCGTTCGATGCGGTAAGATGCAGAGTCTCCGCTGTCTCCGCGGCCTCTGCGATCGTAGATGTAGACGGTGAAATCCTGCTTCAGCAGTTCGGCCAGCGGTCTGTTCGGACCCGATGCACGGTCGCACAGGGCTCCGTCCACCAGAATCAGCGGCTCACCGTTGCCCATCTTCTCGTAAGCGATCTTTGTCCCGTCTTTAGATTGCACTTGATTCATGTGACGATTCCCTCTCTTCATGGTTCGATTCGATTGCCATTCGATTCGTTCGCCGCATCCGCTTCGTCATTGCTCGCAGCCGCGCGTCCGAGCAGCACGGTACGCTCTTGCGCATTGCGCGTCAGCGACGCTGCCCGCGAGAACTCCCCGCTCGCCTCGACATGGCGCCCCAGCTTCGAGAGCAAGTCTCCGCGCACGCTCGGCAGCAGATGATACGACTTCAATGAAGGTTCCTGCATCAGCTCATCGACGATCTCCAGACCGACCGCCGGCCCGAATGCCATAGACAGCGCCACCGCGCGGTTCAATTCCACGACAGGGGACGGCGCGACTTGGGAGAGCGCATCGTACAGCGCGGAGATGCGCACCCAGTCCGTCTGCTCCGCCGAACCTGCCTGCGCATGGCACGCGACGATCGCAGCCTGCAGCGTGTAGGGACCGAACGCGCGTTCGATGCGTTCCGCCCGCGCCAGCGCCGCCAGCCCGCGGCGAATCAGCAGATGGTCCCAGAGCGCCCGGTTCTGGTCGAGGAGCAGAATCGGCTCGCCGGTCGGGCCTACCCGTGCATGGAAACGGGACGATTGGATCTCCATGAGCGCGACCAATCCGTGGACCTCCTGCTCATCCGGCGCGATGCTCGCCAGGATCCGCCCCAGCCGCAATGCCTCTTCACAGAGCACCGGCTTGATCCAGCAGTTCCCCGACGTTGCGGTGTACCCCTCGTTGAACATCAGGTACAGCACCTCAAGCACCGAAGCCATTCTGGCGGTTCGTTCTGCGCCTTCCGGCACTTCGAAAGGCACGTTGGCTTCTGTAAGCGTCCGCTTCGCCCGTACGATCCGCTGGGCGACGGTAGACTCGGCGACCAGATAGGCGCGGGCGATCTCATCCGTCGTCAAGCCGCCCAACAGCCGCAGCGTCAAGGCAACGCGGGCCTCGGGCGACAAGATCGGGTGGCAAGTCGTGAAGATCAGCCGCAGCATATCGTCGCCCACGTCGCCGTCCACGCTCTCCAACACGGCGTCGTAATCCGACGAATGGTCACCCTCTTCCTGCTCCCGCCCCACTTCCTCGTACTTCCGATCCCGCAGCTTGCTTCTGCGGAACTGGTCGATCGCCCGACGTTTGGCCGTCGTCATGAGCCAGGCGCCCGGCTTCTCCGGGATGCCCTCCTGCGGCCAACGCTCCAGCGCCGCGATAAGCGCATCCTGCGCCAGATCTTCGGCCAAGCCGACATCCCGCACCATCCGGGCGAGCCTGGCGACGATGCGCGCGGACTCTATGCGCCAGATAGCGTCTATCTTACGGTGAATCGCATCCCGGGCCGCCGTCACGATTGCAGGCGCTCCTCCGCCAGCTTGCGCAAGCGGGCTTCGGCTGCGATCAGATCTTCATCCTGCGTCAGTTCCGGCGCTTCGAACACTTGCCGCAGCTCGATCTGCCCCTGTCCGTTGCCATGCGGGTCCGGCATGCGCAAGGCCCACTCGATCGCCTCTTCGCGCGATTTCACTTCGATCAGCGTGTAGCCGGCGATCAACTCCTTCGTCTCCGTGAACGGACCGTCCATCACCTTGGGCTTGCCGCCCGGCTCCGGATAGGAGATGCGGATCGAGCCCGCGCTCGGATGCAGCCCGTCCGCCGCGAGCAGGACGCCTGCCTTCGCCAGTTCCTCGTTATACTTCAACATAGCTTGGAAGAGCTCCGGGCTCGGCGGATGGCCGGCCTCAGAATCCGCCGTTGCCTTCACGATCATCATGAATCTCATTTCTTACTTCCCCTCTCCGTCAACAATAGTAGGCCGGGCCCCCTGCGGTTAGGGTCGCCTGCTCACTCCCGCCTCTATTCATGCAACGAACGGCATGCGGCGAAATCGACACGCAGGCAAAAAAAGTTTTATTTCTTTTTCGCCAAAAATTACCCAATCCCTGCAAATAGCAAACAGAGCACCCGAAGGTGCCCTGTCTGTCGCGACGCAACTTTGCCTGCCCGTATCAAGGAGCCGGATTGTAAGTGACCGTATACGTGATTTCCGTCGTCTTGCCGTAGCTGTTGCCGGCCACGATCTTGAACGTATTGGCGCCCGGAACGAGCGCAACCGTCTTGCTGTTGCCGTAACCGGACATCAACGCATCGTTCACATAAACCTTCGGATTGCCGTCATTCTCGTCTGTCACCGTCCAACTGAGGGTGAGCGAGGCGGATTGCGTCGTCTCCGGCGCATATCCCAGCACAAGAACGGGAGCGGACGGCTCGAAGGCGATATCGAGCGATTGTTCCGCGATCTGCCCGAATTTGTTCGTGGCCTTGATCTGAATGTTGTTGGCTCCCGGATTCAGAACGATCGTCTTGCTGCTGTAATAGGACTGTTCCTCGCCGTTCACGAACACCTTCGGGCTGCCATCGTTCTGATCCGACACGCTCCAGCTGATGCTCACCGTTCTCTTCGTCGTGGACGACGGGATCGGATTGACCTGGAGAACGGGGCCTTGGCTGGCAAAAGTAACCGTGCGCGTCACTTCTGTCGTCTTCCCCAGCTTATTGACGGCCTTGACCTTGATCGTATTGGCGCCTTGAACAAGCGTCAGCACCGTGCTGTTGCTGTAACTGGATTGCAGGACATCGTTGACGTAAACCTTCGGCGAGCCGTCGTTCTTGTCCGATACTTGCCAGGAGACCGTGACTGAACTTTTGTTGACCGTTTCCGGCAGCGGATCGACCTGAAGCGTAGGGGCGTCCCCGCTGAACACTACCGTTTTGACGACTTGCGTCGTCTGCCCCAGTTTGTTGACCGCCTTGACCGTGATGGTGTTCGAGCCTTCCTGCAGGGCCAAAACGGTAGAATTCTGGTAGGAGGACATCTCCTTGTCGTTGACATACACCTTGGGCGACGAGTCGTTCTTATCCTGCACGGTCCAACTGACGGTGACCGACTCCTTGCTCGTCGTCTCCGGAACGTTGTGAACCGTCAGCGCAGGCCCTCCGCTCTGGAACAGGACACGCTTCACGACCTCTGTCGATTTCCCGAATTCGTTCTCTGCCCTCACGCGGATGGTATTGTCGCCGGGCTCCAGCTCGACGCTCGTCGATGAAGTATACGAAGATTGCTGCTTGTCATTGACATACACGACCGGGTACGGATCGTTCTCGTCCGATACTTTCCACGACACGGTAATCGTCTGCTTGTCCGATACTTCCGGGATTCCCTTCACTTCAAGCTGAGGGCCGTCCTTCTCGAACTTGACCGTCTTGGTGACGGTCTGCGTCTTCCCTCCCGGCATTCGCGCGGATACTGTATACGTATAAGTCCCTTCCTCGTCCAGACGATAGCCGACCTGGAACCGACCTTGCACGATCTCGACTTCTTTGTTGTTAATGGAAACTTGAGCGCCCTTGGTCACGTCCCCTGTAATATAGAAGGTGGGGCTCGATACGGTCGCGGGCGCATCGACTTGAAGATGCAACTGCTGCTGGCTGTCGCCCGCCGCCCCTTTGATTACCTTGAATAGCAATGTCGCGGACTCGGCCCGCGTAACCGGATCGTTCGGCCGAAAACTCCCGTCCGGGTTGCCGACCATCAATTTCTTCTCGACGGCCAAGGCTACGTATTCCCGCATATTCGGCGATATGGTGTCGGCATCATAGAACCGCCTAAGCACGTTCGGGTTCTGTAATTCATCCGATTGGTAATTCAGAGCTTTCACCAGCGCTACCGCAACATCTTCGCGAGTCGCTTTGCCTGTCGGGTCGAAGAAGTTTCTTCCGGACGGCGGGTAGTAGCCCGTCAAGAAATCTTTCGAGGCTTCGATGGCCGTGAACGACCAACGGGTCGGCGATACGTCGATGAAGCTTTGCGGCGCATCCTCTCCCGGGAGATCCAGGTAGAACGACTGCGTAATCAGGCTCGCGAATTCCTCCCGGGTCACGGGATTGTTCGGCTTGAACGTATTGTCCTCGTACCCTCTGACGATCCCGATCTGGACCAGACTGTCGATGGCTTCTTTGGCCCAGAATGTGCCGCTTACATCCTTGAATCCGGTATTGCTTTGCGCGCCAGCCGCTCCCGGCAAGGCCAACGCGAACACGAGCAGAAACAGCACTGCCGTTGTCAACGACTTCTTCATCCGCATTCTCTCCCATTGATAGACTGGTAGACATAACCAACTGCATGATAGTTTATACGAACGATGAACGAAAAGGTAGTCAAATCTTGTCTCAATGGCGAAACGGTTGTCTTTCTGTGTCGGCGCTGTTCGTGAACAAGCCGCCTTACATCGTTAATTCCTCGCAGTTGATCCTACTTGACGACCCGCCTGAAATAAGGCTAACTATTTAATCAATCGACAGATCTCACTGAGGAGGACAAGCCCTTGAAAGGTCTTGCCTATCTGAAACGGCGCAACTCCATCTTGGTCAGAACGCTGATCACGTACATGCTGATCTTCACGATTCCGTTCGCCATATTCGGCATCTCGATTTATTACTGGGCTTCCAGCACCGTCACGTCGCAGACGAACAGAACGTACCTCGGCTTGCTCGAAGACGCCCGCAAAGACGTGGAACGGAGCTTCGAAGGGCTGGACACGTGTGCATGGGCAAATGGAATTGTACGGCGACATCTACGCGAAGTATCCTCTCGATTACGTGATCGGCTCAGTCCATTGCTTCAGCTTAGACGGCTATACGTGTTCGACAGGAGAAGCGTAGGACACCCATGAATATAAATAGGAACGAGTCGAAGGGAACACGCAGCCCCTATGAACGGATCGATGCGTATACGTATAGCGAGATTCTGGGGCTGGCATTCGATGATGGAGACATTGCCCTCACCGCGCCGATCCGGACGCAAGGGCGTTACGCCAACGAGAACAAGAGAGGGCTTCCAGCCCCCCCTTCTTCTCGTACAGCCTCTTGGAAAAGCATTCATTCAGGTTTAAATTTACATTCCGCCGGACATAATGTAAAATATGATATACATTATGAAGTGAGTGGTGATAATCATGGCTTTTATTTCTGACGAAACGGTGTTGAAAGTCCTTCACGGTTATAATACTTGGTGGGTTGCGAATAAGATATCGGCAGAATTGACAAAATCCGTCAAACGTCTCGCTTACTTCGAAGCGAAGAAAGTATTCGAACATCCGAAGATCAAGAGAGCGGTTATTCTCTCCGGTCCTCGGCGGGTAGGAAAAACCACGATCTTGCATCAAATGATTGAGGATTGTCTGAACCGCGGGGTGCCTGCGAAGAACATTCTGTACGTCTCGTTCGACCATCCCATGCTGAAGCTCTGCGATATTGGACGGATCCTTGACGTCTTCCAGAATAACCTGAACCCGAGTGACCAGAATCTGTATTTCTTCTTCGACGAGATTCAGTATGCCCAGGACTGGGATCTATGGCTAAAAACGCTCTACGACCGCAACCCCGGTTATCATCTTATGGCGACGGGCTCGGCAAGCCCCGTACTTGCGGAGAAAGCGAAAGAAAGCGGTGTGGGACGATGGACAACGATCAGAATCCCTACCCTGTCGTTCTACGAGTATCTTACTCTGATGGGCGTGCCCGAACCAAATCTGGCAGCCTCTGTAGCCCCTGCGGAGCTCGGCTTTCTGGACAAACCAACGCTGTCGCAGCTCATGCTGGACCTTGCGCCTTTGCAGAAACATTTTCATCGCTATTTACTCGTCGGTGGGTTTCCTGAGGTCGCGCTGTCCGATGATGTAAATTATGCGCAGAAGATCATTCGGGAAGATGTCGTGGACAAGGTGCTGAAGCGGGATATGGTATCTCTGTTTCCCATTCGCAACGTGGCGGAACTTGAACGAATATTCCTTTATTTGTGTATGGTTAGCGGCAATATCGTGGTTCAGGACACGATCGCCAAGGAAGTCGGGGTCTCTCGTCCGACGGTCGCGAATTATATGGAGTTCCTGGAACAGGCCAATCTGATCTATGTCAGCCAGCCAACCGAGCGAGCGGGCAAGAAAATCTTGAAAGCCAAGCCCAAGGTTTACCTGGCAGACGTGGCGATACGCAATGCTGTGCTGATGATCGGGGAGGAAGTGCTGACCGATGCGACGGAGATGGGCATGATCGTGGAGACAGCCACATACAAACACGTCCATGCTTTCAATTCCTTGAACGCAACGCAAGTCGGTTATTATCGGGACGCCAGAACGGAGAAGGAAATCGATATCGTGGCCCACTACGGGGCCATGAAGAAGATGCTGATCGAAGTGAAATATCGTGAAAATACGGGGTTGTCGCATAAAGAAGCCATTGTGGAATGGGCAAACGACGCGAGAGTCGAAGCTGCAATCGTAGTTACGAAGAACAGCTCCGACTACGGCCGTACGGAACACGCGAGCGCGTGTCCGATTATCAAGATACCTGCCTTTGCCTTCCTGTACTTGTTAGGGCACATCGAGGCGAAAACTCAAGGAATCGCGAACAAGTCGGTCGACAGGTAGCGCTCGCCGGAGTCCGGCGCGATGCAGAGCACATTCGCGCCCGGAGGCAGCTCGCGGCCGACCTCGACGGCGAAGTAGGCGGCAGCGGCAGCGGATGCGCCGACGAGGATGCCTTCCTTCGCGGCCAGGCTGCGGGCCATCGCTTGCGCGTCGTCATCTTGGATATGCAGAATCTCGTCATAGATCGAGGTATTCAGAATGGCCGGGATGAAGCCCGGGCCGGTGCCGGGAATTTTGTGCTTGCCCGGCTGACCGCCGGCCAGTACAGGAGACCCTGCCGGTTCCACTACATAGATGCGCAAGTCGGGCAGCCGCTTCCTAAGCTCTTCCCCGGTGCCTGTAATCGTGCCGCCTGTACCGGCCGTCATCACAAGCGCGTCCAGCTTGCCTTCGAACGCTTCGTAGATTTCCACGGCCGTCGTCCCCCGGTGTGCATCCGAATTGGCCTGATTCTCGAATTGCATCGGGATGAAGCTGCCGGCGATGCCAGCCGCCAGCTCCTGCGCTTTGTCGATCGCGCCTTTCATGCCTTGCGCGGCAGGCGTCAGGTAAACCTGAGCGCCGTAAGCCCGCATCACCATGACGCGCTCCTTGGTCGCATTCTCCGGCATCGTGATGATGCACGGGTAGCCGCGCGCCGCGCTGACCATTGCCAGACCGATGCCGGTATTGCCCGAAGTCGGCTCGATGATCGTCGACCTTTCCGGGGCAATCTTGCCTTCCCGTTCCGCGGTCGCGATCATGTTATAGGCGGCCCGGTCCTTCACGCTCTTCCCCGGATTGTAGTATTCCAGCTTCATATACACGGAAGCGCCGGTCTCGGACGCCACCCTCCGGAGTCGTACGATCGGCGTGTCGCCGATCAGCTCCGTGATGGAGGATACTGCTCTTGCCATCTTGCTCGCCCTCCTTGGACTCAGGTTTCTTCAATGCCCAGCAATTCCATGATCCGATGCCTGTATGCAGCAAAGCTGTCGCTATTGCGGTTGCGTGGTCTCGACTCGTTCAGTTCGATCGTCTCCACGATCTGACCCGGCCTTGCACTCATGACGAAAATCTTGTCCGCCAGGTAAAGCGCTTCGTCGATATCATGCGTAATCAGCAGCATCGTCTTGCCGGAGCCGGACCATATTTTCAGCAGCTCATTCTGCATCGTCAGCCGCGTCAACGCATCAAGCGCTCCATAAGGTTCGTCCAGCAGCAACACATCCGGATCCATGATGAGCGCCCGGGCAATCGCCGCACGTTGCTTCATGCCGCCGGACAACTGCGTCGGATAATAGCGATTGAACCCGGCCAGATTGACCTTATCCAGCACCGCATTCACTCTCTTAATCCGCTCGGCCTTCGATACGCCCGCCAGCTCAAGTCCCAAGCCTACGTTCTCCTCGACAGTCGACCAAGGGTACAGGGCATGCTCCTGGAATATGAACATGCGATCGGGGCCCGGGCCTGCGATCGGCGTGCCGCCGGCCAGCACTTGTCCGGAAGAGGGGCGCTCCAGACCCGCGAACATGCGCAGAGCCGTGCTCTTCCCGCAACCGGAAGGGCCGACGATCGCCGCGAATTCGCCTTGTTTGATCGTGATGTCGATATCCTTCAGCACCTGCAGGCTGCCGAACGACTTCTGCACGCCGCGCAATTCGAGCGTCTGCATCAGTGGTCCCCTCCTCCCTTGATGTAGCGCCAATGCAGCAGCCTGCGCTTCAGGAACTCCAGCACGAATTGATCGATGATCGTCGCGATTGTGCCGATGACGATAATGAACATGATGACGCCTTTCATGTCGGCAACTTCACCGGAGAAACTGATCGAGAAACCGAGTCCGACTGCGAGACCGCCCATCATCTCGCCCGCGACCAGAGAACGCCAGGCGTTCCCGAAGGCGACCTGGGCCCCGGTAATGAATGCGGGCAGCGTCTCGGGCAGGTACACTTTGCGCAGCAGCTGGCTCCGCTTCGCCCCCAGCACCTTGGCTACTTCCAGATGCGTATGGTTGACTCCTTCGGTCCCGTTCATGACGGACAGCGCCATCGGGAAGAAGCTGGCGACAATGATGATAATGATAATCGGAATGTTGCCGAAGCCATACAAAATGACGAGCATCGGGAGCCAGGTAATCGGCGGAATCGACTGCAGGATGCCGATCAGGCTGCGCAGGTAGACCGCGAAACTGCGGGAAAGGCCTGCCAGCAGACCCAGCAGACCCCCAAGGAAACAAGCGATCGGATACCCGATGCCTAACCGGTATAGACTAGAGGCAATCGATTGCCAGAATGAAGATTTGCCGACATCCCGGAACAGGCGCTCGAACACGTCAGGCACCGACGGCATGACGATCGGTTGCCGCAGGTGTCCCAGCTGCAGGAGCAGCAGCAGGGAACCCGCGGCAATAAGAAAAGGCCAAAGCTGACGCCAGATCTTGCGTAGAAACTTATTCATAGATGCAACATCCTATAGCTTATTTTAGTTGTTTCTGCCAAGCCAGGTCCAGCGCCTTGTTCACGTCGATCGCATTTTCCAGAATGCCTTGTTCGACCATCATCTGGGACACTTCCTGCATACGCTCGATGTCCTGGTCTTCGATCGCCCAGTTGAACGTTTGGGATTCGATCGCGGACTTGATTACGTCCACTGCCGGCACTTCCGTGCCGTCGATCTTCTTCACCGTATCTTCCTGGATGAATTCCTTCGTGATGAAGCCCGCAGCCTTGGCCGGATCGTTCTGCAGCATCTCGATCGCTTCCTTCTGCGCGTCGAGCATTCGGTTCACGGCATCGCGGTTATTGTTCACCAGATCGCCGGAAGTGATCACGACCATGCAAGGGAACGGCCATTCCGTCCCGATCTCGTAAATCTCCTTTACCGGGTACGACAGCTTGGCGATCGAGGCGAACGGCTCGAATACAAACGCACCGTCGACCTTCTTGGCAGCCAGCGATTGAATGGCGACCGCTGGAGTTACGTATTGCATGTTGACATCCTGCTTGGCTAAATTCCCGCTCTTCAGCACGACGCCGTTCCATACGATGTCAGCCGTGCTGCCTTGCTTCTGCGAAGCGACGCTCTTGCCTTTCAGTTGGTCTACGGATTCAATGCTGCTGTCTCCAGACACGAGCAAGCTGTGGAAGCCGATCTGCGCGCCGCCGACGATCTTGAGATCGGACCCCTTGTCCAGCCAGGACAAGGCGTTCGTGAAGCCGAGCACGCCGCCGTCCAATTGGCCGCCGACGACCGCCTTGATCAGGTCCGTGCCGCTGGCGAACACTTGCATGTCCACGTCGAGACCGTGCTCCTTGTACAATCCTGCATTGTGGGCCAAAATCGTCTGTGCGTCGTCCATGACGCTCAGATAGCCGAGACGCAGCTTTGTCGGCGCGTCTTTGCTGCCCGATGCCGCTTTATTTTCGTTCTTCCCGCCGCATGCCGCGAGCGCGAGAACCATCGCGATCATAAGAATCGTACCGAGTAATTTCCTTCCTGTTCTAGCCATTGTGAATACCCCTCCGTGTATAAATGAATGCTGCGTGTCGCGACTTCTCCGTTCGATAGGATAAGCCTCCTCGACTGGCAGAAACGATTATAACACTATTCCGACTAAACAGGTAGACTTTATTTTTAAAAAGTTTTATAATGAACTTGCGAACAGGTTAAAATACACGGAAAGAAGTGCGCGCGATGGCGAAACAGCGGCGGTTTATACACTCGGCGAATCAATCGTTGAAGCACTGGCTTTATATATTCATTATCCCGCTTGTCTTAATCGGAGCAATCGGATTCGGATATTGGAAGGCGAACCCGCCCGTAGCGATCGCGGCCCCCGCCTTCTCCGAACAGAACTATTACAGCCAATTGGTCTACGCTGTCAATGAGATGAGCAATCAGATGGGGAAAATTGCACAGGGCGGATTGGCGTCGGAGGACGTGCAGGAAGGCCGATCGTACGTCGAATCGCTGATGGCGCCGCTTACGGCTCCGCCCGAGGAACTATCGGTCGCGCAGGCGATTGCGGAGGACGTGCATGCATCGTACCTGCAATTCACGGATGGGCTTGCGGCTGGCGATCGCGCGGACGAGACGGCGGCGCTTCACTCATCATCCGATGAGATCCGTCACCATGTGGAGTTATTCCGCGAGAACGCGAAGCTGATGACGCTGCTGAATGCGTATAAAGGCGTCAACGTCTATTGTCACTGATGTTGGTCTTTCTTACCCTGCATCCTGAATCGGCTTGATATTTCCATCTGTATCATAGCTTGAGCCGATCAGGATTTCAGGATTTTGCACAGTAGCTGATCTTACCCTTTAACCCCCATATTTGCTATACCGCCGATCATGTTGCGTTGAGCGAAGTAGTATATTATTAGAAGAGGAACGACAATGACCGTCGAGGCTGCTTTATCATAGATTCATCTTCAAACAAGATACGATCAATTTCGTGCCGAAGCAATTTTTTTACATCTTCGAACTCGATTTTGAACGCTTCTTGTTTGGCTAGATCGGCCTTGGCCAAAGTATATGTCGGCTTCGTGTAGCTGAACCCCAGTAACCGTAATAACTTTCGAACGCCACGGTCTGAGTATGTAACGTCAAACTCGCGCTCAATCCAGTCTCGTACAAGGAAGGAGGTCCAATTCATTTCTGCAGAAAAGCCGACATCTGCCGGCCTCGATTCTATGAGAAGCTGACGAAGTTCTTCTTCCTGCTCATGCGACAGAAAAGGTGGACGACCAGGTGATTGTCCCATGGTTAACCCATCAAGCCCGCCTTCGCGATAAGCTTTGACGTAATGTCCGATCGATGCGGTTGACTTTCCAAAAATGATTGAAATCCGATCATACTTAACTCCGTGCAGATACATTAGAATGGCTTGATATCGCTCGAACATTCGCTTATCCTTCGTCGATTTAATAGCTCTTTACCGCTTGAATTTCCGGATTAATGTCATCGGCGTGAAGAATGTTCTTCATCTGGATCGCCTCCCTACAGGAAATGGGGTTTACCTGTAGGTACTAGACATTTGTTACCAAACTCCTTTTGTGCCACTTATATAGTCGCCCGTTTCATATTTGTGTGCCGAAACGTCGGAAGGCGCCGGACCGCCGATTCCGCCGGAATCGGACCTGGTGTGCTGGTACCGGATCAAGGATTCGGACTATCAGAGCATTCCCTGACGTGGGTACACTAAAACAAATCAGGGTTTGTCCTCCTTCGCGGGGGGGACAAACCCTTGCTTGGTTCAATTGCAACGCATTCAGATGACTTCCAGTTCGTCGACGGACGGCAGGGCCGGATAAGCGGCATGGGGCTCCGACTGATACCAGTATGCGACGGACGCGATATCGTCCTGAAGCGGCAAATAGCGGCCGCCCGACCGCCAGCCGAGTGCCTGGATCGTGACCCTTAGGTCGCTTTTGAACCGGATCGGATCCAGGACGTGCCAGCGGTACATGCCGAAGCGCTGATTCGCGCGGTACAGCCCATCCGCCTTGATCGCCTGGTGCATGCCCAGAAACGGGGTGGTGTAGGTGCCGTACTGGCCTTGCGGGAATTCCCAGTTCCAGGCGCCGCCGAAATAGTCCTCTGTGCCTGTTCCGCAGATCGTCGGAAACTCCTTGTCTCCGTCCATGAAAAACTTGATTTCGCCTTCGCCGAACCAGTTGTTGCTGTTCACTTGCCAGGCCAGATAAGTGCCGACGTAATGGCCCTGGCCGCGGACGTCTTCCAGAATGGTATGATCCTGCTTGTACGGCAGCGGATTGCTTCGTCGCCACTGGGCGTGAAAATAGGCGCAATCGGCAGGAACTTCCGTCAACGTGTAATTGATCTGATAATAGAGCCAGACGTCTTCGTCCGAGCGGTTTTCCATCGTAATGCGGGCTGCCCGGCGAAACGGCATCTCCCAATAGCTATTGAAGCCGCCCGCCGGATTGACCGCAATCGGCAGCGAGTTGACGTTTACGCGTTCGCACCAGCCGTTGCAGAAGAAATCGCCGACCGGCACTTCAACCGATGGCGTATCCTCGGCATCCCAGTAAAAGCGGAAAATCAGATTGCGCCATTGTTTCGGTCCGCAGGTCAGCCAAATATTCTGAATAACGCCCGGGCCGGCGATGTCGGCCATAACGGCTGTCGTTCCGCCGAGCAATTTAATCGAGGGGGATACTTTCCAGCCTTGTCCCAGATCGCGGGCGGCCGGCGCTCCGGTTCCTTCGGTTGCCATCCCTCCCTTGCCTTTTTCACCGTTGAAATTTTCCGGGCTGATCGACCGGGTTTCCGCATTCGACAAGCGTGATAAATTTCCGAGCCCCATTCCCATGCCGTTAAACGTGGTCACGATGCGTTTCATCCTCTCGTAATCGTGTAGGAGTTGCCTTTTCCCATTCAGTATTATCGACGGAAGGCGGACAATCTTTAACAGAAAGCGCTGTTAATTTGTCCGATATTGCCCTGTTAATTACGCTGCAAAGAAAGTCTTGACAAAATTTTAATTCGTTCAATATAATTAGTTAGGGTTACTAATAAAAAGAGTTGCAGTGATAGAGGTGAAACGGACAGATGGTTCAGGTGCTCCTTAGTTTCGATACGGAAGATTACACTTCACCGCTTTCGGACGATGCGATTTACCAACTGGCGATGATTCTTGCCGGACAAGGTGTAAGAGGATGTTTCAATTTCGTCGGCGAGCTGGCCAAGACGCTGCGGGAACGGGGAAGAACCGATATCTTCGAAGCGATGAAGGCCCATGAAATCGACTATCATAGCTACCGTCACACGTGGCATCCGACGATGGTCGAATATACGGATTCCGAGGACTGGGAAGCCGGCTACAAGCGTTTTCTGCAAGAAGAGTCGGAGGGGGCGCAGTGGGTCAAGGATATTTTCGGCGTCGATCGGCTGTGGGCGTTCGTGCCTCCCGGCAATTGCATTGCCCCGCAGGCGATTTACGGAACTCCCGAACTTGACATGCCGATCTACAGCGGCTCGCTGTTCAAGGAAACGGGCGGCGCGGGCATCTGGTACTGCAATGCCCTGAACCTGGAAAACAATTTTTATATCGATCACGTGCTGCTGACCGAAGGACTCGAAGGGGTCAAGAGCCGGATCGAGGAGTGGAGCGAGTGGCAACGGGTCATCATCTGCTGTCATCCGAATATCATTCCGTTCACGGAATATTGGGACGCGGTCAACCTGAAGGGCAACAATCTGGTCGAATGGGGAGCATGGAAGCATCCTCCCGTGCGGCCGCCGGAGGACGTCGAGCGATTCTACGCCGATTTCGCGGCTGCCATCCGGTTGATCAAGGAAGACGGAAGGTTTGAATTCGTCACCTATGAACAACTTTGGAAAAGCATTCCCAATGCGCAAAGGAGCATCCCCCTCCAAAAGCTGAAAGCGCTTCTGGCCAAAGCTGCCGAAAGGTTCTTCTATCAGGTTGACGAAGAAGGCAGTTACTCGCTGGCCGACCTGTTCCTCGCTTCCGCACATTACCTGAGCGGCCGGAACGGCACGTATTTCGCCGGCAAGGCGATGGGACCGATGCGTGAGCCGGCCGGTATCGAAGTGCCGACCGTCGTAACCGCGAAAGCCGTCCGCGCGGCGGCGGCCGGTCTTGCGAACCTCTCGGAAGTGCCGGATCGGATCTCCATTCCCGATCCCGAACGGCCGGACTTGTTCATCGGCCCCGCCGATTTTATCGCGGCTGCCGCCGGGGTGTTGGACGGGAAAGCCAGCGTGACGCTCGTTCCCGCGAGGCAAATGCCCGACACTTCCGGCTTCTACCGGTTCGACGATTTTCAGCTGGCCAACACGTGGATGTATCCTGAAAACTTCAAAGATCGTTGGGTGACGCGGAGGTTGAAATGGCAGGCCTGGACGATCCGCCCCGAGTGAACGCGGCCGACAAACGACAGATGTGCGAGGAGGATGCGTCGTGAAACTGCTAACGGTATTGGACGCTCTGTGCGGAGCGCCGGGCTTGTCGGGCAACGAGCGAGGCGCGTCCGACATGGCGAAGCGGTTGTTCGAACCTTATTGCGACGAAACGGAAATCGACGGGTTCGGGAATGTGACGGCCACCCGCTTCGGCAAAGCCGAAGGACTCGCAGTCATGCTGTCCTCTCATATCGACGAGGTCGGGTTTGTGGTCGCCGGCATTACGGAGGGAGGATTCCTGAACGTTCGCAATCTGGGCGGCATCGATCCGAAAATATTGCCTTCGACGGACGTGATCGTCCACACGGAATCCGGAAGGCTGCCTGGAGTCGTGGCGGTGCCGCCTAAGTGTCTGCCGGCGAAAGACGGCCAGAGCAGAGCTGCCGCGGTTGATGAGCTGCTGGTCGACATCGGCTACTCCCGCGAGCGGGCGGAGCGGTTGGTCGCAATCGGCACTGCCATCTCGTACAAATGCGTCGCGTGGCCCCTCGGAGATCGCTGCGTAACTTCCAAAACACTCGATAACCGGATTCACGTCGCCGCGATGCTGGAATGCGCGAAGCAATTGCGCGCCAAAGAGCTGACGAATACGTTGCATTTCGTCTCCAACTCGCGCGAAGAAACGGGAGCGCACGGCGCGTACGTCGCAGCGAAGCGGTTGAAGCCAGATCTGGCGATCGTGTTCGATGTCGGGCAAGCCGCGACGCCGGATGCCGGGGACCCCGAATTGATGGCGATTGGCCGAGGGCCTTATATAACGTTCGGTCCGCAGCTGCATCCGGTTCTGTCTCGGCGTCTGCGCATGATCGCGACCAAGCTGGGCTTTTCGTTCCAGACGGCGATTTCCAGCGGGTGGACCAGCACGGACGCCTCGATTATCCAGGTGGCCGGTCGCGGCGTTCCGTGCGTGCTCGTAGGCATTCCGCTCCGCTATATGCACACGCCGGTCGAGACGATCCATACCGGCGATTACGACAATCTGGTTCGGTTGATCGTCGAATTTCTCCTTCATCTCGAAGAAAACAGGGAGGAATTGTATGCTGAAGCGCCTTTGTGAGGTTGCCGGCGTGACCGGCAATGAAGACGCGGTCCGGCGTCTGCTGTACGAAACCGTCGGTCCCCTCGCCGACCGGGTGGAAAAGGATACGGTCGGCAGCCTGATTGCCCATAAAGACGGGCATGCCGGCGACTTCCGGATTCTGATCGCGGCCCATATGGACGAAGTGGGCGCGATCGCGACCTCGATCACCGCCGACGGTTATGTCCGCTTCGCTCCGGTGGGGGAAGTCGACCCGCGGGCTTGGCCCGGCAAACGGGTCGCCATCGGACGATCCGGCGTGAGGGGCATCGTCGGCATACGTTCCGTGCATATGCAGAACGCGGAACAGCGGCTTCGGAACGTCAAGCCGGAGGAACTGTACATCGATATTGGCGCTTTCACGCAAGAGGATGCACTTGCCCGAATCTCCCCGGGAGACTATATCGTGTTTGCGGGGGAATACGAGGAATTCGGAGATCGCCTGATCAAGGCCAAGGCGCTGGATTGCCGGGCAGGGTGCGCGATTGTGGCCGAATTGCTTGAAGAACGGCACCAGGCTTCGTTGATTGCCGCGTTCACGGCGCAAACGGAGGTCGGATTCAGGGGCGCGATATTGGCCGCGAATACACTGGATTACGATATGGCGATTGCCGTCAGCCTCGTTCCCGCCGGCGACGTCTATGGAGGATTGGAAGTCGCGGAGGCGCGCTTGGGAGGCGGTCCCGTCATCCTGTCCGGCATCCATTCCGGCGAACCCGAAGGCGTCGACGAGGAGTCGCTCGTGCAAATAGCTGCAAAAGCCGGGGTAATCTGCCAGCGGGCGACGATCCCCGCTCAGGAGTACGAAGGGGAAAAGCTGCGGAAGCCCGGGGCGGCGGTTCCTGTGCTGGCCGTCGGCATTCCTTGCCGCAATCCGCATACGCCCGCCGTCGTCGTGCATAAGGACGATCTGGCCGCTTGCGGCAAGTTGTTAAGACTAGTACTGAACGATTACGGAAAACTGAATTTGCGGAGGCGCAAGCAATGACGGAAAGATTGTCGGCCCTGACCTCTCTGTACGGACCGAGCGGCCGCGAAAGCCGCGTCAGGGATTATATACACGATCAAATGCGCGGCTTGGGCCAACAGGTGCGGATCGACGAAGTCGGCAATCTGATCGTATCGCGGGCAGGATCCTCCGGTAAGCGCGGCAAGCTGATGATCGCAGCACCGATGGACCAGCAGGGGCTGATCGTCGGCGCTGCGGCGAAAAAGGGCTTACTCCGTGCGTCGGAGCTGGGGACTCTGGACAAAACGCGCCTGAACGGGGCTGCTGTCTTATTCGCGGACGGAACCCGGGGCATCGTGCAGTATCGGGAAGAAGACGGCATCCTGATCGATGCGGGTCCGCGGCAGGACGGAAAGCCTCTTGTCGGAGAGATTGCTGTATTCGACAGCGGTTTCGCCGCAAACGGAGAGTTTCTGACCGCCGGCGCGCTGGATAATCGGGCTGCATGCGAGGCGTTGATCGAAGTTCTTCTATCCGGACCGGATTGCTGCTACGATACGGATTTCGTCTTCACCGTGCAGAACAAAACCGGCCGCCGCGGAGCCGCTTTTGCCGCAAACGCGCTTCGGCCGTCTTACGCATTGTCCATCGGCGCTGTCGCTTGTGAAGAGGAGAGTGCCAAAGCGGGAATCCGCCTCGGCGGAGGGCCTTGCGTCAAGCTGCGGGATCGGCATCATATCGGGCACGAAGACGCGAGAGCGGTTATCGCCAGGGGCGCTTCGGCAGCGGGAATCGGCTGCCAGTTCGACGCGGGCTTGACCGGGAGCTTCGATTCTTCGGCGATCCATGTGGCGAATCAAGGCGTCATCGCCGGCAGTCTGGCGATTCCCGTCCGCTACTTGAACGCGCCGGTGGAAGCCTGCAGCGCTTCGGACTTGAAGCAGACGGCAAGATTGATTGCCGTTCTAACCGGCATACTTTGGGATGAAGAGGGAAAGTAGCGGATGGGAATAAGTTGAAACCGGTTGACAGTTTCATAATCCAATTCTATGTTATTAGTTAACAAAACTAATTAATTGGAGTGGGATAAGCAATGGATAAGCAAGTCGGCACACCAAAGACGATTTCGCGCATGAACAAGCGTTTAATCATGAACGCCCTGCTTCAGGACGGCCCGAATTCCCGGGCCGACCTGGTCAAGAAGCTGCATATCAGCTTTCCTTCCTTGTCGGCCAATGTCAGGGATCTGATCGCGCTGGGGCTGATTCGCGAAGGCAGTGTCGGAAACCAGAACAGCATCGGTCGCAATTCGACCCTGATTTACGCCAACGACGCTTACAGCTATGTGGCCGGAATTGAAGTGGATAAAGGTACGTTTAAAATCGCCATTGCCAAGTTCAACGGGGAGATCATCCGCTACGAGACCGTCAAGTTCGCCATAAGTGACCGAATGGCGGTGATCGTCGATCAACTCGTCGAGGCAATCGGACGAATTACCCGTGATTTGCCCGATGCGCAAGCCAAATTGAAGACGATTGCACTCGGCATGCACGGCGTACACAATCTGGCCAAATCGAAAAACTATTTGCAACTGCAGGATATGACGCCGATCGAGACCGAAATCGCCAAGCGCCTGAATGTTCATGTCATCGTCGATAACGACGTCAATATGGCGGTGCTGGGGGAACGCTGGAAGCTCGGCTGGGAAGCCACGTACCGCAACATCGTCTACGTAACGGTCGGCGGGGGAATCGGGGCCGGCATTCTCATAAACGGAGAGTTGTATAACGGCGTCCACAACGCCGCGGGCGAATTCGGCAATATGTTGTTCTTCCCGCCGGACCGCAACGATTCGCCGGACCGGATTCCGCAAGATCTGGAAACGATAATAGGCAAATTGAATGATCCGGCCCAACCGGGCTTGACGGCGCTGCAGATCGACTATCTGAGCATGGCCATGGTCAATCTGATCGCCGTACTGAACCCGGAGCTCATTGTCATCGGGGGGCCGGACGGTGAGAAGTTGATGGGTTACAGAGAGCGAATTCTGCCGTTTGTGGAGAAGTATATTCCGACCTCGCTGCCCGACGTTGTGGCTTCCCGGACCAAAGACCGGGCAACCGTCTACGGAGCGATCAGCACGGCGCTGGATTATGCTCGCAACGATATTTTCTCAAACCTGTGAAGAAAGGGTGGACGACATGCATACTTCGTTAAGCCAATTGATTCTGCCGCGCGGCACCAAGAGCAAACGCGCTTCGAGTTGGGACCGCACGGGCGGCAACCGCGATTACATTTCGATCGGGCAGGGGGAAGAGGCTGTCATCTTCGATGAGAAGGGGCCAGCGCGAATCGGACATATCTGGATGACGATCAGCTGCGAAGCGGAATATTATTTCCGTAAGGTTTTGATCCGGATGTATTGGGACGGAGAAGAGCATCCGTCGGTCGAATGCCCGCTCGGCGACTTTTTCGGCGTCGGGCACGGCGTCGCCAATCATTTCGTATCTCTGCCTCTGAATATGATCACCCGTCAAGGTTCGCCCCAGAAGTTTACGGCGATGAACAGCTTTTTCTCGATGCCGTTCAAATCCGAAGCCCGGATCGTCATCGTCAATGAAAGCGAAGTCGACATTCCGTCCTTTTATTTCTACATCGATTACGAGTGCTATCCGCGCTTCGAGACCGAAGTGCTGAACTTTCACGCCTGCTGGAACCGGGAAAATCCGACCAAGGGTCTGCTGAACATGGAGGAGCTCAAGGAAAATCTTGAACTGTTCGCCGGCGGACTCAAGCAGGTCGGAGCGCTCCGGAATCTGGACGGCGCCGATAACTACATCCTGTTGGAAGCCGAAGGAAGCGGTCATTTCGTGGGCTGCAACCTCAGTATCGACCACATCAATCCCGTTCCCAACGTAACCTGGTTCGGAGAAGGAGACGACATGTTCTTCATTGACGGTGAGGCGTGGCCGCCTTCGCTGCACGGCACCGGAACCGAGGACTACTTCTGCACGGCCTGGGACTATCCGTCAGGGAAATATGACGGCCCATATCACGGCATCTCGCTGGCGGAGCCTTTCCAGGCGAATTCTGCCTGGGAAGAGAAGGAGGCCTGGGGCGGCGGATCGTTCGGCTACAGCGGCAAATGGACGGCTTACCGCTTCCATATCGAGGATCCGGTTGTCTTCTCCAAGTCGCTTCGCATGTCGATCGAGCACGGACACGGCAACAGCCTCTCCAACGATTACGCTTCCGTCGCTTACTGGTATCAGACCGAGCCTCATAAAACCTTTCGTCCGATGCTGCCCGTTCAGGAACGGCTTCCCTTGACCAACAAGCAATCGCTGCGCCGCTATGTCAGATCGATTTGAGTTCGTTCGCCAGAGAAAGAAAGCGTTAACAACCAAGTGTTCCGGAGGTGCTATTGAAATTGTTTCCCGTTCGGCGAACGAATGTGATCGTCTCCAGGAGTATTGCGGCATTGGCCGGAAAGTTTTCCAGCCACAGCCGCACGCGGCAGTTCATACTCCAGTATCAGAAACAGTTGATGATTTTGCCGGCGATGATCTTCCTGATCGTCTTCGCATACATCCCGATGTACGGCATCATTATTGCCTTCAAGAATTACAAGGCTTCCAAAGGGATCTGGGGGAGCGAATGGGTCGGTCTGCAGCATTTCAAGCTGCTGATCGACAGCTCTTTTCTGGAAGTCGTCATCCGCAACACGTTGAAGATCAGCGTGACGAGCCTGCTCCTCGTATTCCCGGCGCCGATTATACTGGCCTTGCTGCTTAACGAGCTACGGTCGGCCAAATTCAAGCGTGTCGTCCAGACGATCTCGTACTTGCCACATTTCGTATCCTGGGTCATTGTCGCGGGCATGTTCTACAATCTGCTGTCCGCCGACGGCTTGATCAACAATCTGTTGATCGCGTTCGGTTTTCAGCAGGAAGCGCAAATTTTTCTGGCCAAGAGCGAAAATTTTCTGCCGCTGGTCATTCTGACTTCGATCTGGAAAGAGATTGGCTGGGAGTCGATCATCATTCTGGCGGCATTGACCGCGGTCGATCCCGAAATGCACGAGGCGGCGACGATCGACGGCGCCGGCCGGCTGAAGCGGGCTTGGCATATCAGCATTCCGACCATATTGCCGACAATCGTCATTCTGTTTATCTTCGCGCTCAGCAATCTTCTAAGCTCCAATTTCGATCAAATTTATTTGCTGCAGAATCCGTCGATCATTGAAGCCTCGGAGACGATCGACACGTACGCGTTCAAGGTCGGCATCTCGCAAGGGCAATTCGATTACGGCACCGCCGTCGGTTTGTTGAAAGCTGTGATTGGGTTCGCGCTGTTGCTGATCGCCAATAGAACCGTACGCAAATTGACCAGTCACGGTTTGTGGTAGGAGGGATAGGATGGCTGCCAAAAGGTTCAGCGGATTTAACCTGTTTAATGTCGTTTTTCTGACTGTTTTCACGCTCGTCGTCTTCTATCCGTTCTACTACATGCTGATCTATTCGCTCAGCGTCGGCAAATCGGCGGGAACGGGCATCTATCTGTGGCCCCGAAATTTCACGCTGGAGAACTATCAGGTTCTGCTGAAATCGCCGTACATCCTCAACGCCTATTTCATCACGATTGCCCGAACGGTCGTCGGAGTCGTCACTTCGGTGGCGTGTACCGGAATCTGGGCTTATGCAATGGCGGATCCGAAGCTTATCGGCCGAAAGATATATACGATCGCGGCGACCGTACCGATGTTTTTCAGCGGCGGGATCATCCCCTTCTATATTCTGATCCGCCAGTTGCACCTGATCAATACTTTCTGGGTGTACATATTGCCGGTCGTCTATGTGACTTGGCACATGATTCTCATGCGGGCGTTCTACCAGAATCTGCACCCGTCACTGGAGGAATCGGCGAGGATCGACGGTGCCAGCGATTTCAAAATATTTACGTCCATCATCTTTCCGATCTCGCTGCCGATGATTTCGACGATCGCACTGTTTACGGCGGTCGGCCAGTGGAATGCCTGGTTCGACGCGTTTATCTTCATCAACAATCCGGATCTTCATCCGATCCAGCTGTTCCTGAAACAGGTGATTCAGCAGAATACGCAGATGAAATCGCTGATGAGTTCTTTGGCCGGAGCGGGCGTAGACGCCGAAACATTGAAGCGTTACGAGAACATACAGGTGACGAACGAGTCGTTGAAAGCCGCCGCGACCGTCATCACGATTGGTCCGATCATTGCCGTCTATCCTTTCATGCAGAAATATTTCATTCAAGGACTGACGCTCGGGTCCGTGAAAGGATAGACCAGCGATTTGCAGGGAAAGGGGTGATGGCGGCAATTTTTCGCAGTTCATAGGAAGAACCAATCGAAATGGGAGGAATAGGGGTATGCAAAAAAAGTTTTCAGTCGTTCTGATCCTCGTACTCGTTTTAAGCGTGATAGTTACGGCATGCAAGACGAGCGAGAACAACGAGCCAGTCGCCGGCGGATCCGCAAGCCAGCCCGCCTCGGGCGCATCGCAAGGCGCAAGCGTCAGTCCGAGCGGGACCGAGGCTCCGAAACCGGTTACATTGAAGATATGGATTCATGAAGGTTACGTCAATCACGTCAATCAGTGGGGCATGGACCCGGTCAGCAAATATATCCAGGAGAAGACGGGCGTCAAGCTCGAAATATCCACGGGCGACGGCGCAAACGACGATACGAAGCTGAATCTGATGATCTCCTCCGGCGATATGCCCGACATGTTGATCGTGCCGAAGCTTTTGCCGGGATCGTTCAAGCTCCAGAGCGAAGAGGTCGTCGAGAATTACGACGACTTGATCTCCGCCTGCGGCGACGCTTGCCCGAACCTGAAGAAGCTGGTCGAGGAGTCCAACGACTTCAACCTGAAGTACAATCGGTTCAAGGACGGCAACTATTGGGGCGGTCCGGACGCGCCGCTGTACGGCATCGCAGACTACTACGTGGACAAGTATACGTACGAGAAAGCTCGACTCGACAAGATCCAGGAGCGCAACACCTGGCTGGCCCGCGGCGACATCTACGAAGGCGAAGGCAGTCCCGATCTGAGCAACCTGGACACATTCTACAATTATCTGAAAACGGTGAAGGACAAATACAAGGACGTTAACGGCAAGCCTGTCACTCCGCTCGGACTGATGAACGCCGGACAGGACGGTGTGGGCGCAATCGACATTTTCATCGGCTCGTTCACCGGCGATATCTCCGGCCTGAAGAAGAGCGGAGACACGTTCGTCAATCTGTTCGAAGCTCCGGGGTATAAGGAAGGACTCGTCTATTTGAGCAAGCTGTATCGCGACAAGCTGCTTGATCAGGAGATGTTCACCGGAACGATCGATCAGTGGAGAGAGAAGCTCATTAACGGCAATATTGCAATTCTGCCGGCCTGGTACTGGCATACCGGTACCGCCAACGCTACGCTGCAGGCCGATCATCCCGATATGATGTACAAATCGATTCCTGCGGAAAATATTCCGAAAGCGGAAGGAATCACGAATCCGATTCTCAACTTCGGGTGGCAGATCGGCGTCGGCTTCGGATGGCGCTCGAGTTACATCTCCAAGTCCTCCTCGGAGGAGAAGAAAATGGCCGCGGTCAAGTTCATGGACTTCATGTACAGCCATGAAGGCCAAATGCTGCAATGGTACGGGTTGCCCGGCGACCAGTTCGCTCCGGCGGAAGCGTGGGATCCGGCCAACCTGCCGAAGCTTCAGGACAAATCGATGGCGGTCGAACCGACGGAGGTCCGTAAGGCGGAGCTCAAATCGGCGGGTGCGGATTATGCTAAGACGACCGGCGTCGAGATGTGGAACTTCTGGAACGTCCAGGGTTATACCGATTTCACCCAAGGAGCGGGCTACGGCGGACGCGCGCCGGTCGACGACATCGAGAAATTCAGCCGCGAACAGGTAAACAAGCTGGCGAAGTACGACGTCCAGCAAGCCAGAATGGGCGATATTCTGCCGCTTACGCTGAACAATCCCGACAACTCGGCCATCAACGACGCGCTCAAACAGCTCAAGATCAAGTGGTACCCCAAGATTGTCATGTCGAATTCGGACGCGGATGCGGCAGGCAACTATGACAGCATGATCGTGGAAATGAAAAATGCGGGTCTCGACAAGTTAAGAGATGAATTCAATAAAATGTATCAGGGAAAAATGGAGCCTCTGATGAAATAATCGCCGGCAATCGGGCGGGATGCGGGGGGCGCGTAGGCGCCGCCTGCATCCTTTTCCTTTTCTTCGTGCCAGAACAGGCGTTGAGTCAACCGGGAAAACCCAAGGAGGATCCCTATGTCCGAACATTATGTTGTTTTCCCCAAACAATTAAGCTTTGCAGGACCTTCGGTAATTCTCCTAAGTCAGCGACTCCTGGCAATGAACCCGCCTCACGCGGGAGAGCGTCTCGCTGGCAGCGAGAAAGTCAGGGGTTCGATCCCCCTAGACTCTACCATATTGTCGATAAAACCCTTATGTAGCAAGGGTTTTTCTTTTTTTATCCCCTATTTTTGTGTTTTCAGTCAATCCATTTTTTTTATTATTTCTTCGATTCCATTTCTCATTTTCCAACAGAATTTTTGTCGTGGTCACACTGTTGGTCACACTTGAATTAATTTGGGCTCATTTTTTGCTTATAATCGATGTTTTGCGACTCTGCTCTACACACGATAAGTACCGATGCTAAAAAAAATTGCTCATAAGGGAATCCATTGAGATGAGCAATTTTAAATCCATCAAGCGAACAACATATCGCCATATTGTTTAGCGGTCTCTTTATGAACGGATGGCAAAACATGAGAATACACATCCAGTGTAGTTCTCACGTCTGAGTGACCCAGAATTTCCTTTACAATCTTTGGGTTTGTATTGGAACTGAGCAGTAATGAAGCCGTAGTATGGCGCAAATCATGGAACCGTAACTTAGTGACGGATGCCTCCTTCATTAATAAGTAGAGCTCACGAAGCAAATTGCGCGGGTTTATCGGCTTCCCCAGTTTTGTACAAATGACAAGATTGAAATCGGCATAATCGTCTCCGGCGTTTAGTTTGTCTTCTTCTGCTTTAGCTTGATGCGCAATCAGTTGCTCTAAGGCTTCACCTTGATGTTCGGATGGCTTTCCTCAAATTTCTGCACCAATTTGTTGTAGAGCGGCTGCCAGTTCATCAAATCCGACTGCCAGAATACGATTTCGGTCTGGCCGCCGGCATTGCCGTTAGAAGCGCTTGAGTTTGAACCGTCTTTGCCTTTCGTGCAGCCGGCCGCTACCCCCAATACCAGAACCAATGCCATCAGCAAAATAAGCCCCCGTCTCGACTACATTGCCTTCATCCCCTATTCTATAATTTTATTTGGCGCTTGAACCCCTCTGATTGGTAACCGCTTTCAAATCCACTCTAATAACGATAGAGGGCGGACTGCAGCCACCGGACGGCGGCATGCAGTCGTCCGCATCATACGTTGTTGTGCTCACACTGCCGGAATCGGAGTGAATTGTTCGGCAAGCCTCTCGGCCCATCTGTAATTGGATTCGATCGTCCGTCCCGCATTGTGCGGGGTGTGAACCACATTGTGCCTGCCCAGCAGCGGATCGTCAAGCGGCAGCGGCTCAATGTCGAATACATCTGCCGCGAGACTGATCTCGTCGTTCAACACCCGTTCGCGAATCGCATCGACATCGCAGATCTTGGCCCGGGTTGCCAGAACGACCAGACAGCCCTTGGGCAGTGCACGAATGAGCTCTGCGGTAATAAGTCCTCTTGTCGAGTCAAGCAGCGGCACCATCGGCACAAAAATTTCCGCGTCCTTGACCAACTGTTCCAAATGATACTCTCTTCTGGCGCCGGCGCGGTGGAAAGACGGCTCCGATGCGTAAGGGTCCCAGGCCGCGACATCCGCTCCGATCATATGAACGAAGCTGGCATATCGCGAAGCGATGTTGCCGGCGCCGACGATGCGGATACGCTTGCCGGCGATGTTGCCGTTCGCAAAATTCGGATCGTCTCCGAATTGTTCTCCCCGGGTATGCGGCCGACCGATCCCGTCCGCAGGATCGTAATTCCAGGGAGCCAGGCTCGTAATCATCTCATGATGAGTTTGCGGAATCCGGCGCAAGCCGCATATGGTCAAGGCCAGCGCAAACTCCGACACCGATTGCCCCCAATAGCCTTCGTTGGGTTGGGCGCGAATCTGCACCCCGGCTTCCGTCAACACCTGCTCCAGTTCTTCCGGCAGTTTGCTTCGATAGGTGCTGCCCGTCATGATGCTGATCTCCCGCAAGCCGGTGAACGATCGCAAACAATCGGGCGTTACCGGAGCCATCAGCGACACGAGCCGCGTCACCTCGCCCGGGTTCGGCAAAATCTCCGCCAATGTGCGGGTATCGTCCGGCGACAATCGGATAAATTCCACTTGTCCTTGTGCTTGCCATAGCGCGTGCAGGTGGTCTGCCGTCCAAGGCCAGGAAAAATCAAATTTCGGATGCACGACAATTACATTGCTCATTTTGTTTCCCCCTCGTAAAACTGCTTTGAACTATGAAAGACTAAAGGCTTGCCAACTCTTCTCCACAAGTGCGGGATCGATTGCGCCATTGAACACAAGCACGCGATACCGATAAACTTCCGCTCCTCCCCGCTTCAGCTCCCGCGAACCTGCTATGCAAGGGCTGGGCGCGATGCCGAGCTGCCCGTCCACACGCCACGGAACCGGATACTCGATGTTGCCCGGGTGATCCATGAACGCGATGCCCGCAGGTCCTTCTCTGCCTTCGATCGGCATGTGGCAGGCCACCCAGCGGGAGCGCTGGCCTTCCGCTTCCGCATGGCCCAGCCCTTCGCTGTTCAGCGCCTCTCCGCCCCATTCTTGGCGATAAGGCATGCGCAAGAACAAGCCGCCATAGGCATACTGCCCGAATACCAAGTCGATCTCCGCCCGCAGCGTCCAGATCAAGTCCAACTCCAAGGTATCTCCCAAATCCCGCAGCTTCCACTGTTGATATTCTGTCAGCATGGAAACTCCCTTCGGATCGCGCCAATCCGTTTCGACTTCCCAGCTTACCGCATCTTCCTCGATTTTGGCAGGCTTCAAGGCTCGCGGATGAAAGCTTCCGTCCGCCGGCTTGCCGCGAATGCCTTCTTCCCAGAATCCCACGCCATTCACATCGTTCAGCCCTACATAAATGCCGTGCTGCCACGGATGGTGAGGGGGAGCGTTCTCCGTAAGGATGCCATATCCGTCCGGAGCCGTGACCGGGTGGATATAGGGGCGGCTATCCGGCTGCGCTTGCTGCACGAGGATAGGCTCCGACTGGCCGGCACGATAAATCTGAATGCTGCTTTCCGAGCTCAACACCTTCAATTCGGACTGGCTCATGCTCGTCTTCTCCTTTCGAAAGTCTGATCTGCCTTACCGAAAATCGGGAAGCTTCACCTGCTGGCCGTCTCTCATCGCGGATTCATGCGCGCATATGCCGGCGCACGTCCAGTTTGCAGACGTGTACACATCAGGAAAAGGTGATCTTCGCTCTACTATACTCATTATGAATTCATGCGCCAAATGCGGATGAGAACCGCCGTGACCGTTTCCTTGCGCGAAGGACAGGTGCACGTTCTCCGCTGCATCGTAGACACCTTCCCGCGTGTACTTGCGAATGCCTTCCGGCAGCAAATGCGCATAATCGGGGACTTCAACCCGCTCCGCCTGCTCGCCGCGGAAGACGACCGGCTGCTCCTCTTCCGTCTGCTGCCATTCGAAGCTCATAAGATCGCCGTATACATTGAAGCTCTCAACGTATTCCCGCGCTGTCTCAAACAAAGAGCGGGAAACTTCCATCGCCAAATGAGAATCGCGCAACCGGAAAGTCGCTGTCTCTACCGCGAATGGCGACCCGTACTTGGAAGCCAGATTATCGGCAATCCTCCCCGAGCCCAGGCAGGATACGAATTCCGCTTCCTTGCCCGCCAGTGCAAGCAAAGGGCTAACCGCGTGCGTGGCATAGTGCATCGGAGGGAGCCCCTCCCAGTATCCCGGCCAACCCTGCATTTCCTGATGATGGGCACCGCGCAGGAACTGAATTCTCCCGAGCTTTCCGGAATCTCTCAACTCCTTCACGTACAAGTACTCCCTGGTATAGACACAGGTTTCCATCATCATATAGATTTTGCCCGATTGCCGCTGTGCCTCGACGATGCGCCTGCAATCCTCTACCGTAGTAGCCATGGGAACCGTGCAGGCAACATGCTTGCCTGCCTTCAACGCGGCGATGCTCTGCTCGGCATGATCCGGAATGGGGGAATTGATATGCACGGCATCGATGTTGCCGTCTTTCAACATTTCCTCAAAGCTGGAATATCTGGCCTGAATGCCGAAGTGATCGCCGATCTGATGCAATTTCGCCTCCGTCCTCTGGCAGATTGCATACATCTCGGAGTGTGGATGATTCTGATAGATCGGAATAAATTCCGCGCCGAAACCCAGACCTACGATACCCACTCGTATTTTCGAACTCACGGATGATGCCTCCTCTTGTAATCGATGTGGTGAGTGTACCTTGATTATATTTTCAGGATTTCGGGAAGTCGATGCGATCTCTGGTTTATGCAAATGAGAATTTTCACCGCAATAATGTTGTCGAAAACCTGAAAGAAGCCAGCTATAATAAGGATATAACGGAGCGAAGGACGATGATGCCATGGGATTATTTACAGCGGAGAAAAGCCGGAAGCTGCCCAAGTCGAGCCTGCAGCGAAAACAGGTTGCCCTGTTGATCGAAACCTCCAATGAGTATGCACGTGGCTTGCTTAACGGCATCCGTTCCTTCACGCGTGAGCGGCGACTATGGTCGATTTACTTAAACGAGTACAGCCGGGACAACACGGACTTGACCTGGCTGAACGGCTGGCGCGGGGACGGCATTATCGCTCGGATCGAGAACGAACAGACGGCGCGCTACATTCAGGATGCAGGGCTTCCGGCCGTTGATCTCAGCGCATTCAGGATCATCCCGAGTCTGCCCTATGTGGAGACGGACGATCGCGCTATCGGTCGTCTTGCAGTCGAACATTATCTGGAGCGGGGATTCAAGAACTTCGGATTTTATGGAGACTCTCGTTTTCCGTGGTCCAAGCAGCGGGGAGCTTCCTTCGAGGAGCATCTGACAGCGCAGCACTATAGCTGCCACACTTTCGTAGCGGAGCAATCCCATGACCGGACGATGCGGGTTTCGGAAAGAAACAAGTTGATTCGTTGGCTGCACAGCCTTCCCAAGCCGATCGGGATTATGGCTTGCTACGACAGCCGCGGACAGCAGCTGCTGGAAGCCTGCCGGTTCGCCAATATCGCCGTGCCGGATGAAATTGCAGTCATCGGCGTCGATAACGATGAATTGCTTTGCGAGCTGTCGGACCCGCCGCTCACCAGCATCCAGTCGAATGCCGTCCGAACGGGCTATCTGGCTGCAGAGCTGCTCGAACGCATGATGGCTGGCGAAACGATCGGCTCCGAGGCGCACCTGATCGAGCCGCTCGGCATTCATATTCGCTTGTCGACGGACGTGCTTGCCGTAGATGATAAAATCGTCTCGGAAGCGGTTCGCTTCATTCGCGAGCACGCTCACGAGGATATTCAAGTACAGGATGTGCTCTCGGAATTGTCCATCTCGCGCCGGATGCTCGACAGCCGGTTCAAGAAAGCGCTCGGCAGAACCCCGCACGAAGAGATCATTGCCGTTAAAGTAAAGGAAATCAAGGAACTGCTGGTGGAGACGAAGCTCCCGCTTGCCTCCATAGCGGAAATCACGGGCTTCAAGCATACGGAATATATGAGTGTCGTTTTCATGCGGGCAACCGGGAAGCGTCCGGGGCAATATCGCGAGGAGAACCGGATATCCAACTAAGATATGCCAGGCAGCACATCCTGACGAAGCGAACCTTGCTGCATTAAGGTGAAATCTCTCATGCGTACATCTTAATTTCGCATCGACTTCCAGCCCTCTTCCCTGTATACTCAGGAATCGTGCGATGCATCGTAATGCCCGACGCGGAACTATCGTTCTTTTCTATAATAACGTTCGCCCGTATCGGGATTATAATACACCCTTGTTTTTTCGCCATTAACAGGGTCGATATTGATTTCCTCAGTTGATTGAAATCCAGGGGGAACTTCTGTGCCGTGATTTCGTCTAAAGCGTTTGTCGTAGATAAAGTATCCAAGCAAAATGCATAAGATTACAATTATTATTTGCAAGGCGTAGATGCCGATAACGACCTTCATGATACCGGCGCCACAATAACGGCAGTTCCGTATGCCACGATTTCGCTCATGTTTTTGCCAATTTCACCCGAATCGAATCTCATCATGATAATGGCATTCGCACCCATTTGATTGGCATTCTTAATCATGCGGTCCATCGCTTCCTTCCTCGAATCCTCCAGCATGGCGGTATATTGCTTGATCTCCCCACCCACCAGAGATTTCAATCCTGCCATAATATCGCCACCGATCCCTCTGCTTCTTACAATGAGGCCATACGCAGGTCCCTTTACTTCGATAACCCTGTAGCCTTCGATTTTTTCCGTGGTCACTACTAACACATCCATCGCCTCCATTGTATTGTTGCTGCTAACCTTGAACCTGCGCCGAACGGACAGTCGGCAATCTCAGCATAACGCAAGCCCCCTCTCGTCACAAGATAGAACCATCTTCTTCCCATTGAATTCCTTGTGATACACCTCTCCTTGTTAACGCCTTCCTTGTGATACAATAGATAAAATTATTTATGTTCTATCAAGGAGGCAGACTGGATGTCCATCGTTCCGAGCATGTTGGAGTTCAACAAGCGATTTGTGGAAGAGAAGCAATATGAGGATTATTTGACAGACAAGTTCCCGGACAAGAAGGTCGTGGTGCTCACCTGCATGGATACGCGGCTGAGCGAATTGCTTCCGAAGGCGTTGGGATTGAAACATGGGGACGCGAAGTACATCAAGAACGCGGGGGCGGTACTGACCCAGCCGTTCGGCAGTGCGATGCGCAGCATTCTGCTCGCCGTATACGACTTGGGTGCGCGGGAAATTCTCGTCGTCGGCCACCATGGCTGCGGCATGACCGAGGTCGATCCGCAGAGCATGACGCAGAAGTTCATCGACAACGGCATCGACCCGCTGGCGATCGAGACGCTGGAGAAAGCCGGCATCCGGATGGAGAAGTTCTTCCGCGGGTTCAAGCATGCGGAGGACGGCGTCATGCACAGCGTAAAGATGATCCGCCGCCATCCGCTGTTTCCCGCAGCGATTCCCGTGCACGGTTTCGTGATGGACCCGGTGACGGGCGCGCTGGAAGTGATCGTGCAGGACTATCGCGGGAACGAGTAATTCGAACTCGGGCTTGTGTGCGGGCAAGTTAGTTGATTTTCGTGTCCGGGCGCCGGGGGACACCGGGCCCGTCCGCGCGGGATTTGCCCGGCCTCTGGTCAGCCGTGCAAGCTCTTATCGATCGCTAACGACGCGCCCGACCACGCCCGGCGAGAGGTCCAATCCTCATCCGAACCCTGCCAGAAAGGCGCGGACGCGGGCAGGCCCAGCGGCAAGAATGCCAAGGAACATAAATAGACGCTGCCCGCCGAGATATAGCCTTCTCCGATCTCCGGCTGTTCGCCGGCGAAACCGATCGTCAGCCACCCCTCCCGATCGCAGAACCCAGGTGCTTCAGCCATCCGGCGGATAACAGCGGTCAACGCGCACCGTACTTGAGCCGGGCTCAGCGATTCAGGCAAATCTTGCCGCAGCGCCATTAGGGACAGCGTCTGGAAAGCCCCGAAGCGATAGGCCAGCGAGCGGCCGATCGGCGGGAACGTCCCTTCCGGGGAAATCAGACGCTCCTGAACGGCTGCATAGCGCTTCGCTCTCTTGACGACGGCAGGCTGCCGCGCCGCCCAGTCGGGATACTTATCGCCAAACGTATCGAGCACCTCGAGCAGCATCGGCTGAATCACGAAGCTATTATAGTAGTCCCATGCGAATTCCTCGCCGTCCGAGTAAGCGCCGTCCCCCACATACCATTGCTCATGCTGCTTCAACGCATAGTCGATGCGCATGGGATCCCACGGCTCCCCGATGCGGAAGAAGAATGCCTCGATGATGGCGGAGAACAACAGCCAATTGCTGAAATAAGGCTTAATCCGACGAGTTGTCCTCAAGGCTTCGACGACGTTCCGCTTAGTTCCGGCATCCAGCTTGTCCCACAGTTCCGTTGGCGCCCTTAGCAAGGCGAGCGCCAGGAAGGCGGCGTCGACGAGCGGCTGCTCGCCTTCTGTGAAATTCATGTAATCCGGCGATTGCGGGTCCGTGCCTGCATCGATCGCGGCCCGTGCAAGCCCCGCATAGTGCTTGCGCAGCTTGCCTTCCTCGCCGGCCGATTCGCCGCTTTCCAGCCATGGCGCCATACCCGCAAGCAATCTGCCCAATGCCTCCAAGTGCATATAAGCCGTCCTCGAAGAATCCCCTTTGACCGGCATCACAGTCTTCAACCGCCTCGCGGCCAGCGCATCCAGCACCGGATTCGCGACCCGGCACAACGTATCGATCCAGTAGGTTCTCGCGTTCTTTTCCATTTCCCCATCTCCTCTGTTCCAACTCGTGTTCTCACTCCTGTATAAACACTAGTTGCCGAATCTTGCGCGTCGGCGTGCCAAGAACTCCCGCCGATACCATAGCCCGATCAGTACGAAGAAGCACGCGCAAGCCATATAGGTGGCCGGCAGCCCGTATTCGGCTTCAACGACTCCGTATATGATCGTCGGACCTATCGCGGCGCCCAGGTCGGTCGAGACGGAGTAAGCTGTCATGACCGCCACAACGGATGTCGACTTGGCCGCATCCGCGGCCATCGCGTCCATGATCGTACCCAGAGCGGTGGCAGTCACCATGACGAAGATGACGACGAGCATCCACACGCCGATCGGCAGCTTCCACGGAATGATGGCGAATCCCGCGGCTGCTCCGGCCAGCGACAGCATGAAGAGCGGTGTCCTTCCTCCCGGTCCATCGGTCCATCGGCCGAACCGTCCGGCGAGGAACGGCTCCCACGCGCATCTCAGCGCGCTCAACAAGCCGCCAAGCGCAGTGCTGCTGGCGACAAGGCCGAAGATCAAATTGATGTCCGTGTAGTTAAAGTCGATGACGTAAGATAGTGTTGCGCCGAAGATTGCATGCAGGAGCGAGATCACCAGGCCGCTGATAACGATCTTCCTTACCTGCAGAGTCCAGATCGATCCCCCGGAATGTCCGGATTCGCCCGCCTGCGGCCGTTCCGTCGCCTTATCTGCCTTCATGGTCATGAGCACCAGCGGTATGCCTGCCAAAGCCAGCAACCCGAACCCGATCGAGACAGGCGCAAGGCCGTAAATCGGAACGAGCAAGCCGCCGAACAACACGCCAACCAGGCTCCCCAGCCGCCACACCCCATTGTAGCGTCCCATGTAACGACCGCGATTCGTTTCCCCGGCGCATTCGATCACTGTCAAGTATCCGCCCATCCTCATAAGCGACCAAGCGATTCCCCAAACGGCGCGAAGCGCCAGCCAAGCGGCAAAGCCTTTCCATAACCCGTAGCCGATCGTTGTCGCCGCTCCAAGCAAGACCGCCGCAAGCAGTCCGGTTCTTAGCGGCATGCGGCGATACAACCAGCCGATCAACGGATTGAGCGGCAGCCGGATGAAGCGATTGGCCGCCAGCAGCACGCCGACTTGCCAGAGCGAGGTCAACCCCGCTTCCTTCCAATAAACAGGCAACACGACATACAACATTGAATCGCCGAACAAGGCAAGCGCGCTTACGACCCCGACGATCGTAATCGTCCTTGCTTGCCGATCCACCCTCGTATTCTTCATCATGGTCAAGCCTTTCCGTCATCCCAAGTTCATGTTGTCCGGAATACGTTCGTATCCGCCACTCACACGTTGACGACCAAGCTGTCGTAAGCCACTCCGATGCCGAACTGTTGAAGCACCTCTTGACAGGAAGCGTTCGACGGGGGATATCTGCAAGAATCCGCTTTCGTGAACGACTAAGTCTATTATACACAGCGAAGCCTCTCGGATGCTCGAATAAAAAGCCCAAGAGACTCCGAGAGGCCGAAAAGCGACATTTCATATCCGGATTAATTGGCATAAATTCACTGCACGGAACCGGAAACGATATTGCCTTGGAACATCGTAGCGATACGTTTCGCCCTTCTTGCAATGGCTTCAGCGGAACAGGAGGCTTCCACCAACACCAAATTCGCAGCGTCACCGACCTTGGGCCAAACTTGTTCGCCGGCTTCGTTCAGCGGTGTCTTGCCGCCGGTAATAAATTGCAGCGTCCGGGCCAACGCCCGCTCATCCCCCCATCCGGACACTTCCCCCAATCGTCCTGCGCGTTCCAGAATATCCCCATTGCCAAAAGGAGACCAAACATCGAATATATTATCGCATCCGACGGCTACCGCGACGCCTTTCCTGTGCAATAAGCCGACTGGCGGAAACTTGCGATTGATCGGCACGCTGGTGATGATGGAGATTCCTGCGTCCGCCAATCGCTCCCCCACGGCTTCTGCTTGCGCTTGCGGAATGTCACTCAGCCCATAGGCGTGGCTGACGGCAACCTTGCCTTGCAGCCCCGCTGCTTTCGTTAAATGGGCTAATCTGTTCATGGTGAAGACGCCAAGATGGTCGGCATCATGCAAGTGCAGGTCGATGCCCGCATGTCCTTCTACCGCGAGTTCCATCATTTCCTGCAAGGAAGCTTCAATATCGCCATCCACCGTGGCCGGGTCCACGCCGCCGACGAAGCTTGCTCCTTGGCGAAGAGCTTCCCTTACTAAATGTTTGGCTTTCGAGCGCAGTAAACCGTGTTGCGGAAAGGCTACGATTTCGTAGGTTAGCTTACCCTCAAACGTCCGCAACGCTTGTTGGACTTGCTCCAGATTTTTCAATCCAACCTCCGGATACACATCCACATGGGTGCGCACATGCGTCACACCGGATTTCAAATAGATCTCGAGCAACTGTTCCGAACGCGCCTGCGTCGTTGTCTGCAAAGAAGGAAGCACTTGTTTCTCGATTTCGAGCCGTTCCAAAATACTGCTTGCAGGCGTTACCGCACGCCACCGGTCGCCAAGCATTGTTTTATCCAAATGGCAATGTTGTTCGATGAACGAGGGGAGAACCAACAACCGTTTCGCATCTTTTCTGGGGAAGTCGTTCGGAATGGGGTCATCGGCAGAGACAATGTTCGCTATTCTCCCTTCTTGGATCAAGAGATGAGAGCATTCCGTCCGGGTACCTGCGATCACGCCGTTGTCTATCCGATAACCTGTTTCCAGCAGGACATTGGTTAACCAATATGCAGCATTCATACAAGCCATCCTTTCTTATTAGAATTATCAAATGGCTCCGGCCGCCAGAGTTCCTTGAAATAGAACAGCGACTCTTCTTGCCCTTCTGGCAACCGCTTCAGCCGAACAGCTTGCATCGACGAGAACGAGGTCGGCATCGTCTCCTGCATTTGGCCAAACTCGCTGACCGACCGGTTTTAAAGGAGTGATGCCTCCCGTTATAAATCCAAGGGCTTGTCCCAGCGAGCGTTCATCGCTTAAGCCGAAACGTTCCGCCAACATCCCCGCTTTTTCCAAACTGTCTCCTTTGCCGAAAGGGGACCAATGATCGGTTATACTATCATCGCCGAGAGATATTTGTACGCCCATACCCTGTAAGAGAGGAATCGGAATCGTCCTTCCGATCGGAACGGACGACGTAATCGAAATTCCATTGTGCGCGAGCAGCCTTGCGGCTTCAATCGCTTCATCGGGCGGGACGTCAGCCAACGCCAAGGCATGGCTGATGGTGACCCTCCCTTGCCATCCGGCTTCTTCCGTCAGGGCGGCCAATCGTTGAAACGTGAAAATGCCAAGGTGGCCCGGATCGTGGATATGAAGATCAATGTCCGCATTGGCTTCTACAGCAAGGTTCATCACCGTCTGCAAGGACTTCTCGATATTTTCGTCAATGGTTGCCGGATCAACCCCGCCGACCAAGGAAGCTCCGCTGCGCAGTGCTTCTCTCACAAGAGAAACGGATTGGCTGCGCAATAAACCATGCTGCGGAAAAGCGACTATCTCAACCGAAGCTTTACCTTTGTATGCTTCCGCGACTTGCAACACGGCTTCCAAATTTTTCAGCCCAATGATCGGATCGACATTGCAGTGCGTACGAATACGGGTCGAACCGGATTGGAGCAGCAAGTCCAGCAATTTCTCCGCTCTCTCCTTGGCTACGGGCAGCAAGCGCGGGAGTAATTCCCGTTCTTCCTCCAGTCTGGTCAGAAGTCCCTTAACGGGAATCGCAGGCGCTTTCCAAGGGCCTCCGTAGTATGTTTTATCGATATGGATGTGCATGTCGCGAAAAGAAGGGAGCATTAAATGCCGATTGGCATCCCGTTTAGGCAGAATAGTTTCGACAGGTTGGTCGGCGGTCACGATTTCGGCGAATTTTCCTTCTTCAACCCGCACATGAAAAAGCGCTGTTTCTGTCCCCGTAACGGTACCGTTCTCATAGCGGTAGCCGGTTTCCAACCGCGCATTCGTTAACCAGTAGGCTTTGTCAGTCACTTCTTTGCCCCCGCTTTTGTCAGTATCGCTTCGATTTTCGTATACCCGCGTTGCTGCGCATGCTGCAATGGCGTGATCCCGTCCCCGTCGCCAATCGTCACATCGGCTCCATGATCGACCAGCAGCTGTACGATATTTTGATGCCTCTCTCCGCCATTGCTTAATAGGATTGCTTCCAACAGTGCCGTCCAGTGCAGGTTGTTGATGTGATTGACATCGACATCGGAATGCGTGAGCAGTTCCTTGACAACTTCAACATGCCCGCGTTCGGAAGCCGGGATCAGAGCCGTACCTCCGAACCGATTCGTCAGCTTGGTGTCGGCACCGGCGCCGATTGCGAGTTTGAGTATCTCGAGATACCCGGACGCTCCGGCATACAAGAACACATTATTCGAGCTGCTGTCGCGAATATTAATATCTGCCCCTTGTTGAATCAATGCTTTTACCGTATCCGCCTGATTGTTATACGTCGCCGCCAGAACGGCCGTTCTTCCGCGTTCGTCCGTTGCATCGATATCGGCTCCGTCTTGAAGCAGCTTCAGAACGCCATCCGTATCTCCTTGTGCCGCCGAGACAATCAATCGTTGGTTCATCGCTTCCACCCTCTTTTCGTCAGTTTGCGTTTCGTTCGACTGCGATCCGTCAGATAACCGCTGTGAAGAGTTGGAATCGGCTTGACACGCGGCAAGCAAAGCAACGAATAAAATCAATAAGAGACGAAGCATCGCCCTGCCCTCCTTCAACGTTCATTGCAAATATGTTAACATGACGATAACTATATGGAAAATATATTATATGTATGCTTTATATAGGTTTTTCATATAGGAGGAAGGAGCGTGCCTGACGATGGACATCAGGCAGTTGCGATATTTTATCGCGATCGTCGAGGAAAAGAGCATATCCGCTGCCGCGAGAAGGCTTCATCTCTCTCAGCCGCCGTTAAGCCAACAATTGAAGGCGATGGAAGAGGAACTCGGCGCATTATTGGTGGAGAGAAGCGGAAAACGTTTGGAAGTAACGGATGCAGGAAAAGCCTTATACACCTATGCGCTGTAAATGGATCAATTGATGGAAGAGTCCAAAATGGAAGTGAAGGAAGTCGGAAACGGGGCGAACGGCAGACTGACGATTGGCGTGAATACCTTTTCGGTCGCCGGCCTGCCCGAAATTCTTCTTCAATTTCAAAAGCAATATCCGAAGGTGACGTATAACATACATTAATATGGCTGGATCATCATCGTTTATCCAACACGGCCCGAATCTTTATCGACTTATTCCGCCTAAGTAGCCGCTGACGACGGTTTTCCTCGCAGTAGATAAACGAATTCTTGCAGCTTCACACTTGTTCCCTCTACCCTCGACTGTTCTGCTGCGAATGCCATCAGATGGCTCTGAACCGAATGCTCGGCAGATGTCAGACTCGTCCGCTTGCCGTCTTCGCGGATCATTCCAAGGAAATCCCTCATGAGTCCCCAATCACCGCCGCCATGGCCGACATGTCCGCCGAGGTCCTCGAAGGAGATCCGCTCGACCTTGCCGGTGCCGAAGTGGATGACTTCGATTTCATTCTTCTCCATGGCGCCGCGAATTTCTCCCTTCGAGCCCATCAGCTTGATCGTGCGGCTGACATCCCTCGTGAAGGCGCTCATCGTGAACGCAGCCGTCACCTCGTTCGCGAACTCCAGGTTCACGACCTGATGATCCACCACATCGTTGTCGCAATGATAGACGCATCTTCCGTATGGCCCTTCCTGCAGAGCCTTGTACCGGCCTTCGTAGCTCAGGTCGTCGCTAATCGCCGAAGTCGGCCAGCGCAAGTTGTCGGTCAGATACTGCTTGGGCGCATAGTACAAGCAATCCGCCGCTGCCGGGCAGCCGTCCAGGCATCGCTGCGGCGCACCTTCGGGCGCATTGTCCGACGTAAAATGCGACAGGGAGCCGAACGAGGATACCCGCGTGCAGTCCGCCCCTGCCAGCCATTGCAGAATGTCCAGGTCATGGCAGCTTTTGGCCAGAATCATCGGACTCGATTCGTCCTTGCGCCGCCAATTGCCTCTCACGAAGCTATGCGCCTGGTGCCAGTAGCCGACATTCTCGTTGTGCGTGATGGACATCAGCTTCCCGATCGCCCCCTGCTCCAACAATTGCTTGATCGCCCGGAAGAAGTTCGTATACCTCAGCACATGGCAGATCGAGAACACGCGGCTCGTCCGGGCCGCCATCTCCCCCATCCGGATGCATTCCTCGGCGCTCGGCGACATCGGCTTCTCCAGCAGGACGTGATAGCCCGCTTCCAGCGCCTTCATCGTCGGCTCATAATGCTGCTTATCCTGCGTGCAGATCATGACGGCATCGGCCAGCTTCGGGCCGGAGAACAAGTCATCCCAATGGGCAAAACACCGATCCTCCGCCAATCCATGCAGCTCCTTGCAGGCGTTCCTGCGTTCAGCTACCGGCTCCGCTACCGCCATGATCCGCATCTCATGCGGATTCTGCAGCGCATATTGCGCATAATTCATGCCGCGTTGTCCCGCCCCGATCAGCGCCACCGTAATTGTCCTCATGTTCAACCGCCCCTCGTTCCCTTCCTGAACTTCTGCTATTCTTTCACGCTGCCGACCGTCATCCCTTTAACGAAATACTTCTGCAAGAACGGATATACGAGCATAATCGGCAGTGCGCCCATGAAGATTTGCGCCGTCTTCAGCGTCTTCTCGCTCAGGTTCTCCAGCACCTTCAGTTGTTCCACCGAAACCGCCGTCATCATCGAATTCATCGACATGATCAAGGTGGACAAATAGGTTTGCAGCGGATATTTGTCCGGCGAGTTTAAATAGAGAATGCCGTCGAACCATGCGTTCCAGTGTCCGACGATGGTGAACAATCCGATCGTCGCGATCGAAGGCAGCGATACGGGCAGGAAGATCCCCCACAGGATTCTCCAGTGTCCTGCACCATCGATGGTCGCCGCTTCCTCGAGCTCTTTGGGGATGGAGCGAAAGAAGTTCAACATCAGCACGACGTTCCATACGTTCAGCGCGCCCGGCAGAATCAATGCCCACATCGAATCGATCAGTCCGGTATCCTTGACCACGATGTACGTAGGAATCAATCCGCCGCCGAAGAACATCGTAAAGGCAAAGAACCAGGCATACACAGTGCGAGGCTTGAACTGTTCATTGGATTTGGCTAACGGATAGGCCGTCAGAAACACAAGCAGCATATTGACCGCCGTCCCCAGTACGACCCGCTCGACGGACACGCGGAGCGAACGGAAAAATTCAACCTTCTCTCCCAGGTAGACATAGGAATCCCAGGAAAACCCGACCGGCCACAGCTTAACTTCTCCCGCCATGGCTGCCGTATTCGAACTGAGGGAAATCGCCAGCAAATGCAGGAATGGGATAATGCCCAGCAGCGTAACCCCGGTCAACAGCAAAGCGTTCCCGATGACAAACAATCTTCTGCCCAACGATACATGACTCGCCACACTGATTCCCTCCCTGCCTAGAAGATCCGATAGTTATTCATTTTGTAGGCCGCGTAATATGTCGCCGATACCAGGACGAGCGATACGGCGGATTTGAACAAGCCTACCGCGGACGCAGGTCCGAACTGCTGGCTGAATATGCCGAGACGATATACGAAGGTATCGATGATGTCCGAGCCTTCATAGACCGTCGGGTTATACATGATCAGGATTTGCTCGAATCCGGCGTTGAGGACGCCGCCCAGACCCAGCACGCCGAGCAGCACCAGAATCGGCATGATGCCGGGAAGCGTAATATGGATCATCTGCTTCCACTTGCCCGCGCCGTCCACCTCGGCCGCTTCGTAGAGCGTGGCATGGATGCCCGTGATGGCTGCAAGCATGATGATCATGTTGTAGCCCATTCCCTTCCACACGTCCGACCCGATAATGACGGCTCTGAACCAGCTGTTGTCCAGCATGAACATGACCGGCTCAAGACCCAGGGAGGAAATGAGCCCGTTCACGGGACCGTTCAGCGAGAACAACTCGATAATAACGCCGCCGAGAACCGTCCACGACAGGAAGAACGGCAGGAAGATCGCCGATTGCACGAACCTGGAGAACCATCTTTTCGTAACTTCATTCAGCAATAGCGCAAGGACGAGGGGAACAAGCAAGAACAGCACCATTTTGCTGACGGCGATCACCATTGTATTGACCATGACTTGGCCGAAATCAGGCAGATGGAACACGTATCGAAAATTATCCCAGCCGACGAAGTCCGACTTGAAGAAGCCGGAGAGCGGCTCGAACTCCTGGAAAGCCATCACCAATCCCGCCATGGGACCGTATGCGTAGATGACGGTGAAAAAAACGCCCGGCCATAACATCAGATGCAGCGGAAAGTCTTTCTTGAACGTCCTCACGGGCGTACCCCCTTATGCGATTCCCGGTTACTGAAAGGCGGGAGGCATGGTCGACTCCTCGACGCGTCCTCCCGCCCCAACATCCTGCTTTACTTCACGGCTTCCGTGTCATACCACGCATTCACTTCTTCGATGATCTTGTCGCCGCCCAGCGACTTCCAGCTGGAGACGAATTTGTCGAATTCTTCGAGCGGTGCGCCCATGATGATCTTGGTGAACGATTCCTGCATCAGCTTGTCGAGCTGGCTGCCCTTGCTCACGACCGTCTCGGTCGGCAAGCCGTAGAACTCGTTGTATACGAACGCATTGCTTTCCTTGATCTTCTTCGTCGTGCCCCAGCCCCCGTCTTTGGCGGCGCGGCTGAAATATTGTCCCCAGCTGATCCCCAGAGATTGCCGGGACGTGTCTTTGGCCATGTATTCCTTCGCTGCCCTGAATACGGAATCGACATTGCTGAAGTTCTCGTCCTCCAGCGTAATCTCGGTTTGCCCCGCATCCAGCGCCTTATTGACTTCGGTATAGATGGTGTCGATATCGGCCGGGTTATAGATCCGCGGGTTGAACCAGTTGTAAACGTAGCCCTTCGCTGCCTTCTCGTCGTCCTTGTACTTCTTGTAGCCCATCTCGATATAGAAGTTTAGCATTTTGATGGCGGCTTCCGGATGCTTCATGTCTTTGCTTACCGCGAACACTTTGCCGGCGCGAATCTTCGGCACCAGCGACTTGCCCGGACCGTCCAGACCCGGAATCTGGAGAGCGATCCAGTTCGCCTGCGGGTCCTTATCCACCGCCGAGTTGAGCGGCCAGTTCGGATACCACCATTCCCCGTAGGAAATGCCTACCTTGCCGCCTACGATATCCTCGACGACCTTGTTCTCGTCCTTCAGCGCGAACTCCTTATTGAGAATGCCCCGCTTGTACCAGGACTGCAGCATGGCCAAGCCGTCTTTCATTTCCGGTTGAATCAAGCCGGGACAGCTTGCCGTCGCTGCCCTTGATCCACGCGGACTGGGCGTCGCCGACGGAAGGATAGGCGCCGAATCCGTTAAAGAAGCCCCTGACATCGAAGCCCCAGAAGAACAATTGCTTCTGCAGCGCAACGCCGTACGTATCGTCCTTGCTATTCCGGTCCGGGTCCTTCGTGACGAACGCCTCGGCAACCTGATCGAGCTCTTGCATCGTGGTCGGCGGCTGCAAGCCCAAGTTGTCCAGCCAATCCTTGCGAATCCACAAAATCTGCGTAGAGAGGAACGGATCTTCGAAGGCGGGAATCGCCAACTGCTTGCCGTCGGAACTGTACGTTTTCATAGCGAAACCGCCATCGGATTCCATGTATTTCCTGAGATCGGGGGAGGCATATTGCGCATAGGCTTCCGTCAAGTCCCCGAGCATGTTCTGCTTCTTCAGCTTCTCGAAGTTCTTGGGGTCGAGCTCCAGAATGTCGGGTAGATCGCCCGAGGCCAGCGCCAGCGAGAACTTCTGCTCGTATTGGCTACTGGGCACCATCCATTTGAACTTCACTTCGATATTCGTCATGTCTTTGAGATCTTTCAGGTACATATTCTTGTCGGGAGTTAGCCCGGACGGCGTTCGCGGATCCTCCGGCGGGTTGTAGCCGATCACTTCCGTCACGGTTACCGTCTCGGGATATTTGCCAAGCGGGTCCGGCTTAGCCGACGGCTCGGGGCTTGATTCCGGCGCCGAAGCCGATGGAGAGGAGGAAGCAGGGGAAGACGACGATGCTTCCTGCTTGCTATTGCTTTGGTTTGAGCATGCCGCGATTAACGTAAGGGCAAGCGACAAGGATAATGCCAATTTCCAAGATTTCCTTAGGCTCACTTGGAATACATCCCCCTCAAATAGTCAGTTGTCAGACTCAGGAGCTCCATGTACTCATTGTAACCATCAAGGGAAAACGCCCGCAATTTTAAACCTTTTACATTCGTTTAGGTATCTTTACCGATTTTCGTTGCGATATTGCTGCGGCGACTTGCCGGTCATCTTCTTGAAGAAAGTCGTGAAATAGGAGCTCGAATCGAACCCCGCACGGACGGCAATATCGTTTAATTTCAGCGGGGTATGAAGCATCAAGTCGATCGCGGCGTTCAGCTTCGTCGATTGAATGAAATCCAGCAGGTTGCGTCCGGTTGCTTGCTTGTAATAGCGGGACAAATAGGAAGGGTTCAAGTGAACCTCGCCTGCGATCGCAGTCAGAGATAGATCGCCGGTCAGGTTGTCATGCACATATTGATGAATTTGGGCGATCAGCCACGGTTGGGGTTCGCCGGATTCCTTGCCGTTGTCTGTCCCGCCCGACCATTGGCGCCCCGCTTCCGATCCTGCACCCATGCCTTTGCCAAAGTCCACGATCGCCATCCGATGGCCGAGTCGAACCCGGTCCGCAATGCCGGCAAGCATAGCCGTCATCTGAAGATGCACGGTTTCCCAGCTGCCTCCTAGGTTGCCGGAAATGCCGAATGCCAGAGAGATCCCGAGCGCCGATTCACACTCATTCTGAACTTGTTCCAAAATTCCTTTCAGGTAGGCAACGACGCTGTCCCCCGCTTCATCCCCGGCCTTGTCCGATTCGCCGAATCGCGCAAGCAAATCCGCGCCCGGTTGGATCAGCCAGACCGGTACGGACTCTTCGTATATTCCCTTCTCACAAATCATGGAAGCTGGCAGCGACTGTTCGAATATACGCTGTATCCCCTGCAGCGTCTTCCGCTTGGAGACATCTCCCCAATCCGCCATGCCGACCGTCAGATACGCCGGGCGATCGACCGCGATCTCCATGTTCAAGTCGGCATACCGTGCATCCGCCAAGAGCGACGGCAACGGCTGTCCGTCCAGCAAGGCATGCATGAGTTCCATCTTCAGGTAGGGCTCAGCCAGCTGCAGATGCAACTGCGCCTTCTCCTGTTCGAGTCTCCTGCGATTCTCTTCCTCGAGCTTATGGATCGCCTTCTTCACCGCTGCGAAGATCGGCTCCATGCCTTCCGTCTTCAGGATATAGCTGTCTACGTTCTTGCGGATCGCCTCGTAGACGTACTCGAATTCGTCGTAACCCGTCAGGAAAATGATGCGGCAAGCCGGCCAATAATAGACGATATCGTCCACCAGCTGCAGGCCGTTCTTGCGGGGCATGCGAATATCGCTTACGAGAATATCCAGCTTCGTTCTCTTCGCGATTTCCAGCGCCTCGGCGGAGGAGTAGGCTTTGCGGATATCGAGTTCGAATTCGTCGTTGCCTTGAAAGAGTTGAATCAATCCGTTCACGATAATGGGCTCGTCATCTACAATCAACATGCGGTACATGTCCGATCAGGCCCCCTTCTTCTTCACTTGAATCACCAGTTCGACTTTCAGGCCGCCATGTGCGCTTCGGGATACGAACACGCCGCTGCCGGCGCCGTATTTCAATGCCAGACGATTATGCACATTGAGCAGGCCGGTCGTCTCTCCTTGCCTGGACTTCATCGCGAGCCGATCCCTCAGCTTGCCGAGATGTTCCTCTGTCAGCAACCCGCCGTTATCGTCCACGGTAATCCTGACCTGATCGTCCTCTTGCCGAACCCCGATGTACACCATCCCGCCCTCCTCCCCGTCCTCGAAGGCATGCTCGAATACGTTCTCGACGATCGGTTGAATGATGAGCCTGGGCACATGGACGGTTCTTAACGACTCGGGAATCTCCGTATACGTATAGGAGATGCGGTTGGAAAAGCGGATGCATTGAATGTCGCAATAATCCAGCGCGTGCTTGTATTCCTTCTCGAGCAGCACTTCGTCCGACCCGCTTCTCGTGATGTACTGGTAGTAGCTGCCCAGCTTCTGGGACAACTCGGCGGCACTTTCGGAATCATCCATCTTGCACAGCATGTAGATGTTGAAGAAGCTGTTGTACAGGAAGTGCGGGTTGATCTGGGACTGCAGCTGTTTTAATTCCGAATGCTGCAAGGCGATCTTCTGCTCGTAATTCTCCTCGATCGAACGCTTCAGGCGGGTAACCATCCGGTTAAAGCTGCTGAACAGATAATGGAATTCATCCTTGCTCTTCGACTCGATGACCAGGTTCAGGTTATCCGTCTCGATCATGCGGAACGCCTTGACCAGATTGGAGAGCGGGCGATGGATCATGACATTCACCGAGAAGGCGTATAACACCAGGACGATCATCGCGATGCCGAACAAGATGTAGAAGGAAAGGTTGAACTGGCTGAGCGGACGGGTCAATTCATTCTGATTCACGTACATCGTCAGCGACAAGTTAAGCGCCCCGACAACATGATGCGTAATGAAATACTTGGCGCCGTCTATGTTTCTCGATTCGGGCGCGCGGCCATCCATGATGCCCTGCTCCGGAATCATTCGCTCTTCCAGTTTGGAAGACTTCATATCTTGCGCTGTCGATATGACGCTCCCCAGTCTGGGGCTTCCCAGGAAGATCTCGGATTTGCGATAGAGGGAGGTCATCTGGCGCAATTCCTCCACCAGTCTCGCCTTGGATATTTCGATATACGACCAGATGTCCTCATTGTTCTCCGTTTCGATGATGAAGATCCGGTCCCCGTACTGGTAGAACGAAGGTTTGGGCGATTGCTTCAACAGGGCCGCGATGAGATCGTATTCCCGGTTCGGGACGTTCGTGACACCGCTTGAGCCCGAGATCGTCTTGCCGATCGACGCCACGTACACCCCTGCGTTGACGACGTAACTGCTGGCATCGATCAACGGCATCAGGCGCACCCGCACCTGCTCGATAAGCTCGACCTCATCGTACTTCTCCAGCTTCCCGCCTCTGAAGCTGAGCTTCTGCAATTCCTGCTCGCTTAGAAATCTCAACTGCTGGTTGCGGATGAAGTACATCTCCTTATCCAACTGCTTGGCATAGGAGGATGCGCTGGCGGCAGCCGAATCCAATATCATGTCTTTGGAGAAAGTCATTCCCCGATAATTCACCCAAATGTTCAACACGACGAGAGGCACCAGAAACACGATGAAGATGATCACGATTTTCTGGTAGACATACCACCTGGCCTGGCTGCCGATTCGCAGTCTCATAGGGCGCCTCCTCGAATTCCCGAAGCTCGCTTTCGGAAAGCGTAAACAAATCGAAATAAAAATCAAAAGATTGAAATTGAGAAACATCCGATTTGAACTACGATTAGAGTATGGACCAGGAAGGAGTGATACGCAATGCCTAAGAGCAGAGTGATGATCGCAAGACCGAAGACGATCGACGACGTATTGGTGAACCCCGGAATCGGGTTTACGACTTTCCAGCGTTTCAATGGAGACAAGCTGAACGAAGGGAAACGATGGACCGAAGGCTTTCCGATCGACTATCAAATCTTTAACGGCAGCTTGGAGAACGAAGACCACCCCATGACCTCCATCGCTTATTTCAGGGTATATTGGAGGTTCCTGGAGCCGGAACAAGGCGAATATCGTTGGGACCTCATTGACCAAGCGATCGCGACAGCCCGTAATCGCGGGCAAACGCTGATGCTTCGCATCGCCCCCTATGGCGCGAACGAGGAGGAAGACGTTCCCGCCTGGTACCGTGCCATGCTGGGGAAACCGCCTGAGAAGATTGACGTCGCCGGTTGGATGGCGGATCCGGAAGACCCGACATATGCCGACTATTTCGGACGGTTTATCCGCGCCCTGGGAAGACGATACGACGGCCATCCGGACCTGGAAAGCGTCGACCTGTCCATCGTAGGCTCCTGGGGCGAAGGGGTCGGATCGAGCTTGTTGACCCGTGCAACCAGAGAGGCACTGGTCGATGCCTATACGGATTCGTTCAAGGAAACCCCCTTATTGATGCTGCTGACCGATCGGAAGACGAACGGCTACGGGTTGTCCAGGGCCGACGTAGGCTGGCGTGTCGATTGTCTGGGCGACGTGTGCGGCTGTGCGTGGGAGCATTCCGACGATTGGTCGCACATGCACGATTATTATCCGCAGCAGCTCATCCGTTCGGGCATGCAAGACGCATGGATGAAAGCCCCCGTGTCGCTGGAAGTGTGCTGGGTCGTTCAGCACTGGAAGGACATGGGGTGGGATATCGACTACATCATCGACCAATCGCTGAAATGGCATATCTCCTCCTTCAACGCCAAGTCTTCGCCGATCCCCAAGGAATGGGAGCCCCAGGTGAACCGCTGGCTGAAACGAATGGGGTACCGTCTGGCTCTGCGCAAGTTCTCCTACCCGGAAGCGGTGAAGCCGGGGGGCAAGCTGGCTTTCGCTTCCTGGTGGGAGAATCTCGGCGTCGCTCCGTGTTACAAAAAGTTTCCTTTAGCGTTGAGGTTGAAAAACGATCGTCATAGCCGGGTATTCTTGACGGATGCCAATATTCGCGAGTGGCTGCCCGGGGACAGCCTGTACGACAGCGCCGTATGGATTCCGCCGAGTATGCCGCTCGGGCACTATCAGCTGGAAATTGCCATCGTGCACGGGCATACCGGCGAGCCGGTTGTCCAACTGGCGAGTGCCGGACGGCAAGCGGACGGATGGTATGCGCTGGGCAACGTGGAAGTTCAGCTTGAACTGGAATCGCCTGACGTGATCGAATAGTTCGCGATTAGGGATGGTGAATGGGCAGATCGGCAAACGGCCCGTTGCGCCTGGCGAATCCACTTTGCCTCGCCTGTCAGTTTCATCCGTCAGCCCAGCTCCGCCCGGTCCGTAAATTGCAGCACAGCATCTCCCGCATGGTGGAGTTCGAACACGACGATCTCGTTCTTTCCGCTGCGAAGCAGAGGAGCCGGCACGTACAGCGTACGCTGCGGGCCTCGGTTCCAGTAGCGGCCCAGGTTGAAGCCGTTGACGAACACAACGCCCTTGACCCAGCCATCCAGCTTCAGGAATGTGTCGGCCGGCTCTTGCGAGATATGCAGCTCTGTACGGTAGAAGGCCGGAAACGCGCTGTCGGTTTCGGCAGCGGAACCGGTGAAGGATTCGGAATCGCCATCGCTCCCGAGCTTCTTCGCGAACGCCAGCCCGGTCAAATCCTCGAGCGGAAGCGGGTGAATCGTCCAGTCGAACAGAAATGCGAGCCCGTGGCGCACCCCTTCGGTAATCCCTTTGCGATCGTGCATATATGGGCCGTAATTGATTCTGCCCATGTTCTCGACGAGCAGCCGCAGCCGCGCTCCTCCCTCCGGTACGGCGAAGCGGATCGGGTTCCCCGCGTTCCCGCGTTCGATGACGCCCAGATAGTCGTTGTCCAGGAACACCAGCGCCCGGTCGCGGCATTCTTGCAAGACCAGTTCATTCTCGGCGCGCGGGCCGGAAATCCAGGTCTCGTAGAGTATGAAGCCGCTCGACTGGCCAAGCTCCTCCATCGGCCGTGGATAAGGGCTGCGGACAGGCGCGGATAGCGCGTCCAGCGAGGCGAAGAGGGGAGCGACAGCGTCTGCCTTCGCCGTGCCGTAGGCGGCTTTCGGAATCGGCGCCGGAATCGTGGCGGCGTCCGGCACCCGGGCGACCCGCGACAACGCTTCACTTATGGCGTAGTATTTATCCGTAGGCCTCCCCGACTCGTCCAGCGGCGAGTTGTAATCGTAGCTCGTGACGGTCGGCTCGTATCGGTCGCGAACGTGACAATTTGCCCCGCTCCAGAAGCCGAAGTTCGTGCCGCCGTGGAACATGTAGAAGTTCACCGATGCGCCCAGGTCGAGCATCTCCGCGAAGACGGCAGCCGCATCATCGGCATCCCGGACATGGTGCTCTTCGCCCCAGTGATCGAACCAGCCGTTCCAGAATTCCATGCACATGAGCGGCCCTTCCGGTTGGTATTCCCGCAACGAGGCGAACGCTTCCGCGGCGCGCGAACCGAAGTTGACCGTCTCCAGCACGCCTGGGATCATTCCTCCTTGCAGCATGTGATGCTCCGGCCCATCCGATGTGAACAGAAGCACGTCCATGCCCCGACTGACCATCGCATCCCGGAGAAATTTCAAGTATGCTTTGTCGTTGCCGTAGCTGCCGTACTCGTTCTCGACCTGCATCGCGACGATCGGCCCGCCGTTCGTGCAAAGCAGCGGCTTGAGACGAGGCAGCAATTCGTCGTAATAGGCGGCGACTCGCTCCAGAAATGCAGGATGAGCACAGCGAACCCGCATGCCGGGATCGGCCAGCAACCAGGCAGGCAAGCCGCCAAACTCCCATTCTGCGCAGATGTAGGGACTAGGCCGCAAGATGACAAGCAAGCCTGCCTCTTCGGCCGTACGGACGAACCGGACGAGGTCGGCCATCCCGTCGAACCGGAATTGTCCCGGCTTCGGCTCATGGAAGTTCCAGGGAACATAAGTCTCGACCGCATTGAAGCCGCATGCGCGCAGCTTCTGCAGCCGGTCGGCCCAATATTCCGGCACGATTCGGAAGTAGTGGATGGCGCCCGCCAACAGTCTGACAGGTGCGCCGTCCAGCATGAAAAGGTTGTCTTGCACGCGAAATTCGCTCAATTGGACTCATCCCTTCTGCTTTCCTGCAAAGATATCTTCAGCATATCGGGTAAGCCCCTTGCATGAAATCGACATATCCGTCTACTATTTGACCTTTTATCACTGCGATGTGATATCGTATAGGAAAGAAAGTCGGGGGGATGGAGTCATGGAATGGACGACGACGCTCGGATTGCCGCAGCTTACACGGACGCTGCATCTGTCGGGATGCCATTTCGGAGCAAAGCCGCCCGGTTGGTCGTATCCGCGTCATCATCATTATTTGTTCGAATTGCTATATTGTCGCGAAGGAGAAGTTGCGCAGGAGATTGGCGAGGAGCATTTTTCGCTGGTGGGCGGGCAGTGGCTGCTGATCCGGTCGGGCGTGCCGCATGCAACAGCCAACCGATCCGAAGCATCTTATGTATTTTTTAACTTGCATTTCGATTTCGACGATCCCTCGCTGCGGGAAGGATTGTGCCGTTCGCCTTATGTGTTGCTGGAAGCCGGGGAAGCCGAGTCGCTCGGGTTGCATGCGCATGCGGAAGCGATCGAGCGTGCTCTTGGCGCCAGCGAAGGCGCAGCAACAGGCGGAAGATCAGGTGCCGGCATAGGCCATCTCGCTGCTTCCGACCCGCTGCTGGCTTCGGTCAACCGTCTGCGCATCCAGTCGCATGCGCTGGAATTGGTCGCCCGCATTGCCGAGTTCTTGCTTGTCGCGCCAGTGGAGACTTCCCGCCGGCTACCCGATGGCGATTCGGCGACAGTCGGTTCAGCGACGCTCGCTCACGCCATAGAGGAACAGCTGCGGGAAGGGCTTAGGGAAGGCCGCACAATCCGGCAGATCGCGTCCACCCTTGGTGTCAGTCCAGGCCGCTGCGCCAAGGCGTTCTCCGAAATATACGGCCAACCACCTCGTCAATACCTGAGCCGCCTCGTATTGAACGAAGCCAAGCGGCTTCTCCTTAGTACGCCCAAGCCGGTCGGGGAGATCGCCGATGAATTGCATTTCGAGTCCGTCAGTCATTTCTCCCGGCAGTTCCGCCGCTGGACGGGCATGTCGCCGAGCGCATACCGGCCGAAACACCTGCGGTAAAAATGTTTAATTTACCTGAAGCATAGGGGCGTTGGTGACCGGGTTGTGGCGGTTCTCGCCATAACTTTACCCCTAAGGGCCTTCCCTCTCAGCCAACTTCTGCTGGGCGATGCGGATCATCTCGCGCACCATCGACCCGCCGATCTTGCCGCCAACTTTGCCGACCGATTCCGTGGACAGCGTGCCATTGCCTCCCTCCGGCTGCAACGGCACACCGAGGTCCTTGGCGACTTCGAACTTCACGTCGTCCGGCCGCCCCGGGTTTACCGGATAGCCTTCGCGCCGCATCACTTCTCCCTTGAACGCCTGCATGCTCCGCTCCGACCCCGGCACGACATATCTTCTGTTTCGACCGCCCATTCGCACCCTGCTCCCTTCGGCGTTTTTCCCTAACATGCCCGGAAATGAGTGTGTTCATCCTCCACCGAAATCAGTGCGCGCGCCAACAATGGCACTTCCCGGGATAGCTCGGCAGCAACTTTGCGATACTAACGAAAAACGGCAGCGAAGGGACGAGGCTAAGAGCATGAAACGGATCGGCACGATCTTCATCACGGATATCCGCGGCATCGTCACGAATTGGGCTGCCGCCATCATCGTGCTCGGACTTGTCGGATTGCCGTCCTTGTATGCCTGGTTCAATATCGCGGCGTCATGGGACCCGTATGGTCAGACCGGCGGGCTGCGAGTCGCGGTCGTGAACGATGACAGAGGCGCGGATTTGCGGGGAAACCGGCAGAACTTCGGAGACGAGATCGTGGCCTCGCTCAAAGAGAACAAGGCGATCGGCTGGGCCTTCACGGACGACCGTCAAGCGCTAAAAGGCGTGCAACATGGAGACTATTACGCCAGCATTACGATTCCCGCGAACTTCTCCGAGCGCATCGTCACCGTGTTGACCGACAATCCGCAGAAAGCCGAGATCGAGTACACGGTCAATGAGAAGATTAATGCAGTCGCGCCCAAAATCACCGGCAAAGGCGCAAGCGGCATCATTGAGGAGGTCAGCCGTAACTTCGTCAAGACGGCAAACGGCGCGATCTTCGGCCTGTTCAATGAAATCGGAATCGAGCTGGAGCAGAACCTCCCTTCCATCCTGCGGGTACGGGATACGATCTTCCGGCTGGAGGCGTTGATTCCCGAGATTCATCAAGCGATGGATGTTGCCGCCAAGGATGTCGCGAAAGCGCAGGCGATCGCGAACACCGTGCAGCGCGACTTGCCGGCCGTGGAGCAATTGGCGCGGGATGGCGCGGACTTCGCAGATCGGCTCGGGCAGTTCCTGGACCGCAGCGGCGAAGCGTTGGCTGCCATTGAGCCGGGCGCCAAGCAAGATCTGATCTTGCTGCAGCAAATTGCGAACAGCGCCGCAGAGTTGACCGCGATCCTGCAGGCGGCCAAGCCGGACCCGGCGATCGTGGCCGAGGCGCTGGAACGCACGGCAGGCCGACTCGCGATTGCTGCGGACGTGGCGGATAAATTCGGGTCTGCGCTCGAGCGCTTGAACAGTTTTACGGGCAGCAGCCAGCTGCTTGCGCCATTCGCAAGCCGGGTTCAGCAGATTGAAGATCGCTTTAACAGGCAACTGACAATCGTAAACCGGATTCGCGACGCGGTGAACCGGGGTGCCGCGCCCTCGGCAGAGCTGGTGGACGAATTGAATCGGCTGGCCGCGGACACTTCGACAGCGATCGGAAGTCTGCTGGACCGCTACGATACAGAGCTTAAGCCACGGCTCACGCAGGCGATCGATCGCGCGAAACAAGAAGCCGCTAAGGCGCAGACCGTGTTATCCGATGCGGTCGCCAGCATACCGGACATGAACCTCATCGTTGGCGATGCGATCAAGGGGCTTGCTGCGGGAAGCAAGGAGCTTGCCGCCATGCAGCACGATTGGCCCGCGGCCGAGAACAGGCTGAAGGCGCTGGCGGACCGCATTCGCCAATTGGAGCGGGAAGGCAACCTGAACGAACTGATCGATCTGCTGAAAAATAACACCGCCCAAGAAAGCGACTTTTTTGCCGAACCCGTCCTATTGAAGGAAAACAAGCTGTTCCCGATCCCGAACTACGGCTCGGCGATGTCGCCGTTCTTCACGACGCTGTCGCTGTGGGTCGGAGCGCTGCTGCTCGTCTCGCTGCTCGCCGTCGAAGTACACGAAGAGGCAGTCGTCTACCGCAGCTACCAGGTGTACTTCGGGCGATTCCTCACCTTTCTTACGACAGCGCTGCTGCAGAGCGGGCTGGTGACATGCGGGGATATCTGGCTTCTGGGCACGTACGTGGTGAACAAATGGGCGTTCATCGTGTTCGGATTGCTGCTGAGTGCCGTCTTCATGCTAATGGTGTATACGCTCGTCTCGGTATTCGGCAATGTCGGCAAAGCGATGGCGATCGTGCTGCTCGTGCTGCAGCTCGCCGGCTCCGGCGGGACGTTCCCGATCGAGGTGACGCCGCGGTTCTTCCAGGCGATTCACCCGTTCTTGCCGTTCACCTACGGCATCAGTATGATGCGCGAAGCGGCCGGGGGCATCGTATGGGATATTGTCACCCGGGATATGACGATGCTCGCCCTCTTCGCCACGGGGACGCTCGTCGTCGGGCTCGCGCTGAAGAAGGCGATCAACCGCGGCACCTCCGGCTTCATCCGCAAGGCGAAAGCGAGCAGGCTGATTCATTAGTTGGGTGAATTTGTGTTTTCGTACGGTTGGTTATTGAGACATTATCAAAAAATTCGTAAAATGTAGCTATAGAGATGATATATTGCGAAAGAAACGAGCGGGAAAGGAGACGTGAACATGAGAGAAGAGGATATTCCCATGTTGACTGATTCCGAAGTGCAGGCAGTAACCAAGCTAAAGAAGAAAATAAAAGAGACATTTTCCGTTAGGAAGCTAATCCTTTTCGGCTCCAAGGCCCGGGGAGATTTTAATGCGGATAGCGATGTGGATTTGCTTGTATTGGTAGATGAGCCTAAAACCAGAATATTGCGAAACAAATTGTCGGATGTACAGTTCGAGGTGATCAGTGAGGTCTTCGATGCACCTTTAATGTGCGTTCTTGAAAATTTCGACGATTGGCACGACGAAGAACGTTGGATTGCCATCAGAGACAACGTGAAGAGGGAGGGCATTGAAATTGACCTCTAGAGTAGAATATAGTGCAAGAATGCTTGATAAAGCCCGAGCTTCTTATAGACTGCATTAGCAGACATTAACTTAAAAGATAGTCTGGAACGAGCAGTAAGCTCATTATATTACGCATCGTTTCAATCTGTCGTTTCTAATCGGTTGATGGACGACAGATCGGACGCAGACTATGACCCGACCACAACATTCAGTTTGGATGAAGTTAAGGTCATGGCTGCGTCTGTTCAATTATTTATGTCATTTTTGGAACAGCGAATCGCTGCAGAAAGAGTCAACCTAAGCTAGCTTTACCGATTCGCTCCCTCCTCTTCACCCGCACAAATCAAGTCGATTAGAAGCCGTTATGCTGCACCAAGTCCAGCCTGTTGCCGTACAGGTCTTCGAACACGACTTCGACGCCCCACGGCACATTCTGCGGCTCGCCGAAGAAGACGATGCCCCGGGACTTCATGGCTTCGTAATCGCGGCGGCAATCGTCGGTCTGCACCACGAGGAAGACGTGATTCGACGCTTGCGTGCCCACCCGCTCCGACTTCTCCGGCGTATCCGCTTCTACGAACACGATCGCCGTCTCCGCCTCCTTCGACGGGGCAACCGCTACCCAACGCATGCCCGGGCCGAACTCGTTGTCCGCCATGAGCACGAACCCCAATTTCCCCACGTAAAATTCGATTGCCTCGTCATAGTCCCGCACCAATAAGGTGATATGGCCGATTTTCTTCAGCATGCTTGTCTCCTCCTTCGAATGGGTAGGGCCTAGCACTGATGCCGATATTTCTCGGGTGGCGTACCGACAGATTTGGCGAACGATCGGTAAAATTGGCTGATGCTTGCAAACCCGAGGCTGTAGGCGATCTCCGTCACGGACAAGCCGGTACGCCGCAGCAGTTGCTTGGCTTCGTCCATCCGCAGCCGGAGCACGTACTGATAGGGGGTCTGGCCGACTGCCGCCTTGAAGGAACGGATGAAATGGAATCGGCTCAGCAGCGCGATCTCCGCCAGCGTATCGATCCGGATTTCTTCCTTATAGTGAGCATCGATGTAGGCCAGCGCTTGACGCATATAAGGGTCAGCGACAGCCATTGCGGTCCGGTCCTGCGCGGAGCCGCGATGATTGCCGATCAAAGCGCGTTCCAAATACGAGAGCACCTGCAATTCCAGCTCCTCATGGGCGAGACGATCCTGCAGCGCGCACGTGAGCAGCACGTTCGTCCATTGGCGGAACCGGCCGCTCATGCGAGACGGCTCGAACTGTTGATGCAAGGCAAATTCGGGTGCGTCCACACCCGCGATTTCCCGAAATCCGTGCCGCTTGATCTTGAAGATCAACACGCTCGCCCCGGTCTCGATCTCAAATGAGTGCCGGTCCATCGGATGCTGCACGAGCCCACTCCCGCCTGCCAGCCGATAATCGCGGCTATCATGCGTGAACAAACATGGCCCGTCCAGCGGAACGGTCACTTGATAGTCGTCCTCGTGGACGTGCGGTTCGTTGCGGAAGGCGCCCTCGATGCGCCACAATTCGAGCCGCGGAGTCGTAATTTGCATGATCATCGTTATTCACCTGTGCCTCGCCTCGCAATAATTGCAAACCAGAAGCGCAACAATCGCGAAGCCGGAACGCCATCGTTCCGATAGAATGGGAGAAAACTTCTCAATCGGGTGAAGCAAAATGACACAAACCGCGATAACCGGAACCGCTAGACAAACCGCCAATATCATGCTGTTCGGCGTCAGCATGGCGCATCTGCTCAACGACGCCATGCAGAACGCCGTCCCGGCCGTATTTCCGCTCTTCCAACGGTCGATGCAGCTCAGCTTCGCGCAGATCGGCTGGGTCGCCTTCACCCTCAACGTGACGGCCTCGATCCTGCAACCGCTGATCGGCTACGCGACGGACCGCAAGCCGATGCCGTTCCTGCTGCCCCTCGGTATGATCTTCACCCTGCTCGGCGTGACAGGGCTCGCCCTGTCGCCCGGCCTCACAGAGCTCATTATCTCCGCCGCGCTCATCGGCATCGGTTCCTCGGTGCTCCATCCCGAGTCTTCGCGCGTCGCCCATCTGGCGGCGGGCAGAGGCAAAGGCATGGCGCAATCCGTCTTTCAAGTGGGCGGCAACACCGGACAGGCGCTCGCCCCGTTGATGGTCGCCTTCGTGGTCATGCCTCAGGGCCAGATCGGATTTCTATGGTTCACAGTATTGGCCGTCGCCGGCATCGTCATTCAATGGCGCGTCAGTAAATGGTATGGGAGGCAAGTCCGTTCGACGGCCAGCCGACAGCGCGGCCATGCCGCCGCCGATACCGGCCGGGCTCTGCCTCGCGCCTTCATCGTCTCCGTGCTCGGCATTCTTATCGTTCTGCTGTTTTCCAAATTCGTCTATCTGGCCAGCATGACCGGCTATTATTCCTTCTATTTCATGGAACGCTACAACCTGTCGCTGGAGAGGGCGCAGGTCGCCCTGTTCGCCCTGCAATTCGCGGGCATGGTCGGCACGCTGCTCGGCGGCCCGCTCGCCGACCGCTACGGTCGGAAGAAGATCATCTGGTTCTCGATTCTCGGAGCCGCGCCTTTCTCGCTCTGGCTTCCCTATGTGGGCCCGACCGGCGCTATCGCGCTGTGTCTGGCGATCGGGGCGATCCTCATGTCGGGCTTCTCGGTCATTATCGTCTACGCCCAGGAGATGCTTCCCGGCCAGGTCGGAATGATCGCAGGACTGTTCTTCGGCCTGGCGTTCGGCATGGGCGGCCTCGGCTCGGTCCTGCTCGGTTGGCTGATCGACCAGACCGACGTCGCCTTCGTCATTCGCCTCTGCGCGTATTTGCCGCTGCTCGGCCTATTCGCTCTCTTTCTTCCCGGAGACGCCCGGATTATGCGCCGGCAGGCGGTATAGCGCGAACGGCTTGCCGGTACGAAACGGTTCGCTGATGTCGTCCAGCCGCCGCATCGCCTCCGCGTCAAGCCGGATGGCAGCGCCCTGCAGGTTGTCCTTCAACTGATCGACCCTCGTCGCTCCCGCGATGACGGTCGAGACGGCCGGGCGCGCCATGAGCCAGGCGAGCGAGACAGTACTGGGCGTGTGGCCGTATTCGGCGGCGAGCTCGCCGACCTGCCGCCCGAGCGCAATCGTACGGTCGTCCAGGAAACGCCGGAAGTTCGGGTCGGTGACAGCACGCGATTGTTCCGGCGCGTCCTCCGGCGACGCGTACTTGCCGCTGAGTATGCCTCCTGCCAGCGGAAAATACGGGATAATCCCGACCGCTTGATCCTCACACATCGGGACAAGCTCCTGCTCGGGCGTCCGGTCCGCGAGCGAATAGCAGACCTGTGCCGACACGTAGCGCTCATATCCTCTGGCATCGCTGATCCCGAGCGCTTTCATGAATTCCCAGGCCGCATAGTTGGAGGCGCCGATATAACGCACCTTCCCTGAGCTCACCATATCGTCGAGCGTGCGCAGCGTCTCCTCGAGCGGAGTATGCGGATCGAAGGTATGAATCTGATACAGATCGACATGATCCGTCCGCAGCCTTCTCAGACTGTCCTCCAGCTCCTGCATCAGATGGCGGCGGGACGAGCCGCTCTCACCCGGCACCTGCCCTTTCGCCAAGCCGGCCTTCGTTGTCAGCACAGCCTGATGCCTTCTGCCTTCCAGAGCTTGTCCGATGATTCTCTCCGACTCGGTCCCCGCATAGATGTTGGCCGTATCGATGAAATTCACGCCGCTGTCCAGCGCGTAATGAATGATTCGCACGGACGTGTCCGCATCGGCCCGCTTGCCGAAGGCGTTCGTACCAAGACCCAGCACGGACACCTGAAGCCCGCTGCCGCCAAGCCGCCGATATTGCATGTGGATTACTCCTCTCTCTTACTCTTTCTCTATCTTTCCCTCCATTATAACGCGATTCGGTTCCGTTCGGCCAAATCGATCAATTGGAGATGGCATCGCGCACATTGCGTTTACTCCATTTGTCGAAATGTGGCATTGTGCCGGCAGCGAGGCAATTATCAGAAACCGCCGCTGGACGCAACATGGCCGCTTTTTGTGCTATATACCATTGATTTTCTCTTACATCAGTTCTATACTAGGTCTAACGATATCCTCGTTAAGAGGCGCAAGTGCATTACTGTTATCCCTCGTTAAGAGGCGCAAGTGGAAATGGCGCAGCGAAAGCTGCGCTCAGATTGTTGGTAAAGCCCCGTTTTTTGAGGATCCGTTGCTTTTGGGAACACGAACGCAACGGGATGCAAGCTGATTCTGATCCGAAATGAAGAAGATCGCCTCTTATCCCGCCTTCTTGGCCAGGATATTAGCGATCTTCTTTAAATTCTGGCAGGTTGCGGTCATCAAGGCTTGTTGCTGCACCCT
>JAEWAQ010000051.1 GCA_023391635.1 Bacillota bacterium | reverse complement strand
GGGATTATCTCCTTTCTCTCGAGTGTTGGTTTCGTCGCCTATTACTTCGAGATTTGGGGAGGTAATCCTTTTTCTATGCGCAGAAAAGACAGCCATATCAGGGCTTCTGAATTATGAAATTGTCTCTGACGTACAGTTCTTTTGACCCGTCCCTCTTTCTTTTTCGTTGTCGACAGGAATCAAGTGTATGTTGTGCAGTTGATGGCATAGAATCGAGGAACCCCGCGGAAAAGAACTGTACTTTTTGCAGTAGAGACATCGTCACACAGCCAAATATTCAGCGAGTGCAAATTACGCTCCAGTCCGTAAGCAACAAGAATGCGCAACTCAAACTAACACCGTACATGCTTGCGCTTGAAGCCGATCTGCCCTTTCGCGACGGCCTTCTGAATATTCTCGGCGGGATTCAGCAGCTTCTTGCCCTGCTTCACTTCGACCAATCCCACCGCTTGCGCAGTCTCGACCGCCTGCTCGTGAAGCGGCTTGAAGGACACGCCAACCGTGTAGATGAAATTGCTTATCGCATATTTTGCCCGTTCTGGCGCGTCATGAATCGTGTTTTTCGCCGTTTCCAGCATGCCCGCCAATTTGGCTTCGGAAAACTCTCCGTCCGGACGGCTCCCGAGCAGCCAGCAGTAGCAGTTCCAGCCCGCCGACATTTTCAACTCTTCACCGCTCTCAATCCACTTGTCGGACACTTCCTGCGCAATATTCGTCTCGGACAAGGTGACGGAGACCACGAAATCGGACAGCATGTAGAAGTATGCCGCATCGATCCAGCGCTCAAAGTCCGCTTCCGTCATCGCCTTGGGGTCCGCGATGATACCGGCGAAGTACATGGCGTCGTAGTTCCCGGTCGCGTAAAGCTGCTCGGCCAACGCTTGATTGATTTTCGTTTTTCTGAATATCGGTTTCATCTCGCCTGTCGCCACGCCGAACAGCGGTTCATGCGCACCGTTGGACATATACATTTTCTTCAACCGTTCCTTGCCAAGCGCTTCAAGCTCCTGCATGACCTTTTCCAGATTCATCGGAACGCACTTCCTTCCTACGGGAGATTATTTACACGCCTACATGCTTCAGCTTGTCGGGGTTGCGAATCACGTACATGTTGCGAATCCTTCCCTGTTCGACATGAACCATACCGACAGTATGCACGCCTTCGTCTGACCGAAGAACAATGCCGTACTGTCCGTTATTCTGCCCCACTTCGACCCATACGTCTTCCGAGAGCAAGAACTGGCGGATCGGACCGAGGAGGAACCGCGCGACGCGCTGCGGTGTCACAATCGGATTAATGGCCGCATGCGCTTTGCCGCCTCCGTCGGAGACCATCACGACTTCTTGATCCAGCATCGACAGGATCCGGTCCATATTGCCCTGCTTGAGTGCGGACATGAAGCCGTCCACCCACGATTGGCTGGTTGTTTCGGCATGAATGGGTTCGTCCGGATCAAGTCCCATCTTTGCGCTCGCGCGGCTGAATATTTTGCGGCAATTGACCTCACTCTTCTCCATAAGCTCGGCAATCTCGCGATAGTCGAAAGCAAGCGCCTCGCGCAGGACGAATACGGTCCTTTCCGCCGGCGTCAGCCGCTCCAGCAGGACGAGCATGGCATAAGACAACAGATCGTCGCGAACGACCTCGTCCATCGAATCGCCCTCAGATCGAACATAAGGTTCCGGAAGCCAGTCACCGAAATATTGCTCCCGCTGCTTGCGCGCCGCCTTGTGCAAATCCTTGCAGCGATTGGCGACCATCTTGCACAGATAGGCTTTCGGCTCGACCAGCCGCTCCGGCGGCACGTTGTAAGCTTTGAGAAACACGTCCTGCACGACGTCCTCCGCATCGGATACCGAACCGGTCAATTGATAAGCGAGCTTGAACAACAGCCATCTGTACTGTGTATATAGCTCCTGCATGTAACTCACGACCGTCCTTGTTATTTGTATATAGTTTACCTTATTGAATCAAACGATTGAAGGGCGCGTTTTGTGACACATATGGCATTGGCCCTGCTCAGACCGGCTCTGTCACAGAATGAACACGTGGCTCGTTATATGTACGAAGCGTTGAAACGCACAGGTTCGCGCTATCTTAAAGAAGAGAAGAGAGGAAATGACCATGTCCCAACGTCTGAACTATATGCAGCAGTCGCCGGAGTTTTTTAAGAAGTTGTTGGAATTCAACAATGTCCAGAACGAGTGCGCAATTGAAACAACGATCCTTGATCTTGTTCACATCCGGGCTTCGCAACTGAACGGGTGCGGATTCTGCCTGGACATGCACGTCAAAGAAGCCAAAATCCACGGCGAGCGCGAGCTTAGAATCTACCATCTCCCGATCTGGCGGGAATCGGCCTTGTTCAATCCCCGCGAGCGGGCCGCGCTCGAATGGACCGAGATTCTGACGCGACTGCCCGAGCATGGCGTCCCCGACGAAGTGTACAACCGCGTTCGCGAACAGTTCTCCGAGAAAGAAATCTCGGACCTGACTTTCTCGATCATGATCATCAACTCCTGGAACCGTGTCAGCATTGCCTTCAAGGCGGTACCCGGCTCCGCCGACGCAGCGTACGGATTGACGAAGGCCGGGCTGAGCTGACCGATCGCGATCATAGGTTGGAGGATGAACTCCCGGGTTACGCAAGGACCCCGGGAGTTTTGATGGTAACGGGAATTGCGACAGGGGTATGATACTTAAAATGAGTTTATTCTCGTCTCATCGCCGATCGACGTCATCTTGGTTCGCTCATAGGGTATGCTGGGCACCTCAAATTATGGGGTATTGCTGCTAACATCTTACGTGTTTGCGTTTGAAACCAAGCTGACCTCTGCTTAAAGCCTTCTGTATATTATCGGAGGGGTTCAGGAACTTCTTGCCCCCCATCACTTCGACCTGGCCCACTGCCTTTGCGGTCTCAACTGCCTGCTCGTGGAGCGATCGGTACGAAACTCCAACCGTGTAGATGAAATTGCTCATGGCGTATTTCGTTCGTTCTGGCGCCTTATGGATCGAATTTTTCACGGAGTTCAGCATGCCGGCCAGCTTGGTTTCGGAAAATTCGGAATCCGGACGACTGCCCAGCAGCCAGCAGTAGCAGCTCCAGCCCGCCGACATCTTCAGTTCTTCACCGCTATAAGGGGTTCGATCATTCGGCATTCGTTGATGGTTACGTCAATTGTATACCAAAGCGCTGTATTCCGCGATCAAGATTGCCAACTACTGGGCATTCACCCTTGCCATCCTTGCTGAGTATCCTGCGTATAACAGAACTAACGGAGGATAGGTGGGATGCAGCCATCGAAACGTTAAGATTAGGTTCAACGGGACCGAATGTCAAGCTCGTCCAGAGCCTGATTGCCAGAATCGGCTACAACCCCGGACCCGTCGACGGGGTGTTCGGACAACAGACCCAGCGAGCCGTGATGGCCTTTCAGAGGGATAACGGACTCGTTCCCGACGGGATCGTAGGAGCGGCTACCTGGAGATTGCTGGAGTCCTTCAAAAGAGGTTACGATCGCTACGTCATCCGGCCGGGGGATACGCTGTATCAGATCGCCCGGAGGTACTATACGAGCGTCAATGCCATCCTTACCGCGAATCCGGGCATCCGCCCGGAGAATCTGGTGATCGGACAGACGATCACGGTGCCATATGGCATCGATGTCGTATTGACCGATATCGATTACACCTATGAGATCATGGAGTGGGACATTCAGGGGCTGCAATCGCGGTATCCGTTCCTGGAAGTGGGAACGATCGGCGCCAGCGTATTAGGGCGAAATCTGTACAATATCCGGCTGGGCACCGGGCCGAACGAAGTATTTTATAACGGAGCCCATCACGGCCTGGAATGGATCACGGCCCCGCTCTTGATGAAGTTCATCGAGAATTTCTCCCGCGCTTATTCGTCAGGCGCCTCCATCCGGGGGTACAACCTGCAGGAAACAGGGAACCGAAGCAGCATCTACATCGTGCCGATGGTGAATCCGGACGGCGTGAATATCGCGCTGGAAGGGCCGTCTCCGAATAATCCGTATTATCATGAACTGCTTGCCTGGAACAATACGGGCCGGCCCTTCTCCGAGGTGTGGCAGGCCAATACGAGAGGCGTGGATTTGAACCGCAACTATCCCGCAAGCTGGGAGGAAGCGAAAGCCCAGGAGCCGTCCCTGGGCGTCCACGGGCCGGGACCTACTCGATACGGGGGTCCGTCGCCCTTGTCGGAGCCGGAAACGCAAGCGATGACGAACTTCACCCGGCAGCATAACTTCAGACTCGTCATCGCCTATCATACGCAAGGCCGGGTCATCTACTGGCTGTATCGGGACATCGTCCCTCCGGGTGCGCGGGAGATTGCCGAGCTCTTCTCCAGAGCCAGCGGATACGCCGTCTCGAATACACCTGCCGCAGCGGCTTATGCCGGGTACAAGGACTGGTTCATCGAACAATATCGAAGGCCGGGTTACACGATTGAGGTAGGACTCGGAACGAATCCGCTCCCGATTGCCCAATTCGATACGATCTATCGGGAGAATGAAGAAATCATGCTGCTGGCCCCCTTGGTGTAGAGTTGCCAATGGGGGTCCGGTCCTTCGCCTTGACAGCGGATGGGCAGAGAGTTCAGACCCTCAGCGAGCCGCGATCCCCTGGCAGCCTATTAAGAGTTTGCTCCTGCTCGATGTTAAATGGTGAATCGGGTTTTGTAACGAACTACCTCCCCACTTCCCTCTTCAATTCCTCCATGATCATCCTCACGCCCTCGTCGATTCTCTCCGGCTTGACCAACGAGACACTGATTCGCAAAAACTTGTCCCGCTCAAGCCATTTCGACAAATAAAACTGCTTTCCGGTCACGGCTGCTACATTTCTCTTCGCTAGCCGCTTCATCAGCCGTTCCAAGTTAACGGTTTGCGGCAGCTTGAACTGGATATATACACCGGAATGGACACCTGATAACGCCACCCACCTCTCGCTGTTTAGACGGCCGACAGCCTCGTTGACTGCCCGAATCCGCGCTGCGTATTGGCTACTGATTTTATGCTTATGTCGCGCATACATACCGTTCTTGATATAGACATCGAGCGCGGCTTGCGACAATAACGAAGTATCGGTATACCCCTTATAGGCACGGAAGGTCTCCACTAGCTGTTCCGGCAGCACAACCGCGCCCAGGCGCAAGCCCGGAAAAATAATCTTGGAGAAGCTCTTCACGTACACGACATGCGAAGTCCGGCAATGGGCGTAAATCGGATCGAAGCTCTTGTCCTCACCCAAGTCCCCCATATAATCGTCCTCAATGATATATACATCGTATTTGTCTGCCAGCCTGGCGATGGCTCTCCGCTCTTCCTTGCTGTACGTGGTGCCTAACGGATTGTGGTATCTGGACATCGTGTAGAAAAATTTGATTCCGCCGTTCTTGAACTTCCGCTCCAGCTCTTGCAGGTCAATGCCGGCGGCGCTGCGCGGAATTCCAACGACCGGGATACCCTCCTTCTCCAGATATCGCAAGTAGATATCGTAACTCGGCTGCTCGACCAGAATGGTCTCTTGGCGATTGGGGAACGGCATCCTGGCTAGTATTTCCAAAGCCCGCTGAGCCCCCGATGTGATCATGATCTGCTCCATTTTGGCAAACACCTGATCATTCGCCAAATGGGACACCAGTGTCTGCCGAAGCTTCGCCAGCCCCCTCGAGTCCCCGCCCGCAAACAGTTGCTGCTTATACGTATCGATCGCTTTGTTTAAGCAATGCTGGAAGTCCAAATAAGGAAAAACGTTAAGGTCCGGAAATGCAGATGAAAAATCGATCTTGTCGTCGTCCTTGACGCTGACTGCGGAATCTGGCTTGTCCACGACATAGTACCCGCTTTGGGGAATCGAATAAATGGCGTGGAGCTTTTCCAATTCCGCATAAGCCCTTACAACGGTGCTTATGCTGCATCCGTACCGTTTCGCGGCGTCGCGGACGGAAGGCAGCTTTTGGCCCGGGCGATAGTGCCCTTCATTGATTTTAAGTTCCAGATCGGATAGGAGCGACGAATACCTCTTCACCTGCTCTTCCCCCTCTTTCATGTCACTCTCATTATAAGCGTTGAACTTCCCGCCACCTGGAGAGGTGGGGGATTCTTGGTAATCGAATCTAACGATCCGAAATGGACCAAGCGATCCCTGCGGTTCCCGCAGTTGTATGGTGTTGCCGCTTAGATTGCGACTTGTTTGATGTTATGCGCAGCATTCTCATCCCGATCATGTACAGTACAGCAAGCAGGACATTCCAATTGCCGCACGGATAGGTCCCTGACTTCCTCGTTGATTTCACCGCAAACATGACACGTTTGGCTAGTTGGCTCAAACATCGGCGCGAACTTCAGTGTACGTCCGTACCATTCGCACTTGTAAGTGAGCAATCGCTTGAACTCGCTCCAGGAAGCATCTGCAATGGACTTCGCCAGCTTGTGGTTCTTCAGCATGTTCGCAACCTTCAACGTTTCGATGCTGATCGTTTGGTTCTCACGAATCAGCCTGATCGAAAGTTGATGCAGGAATTCTTGCCGCTGGTTCACGATCTTCTCATGTACCCGGGCGACTTTCTGCTTGGCTTTGCGCCAATTGGCCCCGCCCTTCTGCCGGCGAGCCATCCGTCGTTGCCATTGCCCCAGCTTTTGTTCATACTTGCGATACACTTTTGGATTCGCAATATGCTGACCATTTGAACAGACTGCGAATTCTTTAAGCCCAAGGTCAATACCGATTTCGCCAGCAACTTTCGGTAATGGCTTCATATCGACTTCGCATACGATCGCGACGAAGTATTTGCCTGCTGCGTTCCTACGAACAGTGGCAGATAGAATTCGTCCCTCAAGCGTTCTGGAGTTCGCGAATTTGACAGGTCCAAGCTTGGGCAGTTTAGGTCAGTTGCCCACGACGCCTATATTGTCATTGGTGAATCGGGTTGTGTAGCTCTGCACCGGATTTTTGCGACTCTTAAACCTGGGTGCCCTATACTGTTTACTCAAAAATCGTCCGAAGCTATCTGCCAAGTTGCGCACAGCCGACTGCAAAGCAATACTGTCTACATCGCGGAGCCACTCGAATTGTTCCTTCAGAGGCGGAAGCCCGGTCGCACAAGTGTGGTAGGATAGGCCTTTGCCGGTTGCACCATACCTCTCATTCCACAGATTCAGAAAATGATTGAACACGAATCGACTGCAGCCGAATGTCTGGTGGATGAGTCGTTGTTGTTCCTTGTCTGGATAGATTCGGTACTTGAAGGTCCGATGGCAGAGCATGAGGCATTCTCCCGAGATAGCAGAATTTACCTCAATGATAGCACATATGTTCGTATATTGAAAGCAAACCGCCGATTCATCTCACGACGTATAGAGGTCGGAATATTCTCGGCTTTCCTCGATAAATTCAACTGTATCGATACAATCATCGAAATTTGCTGTTGTTGGGAATCGCATTTGGTTCTATCATTCCAAGTATCAGCTCCATGTTCGCGAACAGGACTCGATTAGTTTAAGGAGGGCCCTCACTTCAATGAATACGTCCGGGTTAAAGCTTGCTTACGTATGCGCGGTCATGAATGCGATGATCATCGGGTTTTCTTTTTTATTCACGAAGATTGCGCTAGAATTCGCCGAGCCCCTGGATACGCTCATGTTCCGGTTTACCGCATCCTTCGCCGTCATGTCCGTCCCCGTCCTGCTGGGCCGGGTCCGACTGAACTACCGGGGGAAGAAGCTTTACAAAGTGCTGCTCTTGGCCGCCTTGTATCCGCTCGGATTTTTCACGCTCCAATCTTATGGACTAAAGTATGCCACATCCAGCGAAGGGGGCATTCTGTTCGCCTTCACGCCGATATTGACGGTGCTGCTGGCGTTCCTGTTCTTGAAGGAAACGACCAACCTCCTGCAAAAGCTATCGATCTGTCTGTCGGTCAGCGGAGTCCTGTTCATCTTCCTCATGAAGGGCAGCCGGATCGATTGGTCCAACTTGACGGGGATCGTTCTCTTATTCCTGTCTTGCCTGGTGGTGGCCGGATATAACGTGCTCGCGAGGCGGCTGCTTAAGTCGTTCAGTCCTGCGGAAATTACGTATGTCATGCTCGGCATTGCCTTTCTGTCCTTCCTTGCCGTGTCGCTTGCCGGTCATGCAGCTGCGGGAAAGGTCGACCAATTGTTCAATCCGCTTGCCAGCGGTACGTTCATCGCGTCCATTCTCTATCTCGGCGTCTTGTCCACGCTGGTAACGGCGCTTAGTTCAAACTATGCATTGTCTCGAATCGAAGCCTCCAAAATGAGCGTATTCTCCAATCTATCGACGATTGTGTCGATCGCTGCCGGGGCGCTTGCGTTGGGGGAGGAAGTCAGACCGTACCATATCGCCGGGTCTGCGCTGATCATTGCCGGCGTCATGGGGACCAATCTGCTCGGGAAGAAGCGCGAGAGACAAGATCTCCATCGCACCCATGCGGGGTTAAGCGAATCTAAATAAAGGAGAGGATCGAACCATGTCAGTAAACATGCAAACGGATTTCTTCGCGTTGGTTCAGGATCGCCATGCCGTCAAACATTTCGACCCCAACTTTATGTTGAATGAGAAGGAAATCATGGACATGATTGCGGTTGCGGCCAAGGCGCCATCGGCATGGAATCTGCAGCATTGGAAATTTCTCGCGATCACCGAGCCGTCGGCCAAGGAAAAGCTGCTGCCTGTCGCTTATGGGCAACAGCAGATCATCGAAGCTTCGGCTATCGTCGCCATACTCGGGGATCTGGAAGCGAATCGGAATGCCGAATCCGTGTATCGCTCTGCCGTGGAAGCGGGATATATGACCGAAGGAGCCAAGTCCTATCTTATGGAACAAGTCAAAGCTGCCTATTCGAATGGGCCTGCGGCATCGCGCGATGACGCGATTCGCAATGCCTCGCTTGCCGCCATGCAGCTCATGCTAGCCGCCAAGGCCAAGGGGCTCGACTCTTGTCCAATGGGCGGCTTCGACAGCGAAGCGTTCGTGGCCGCGTTCGCCGTTCCGCCCCGGTTCATTCCGGTTTTGCTGGTTGCCATAGGCAAGGGAACGGTCCCTGCCCACCCGTCCGTACGCTTACCCGTAGAACAGACAATCGCTTGGAACGGCTTCTGATACAGGTAAAGGCGGCGCGGGATCTTCCCCAACGCCGCCCTTTGTTGCAGTGAGTTACTGACTTCCTTTTCCTTGACTTCAGCGCTTCCCGTTCGTCTCCGGCTTCACACCGTATTTGCGGCAAGCCGCGGCGTACTCTTCAAGCTCTGCCAGCGGATGCAGCACATCGTAGTTCACACCGGTGAACGCCTCGGCATGATGGTTGAGGATAATGGACACCATATCCGATTTATGCTCGAACAGCCCGATGCACTCCTGGAGGGTAATACTGGACATCCCGCTTTGAATGAGCAGATCGGTATGACCCAGCCAGCAAATATTCGGCGTTGCGGTAACTGACGATACGATCGGCGATAATGCGATTGCCGGAAACTACCTGTCTGGCTTGTTCCAGCAGTTTCCCAGTCAGCTCGACAGCTGCCGAAAGTTTGGTTTTACTATACCGGAAGAACAAATGATCACCTGTTCACGCAGTCCCTGAATTCCATTGAGGATGTGGAGGAATATATAAAATATTTGGTCAATACCGCGATGGAGTATCGGGATTTCGCTGCACAACCCAAGTCCGTCGTGGAAGAAGTAAAGCAGTACATCCTCACCCATTGCAGAAATAACCTGACAAGAAATAGCCTGGCAGAAATCGTTTATCTCAATCCTGATTATTTGGCAAGATTATTTAAAAAAGAAACCGGGATTTCGTTAGGGAACTATTATCAAAGTGCGGATCAACGTGGCCAAACAATTGTTAGAAACGACGAACTTGTCCGCACAAACAGTCGCGGCAAAAGCAGGATATACAAACTACTCTCATTTCTCCAGTTACTTTAAACAAGAAGTAGGCTGCACTCCCAATGAAATCAGGAAGAGCCGGCAACCGTAAGTCGGGGAATGTTCCACTCCCGGGTTCCGCAAGGACCCGGGAGTTTTATTATTTTCGTGCGGTCGATAACAAAATGTGACCGATTGCCGTCCTAAACAGTGTTATCGGTAGTTCCCGATCTTCGCGATTAACGCGACGGACGATACCGGCGAGTAAGGGGCCGGTATCGTCCGTCGCTCTTCAGATCATCCTTCGCGACTCCAAGCTTCCATATTCAGTTCACCGTTCAGGGCCGCGGCGGCAAGGGACCCCATGGAAGCGGCAGCGATCGCCTGGTGCATTCGCGACGCCGCATCGCCGGCGCTGTAGACGCCCGGAATGTTCGTCTTCCCGAAGGAATCGACGGCAACCGTTCCCATCTCCGTGAAGTGGCATCCGATCGCTTGCGGCAAGTCCGACCCCATCGCCAGCTCAGGCTTGAAGAAGATCCCCCTGCACGGAATGGCCGTCCCGTCCTCGAGAACGACTTGCCGCACGATCCCGTCTTCCGAATCGATGGACCGGATCGGCGATTCGAACACGGGAACACGATGCCGGCGGAGTTCCTCGCGCTGAGCATCCGTCAGCCCATCGGGGCCGTTCGTACAGAGAGTAAACCGATTCGTCCAACCGGAAATCAATGGAACAAAATGCATCGCTTCGGCGCCGTTGTTAATGACGACCAGCGGCTCATCCCGCAGCTCCCAACCATCGCAATACGGACAGACGAAGGCGCTTCGTCCATATACCTCCGCCAGTCCCGAGATGTCCAGCGGCCGATCCTTCATCCCGACGGCAAACAGCACTTTTTTGCTTGCGATAGCGGTGCCTTGCGCAGTCATCATTCGAAAATGACCGTCCGAGCCGCCCATCGACACAACCAAATCCGCCACCATCGAGACAGACGGATAAGCGCCGATCTCCTCCGTCGCAATCCGCCGAAATTCGCTCGGACGAATTCCGTCGCGAGTCAGAAACCCGTGAGCCTCGCGAGTCACGGCATTGCGCGGACGGCCTTCATCGATCACCGCCACCCGTTTCCTCGCCCGTCCCAATACGAGGGCGGCACTGTGGCCTGCCGGACCTCCGCCAACAATCGCCACATCAAACAGACTACCTTCCATTTTCATCCTCCTGACACCTCCGTGGATCTCTAATGTCCATAATTGAAGTACAAGAAGCGAATCACTTCTTGTCGACAGCCTGGTCGCAGCTCCTCGCAGCTTCTTCATCCAGCACCGTCTGGATCGTATGCTCCCTTAAGTACTGATGCAGGTGCTGTTCGGCGCCGTCCATAATCTTCTTCACCAAACATTCGCACGCCCCGTGACGATCCCGATCTTCATCCGCAGCTCGCTGTTCGTTCAGCAACCGATGTTGCTGCGAATCCAGGTTCGAGCATTCGAACAGCTGCTGTCGGCCTTCGATCACCTGCGTAACCTCGAGAAACGTAATCTGTCCGGCCGGCCGTGCGAGCTCGTAACCGCCGTTCACTCCCGGCACGGCGCGCACGATTCCGTCCTGCCTCAGCTTGGACATGATCTTGGACAAGTAGCTGTCGGAAACGCCTAGCGTTGCCGCCAACTCCTTGATTCCGGTGTTGCGGCTGCGCTCCGAATGGGCCAGATGGATTAAGGCGTGCAAGGCGTAATCGGTGCTTTTGGAAAACTGGATGTCGGCTCGCTCCCTTCATCTAATTGTGGACCCGTGATATCCATTATAGAGAATTCGGCTTCCGTTCGCAAGGGTCATGGGGACAACGCCAATATTGACAGCAAATAGATCATTCTGCATAATGATGTTAACAAAGTCGAGGAAGCACCTCGCAAAGTCAAACACGAGCCGTGTTTCTTTGCGGGTGCTTTCTTTATTTCGATTGGAGAGGGGAACGGGAATGAAGAAAAAGAAAACCTATGAAGAGGTCATCCGGGAATCTCCCGTGACTTACGAGATGTATGCGAACATGATCGACGACGGCAATCGTTACGAGATCGCAGACGGCGTGCTGGAGCTGCTGAGCCCCTCCCCTACGTTTACGCATCAGTCAATCATCACTGAGTTTCTGTATAAAATCAACGATAGCTGTCGGAATGAGTTTATTATCGTGTCATCGCCGATCGATGTCATCTTGTCCGACACGGAAGTCCGGCAACCGGACATTGTCATCATTCATCGCGGCCGAATGTCGATTATCAGCAACAGGGGCATTAACGGCGCTCCCGATCTGGTGGTGGAAGTGACATCCGAGCATTCTCGCAGACGGGACAAAGTGAGAAAGCGGGTCGTGTATGCACAGTATGGCGTGCCTGAGTATTGGATCGTAGACCTTTCCAATTTTACTTTGGAGCAATATGTACTGGATGGAGATCGCTACGAGTTGGCTGACGTTTACGCAGGTGACGATACGATTCGTTCGCTGACGATGCCCTGCGCCTCGTTCAGCATGAACGAGATCATACAGAGCCTGCCCGTGCTACCCGAGTTGCTGGAATGAAATCGGGCCGCTGCACCAGTTGGCGGGAATCAGCGGGAATCAGCGTGAGCCGTTGATTGCACCGAAGCTTGCGGCAGGAGTATAATACGGAGAAATAGCGAAGGAGTTGGTGGCGTGTTCCGTTACGTATTAACCGCGATCGGCGTTATTGCTCTTGACCATATCGTCAAATGGCTGGTCGCCTCCTATATGACGATCGGTCAGCAAATAACAGTCATTCCCGGCGTGTTCGGACTCGCTTCCGTCCGCAACCGAGGCGCTGCCTTCAGCTTGCTGGAAGGCCAGCAGGGCTTTCTGATTACCGTTACATCGGTGGTTCTGATTGGCATCATCCTGTACATGCGCAAGACATACCGCGAGAAGAAGATTCTCTCCTACGGATTGGCGATCTTGTGGGGTGCGGCGTTCGGCAACTTCATCGATCGCGTGATCGGCGGAGCAGTGGTCGACATGTTCGAATTGAAATTCGTTGACTTCGCGATCTTTAACGTAGCGGATACGTTCCTGTGGGTCGGCATCGGTCTCATCCTGCTCGATGCTTGGAAGGAATCGCGGCCGAAGCGATCTTCCGAAGCTTCCTTCAAGATTCAATGAATGATATTGTAGCCGTGGAATGAAATCGGGCGCCACGACGGCGCCCTTTGCTTCAATTCGAACGGGAGATACCTTCGTTCCTTTACTTCAACCTGTTTTTTCCCTTCCGGTAAATTCCACTCGTCCATATATTGTTCTATCATTGTCACAGGATCGATGACAACCTTACGGACGGCCAGAAATGACTTGATTCAGAAACCGGTCCGCGTCGCTGTTGAATTTCCAGCAGATCCCGAACTTGTCAACCAGCATTCCAAAGCACGAGGACCAAGGCATGTTGGACAACGGCATGATCACAAGGCCGCCGACCGACAGCTGATTGAAGTACTGTTCCAGTTGTTGCTTATCCTCAATGACCAGGCTAATCAGTATGTGGTTTCCTTTCACCAGCTCACCCGTTACCCTCTGCATGGAAGGCAAGAGATCCGACATCATGATTCTCCCGCCCGTAAATTCGATCGATGACTCCATGATCATATCCAGCTCATTATCCGGCAGTGGATAGTTCGGATCTTGCGGAAAATCCTTGAATTTCACTTTCTTCACTTCAGTCGCGTTCAGCGCCTCCGAATAAAATTCGATCGCTTGCTCTGCAATTCCGTCAAAGTTCAAATAGGCAATCGCGGACATAGGGTAATACCTCCTTCGTGAGATGAATGTAGTATAATGCATTAAAGGTGACAGACGTCTGTCATCGTTCATCCGTCATATCGAGCAATCAGAGGGAGAAGTATGGACAAGGTTGAGAGACTCATTTCGATCATTATGATCTTGCTGAAAAAAGAGGTCGTATCCGCAACGGAATTCGCGCAAATGTTTCAAGTATCCAAAAGAACGATTCTCCGCGATATGGAAACACTGAGCTTGTCCAACATTCCGATCTATTCCGTCAATGGAGTGAACGGCGGCTACGGCATCCTGAAGGAATACAAGGTGGATAAGCGTCTTCTGAGCAGCTCCGATCTGGAAAATATATTAACTGCTTTGAACGGATTGGAAACTATTCTGCTTAGCGAAGAAGTCGAACTGACGATCAAAAAAATAGAAGCAATGGTCGGCCCATTGCCTCTGAAACGCTCGATCCAACTGTCTTTCTACGATTGGGAAGGCCGGTCGGAAATAGTTCAGACCTTGAAGACCTGCCAAACGTCCATATCGAAGAGAAAGTTGGTTTCTTTCGATTATATGGACAAGAATGGGGCGGCAACGAACAGAATCGTCGAGCCGTACGAGCTGCATTATAGTGAATCGAGCTGGTATATGAAAGGATTCTGTCTGCATCGCATGAGCGTTAGAACGTTCAAATTGTCCCGGATCGATCATCTGGTGATGGAGGAAACAACATTCAGCCCCAGAGACAATGGGCTGGACCAAGAGCGCGACACAAGCTATCAACCGGAGTTGGTTACGATTAAGGCATTGATTTCGCCAAGCATCCAAGATCGCTTCATTGAAAGATACGGTCGTAAACGTATTGAAAACTACAGCTCAGAATATTTACTGGCAACCATCGATGTCCCGCACAACAACATAGGATTTCAATTTCTGGCCGGCTTCGGCACGAATCTGAAAATCATGGAGCCCGAAACCTACGTGGAGGACTTTCGAAGCTATTTGCATCAAATAATGGCTAACTATTGAGGGCCTCGATAATCCTTTCTGACAAAAGGTTCTTCAATCGATTCGGAAACGAGCAGCTTGTATTTTCGCGGATGACGGTAGGCGTTGCCGTGTACTTCGCGGCTTCTGTACTCTCTGATTTCCGCAACAGGAAAATCGGCGATATAAATCCCCTCCCGCTCCCCGGCTTCGACGATCAGCGTGTCTCTTGAACCGCACTCGGAAGGTCTGTAGGCGATGCCGTCAAACGCAGTAGAATGGCCGTTGCAGTCGGGCTTGCCTTTCGGATAATTGACCGTTGCAATGCCGACCATGTTTTCATAGGCCCTTCCCCTCAGCTGCGATATGCGGTTGATCTCCATCGGGCAAGCGTTCGGCACGAGAATAATCTCGGCGCCTTTGAGCATAAGAATTCTCGCGCTTTCCGGAAACTCCCTGTCATAGCAGATCATCGCACCGATCTTGACAAGGCCCTGCTCCGTGTTCAGATCAGCTACATAGAAATCATCGCCGGCTGTCAGCTTGCATTCATCGCCAAAATCACAGGTGTGTACTTTAGCGTACGTAAGCACCTTATTGCCGAACCGGTCAAAGAGGCAGAGGGTGTTCCTCGGCAGCGGATCGTATTGTTCGAGAAGAGTGATTCCAATCGCCATGTTCAGTTCTTTCGCAAGTTGACCGAATGATTGGACAAATTCACTGTCGGCAGATACTGCACTACCCAGCAATTCGTCCAGATCGTCGGGGATGTGGTAGCCGACGCTCCACATTTCAGGAAACAAGGCGACGTGAGCGCCCAGTTCCCTCGCTCTTCTGCAATACTCCAACCCTTTAATCAAGTTGCCTTCTAACGTATCTTCCGGCATGATCTGCAGTAAAGCTACTTTCAGATTGTTCATGGATGAAACCCCTCTTTCCAAATGATTTCATCCTTATGAGTTCCATCTTGAATACCCGAAATCCTGTTTATGCGGCAAGACAGGTCCTGGGGAAGGTAAGCTTACTCAGGCTTAGTCTATCTTCCCCAGAGCCTGCAAGGCTCGGAGCAGTACAGTTGCCGCCTGTGCACGTGTCGTTAGACCTTGCGGGCTGAATGTCTGTTCCGATGTGCCTGTCATGATCTGCAGCTTAACCATAAGGCGAATGTCTTCCGTATAGGCCGATTCTACACTGCCTATATCGATATAGTTGTCCAAGCTCACAGCTTCGGTTGTCACGGTCAGCTTCTCCAGGGCAACGGCGGCCGCGAGCATGCTTGCCATCTCCTCGCGGGTCAACGGCTGATCGGGGCGGAATTCCGTGCCGCGGGCATAATCAAGCAGGCCAAGCTTCTTCGCCCGGGCAACACTGTCGGAATACCATGCGTCCATCTTCACATCGGCATACCCCATAGTGTCGGCAGCGAAATTTCCGCGGCTCAGCGCACGCACGAGCATGGCGGTAAACTCCGCTCTCGTCACGACTTTGTCGGGATCGTACCGTCTGCCGCCAACGCCTGCAACAAGACCTTTCGCCGCGGCTTGTTCTACGAACGACTGCGACCAATGCTTCTCCATGTCCGCAAAGCTCGTCGTATTCTCCACCGCAATATACGTGCTATTGGAATATGAGTCGATCCTCACGTACCATGCTCCGTCGATCTGCACAGCTTTGGCCGGGACAAATTCGCATGCTTTCGTCGTTTCGTTGTATCGGAACGCGCCCCAGTGCTCCGGCATCTCCGTTCTATACTTTGGCAGCGGAATAAGTCGAGTTATCTCCTGGTCGAACATGTCCGCCGCGCCGACCGTAAGGCCCGTATTCGTATGAACAATCTCGATATGGAAGTCTGCGACCGCGCCCAGCAATTCCCCATCCGGCAAGAGGCTGTGGATCCTCGTTAGCAGTTGCTTGTCCCCGGACTTGTCGGTCAACGCGATCTTGAAGCTGACGTCTTCCGCTTTAAGCCGGTTGTTCGCAAACAGGGCGTCGGATCCCGGGATGATCGAAGCCAGATTGGCCGGCACTTGATAGATGCCGTAAGACGTGCGAATCTCCAAGTAAAAATCGGCATTCTTGGCAGCCAGATCAGTCAAAACACTCGCCGGCATGCCTACATAGGCCACACCGTCTTTCGGCATTAGTTCGAGCGTAACGAACGGCTTCTTGGTGTCGATGCCGGCAGGGTCCAGCGACTGCCCCATAAAGTCGATGACAGGTTTGTTTATGAACACACCACCTCCTCCTCCTCCGCCACCGCCGCCGACAGGGGCTGACGTACCGGATGCTGCCCTTGTCACCGTTACCATGTACGTCCTCGTTGCGCCGTCCTGCGCCGTCACGATTACCTTGATGACATTGTCTCCCACGCTCAGCGGAAGCGCCGGCGACGCCGATCCGCTCGCCACTGCATGCGGCCCGCTTACCAGAGCTCCGCCGCCGTCATATAAGCTGGCCGTTGCCGAAGCATTCGCGACATCCGACAAAGTCGGCGTTACCGTGATGCTGCTGACGGAATGATCTACGCTCGCCGTATACGTTCCCGCGAATGCCGGAGTCAGCGCCCCATTCGACAGCGTTAGATTGCTCAAATCTGCATTGCTACTTGCACCTCGCGTCACCGTCACCGTGTACATCTTCGTTGTTCCATCCTGCGCAGTGACCAGAACCGTAACCGTATTGCTTCCAACGGCGAGCGGCAAAGTAGGAGACGTCGTTCCGCTCGGCACCGCAATCGGCCCGACTACGAGCACTCCGCTACCATTATATAGACTGACCTGGGCCGCAGCATATACGGCATCCGACACCGTCGGCGTTACCGTTACACTATTTACGGAATAATCCACGCTCGCCTTGTACGTCCCCGGCAAGAACGATGGAGTCAGCGCCGCGCCTGGCAGCGTCAGGTCGCTCAAGTCCGCATTGCTGCTCTCCGCTCGCGTTAACGTTATCGTGTAACTCTTCTTAGTAGTGCCATTTTCAGCCGTGACCTTGACCGTAATCGTATTGCCCCCTACGACGAGCGGCAGCGAAGCGGACGCAGTGCCGCTGGCGACCGCCACATCATTCACGGTAACCGTCGCGCTGCCGTCTGCGGTCGTCGGCGTTACGGTAATGCTGCTTACGCTATTCCCGACGCTCGCAGTATAACTATTCGCGCCCGATGGAGTTAGCGTACCGATCGACAGTGACATTCCGCTTAAATCCGCATTCGCGCTTATCGTTCTCGTTACGTTGATCGTATAGGTCTTTGTCGTTCCATTCTGCGCCGTCACTACGACCTTAATCTCGTTGACGCTGCCCAGGTTAAGCGGAATCGGTTGAGAAGCCGTTTTACTCGTCACCGTCATCCCGTCCACCGTCACCGTAGCCCGGTCATCCGCCAACGTCGGCGTTACCGTAATCTCACTCTGACCTGCAATCGCTGCGTAGACCTCTCTACTCGAGTCAAACTCCGGGTCTAGCGTGCCGTGCGACAGTGTCATCTGACTCAACCTCGCATCGTCGCTCAGCGATCGATTTACGATTATTGTGTATTCCTTCTTCGTCTCGCCGTCTTCCGCAGTGGCTAACAGCGTAATTTTATTGTTCCCTGTAGCAAGACTGATGTCTCCGGACTCGGCTCCGCTTGCGACCCGCACGCCGTTCACGGTTACTGTTACGAAGGAATCCGCCTCCATCGTCGGCGTAACGCGAATACTGGTCACGCCATTCACGACACTCGCCGTGTAGTCGGTCTCGTCAGACCTGAATGCCGGGCTTAGCGTGCCGTGCGATAAAGTAATTCCGTCCAGGCTCGCATCGTTCGAAGGGATATATTGATCTTGCTTGCGTATCGCATGGTTGAAATAATCGGCGATGTACAGATTACCGCCGCTGTCCAACGTTATTCCACTCGGGGTGTCTAATTCTGCCTGAATACCCGGACCAACGTCTCCCGAATAACCAGCTGCCCCTGTTCCCGCTATTGTCATGATGATGCCATTTCGAAGCACCTTTCTGATCCTGTTGTTATCTGTATCGGAGATATACAGGTTTCCGTCGCTGTCTAACGCTACGCCTTCCGGTTCATTCAATCGCGCTTCTTGGGCCGGACCCCCGTCTCCGTCGAACCCATCAACACTTGTCGACCCGGCCACTGTGCTGATGATCTTGGTCACGGCATCTACTTTCCGTATCCTGTTGTTGTATGTATCGGCGATATACAGATTTCCGAGACTGTCTGTCGCTATTGCGCTCGGCTCGTTTAATTCAGCAGCGACGGCCGGACCTCCGTCCCCATAAAATGTGCCATAACTCGATGCTCCCGCTACCGTAGTGATTATCTTGGTCACAGCATCTACTTTCCGTATCCTATGATTGCTTGTATCCGCTATATACAGGTTGCCATCGCCGTCTATCGCAACTCCGCTTGGACTGCTTAGTTCAGCCTCATCGGCAGGGCCATTATCTCCCGAAAAGTCATTTTCTCCCGTTCCCGCTACCGTAGTAATGATGCCGATCCCGCTCGAAAAATCTACTTTCCGTATTCGGTTGTTATACTTATCGGCAATATACAAATTTCCGTCAGCGTCGACCGCCACTCCTGCTGGACTGCGCATTGCCGCATTAAGAGCCGGACCTCCGTCTCCTGAGAAATTATAGCCCAACGGCCCGGCGCCCGCCCCTGCCACTATACTGATATTCTTGGTCACGGCATCTACTTTCTTGACCCTGTTGTTGCCCGTATCTGCGATATACAAATTTCCGTAGACGTCTATCGTTACTGCTGACGGGCTAGATAGTGTAGCCCCGACGGCCGGCACATCGACCAAATCACCATATTCCCCTCCGGCCACGGTATCGATCTCCCCGCCCGTCCCTGCATAGGCACGCTCGTTTCCGAAGGGCATCAGTCCCGCCAGCAGTCCCAAAGTAAGTACGCACACTGTAAATTGCACCATTCTACGTCGAAGATTGTATCTCATTGCGTTGTTCTTTCCTTCCTATAGAAGATCTGTCGATTATTTGTTCAAAGGCACAGTAGATTAATTTCATTCATCGTCCTATCAGCAAATCATTATTATATCCGCGATCAATCGCAGGCTCGTTGTTATAGTCTTCGGATAGATAGTCTTCCGATTCTTCGTTATTGTAGTCGCTGCCGTATTTTTCGATATCGTCGTCGATTTTGCTTGGCGTATAATTGTTGCTGTAGGCATCCCGCATGGCTGCTTTCGGTTTTTCCACAAGCTCCTCCAACTTATTCGCGCCAAAATACCTTTCTTCCTTATACTCTGCGATCGGCTCGATTTTCTTCCGTTTCGCCCGCAATTCCTTCATTAAGCTCCCATGCTTCGACTGCACGTCATCGCGGTAATTGTAGGCGATCGGCTCAACACGCTCGGTCTTACCCAGCAGCTCGCTCAGCACCTCGTTCTTCTTGCCGTGCATGTCGCGCATGCGTTCTTCGGCCGCGTCGGGAGCATAGCCGGCATAGCCGAGCAACTCGATCGCGGAAGCTTGCATGTTGCTCGTAATCGTCTGTATACCGTCGCGATCCACCTTCTTCATCTTGTTGCCGTCCGCGTCGAGCCTGTGCACTTTCTTGCCCGTTGTTTTGTCAATAAGAGCGTTCCCTGTCTGCCAGTCGGTCTCGTATTGGTATTCGGGTTTCCCTATGAATTCCACGCCCAGTTGTTCAATCGGCACATTGTTGCGCGCGAGATGCTGTACGGTCTGAATCATCTGCTTCGAGCCCGGTTGGTAGTGGCCGCTTGCGTCGGATACGAGCTCGACTTGTCCATCGCGTACTTGAAGCTCGCCGGCGCCGGCGACGTCCTCGCCTGCCTTGAAGCTGGAATGGTGCATTCTCTCCATGGAAGAGAGCTGCATATTTCTTAATTTCTCTTGCTTCTCCGGATCGTGCTGTAAATTTTTCAAGTCTTGTTTCCGCTGATTGCGAATTGATTTGGAACGGTCCAGGTTTTCCTTGACGGCATCCGTTGAGTAGAACTCGCCTTCGCTGTCCATCGTGAAGATATGCCGGTCAGCCTTCGCACCCCTGGTGGCCGCCTCGTAAGCGCCGACCGTATCAAGCGAACTGCCATCGGACTTGTTCACCATCTTGCCCTCATTATTGAAGCCTCGATGATAAGCCTTGCGCTGCGATTCATTCGCGTAGAAGGTCGTCGAATCGAGATCTACGCCTCTAACCGTACCTTCCGGCACCAGTCTTTTATCAAATTTGGTTTCTTTGTTGTGCGTCATATCGAACCCTAAAGTCAGATCTGCCGGGTGCAATGCCGGCGCGGAAGCGCCGGAGGAACTCTCCCCACTCGGCAAAGCATCCGTCTGCACGGAAGTTAATTGTTCCATGTTCCTGTTGCCCGTTACGGCGGCGACCGGCGCACTCTCCTTAGGCGTAGTGCTCACCTGCGGGGAATTCTTTTTGCCGCCCTTCTTCAAGCGACGCTTCTTCTCCGATTCATATACGTAATTATCATATTCGTCATCTTCAGGGATTTCCGCATTGACAGACTCGTAACCTCTCGGCTTCGACTGCGAGTTATTCGGCACATAGTTGGCCTTGCTCTTGGATTTACTTTCCGGATTATAGTTATCGTTACCCGAATAGTTGCTCTGGTAGTTGCTCTGGTAGTTGCTTTGATAATTGCTCTGATATCCGCTCGAGTTGTACGCGAACGTTCCGGTATATCCCTGTGGCAGCTTCTGCTCTGCTTCGTAATTGGAATTCGCCAACAGCTTCTGCGTCGCCTGGTTGCCGATCATACTTTGCATGTCCAAAATCTGCTGCGTACGATGTCCGCCGATTTGAATCTTTGCACGGTGCGAGCCGATCCTTGGCTTCTTCGAGGGATTGGCGCCAACGAAAGGCGCTCTCTTCTCCGAAATCGCGTTGCTGCGTTCCCTTGGCATGGAATAACCTCCGATTGTCAACCTTATACAGGAGAATTATACCAATCGTTGTTTCACGCGACTCTTAAAGGAATCTTAAAGGATTCGACAGCATCGCCCTGCAACAAACAAATTTCGAATGATTCGTGCTATGATCGAGTTAATCTATAATCTTTGGCGGTGACGACAATAGAATGGAACGAATTCTCGTGGTTGACGACGATCTGCAGATTCGCGAAGTGATCCGCACTTATATCGATCAATCCGGCATGCATGCGCTCGAAGCCGAGTCCGGGCAGCAAGCGATCGAGCGGTTGGAATCGGAGCCTGTGGATGTCATCATTCTGGACCTCATGATGGACGATCGCGACGGGTTCGAAGTTCTGCGCTACTTGAACAACCGCAGATTGGACGTACTGACGATTGTCGTCAGCGCAAGAAGAGCAGAGCAGGATAAGATCTCGACGCTTGGCCTCGGGGCGGACGATTACATGACGAAGCCGTTCAGTCCGATGGAGCTGATGGCCCGCATTCAAGCCGTACTTCGCAGACGATATCCGAAATCAAGCCACTCTTCCCTCGTCATTCGACTGAACAATATGATTCTGGATGTCGACAACTTTACGCTGCTCATCCATCACGAGAAAATCCCGCTAACGCACGTGGAGTGCGGTCTGATGCAGCTGTTCATGCAAAATCCGGACCAAGTGATGACGAAGCTCGAAATCTATCAACAAGTCTGGCAGCACGAACGGTATGACGATAACAACTTAAGCGTATATATGAGCCGGCTGCGCAAGCAGCTGGAACGGGCGCAGTCTTCCTGGGAAATTCAAACCGTTCGCGGCGTAGGTTACCGATTGACGGGGGTTGGCTTATGAAATTGCGTACCAAGCTGTGGATATTGGTTGTGCTTTGCGCCGCTATGAGTATGATCCTGTTCGGCTATTCGTCCGTCTGGATCGGGAAGGTGGCGAATAAGGGGTACGCCCTGTTCGATTTGAATCCGCTGGCTCAGTCCGTTGTCGATTCGATCGAGCAGCAGCCTTCATTCGAGCTGGACAAGCTCAAAGATACCCTGGACCGCGTACACGCCGAACATCCCGCCATTCGATGGATGTGGATCGACGATCAAGGTCAGTCCATCTACGATACTGTCGGGCTCAATCCGAATTTTACATTCAAGGACCTGGCACAAATGATGCAAAATATGCCTGCGCGATACTTGGAGGAAAATGAGGTTCAGATCCTCTCCCCCGCATTACTTGGAGATCAGTCGTACTTCTTGCTGCTCAGCATTCCGGCCTCTGCGATGAAGCAAGGCGAAGTGTATTTTATGATCCGTACGTATAAATCGTTGTTAACGCTAGTCGTTCCGTTGATCCTGTCGTTTTCATTGCCTTTTTTACTGGCCATATGGTTGTTCTCTTCGATCAATACAAGAATTCGCAAACTCAACAATGCGCTGAATCAACTGAATATCCAAAGCGATTCTCCAGTTGTCGAGCTGGTAGATTCCTCCAAAGACGAGCTTGGCCAGCTTACGCAGCATTATAATTCCATGGCACACCGAATCCGCTCTCAATTCACGGAAATTCAACAATTCGAGAACAAGCGCAAGCTCCTGCTGTCCAATCTGTCGCATGATCTGCGTACGCCTCTGACGACGATGCTCGGCTGCGCCGAAATGATTCGCACCGGAAATTACAAAGACCAATTAGAGCTCCAGGGCAGAGCCAAAATCATTCTTCAACGCTGCAGATATATGGACAAGCTGCTCGATCAAATGCTGGACATCTCCCGCCAGGATGCGGATGATCTGACCATTCGCTTGGCGAATCATAATCTATCCGAGATCGTTCGCAAAATGGCGGTAGAATATATCATGATCCTCGACGGCGACCAGGTTCATCTCGATGTCGATGTTCCGGATGAGGACATTCATCTCCCGATCGATGCTTCTCTTATGGAAAGGGCGCTGCGAAATATGCTGGATAATGCGATCCGGTATGGGAAGGATGGACGATATCTCGGCATCCAACTGACGGCGGACGAGCAATTCGTGAATGTAATCGTGAAGGATAAAGGAAAAGGGATTCCTCCGGAGCATCAAGCGCATATATTCGAGCGCTTCTACCGGGTGGATAGTGGAAGAAAGGGCGAGGGATTGGGGATTGGTCTCGCGATTGTCAAGGACATTGCCCTCGCTCACCAAGGCAGCGTGGAAATGAGCAGCACGCCGAACGTGGAAACTTCGTTTCGGATCAAGCTGCCCTGTTGCTCTTGACGGAGAACAAAAAAGGAGGCCTGCGGCAACGAGCCGCAAGCCTCAAGTTATATATTTCAAAGGGGGGTCATGTCTCTATCTTAACCGTTCCACATGAAAATAAGATAAAAGGAAGATTAAGATCATGTTACAATTTGTTAGCTGAATATGTCCGTCCTTGCCGGGCATAGACGATTGCTTCGCTATTCGTATAAACGGGTGTCCCGGCAACAAGGATCAAGGCAGTGCCGGAATGAAATCGAAACGCAAACGGAAGCTCGGCTCCCTCCGCTCATCCTTCAAGCGGAAATCCAGCGCATAAAAGACGAGTTCCTCTTCGAAGTGACTGGTGAACGGAAGCTCGACGACGGCGGGCGTAACGAGTTCCCGATCGTATAGCAGCGCCAACCGCCCCTTCTCTCCCCGGACGATGACGCGGCCCGGCTCGGCGATCTCCGGCGGCTTCCCGAAGATGAACCGCTCCGTGACGGATGCCGGCGCCTCAGAGAAACAGTATTCGTCCACCACCACAAGCGACGGCGGCTCGCCGTTCTTGTTCCACTCGAACCGCCTGGTCAGCCGTTGCAGGATATCGTCCTCATAAGCCCGAGTCAGATCCATTCGGAATGCGACGCGTTCCGGATTCATATCGATACTCACATCGAATGCCGCATGCTCTGGACCTTCCCGCTGCGTCCTGCCGTTGATAATGGGCACCGAGTGGCCTTGCGAGCCGTTGCAAGTGAACGCGTAACGCTCCGGCCCGAAATAAGATTTCGTATACATGCCATTGCCCATGTCGTGCAGGAACGTTTCTCCTCGCGCATGCAGGATGAAGTGGCCGATGTCGTTATGGTTGTGCGGCTCGCCGTTATGCCCGCCCTTCGCGGCGAAGCTGAAGCGTTCCCCTGCCCGGGTGACGCGGGAGACGATCCATTGCGCGTCCGGCAAATAGCAGTCGCCGTCTTCCCAATCCCTGGCCGGAGCAAGAGAATCGTGCCAGATCAGATTGCGCAGCGCGGGCGCCCACCGGCCGCAGTGATCGTAGACGATCCCCCGGTATTCGAACGGCGGGACATGCACGTCGGGATACAGCCGGTGCATCTTATGCGTCAAAGCGATATACACGTTCGCCTCCGGCGTCGAGTCGGAGAAGTTCGCCGGATACCGTCCGCTCAGAAACACCTTCTGTTGAAACAGCGCGACCTGCCGCACCTTGTCCGAGGCCAACAGGTCGATCGCGCCGGACGTCCTGCGGGCAAGCAGGTCGGCGAAGTACGTGTAGAAGCCGAAGCCGTAGCCCCAATACATGTAACCTTCCGGGCACGAGCCGTCGTCTCCGAACCCCTCCATGAAGATCGACAGGATTGGCAGCGCCTTGCCCAGAATGATCGCCAGCTCGCGTTCTTCCTCGATCAGATGAATCGCGGCGGCGCCGATCGATCCCGCGCACACCGCCGCCCAATTGTTGCGAACCTGCTCCCAGAAGTAAGGGCCGTCGTGCAGGAACGGCAGGAACACCCGTCTGTAGATTTCCTTGTACACCTTGTTGCGGATCGCCGCCGGCCAGGAGCTGCCCGTCATCCGGTACACTTCGCCGAGCGCGAAGGCTGTCTCCGCGGTGAACAGATCGATCTGCAAGCCCGGGTCTTCATCCGCCGCCCGGCGATCCGTCAAGGAGAAGACAGTCGGGCGGCTGCCGGGAGGGCTGTTGAATTGCACGGGCACGCACCAGGTGAATTCGTTGCAGATCGCCCAGACCGTGTTCAGCAGCGCCTCTCGCACCTCCGCGCGCTCGGGCATCAGCCAATTCAGCAAGCCGAACGCGGTGAGACGCTGCCTGCGATTGAAGAGAAGCTTCTCATAAGACTTGCGGTGCCCATCCGCCCATACTCTGCTGAACTCGGACCAGGATAGCTCGGAGATGGGCTCGCGAAGAAACTTGTCCGCCTCGGCCTCCAGCCGGTCCAGCACCGGCCGATACGTTTCGTCCTGCATAATTCGCCTTCTGGCCGCCTCGCCCCTGCCGCTGTCCGGAAACACCCAGCACCCGGTGCCGCCCGACCGGCCCGCGATCAGCAGCTCTGTCAGTTCATCGACGTTCATCTCCGGCACGCCGCTATTCATACCCGTCACCCCGCATTCATGATTGAGACACAGACTGCTCTGCCGACCGCGATTCCATCCGGGCCGCCGCTTCCGGCGCGGGCAGCTTGCCGTCCCGGCCTGCGCCCCAGCCTGCCCAGACGAACACCACGACAAATCCGCCAAGCAGAAACAGCGGCACGTTCCAGCCGCCGCTACGATCGTGCAGCCACCCGAACAAGGCCGGACCCGTGCAGGCCAGCAAATATCCGAACGATTGCGCCATGCCCGAAATTTCGGCGGCCTGCCCGGCGGTGTGCGTGCGCAGATTGAAGAACATGATGGACAGGCTGAAGGAAGATCCGCCGCCAATCCCGATCAATGCCGCGCCCAACCCGAGCCACACCGCATCGTCCAGAAACAGGAGCAGGACGGCCAGCCCGAACAGCCCGCCGTTCGCCGCCGCCAGCCAGCGCTGATCCCTCACCCTGGCCGCGAGCAGCGGCATGATGAAATTCAGCGGGAGCCCGGCGAACTGCATCATCGAGACCATGACGCCTGCCGTTCCCGCATCGATTCCCCGCTCGGAGGCAATATCCGGCAGCCAGGCCATGATCACGAAGAACAGGAACGATTGGATGCCGATATACAGCGTCATCTGCCAGGCCAAGCGATGCCGCCACAGCGCGGACGTCCCGCCGGCGGCCGCTGCTGCGGCAGGGCCGCGCTCGGCTTGCACGGGCTGCCGCTTCATGTACACCGCCCAATACGAAGCGGCCAGGACAGCCGGCAGCCCCCACAGCGCCAGCGTCCATTCCCACCCCCAGCCAAGCGTGCGGGAGAGCGGGATGCTGGCCGCGGCGGCAACCGCCCCGGTCAAATTCATCGACACCGTGAACACGCCTGTCATCAAGCCGAGCCGCTGCGGGAACTCCCGCTTGATCAAGGCCGGCAGCAGAACGTTGCAGACCGCGATGCCGATCCCGCCGACTCCTGTGCCGAAGAGCAGGATGCCGACGCCCGACCACGGCCGCATGAACAGGCCTGCCGCTATGAGCAGCAAGGCGGCAAGCAGCGTGCGTTCCATCCCGCAGTGGCGCGCCAGCAGCGGAGCAAGCACAGAGAAGACGGCAAAGGCGAGCAGCGGCAGCGTGGTCACCATGCCCGCGACCGCATGCGGCATGCCCAGCTTGCCGCTCATCGCCTCCAGCACCGGGCTGACCGAAGTCAGCGGCGCGCGCAAATTAGCGGCAATCAGGACGACCGCGACCGCGATCGCAACCGGCCATTTCAGACTTCTCTTCATTGCGTTCTCTCCACTCCGCCGCCGCTTCCGTATGAGGAGCGGCCCCGAATCGAATCGGAGCCGCCGCATGCATGCTTATTCGAGAAACCCGATTCGCTGTTCCAGCGCTTAATTTCCTTGGGCCACCCAGGCATCCAGTTGTTTTTGAATCTCGTCATTGATCTTGTCCATGCCGGCCGCCTTCAGCTCATCGACCATCTTCGGCAAATACACCTCGGGGTCGACGGCGCCGGTAATCAGGCCGGGCAGCAACTCCTTGATCTTGTTGTTGTAAGCCGCCAGCTCGTTCTTCACGCTCTCGTTGTCGAAGACAAACCCGAGGTCCTTGGATTCGTCGGCCACGGCGTTGAATTCCGCGAATTTCTCCCACTTCTGCGGGTCTTCGTTCGCCCACAAATAATCGTTGAACTGATTGCCGAACATGTACGGCGCGCCCAACGCGTATCCCGAGTTCTGCGCCGTAACGCCTTGCGGGTAATCGATCGTGTTCTCGCCGACCTTCACATAATGCTTGCCTTCCAGACCGAACGCGATCATGTTTACGAGCGTTTTGTCCGTATGCAGCAGGTTGATGAACATCATCGCTCTTTCCGGGTTCTTGGACGTGCGGGAGATGGAAATCATGTTGCCGCGCGTGCTTGACGTCGTGATGATCGGCTTCGACAGTTCGATCTGCACCCACTCGTACCCGCTGGCCGCGCTCACTTCGGCATCTTTACCCGGCTTCAGCGAGTCGGAGAAGGCGAATACTTTGCCCGAGCGATACGTGCCCGCGAAATCGGAAAGCGTCGGCGCATCCTGGTTAATATAGCCTTTCTTATACCATTCGTGCGACAGCTTCAACATGTCGATGTAGCGCGGATCGGTATGAATGTCGATCAGCTTGCGATCCGGGGTGGAGCGATCCATCGTCCCCAGGTTTTTGCCGACGGCGCCCGCCGAGGAGAAATCGTTCTCCTGCACGGCGATATTCAGTCCTACGTCCTTGCCGCTGAGGAACGGAATCATGCCCGGCTCTTTTTCCTTGATCACTTGGAAGAACGGCTCCAGGTCTTTGGCTTCCTTCACCGTGCTGATATCGAAATTGTATTTGTCTACCATATCTTTGCGGAGCAATACGCCCTTGGAGCCGGCAAACTCTTTGTTCGTCGGGAACCCGTACGTTTTGCCGTCGACTTTAACCCCTTTGAGCACTTTGGGATCAAGTTGGTCCACCGCTTCCTGCGCATATTCCGCCATCAGATCGTCCAGCGGAATGATGAAATTGTTCGTCACCTTCTGCAGGAAGTTATCCCAACTCATGGCCAGAAACATGTCGAATTGTTCGTTGGAGGTGAATTTGAGCTGCATCTTGTCCTGCCAGCTGCCCCAATCGATCACTTCCAGTTCCAGCTTCACGTTGATTTTGTCTTTCAAATACTTGCTGATTTCATCGTTCACCAGCTGCTGGTCCTTCTGCGGAACGCCCGGCACGAAGAACGACAGCGTGACCGGTTCCAGCTCGGGCGCCTTGGACGAATCGGACGCGGCCGGGCTCGATTGCGTTGCGGGAGCTTGGCTCGCATCCGCGCTCCCCTCGCCAGCGCCGTTATTGCCCGACGCGCATGCGCTGATCAATAACGCCATGGCAAGCAGCAGGCTTATGACATAGCCCAATCTCGATTTTGCCAATTTCATCGATCTACCCCTCCAGAATGAATGATTGATGCTATGCTAACCGGCCCGGGCCCGGGACCGGGATTAGCCTAACCTTTCACCGCGCCGACCGTCAACCCGCTGACAAAATAGCGCTGAAAGAACGGGAATGCGATGACGATCGGACCCATGCCGATGATCGCCATGGCCATCCGCGCCGTCTCTGTCGGCAGCTTCGCCATCTGCTCGGGAGAAAGTCCGGCGACACTCGCGTAATTGCTCATGAACTGCAAATTTCGCAGCGCCAGGTACATGAGATACTGCAGGCTGACCAGCTTGTTCTTGTTGATGAACACGAGGCTGTTGAACCAATCGTTCCAATAGGCCAGCGTATAGAACAGGCCGATGGTCGCCAGCACCGGCAGCGACAGCGGCAGCACGATCTGCGCGAAGATGCGCAGCTCCTTGGCGCCGTCAATCTTGGCGGATTCCAATATCGAAGGATGAATGCTCTGGGTAAAGAACGTGCGGACGATGATGACGAAGAAGGCGCTTAACAGATGGTTCGGAACGATGAGCGCGAGCAGCGTGTCCCGAATATCGAAGAAATACGTATAGGTCAAATACCAGGGAACGAGCCCGCCGCCGAAAATCATCGTGAAGAAGATGAAGAAGGAAAAGAAGTTGCGGAAGGCGAAATCCTGTCTGGACAGCGGGTAAGCGAACAACGCCGTAATCGTGAGCGCGACGGTCGTGCCGATCAAGGTGACGGCAAGAGTGACGCCGTACGCCCGGACAATCGGCCCGATATCCCGGAACAGGAACGCGTAGGCTTCCACGCTGAAATCTCTCGGAATCAAATTGTACCCGTGCACATAGATCGTCTGCTGATCCGTGAACGATACGCCGAGCACGACCAGGACGGGGAACAAACACGCAGCCGCAATCAGGATGAAGAAGATGTGCGTCAACAGCTCGTAGGAAGGCTTCATCGCATTGATGCCGGGCTTCCGGGCTTTCACGGCTTGGGGCGAATGGTCGTTCATTGGAACCTCCCTAGAACAAAGCGTTCTCCTGATCGATTTTGCGGACGATATAGTTGGTAGCCAGCACGAGTACGAATCCGACGGTAGCTTGATACAGCCCGGCCGCTGCCGACATCTCCACTTCCCCCAGGTTGAGCAGCGCGCGGTACACGTACGTGTCGATCACCTGCGTCGTCGGATAGAGCGAGCCGGAATCGAGCGGAACCTGGTAGAACAAACCGAAATCCGCATTGAAAATTTTGCCGATCTGCAACAGCGCCATGATAATCAGTATCGGTTTGATGAGCGGGAGCGTGATTTGGGTCATCTGCTTCCACTTGCTCGCCCCGTCGATGTGGGCCGCTTCGTAATACTCCTGGTCGATACCGATAATGGCGGCCAGGTAGATGATGCTGTAGTAGCCCATATGCTTCCATACGTTCACGATCGTCAAGATGTAGGGCCAATACTCGGACTTGCTGTACCAGGAGATGCGATCCAGTCCCAGCGGCTCCAGCACGTAGGCGTTCACCAGACCGAATTCGCTGCTCAGCAGCGCATACACCAGGTAGCTGACTACGATCATGGACAGGAAGTGGGGAAGAAACATCACGCTCTGATAGAACCGGGCCGCCCATTGCAATCTCACTTCATTCAGCGCAATGGCGAAGGCGGTCGGGATGAGCAAGTTCAGGAAAATAAACACCGCGTTGTACAGGACCGTATTTTTCGTGATCAGCCAGGCGTCCGCGGTCGTAAACAGGAATTCGAAATTTTTGAACCCGACCCAGTCCCCTCCCAGCAGTCCTTTGGCATAATCGATGTCCTTGAACGGGATGATCACTCCGAACAGCGGGATATAGTTGTTCAGAAGGAGGTACAGAACTCCCGGAGCGAGCAGGGCGAGCAACGCCTTGTCCTTGTTCACATTGCGAACGAAGCGCTTCGTCCATTTCACGCGTTTAACAGATGCGGCGACCAATCGCTGTCACGCCTTTCATTCGCTTGGATTATCCCTATTATAGATGCCGGGATGACCCGCGCTCTATGTGATGACGTGACCCATTGCTCGTTTTTATGACTTGCCGGGCAAAAAAAAGACACAGTCACGATGACGACAAATTGGCGACTATCGCGTCTATTCTCCCCGACCGACCGCCGCACCCGACCAATAGGCGACTACCGCGTCTATTCTCCC
>JAEWAQ010000083.1 GCA_023391635.1 Bacillota bacterium | reverse complement strand
TTCGGCGAAATGCGGGGCTACGGCGGGAGTTTGGTATAGAAAGTACCTAAGTTCGGCGAAATGTCGGGCTGCGGCGGAAGTTAGGCACCGAAAGTACCTAAGTTCGGCGAAATGCGGGGCTATGGCGGGAGTTGGGTATAGAAAGTACCTAAGTTCGGCGAAGCGCCGGGCTACGGTGGAAGTTGGGCACGATCCAGCAACCTATCGGTCTCTTGTTGCGTCTAGAGAACAGATACCAACGAAGGGGGACATTTCCATGTACGTGGAAAGGGGAAACGGCATGTTCGAAAACGGTTGCAGTGAGACAGCGGAGTCGCGAGGAAGAAGCGGAACTGCGGAGGGACGCGACCGACAAGCACATACCCAACAGAAGCGCAGCGAAAAGGCTCGGGTCAAGCGGCTCCGCGCTGTGATCCTTTTCGCGTTAGCGGCCTTGCTCGCGCTTGCGCTGGCCGGCTGCAGCAGCGGCAGCAGCAAAGACGCTTCCGAGGATTTGAACGCCATGAGCATGGCGAACCAGGCGGCGCCTGCGCCCGCCGAGCAAGCCGTTCCAGCGATGGGCGAAGGGGCGGCTGCTTATGAGTCATTGACGGTGGCGCGAGAGGGGAACACGGCTGACGCCGTTGCGGGAGCTCCGGCTGCCGGCCAAGGAAACGCCGGCATCGGCACGCTGGCCGACCCTGGCGTCGGACTGAACCGCAAAGTGATCTACAAAGCGAACGTATCGATGAAAGTCGAACACTTTGCAACCGCGGAAGAGAAGCTGAAAGATGTGATCCACTTAAGCGGGTCTTACATTTTGCAATTCAATAATAATGTCAGTGCGAATGAGAAAGGCGCAACATACGTCATCAAGGTGCCGGCCGACGGCTTCTCTTCGTTCCTCGACCAGCTTCGCAAAATCCAGCCAGAGCTTCAGATGCAGATGGAAGGCAGCGACGTCACGGAGGAGTATGTGGATTTGGATTCGCGGCTGAAAGCCAAGCAGGCGGCGGAGGCGCGACTGCTCGCGTTCATGGATAAGGCGACGAAAACCGATGATCTGATCCAGTTCCAATCGCAACTGGCCGGCGTACAGGAACAGATTGAGCAGCTTAAAGGGCGCATGCGGTATTTGGATCAGAATGTCGCGTTCTCGACCGTGAATATCAGAATATATGAGGGAAAAGCGGAAGCGCAAAAGGATGACCCGGCTAAAAGCGGGTTAGGCGAACGGCTCGCAGATGCGCTTACCGGCAGCGCCAAAGTGCTCGGTCAGCTCGGCCAGGCGCTGCTCGTGTTCGTGGCGGCATTGTTGCCCGTTCTCGTCGTGGCGGCGGTTGTCGGCATTCCCGTCTATTTCATCGTGAGGAGACAATCCCGCATACGGAGAGAGGCGGCTGCTGAAAGGCGCAAAGAATGGAACCATTCGTTCGCTCCGACATTGCCAGCCACACCTATCATAGCGGATGAGGCATCTGCCAAAGCCGATACTGGGGAGAATGCCGGCGACGACACGAATGCCGACCGCTCAAACAACCCGAACCACCGAGACTAACATTGCAATCTCCCATGAATTCGGCGCCCGAGCGGCAGAACAGTGTCGCTGCGCCACTGATCGCACGTTCCCGGCGCCCGAGCGGCGAAACAGTGTCGCTGCGTCACTAATCGCACCGCCATGAATTCGCCGCCAACGCTTCCCAAAAATAATTTCAACAAATCCTGCTGCCGAAGCAGGATTTTTATTTTATGGGGCGAATTATTCAACGTAAGTGGTTCATTGTGGTGGAAAGTGGTGGAGAATGGGGGGTGAGGGCGGCATGTTTTTGGGGGAATACCAACATAGCATCGATGACAAAGGCAGAATCATCATTCCCGCCAAATTCCGCGAAGCCCTCGGCCCTGATTTCATCGTCACTCGCGGATTGGACAGTTGCTTGTTCGTCTATCCGCGCTCCGAATGGAACCAATTGGAGCAGAAGATCAAAAGCTTGCCCTCCATGGCCGCGAATGCCCGGGCGTTCTCCCGACTGCTGTTCGCCGGCGCGTCCGAATGCGAGTGGGACAAGCAGGGCAGGGTAAACGTACCGAACCATTTGCGAGATTACGCCAAATTGGAAAAAGATTGCACGGTCATCGGCGTCTCCACCCGCGTGGAGATCTGGGATAAGGCAGCATGGGAACAATATTCCCGCGAATCGCAGGAATCGTTCAATGAAATCGCCGAGAAACTGGTCGATTTCGATTTCAATTTCTGATCCTCGTCGCACCGGAGCAGTCGGCCGCCGCGACGTACAAGGACCGACAAGCAGGACAGGAGGCCATACCGCATGTCGTTTCACCACATCACGGTTCTGCTGGAGGAAGCGGTCGCAGGCTTGAACGTGCGTCCGGACGGCATCTATGTCGACTGTACACTGGGAGGTGCGGGCCATAGTGCGGCGATCGCAAGCAAGCTCAGCCCGCAAGGACGGCTGATCGCGCTGGACCAGGACGACGCGGCCCTGGCGAATGCGAAAATTCGACTGGCCGCCTTCGAAAGCTCCGTCACGCTGGTGAAAAGCAATTTCCGGCACCTGGTTGCGGCTTTGCGCGAAGCGAATGTGCCGGAGGTTGACGGATGGCCCCGGGTCGACGGCGTGCTGTTCGATCTCGGCGTATCCAGTCCGCAGCTCGACGAGGCGGATCGCGGATTCAGCTACAACCACGACGCGGAGCTCGACATGAGGATGGACCGCAGCGCGCCGCTAACCGCCGCCGAGATCGTAAACGAATGGGCCGAAAATGATATCGCTCGCATCGTGCGGGACTACGGCGAAGAGAAGTTCGCGCGTCAGATTGCCCGCCAAATCTCGGCAGCCAGGGAGAAAGGGCCGATCAAGACGACCGGACAATTGGTGGAGCTGATCAAATCGGCCATCCCCGCACCGGCCAGAAGAACGGGCCCGCACCCGGCGAAGCGAACGTTTCAGGCGTTGCGCATTGCCGTGAACGACGAACTGGGCGCATTCGAGGATGCGCTGGCCGATACGATCAACGTACTGAGCCCGGGCGGCCGGGCGGCGGTCATTACGTTCCATTCGCTGGAAGACCGCATTTGCAAGAAGATGTTCGCTGCCGAGGTGGCGCAGTGCAAATGTCCGCCCGACTTCCCGCTTTGCGTATGCGGAGGAGGCGGAGGGCGGCTGCGGTTGACCCCGAGGAAGCCGATCGTGCCGTCCGCACGCGAATTAGCCGACAATCCGCGCGCGCGTTCCGCCAAATTGCGGATCGCGGAAAAATTATAACGTCATTCTGTCGAATCATAGAGAACGTCATCGAATCCGCGAAGGGAGAAATGCGAATTATGGCCTATTATGGAAACTTGGCGCTGCGTCCGGAGCCGAAACCGCAGCCGCAGCAACCTCAAAAACAAACCAGGAAGAGCGAGAAGGTCGTCCAGCGCCGTTCCATTCCGATTGGAGAGAAGCTGCTCTACTTGTTCACGGTAGCCGTCTGCGCGCTCGTAGCCGGCCTGATTATTTTTCAATACGCCCAAATCTACCAAACGAACCGGCACATTCAGGAGATAAACCGCTCCTATGAGCAGTTGACTTCGCAGTCGAAAGAATTGCAGCGCGAAGCCGAGAAGCTCAGCGATCCGAAGAAGATTATCGACGAGGCGAAGAAACTGGGCTACATACAGCTGGACCCGGAGCGGAACATCACCATCGGCGAGAGCGGCCATGCTGTCGCGATGAACACAGGCAAATAGAGAGGTACAACGGATGAATACGAGGATTAAACTGAGGACGCTGCTGATGGGCGGATTTTTCACCCTGCTGTTCGCGGGGCTGATTTTTCGCGTTTATTGGGTGCAAGTCGGTCCGGTGTCCGCGCAGTGGGAGGAGAAGGCGCGGCAAACGTGGACGACGTATGAGAAGATTCCGCAAGAAAGGGGCATGATTACGGACCGCGACGGCAAGGTGCTGGCGGCCGATGCGGCAGCTTATACCGTGGCGGTAGGCCCTCGCGTGATCGCATCTTTGGAAAAGGAAAATCCGGAGTGGCGCGTCGCCGACCGCATCGTCTCGAAGCTGTACAACGTGCTCGGCACCGAGGAAAGCAAGCTTCGGGCGATGGTTGCGTCCAAGCGGGAAGACGGCACGTATCTGGAACAGAAGGAAGTTCGCCCGGACGGCTGGAAAGTCGATAAAGAGACCAAGGATCGGCTCGCCAATTTCCGCGAGGAACTGCGTACGATTACGAATAAGAAAGATGTCGGCCTCTACTTTATCGAAGAACAGAAGCGCTACTATCCGAATGAAACGCTAGCCGCCCATATTCTCGGTTATACGGACAAGGACGGTATCGCGCAGATCGGGCTCGAGAAGACGCTGGACGATCAACTGAAAGGCGCTCCCGGCCATATCCGATACGAAAAAGACAACACCGGCGCGCAGTTGCCCAACGGGCAGGTAGAGTCCAAACAGGCGATCGACGGCAAGGACGTGACGCTCACGATCGACCGGGACATTCAGTTCTATATCGAAGAGGCGCTGCGCGAAGCTTATGATAAATACAAGCCGCTCAGCATTACGGCGATCGCCGCCGATCCGAAAACGATGGATATCCTGGGCATGTCCAGCTATCCGACGTTCAATCCGAATCAATATTGGAACTTCGAATCCCAGGCCCAGTTCAAAGACAATGCTATCCAATCGGTCTACGAACCGGGGTCCACGTTCAAGATCGTCACACTGGCCGCCGCAGTGCAGGAAGGGCTGTTCGATCCGAAAGAAACCTACAAATCCGGCAGCATCCGCGTAGCCGATCGGACGATCCGCGACCACAACAACGGCCAAGGCTGGGGGGAAATCTCGCTGCTCGAAGGCTTGAAGCGCTCCAGCAACGTGGCCTTCGTCAATCTCGGCTATGAGAAGCTGGGCGCCGAGAAACTGCGGCACTATATCGACGATTTCGGTTTTGGCGTCAAGACGGGGATCGAGCTTCCGGGCGAATTGGCCGGTGCCATAACGTTCCGGAATCGGATCCCGACGGAGGTCGCCACCGCCGCGTTCGGCCAAGGCCGCGTGCTCGTCACCCCGCTGCAGCAAGTCGCGGCGGTCGCGGCGGTCGCGGGCGGCGGCAAGCTGATGAAGCCGCGTCTGATCCAATCGATCTCCGATCCGGCTACGGGCGAGAAGCAGGTGTTCGAACCGGAGGTCATTCGCCAAGTGATCTCCGAGAGCACTTCCAGGCAAGTCGGCGATTACCTGGAAACTGTCGTCAGCGATCTGAAAATCGGCACGGGGCGCAACGCCTACATTCCCGGTTACCGCATCGCCGGAAAGACCGGAACCGCAGAGAAAGTTGTCAATATCAACGGCAAAAACGTGTACTCGCCGGACAAGTTCGTCGTTTCCTTCATCGGTTATGCGCCGGTCGAAAATCCGCAGATCGTGCTGTATGTCATCGTGGACGAACCGCAAGCCGAACTCGCGGGCGGCGGCTCGGTCGCGGCCCCGATCTTCAAGAAGATTATGGAGCAATCGCTGCGCCGGCTGGATATCGCGCCGCATCCGGAAGGCGACGGCGCCTCTCAAAGCGAGACGCCTGGAGCCAGCGCATCGGCTGCGGGTTCGGCGAAGCCGGAAGACGTCACGGCGACCGTGCCTGACGTGAACGGAATGCCGCTCGGCACGGCCAAGAACGAGCTGAGCAAGCGATCGTTCGATGCCGTCGTCGTCGGCAAGGGCAGCAAGGTGATTGGTCAACTGCCCAAAGCCGGCAGCGTGATGCCCAAGTCCCAGCACGTCTATCTGTTAACAGAGGAAAGCGTGAACGAAATGCCCGATCTTGCCGGTCTGTCGCTGCGGGATGCGATGGAAATGTGTTCGCTCTTGAAGGCGACCTGTACGGTGCAGGGCGAAGGCTATGTCGCGGGGCAAGAGGTCGGCAAGGAAGACGACCGACTGACGGTCCGTTTGCTGTTGGCGCCGCCCGGCCAGTCAGTGGAAGCGGCAGGAGAAACGGGCGGCAACGATGAGGCTGGCGGCGCTGGAGAGGGCAGAGACAACGAAAACGGCAATTCCGATGACGCAGGCAGCGACAACGGCGGCAGCAAGAAGACAGACCCCTGACAGCTTGTTCTAAATACCCTCTGACGCGGAATAGGGATTAGGTAACGGTTTCGCGTTAGGGGGTTTTTGCATGAAAATATCGCAAGTTACGGTCCGCAAACGGCTGTTCCTCGTACTGCTGCTGGCGATCGTCGGTTTTGCGGCACTGATCGCGCGGTTGGGGTACGTGCAGCTATGGAAAGGCGACGAATTGTCCCGTATGGCAGAAAATTCCTGGCGCCGAGACATCCCGTTCCAAGCCAAGCGAGGGGAAATCGTCGACCGCAATGGGGTGCGGCTGGCGTACAACATCAGCTCCCCGACCGTCTGGGCGATTCCAGCGCAGATCAAGGATGCGGCTGGGACGGCACGCAAGCTCGCGCCCGTACTCGGCGCCTCCGAGAGCAAGCTGATCGCGCAATTGACGAAGAAGGACATGTATGTGGACCTTAAGCCGACGGGTCGTAAAATATCGCTGGAGAAGGCGCAGGAGGTACGCAATCTTGGGCTGCCCGGCATCGTCGTCGGGGAAGACAACAAGCGGTATTATCCGTTCGACAGCCTGGCGGCGCACATACTCGGCTTTACCGGCGGCTACAACCAGGGCCTGACCGGCCTGGAGCTGCGCTATGACAAGCAGCTGTCGGGGCTGCCCGGCAGCATCTCGTTTCTGACCGATGCGGCAGGACGGCAGATGCCGAATTCCTCCGACAAGTATTCGCCGCCGCGGGACGGCTTGGAGCTGCAGCTTACGATCGACCAGAGCGTCCAATCGATCGTGGAACGCGAACTCGATCAGGCCATGCTGAATTTTCGGGCGAACAGCGCTTTGGCGATCGCGATGGACCCCCGCACCGGGGAAATTCTCGCGATGGGGAGCAGGCCAACGTATGAGCCGGCGAACTACCGGGAAGTGCCCGCCGAAATCTACAATCGGAATCTGCCGATCTGGATGACGTACGAGCCGGGTTCCACGTTCAAGATCATCACGCTCGCAGCGGCAATCGAAGAAAACAAGGTGAATTTGGAGAAAGAGCATTTTTACGATCCCGGTTACGTGGAAGTAGGCGGTGCGAGGCTGCGCTGCTGGAAAGGCGGCGGGCATGGCAGCCAGACGTTTCTGGAAGTGGTGGAGAACTCCTGCAATCCGGGGTTCGTCGCGCTCGGGCAGCGGCTGGGCAAGGAGAAGCTGTTCGATTATATCAACGATTTCGGCTTCGGCAAGAAGACGGGCATCGACTTGAACGGCGAGGAGAACGGCATCCTGTTCAAGCCTTCGCAAGTCGGGCCGGTCGAGCTGGCGACAACGTCGTTCGGGCAAGGCGTCTCGGTGACGCCGATCCAGCAGATTACGGCTGTGTCGGCGGCGATCAACGGAGGCAAGCTGTTCAAGCCTTACGTAGCCAAGTCGTGGATCCAGCCGGACACCGGCCTGGTGCTGGAAGAGAAGGAGCCGGAACTGGTGCGCCAGGTGATCTCTCCGGAGACGTCCAAGCAGGTGCGGGAAGCGCTGGAGAAGGTAGTGGCGCAAGGGACCGGCCAGAAGGCGTTCCTGGACGGTTACCGGGTCGGAGGCAAGACGGGCACCGCGCAGAAGGTCGTGAACGGCCGCTATTCGGCTAGCGAGCACATCGTCTCCTTCATCGGATTCGCGCCGGCCGACGATCCGCAATTGATCGTCTACGTGGCGGTCGACAACCCGCAGGGCATTCAGTTCGGCGGCGTCGTGGCGGCTCCGATCGTGCGCAACATTCTGGCAGACGCTCTGCCGTACCTCGGCATAAAGCCGCGTACCAAACAAGTGGAGAAAGAATATAAATACGGAGATGCGAAAATCGTGACCGTGCCGAATCTCGTCGGCAAGTCCGTATCCGATATTTATGAAGATCTGAACTCGAATTTCCGGCTGGCCTCGTCCGGCACCGGCGACACCGTCGTTCGTCAGGCGCCTGCGGCCGGCGCGAAGATGGAGCAAGGATCGGTCATCCGAATCTATCTGGGCGCGGATGCCGACAAGTAGATGGATTAAGGATCGGTCGCGTCGTGGAATTGAGATCGGGGAAGATGTCGGCCAGTCATCGAAGGGAGCGGATCGGTCCATGAAATTGGCGGAGTTGTCGCGGCGGCTGCTCGTCTCGCGGATCGTCGGCAGCGGCGATGCGCGGATCGCGGAATTGGAAGTGGACTCCCGCAAAGCGGGACCGGGCGCGCTCTTCTTCTGCTTGCCCGGCCATACGGTGGACGGACACGCATTCGCGGCGGAAGCGGCTGACCGCGGGGCTTCGGCGCTCGTCGTGGCGCGGGAATTGCCGGTGGCGCTGCCGCAGCTGATCGTGCCGGATCCGCGTCTGGCGCTTGCCGTGCTGGCGGATTGTTTCTACGGCCATCCTTCCCGGAAGCTGCGCCCGGTCGGCGTCACCGGCACGAACGGCAAAACGACGACCACCTACCTGCTTGAGCGAATATGGGCGGACAACGGCGTGGAAGCGGGGGTTATTGGTACGATCGAGACCCGGTACGGCGGCCGCAGCTTGGCGATGTCCGGCACGACGCCGGGCGTGCTGGAGCTGCAGAAGGTGCTGCGCGATATGGTCGAAGCGGGCATGGACCGCTGCGTGATGGAAGTGTCTTCGCATGCACTGGAGCAAGGGCGGGTGAAGGGCATCGGGTTCCGCACCGCCGTGTTCACGAACTTGACGCAGGATCATCTGGACTACCATCGCACGATGGAGGCGTATGAAGCGGCCAAAGGCTTGCTGTTCGCAAGGCTGGGCAACGAATACGGATCCGGCCCGGAAGATCGGCGCTGCGCGGTGCTGAACGCCGACGATCCGGCGGCGGAGCGGCTGGCCAAGCTCACGGCGGCGGAGATCGTGACGTACGGCATCGACCGGTCGGCCGATCTGCGGGCTGCCGACATCGCGACAATGGCAAGCGGAACTTCCTTCACGCTCTCCACGCTGCACGGAGAGCATCGGGTCCGGCTGCGCATGGTGGGCAAATTCAACGTCTACAATGCGCTTGCCGCGCTGGCGGCGGCCTATTGCGAAGGCATCCCGCTGGCGGCGGCCGTCGCCAGCCTGGAGGCGGTGCCCGGGGTGCCCGGGCGGGTGGAGATCGTTGACGAAGGGCAGCCATTCACCGTCGTCGTCGATTACGCGCATACGCCGGACGGGCTGGACAACGTGCTGCGCACGGTACGGGAACTCTCGGGCGGACGCCTGATCTGCGTCTTCGGCTGCGGCGGCGACCGGGACCGGTCGAAGCGGCCGAAGATGGGGCGGGTCGCGGCAGAACTGGCCGATGCTCTCGTCGTCACGAGCGATAACCCGCGGATGGAGGATCCGCTGGCGATCATGGCCGACATCGAAGTCGGGCTGCGGGAGGCCGGTCTTGATCCGTCCGGTTACGCCATGGTGCCGGATCGGCGCGCGGCGATCGAAAAAGCGGTTGAAATGGCAGGCCCCCAGGATGTAGTATTGATTGCAGGGAAAGGACATGAAACCTATCAAATCATCGGCGGCGTCAAGCATGCGTTCGACGACCGTCTGGCGGCGCGAGCCGCGATAAGGAGCCGACAATCGTGATGCAAGCAACCGTTCGGGAAGTCGCCGCCTGGTGCGGCGCGACCTTCGAGGAGGCGGCCGGCGACACGATGCTGGCCGGCGTATCCTTCGACACCCGGAGCCTCGTGCCGGGTCAATTGTTTATTCCGCTCGCCGGCGCGCGCGACGGGCACGACTTCTACGAGGCCGCCGTCCGGTCGGGCGCAGCCGCGTCGTTATGGTCGCGCAGCCGGCCGCTACCTGCGGTTGGCGAGACCGGCAGCGGGATTCCGCTGCTGTTCGTGGACGATCCGCTGGCCGCTTTGCAGCGGCTCGCCTCGGGATATTTGGCCGCTACCGGCGCGATCGTCGTCGCGGTGACCGGCAGCAACGGCAAGACGACGACGAAAGACATGATTTACTCCGTATTGTCCGCACGCTATCGGCGCGTACATAAGACGGACGGGAACTTCAACAACGAGATCGGCCTGCCGATGACGATTCTGGGCGCGGCGGCCGATACGGAAGCGTTCGTGCTCGAGATGGGAATGAGCGAGCGCGGCGAGATCGCGCTGCTCACCCGCTTGGCGCGGCCGGACATCGCCGTCATCACGAACGTCGGCGAGTCCCATCTGCTGCAGCTCGGATCGCGCCGAAACATCGCCAGGGCCAAGCTGGAAATCGCCGAAGGGCTGAAGCCGGGCGGCATGCTGGTCATGAACGGCGATGAGCCGCTGCTGGCCGAAGAACTGGATCCGGCGGCGATGCTGCCGGAAGGCGGGACCGTCGTCAAGTTCGGCGAAGGCGAAGCATGCGATCTGATCGCGCGCGAGATCGCGTCGACGGTGGACCGCACGACGTTCGTTGTGCAGACGAGGGACGGGGCGGATCGGGGCGTTGCCGCGGCTGCGGGCAGCGGCGCCGATCTTGCGGCCGAAACGTTCGAAATTCCGGTGCCCGGCAAGCATAATGCGCTTAACGCGCTTACGGCGATCGCCGCCGGGCGGCGGCTCGGGCTTAGCCACGCAGAGATCGCGGACGGCCTGCAAGCGGTCAAGCTGACGCATATGCGGATCGAGCAATCCCGGGCGGCGAACGGCGCCGTGATCTTGAACGATGCTTATAACGCCAGCCCGACATCGGTCCGCGCGGCGATCCGGCTTCTCGCCGGCCTTCGCGGATACCGCTGCAGGCGCCTTGTGCTGGGGGATATGCTCGAACTCGGCCCGGACGAAGCGGAATTCCATATGGGGATCGGGCGGATGTTGTCTCCCGAAGCGGCGGATATTCTGTATACATACGGCGAGCTGTCGCAACACATTGCAGAAGCGGCCAAGCCGGCTTATCCGGCTGGAGCGGTCCGCCATTTCGCGGACAAACGGCAATTAGCCGAAGCGCTGATCCACGAGACGGATCCGGGAGATCTGGTGCTGTTGAAAGGATCGCGCGGCATGAAACTGGAAGAGATCGCAGAGGCGCTGGAGAAAGGGGACATCGGGTAAGACATGGATTACTCTTCAGTATTGCTGACGCTCGGCGTTTCCTTCGTACTGGCGGTGCTGATCGGTCCGCTCGCGATCCCGCTGCTTCGCCGGCTGAAATTCGGCCAGCAGGTGCGGGAGGACGGTCCGCAGTCCCACTTGAAAAAGGCGGGAACGCCGCAGATGGGCGGCATCATCATTCTACTTGCGCTGACGCTCGCCTACGTCAAATTCGCCGACCGAGGCTACGCGTTCTGGGCGCTACTGGTCGCGAGCCTCGGATTCGGCTTGATCGGATTTCTTGACGATTACATCAAAATCGTGCTAAAACGCTCGCTCGGACTGACAGCCAGACAGAAACTTTTGGGGCAGTTGCTTTTTTCCGTGTTGTTTTGTGGTATTCTATACTACCATGATCATCCAACGACGCTCGGCTGGCCGTGGGCAAGCGGCGGCTGGGAGATGGGGATCGCCTATTATGCGCTGGTCATCGTCATGTTCTTCGCGGCCAGCAACTCCGTCAATTTCACGGACGGACTGGACGGGCTGCTGTCGGGGACGAGCGCACTTGCTTTCGGCGCGTTCACGGTCGTCGCGGTGGAGGCGGCGCAGCCGCAATCCGCGATCTTCTCGGCCGCGATGGTCGGGGCCGTGCTCGGTTTTCTCGTGTTCAACAAGCACCCGGCGAAGGTATTCATGGGCGACACCGGTTCGCTCGGCATCGGCGGCGGCATTGCCGCTGTCGCTATACTGACAAAGTCGGAACTGCTGCTCGTCGTAATCGGCGGCGTGTTCGTGTTCGAGATGCTGTCCGTCATCATTCAAGTCGTTTCTTTCAAAACGAGAGGCAAGCGGGTTTTCAAAATGAGCCCGATCCACCATCATTTCGAGCTGGTCGGGTGGTCGGAATGGCGCGTAGTGACGACGTTTTGGCTGGCGGGCTTGCTATGCGCCGCGGCCGGATTGATCCTGTACAAGTTGTAAAGGGGCATAAGCGATATGATGCGACTGGCGGATTACCGGGGACGCAAAGTCATCGTCCTCGGACTCGCGCGCAGCGGAGTTGCCGCAGCCAAGCTGTTCCACGGCATCGGCGCCGATGTCGTGGCGAATGACAACAAACCGAGAGACGCGTGTCCCGAAGCAGAGGAACTCGAGGCTTTGGGTGTTTCTGTTGTATGTGGAGGACATCCGGACGGATTGGTGGACGAGCGCGTCGCGCTGCTGGTCAAAAACCCGGGTATTCCGTATTCGGCGTCTCCTGTCGCCGAGGCGCAGCGGATCGGTGTGGAAATCGTGACAGAGGTCGAGGTCGCCAGCCAAATATCCGTCGCTCCGATCATTGGCATCACCGGTTCCAACGGCAAGACGACGACGACGTCGTGGACCGGAGCGCTGCTCGAAGCAGCGGGTCTGCATCCGCTCGTAGCCGGCAACATCGGCCGTCCGCTGTCCGAGGCGGCGGGAGAAGTGCGGCCGGACGGCTGGCTGGTCGCGGAGCTCAGCAGCTTCCAGCTCAAGGGCACGAAGGATTTCCGGCCGCGCATCGCCTGTCTGTTGAATCTGGCGGAGACACACCTGGACTACCATGGGACGATGGCGGATTATGTCGGATCCAAGGAGAAGTTGTTCGCGAATCAGACGCCGGATGATACAGCTATCTACAACGCTGACGATCCGGGATGTGTGGCATTGTCGGAGCGATTCGCCGCACGCAAGCTGCCGTTCTCGCTCGTCTCCAGGCTATCTGAGGGTGTATTCGTCGACCCGCCCTATTCGTCGGTGAAACCTTCCGAAACGGAAACAGACGAGGAGGTTGGGGGGGCGGTTGCGGTTAAAGATGCGGACAGGTGGATCGTGTATCGCGGATTCGACGGCAACGAGCAGCGCATCATTCGGGTGTGCGACCTCGGCATTCCCGGCCGCCACAACACGGCCGACGCGCTCGCGGCGATCGCCGTGGCGCTGTCCGCCGGCGCCGATCCGGCGCAGCTCGATGAGCCCTTGCGCACATTTCGGGGTGTGGAGCACCGTCTGGAATACGTAGGCAAGCTGGGCGGCGTGCATTATTACAACGATTCGAAGGCGACGAATCCGATGGCAACGACGATGTCGGTGCTGTCGCTCCCTTCCCCGCTGATCCTGATTGCAGGCGGGCTGGACCGCGGTTCCGATTACATGGATCTGCTGCCCATTTTCCGAACGCGGTTGAAAGGACTGGTGGCGCTAGGGGAGACGAGGGGGAAGCTGCGCAAGGTGGCGCAGACGGCAGGTTTGGACAAGGTGATTATCGTCGAACCTGAATATGACGCCGAAAGCACGCTCCGCAGAGCCGTCGAAGCGGCAGCCGCCATGGCGCAGCCCGGGGATACGGTGCTGCTGTCGCCGGCTTGCGCGAGTTGGGACATGTTTCCCTCCTTTGAAGACCGCGGCCGCATGTTTAAGCAATCGGCGCATACGTTGTAGAAGGGGGCTTGTCCCCACTTCCACAAGTACGCGAGGTGTCGTGTTTCATGGCCAAGACCCGTTCCGTCCCCGATCTATGGATGATTGCCGCTACGCTCGGCATATTGGCCATCGGCGTCGTGATGGTGTACAGCGCCAGCGCCGTTGCAGCTTTTCATGATTACGGCGATCCGTATTACTATGTGAAGCGGCAGTTGATCTTTGCGCTGCTTGGCATCGGCGCGATGTTCGTGACAATGAACGTCGATTACAAGGTTTGGCGCAAATACGCCGCTCCGCTCCTGCTCGTCTGCTTCGGGCTGCTCGTTATCGTGCTCATCCCGGGCATCGGCGTCTGGCGGGGCGGGGCGCGCAGCTGGCTTGGCATCGGCTCGCTTGGCATCCAGCCTTCCGAATTCATGAAGCTGGCGATGGTCTTGTTCATCGCTCGCCTGCTTTCGGAGCGTCAGGACAAGATGGCGTCCTTCCGGGAGGGACTGCTCCCTCCGCTGGCGATTGCCGGTGCCGCGTTCGGCTTGATCATGCTGCAGCCCGACCTGGGCACGGGTGTTGTCATGCTCGGAGCTTCGCTGCTCGTCATCTTCGCGGCGGGCGCCAGGCTGTCCCATCTCGGCGGTTTGGCCTTGCTTGGCTTGGCCGGCTTGGGCGGGCTCATCGCCGCCGCCCCGTATCGCTTGCAGCGGATCACGGCGTTTCTTGATCCTTGGCAAGACCCGCTCGGCGCCGGTTATCAGTCGATCCAATCGATGTACGCGATCGGTCCCGGGGGACTGGTCGGATTAGGGCTAGGCATGAGCCGCCAGAAGTACAATTATTTACCCGAGCCGCAGACGGACTTCATCTTCTCGATTCTGGCGGAGGAACTCGGGTTTATCGGCGGAGCGTTGCTGCTGCTCTTGTTCCTGATCTTGATCTGGCGGGGCATGCGCACGGCGATCACGATCGACGATCCGTTCGGCAGCTTGCTGGCGGCGGGGATCGTCGGCATTATCGCCGTTCAGGTGCTCATCAACATCGGCGTCGTGATCGGCTTGATGCCCGTTACGGGCATTACGCTGCCGCTCGTCAGCTATGGCGGTTCGTCGCTGACGCTGCTGCTCACCGCACTCGGCATTTTATTGCAATTATCCCGTTATTCGAGGTGAAACGTCCATGCGCGTCGTATTGACCGGGGGAGGAACGGGCGGCCATATTTATCCCGCTCTCGCGATCGGCAGGGCGGTCCATGCGCGCCATCCCGGCGCGGAGCTGCTCTACATCGGCGGCCGGCGCGGGATGGAGAGCCGGATCGTGCCGCAGCAAGACATCGCGTTCGAGGCGATCGATATCACCGGGTTCCGCCGCAAGCTGTCTTGGGACAACGTGCGGACGGTCGCCCGCTTCTGGCAAGGCGTGCGCCGTTCCAAGGCGCTGCTGCGCCAGTTCAAGCCGGATGCCGTCATCGGCACCGGAGGCTACGTATGCGGGCCCGTCGTCTATGCGGCGTCCCGGCTCGGCATTCCGACGCTGCTGCACGAACAGAACGTGGAGCCGGGTTTGACGAACAAATTTTTGAGCCGTTATGCGGATGCGGTTTCGGTCAGTTTCCGGGAATCGTTGCCCTATTTCAAGCGCGTATCCGATGTCGTCGATGCGGGCAATCCTTGCGCTTCGGCGGTGCTGGGCGGAGATGCCGGCCGCGGCTTCAAATCGCTGAATCTGCCTGCAGGCACGCCGTTCTTCGTCGTCGTAGGCGGCAGCAGCGGGGCGCGGGCCTTGAACGAGGCGGCGATCGCCATGGCGCCGGGATTGGCGGATTTGCCGGGCGTTCATGGCGTGCTGGTAACGGGAGAACGATTCCATGAGGAGACGCTGACTCGCGTTCAGGGGCTGGATACTGCCGCTGCATCAAAATTGCACATCGTCCCTTATATCCACAACATGCCCGATGTGCTCGCGGCCGCTTCGCTTGTCGTGAGCCGCGCCGGCGCGTCGCTGCTGTCGGAGTTTACCGCACTTGGCATGCCTTCGATTCTCGTTCCTTCGCCGAACGTAACGAACAACCACCAGGAGCCGAATGCGAAGTCGCTGGCGGATGCCGGCGCCGCCATCATGATTCTTGAGCGCGATCTGACCGGCGATTCGCTGCTTTCCGGCGTCCGGGATATCATGACCAACCGGGAACGGCACGGGGCCATGTCGGAAGCTGCACGCGCGCTAGGCAAGCCAGATGCGGCGGATGCGATCGTGGCGCAATTGACCCGGATCGTCGGCGCGCGTTAAAATGAGCGCAAGCTGCAAAATTCCATATTGAAATCAAGCCAACTGGGCGATTGTCACCATGCCCAGTAGCCATACATAGGATACAAGGTGATCGTGACAGCCGCAGCTGTGCGAGGCAGCATGGCCGGCCGTACGGTTCTTGGGGGTAAAGATTGACCAGGCGAGAGGAGGAACTTCCTGATGATGCAGTGGATCGCGGAATTGAAGAAGGCCCGGGTCGGCGAAGTTCGATTCGACGAATCGCTCTCATCGCATACCACTTGGAAAATCGGAGGTCCCGCAGACGCGCTCGTCATCCCCGAGAATCGCGAGGAGCTCTCCCATTTGCTCCGACTGCTGCACCGCCACAGCGTGAACTGGCAGGTGCTGGGCCGCGGGTCGAATACGCTGGCCACCGACAAAGGCTACCGCGGCGTCATCATCAAGCTGGGCGACGCATTCGGAGAAGCCAGCTTCGATGGGAATATGGTGACTGCAGGCGCTTCGTATTCCTTCATCAAGCTGTCGGTGCTCGCCGGCAAGGAGGGGCTTACCGGGCTGGAGTTCGCGGGAGGAATTCCCGGTTCGGTAGGCGGGGCCGTCTATATGAATGCCGGAGCGCACGGCTCGGACGTATCACGCCTATTTCAGTCAGCCGACATCGTATGGGAAGACGGAAATGAAGCGACATTGAACAGGGAGCAGATGAAGTTCTCTTATCGGCATTCCGTGCTGCAGGAGCGCCGCGGAATCGTCACCCGAGCCGTGTTCCATCTGGAACAGGGCGACCGCAAGGAAATCGCGGCAGCGATGGCCTCCTACAAGGACCGCCGCCGCCGCACGCAGCCTTTGCAGCAAGCGACCGCAGGCAGCGTGTTCCGCAATCCGCCAGGCGACCATGCCGCCAGGCTGATCGAGGCCGCCGGCCTTAAAGGCGCGCGGGAGGGCGGGGCCGAAGTCTCCCCAATCCATGCCAACTTCATCGTCAATCTCGGCGGTGCAACGGCTGAGGACGTTCTTACCCTCATCGGGAGAATTCAAAGCACCATCGAAGATCGCTTCGGAATCCGACTCGTGCCGGAGGTTCTCCTGATGGGTGAACGGTAACCCGGAGGTGAAACCGCTTGGACAAATTGGTGATTGAAGGCGGCGTGCCGCTTTCGGGCACCATACGTATCCACGGAGCCAAAAATGCCGCATTGCCGATCCTGGCCGCCAGCTTGATGGCGAAGGACAGCGTTGCGATCCGCAATGTCCCCCGACTGTTGGACATCGAAGTCATGCTTGACATCATGAGATGTCTAGGCTGCTCGGCCCGGTACGATGACCGGTCTGTCGTTGTCGATTCTTCCCAGGTAACCTCCTCCCACATTCCCGAGTTCTTGATGCGACAGATGCGTTCCTCGGTGTTCCTGACGGGGCCGCTGCTGGCCAGATTCGGCGAAGTTCAGCTTTATCAGCCGGGCGGATGCGCGATCGGCGAACGCAAAATCGATCTCCATCTGCGGGGCCTTGCGGCACTCGGCGCGGATATTATGGAAAAGGGCAGCCGGATCGTGTGCCGGGCCGGTGAATTGCGGGGGGCGGAAATCATTCTGGATTTCCCTAGCGTTGGCGCCACGGAGAACCTGATGATGGCTGCCGCGCAAGCCAAGGGCCGCACGATCATCGTCGGTGCTGCCCGAGAGCCGGAAATCCAGGATTTGCAGGCTTTTCTCAACATGATGGGCGCGCAGGTGCATGGGGCCGGTACGGATACCGTTACGATCGACGGCGTCAGCGAGCTTCGCGGCGGCGAATTCCGGATCATTCCGGATCGGATCGTAACGGGTACGGTTATGGTCGCGGCTGCGGCTACCCGGGGCCAGGTGACGATCGAAGGCGCCGAGCCTGCCCACCTTGCCACGTTGATACATCTATTGAGGAGAGCCGGTATTCAAATTGCGGTCGATAATGATATAATCAAAGTTAGTGCGCCGGAAAGACCGAAATCGGTGGAGCGGATCGTCACATCTCCGTACCCGGCCTTTCCGACCGATCTGCAAGCGCAAGTGATGACGCTGCTTGCTTTAGCGGACGGCGCAAGCGTGATGAAAGAAACGATTTTCGAAGGCCGATTCAAACACGTGGACGAATTGTGCCGCATGGGAGCGGATATTCGCGTCGACTTGAACAACGCCATCATCCGCGGCGTTCCCGCGCTCTACGGGGCGACGGTGGAAGCGACGGACTTGCGCGCGGGCGCCGCGCTGGTCATTGCGGGCCTCGCCGCGCAAGGCCGAACGGTCGTCGAACAGATCCACCATATCGACAGAGGTTACGAACGGATTGAACGGATGTTCTGCGAGCTGGGCGGGGCCGTCATTCGGGAATCGAATGAAAGCCTCGTTGCCCAATAAGCTGGAAGTTTCAAGTCCCCGCACTGGCCGGTTTCCCGGTGCGGGGCCGTTTTTACCGCTCGGTTGGACAAGGGGGGACAACGGATGAGAGAGCGGATTCCCGCCTTGCAGCGGGAACCCGAAGTCCCGAAACGCCGGATCGGGAAATTGATGGTCATCGTGATCTTGTTGTTCGTCATCGTCCTGGTCATCCTGTTTTTCCGATCTTCGCTGTCGAAAGTTTCTCAAGTCGAAGTAGACGGAATCCTCCATCTTACCGAGGCGCAAGTAAGGGAGAAGCTGGGGTTGGCGCAGGGCGACTCCTTCTTCACGCCGAGTTCGGGCGAATTGGCGGGGCGCGTCAAGCTGTTGCCTCCCGTCAAGGATGTGCAGGTCATCAAGAAGTTTCCCGGAAAGGTCGAAATTCGGGTGAAAGAGTATGGAGAAGTGGCGCTTGAGATCGGCGAGGACGGCGCCTTGCGGGTCGTGCTGGAGAATGGGCTGGCGCTGCCGGTCGGTTCGGGCGAGCTGCCGGACAAGCCCATCCTGACCGGATGGAAGCCGGACGACGCCGTACGGGAAGCTTTGTGCCGCACGCTGGCTTCCATGCCGGGGGCGCTGCTGTCCGATTTGTCCGAGATCAAGCCCGATCCTTCCAAAGCGTACCCGGATCGAATCAAGCTGTTTACCCGCTCGCGTTTCGAGGTTGTGACGACCGTCTCCAAGCTGGCCGACAAGATTCCTTATCTCAGCGAAATCGTGGAAAACAGAGAGCCCGGACAGATTGTGATGCTGGAAGCAGACACCTATTTGCCCTATTCGGCACAAATTACCAGCGGAGAAACCGAAGAACCTGATAAACATAAGGACAACGGCACTACTCAATAGAGAAAAATAATGCTAGAATTTCTATGATGGCTGATTTGGACAAACTTTCGATGCTCAGTCATCGATAACCTATCATAGCCACTTAAAAAAATTGTTGAAAAAAGAGGGAAAACCTCGCGGATGTGGAATAAACATAAGGATACATCCCTTCATCGCTCTCATTTTCATCGATCTACGGGAGGTGCCACCGTTTGAGCAGCAATGACCTCATCGTCAGCCTGGATATCGGTACGTCCAAGATCCGGGTGATTATCGGGGAAATCAGTAACGGGGCCATTAACATCATTGGCGTCGGATCCGCGGAATCCGATGGGATTCGCAAAGGCGCCATTGTCGATATTGACCAGACCGTTCAATCTATCCGCAATGCGGTCGATCATGCGGAACGCATGGTCGGCATTACGATCGACGAAGTGTATGTCGGCATCGCCGGCAATCACATTGCTTTGCAGACGAACCATGGCGTCGTCGCCGTATCCAACGAAGATCGCGAGATCGGACAAGAGGATATCGAGCGCGTCCTGCAAGCGGCCCGGGTCGTGGCGTTGCCCCCCGAGCGTGAAATCATCAATCTGGTACCCAAGCAATTTCTGGTGGACGGGCAAGGCGACATCCAAGACCCGCGAGGCATGATCGGCGTCCGGCTGGAAGTGGAATGCACGATCATCACGGGAACGAAGGCAGCCGTACATAATCTGATGCGCTGCGTGGAGAAGGCGGGCTTGCGAATTTCAGGCATCATTCTCATGTCGCTGGCTTCGGGTATGATGGCTTTGTCCAAGGACGAGAAGATGATGGGCACCGTGCTGGCGGACATTGGAGCGGGCGCGGCGACGCTGGCCATCTTCGAAGGCGGCAGCCTTGCTGCCGTGTCGACGTTGCCGATCGGCGGAGATTACGTGACGAGCGACATCTGCTACGGTCTGAAGACCCAGACGGAGCATGCCGAGAAGATCAAGCTCAAATACGGCTGTGCCAGAATCGACGATGCCGACGACGATCAGAAGTTCAAGGTGATGCGTGTTGGCACGAACGTGGAGAAGGAATTTTCCCAGGTGGACCTGGCGAACATCATCGAACCCCGGATGCAGGAAATTTTCCATATGATCCGGCAAGAAGTGAAGCGTCTCGGCTATCTGGACAAGATCAACGGGTATGTGTTGACCGGCGGAACGGTGTCAATGCCGAGTGTGCTGCCGCTGGCGCAATCCGAACTGGAAGCAAGCGTCCGCATCGCGGTGCCGGATTATATCGGCGTTCGGGATCCTTCGTTCAGCAGCGGCGTCGGCATGATTCAGTATGTCGTCAAGTACATCCGGACAAGGGTTACAGGCGGAACGAAGCGCCCGGCAAGGAATAAGTCCTCAGCAGGGGAGGATGCCGGCAAACCCGGCATCAAGGAATGGTTCAAAAATTTATTCAAAGAATTCATATAAGCCGCCGCTTATGCAAGGCTCAAGCGAAGCGAGGAGGAGTTTGTTAGATGTTGGAGTTTGATTATGAAATGGAACCGCTCGCGAAAATCAAAGTAATTGGCGTAGGGGGCGGCGGCAGCAATGCGGTGAACCGCATGATCGAGAACGGCGTCAAGGGCGTCGATTTCATCACGGTGAATACGGACGCGCAGGCGCTTAAGCTTACGAAATCCGAACAGAAGCTGCAAATCGGAGACAAGCTAACGCGCGGCCTTGGCGCCGGAGCCAAGCCGGAAGTCGGCAAGAAAGCGGCGGAAGAATCCCGCGAATACATTATCAATTCGCTTAACGGCGCGGACATGGTATTCGTGACCGCAGGCATGGGCGGCGGCACCGGAACGGGCGGCGCTCCGGTCATCGCGGAATTGGCCAGGGAGAGCGGCGCGCTGACCGTCGGCGTTGTGACTCGCCCGTTCACGTTCGAGGGCCGCAAACGTTCGCAGAATGCCGATCAAGGCATCGAGGAATTGAAAGAAAAAGTCGACACGCTGATCATCATTCCGAACGATCGCCTGCTCGAAATCGTGGACAAGAAAACTCCGATGACCGAATCGTTCCGCATAGCCGATAATGTGCTGCTGCAAGCGGTCCAAGGCATCTCCGACCTGATACAAGTACCGGGACTGATCAACCTCGACTTCGCGGACGTGAAGACGATCATGACCCAGCGCGGATCCGCTCTGATGGGTATCGGCGTTTCCAATGGCGAGAACCGGGCGTCCGAAGCTGCCCGCAAGGCCATCATGAGCCCCTTGCTCGAGACGTCAATCGACGGCGCGCGCGGCGTCATCATGAACATTACCGGCGGGGCCAACTTGTCGCTCTATGAAGTGAACGAGGCAGCCGAGATCGTCATTGGGGCCTGCGATCCGGAAGTGGAAATGATCTTCGGCGCGATCATCGACGACAACATGCGCGAAGATATTAAGGTAACGGTTATTGCGACCGGCTTCGAGCATAAGGCACCTCCGACCAGACGCCAGGCATCTCCGTTGCAGACGGAAGCGCCCCAAGGCGGAGCTTCCTCCGCCGCTTCACCGAGCGAAGTGCGCACCGCTAGCAATCTGCGCCCGTTCGGATCGCAGAGCATCCCGAGCGATCAGCTGGATATTCCGGCATTTCTTCGCAATCGCCCGCGCAACGAACGGTAGAAAGTAAATATAAATCTTTATGAGATGATTAATGAACAGCCTGCAACCGTGAACTTGTGCCTAGACACGTTCACGGTTGCAGGCTGTTTGTTCATGAAATCGATCCTCTTCCATGCGTAAAAAGTCGATTATCGACTTAACGCCGCTTCACCGCCGCTCTCCGGACAAAGCAGAGTCGATTTTCTTCTTAACGCACCCCGCCGCATCACCCCCGCCTACCGCCGCTTTTTCGCCAAAAAAATCGCCGAAACGGCAGGCAAGATTAGACAGACATCGGCCGACGCAGCGGGTATACTGGGTTCATTCCAGCCCGGCCCCGTCCTGACAAGCGGTCATCTCCGGGAGATGTAGGGTGGGGGGCTTCGCCATGATTGTCTATGTGGACCTGGTCTTTCTCACGAACCTGGCAGTCGACGGCACGGTGCTGTTGGCCACTGCCAAGGCGCGCAGCCTGAAACCGGCGCGATGGCGTGTCGCATCGGCAGCCGCCCTGGGAGCGGCATATGCGGCCGCGATTTTCTGGGCGGACGTTCCATACTTGTACTCGCTGGGGGCCAAGCTTGCCGTCTCCGCATGGATGGTGCTCATCACGTTCGGCTATGGCGGACCGCTCGCTTACTTGCGGACGTTCGGCGTCTTCTATGCGGTCAACTTCGTCACGCTCGGCGGCGTCCTCGGACTAAGCTCGCTCGTTCGCGCGTCAGGTTCGCCATGGAGCGGCATGACGATCACCGAGCAAGGGAGCATCGTCCTGGACTGGCGTATGCAGCTGGCGCTGTTCGCACTTGCCTTCATCTTGTCGGTGCGGCTGTTCCATAGCACGTCCGAGGGCAGGCGCAGGCAAGCCGACACATCGGCGCTGGTATGGCAAGCGACGATTCGAATCGGCGAGCAATCGTGGGACGTGTCCGCCTTGCTGGACACGGGCAATCGCCTTTTCGATCCTATCACGCGTACGCCGGTCATGATCATGGAAGCGGCCGTCTGGCAACAGCAACTGCCGCAGGATTGGTGCGGCAGGCTGCAAACGGAGTCGGCCGACATCCTCTTGACCGAACTCGGCGAAGCGGGGCCGGACGCCTTCCCTTGGATGAACCGCATTCGGCTCGTTCCCTATCGCGGGGTGAACGGCAAAACGCGGCTCATGCTCGCAGTCAAGCCCGACGCCATCGAGCTCAGTCAGAAGGACATGCCGCCGCTGCATGTCGATCGGGTGCTGATCGGGCTTGACGGCGGTACCTTGTCATCCGAAGGGGCGTATCGGGCGATTCTGCATCCCGAGCTGATTCATGCCGGCCAAGCCCAGCCGGCCTCATCCCAGCCTGCCTGACAGGAGGTTATGCACCCATGTTCGCCAAATGGAAGCTGATGTCGCAACTGTCCCTCTATCGCCTGTTGTTCTGGCTCGGTTGGAAGAGCGAGGAAGTTTACTACATCGGAGGAAGCGAAGCGCTCCCTCCGCCGCTTAGCAGGGAGGAAGAAGAGTATTTGCTCGGTCGCTTGTCCACGGGGGACGCTGCCATCCGGGCGATGCTGATCGAACGGAATTTGCGCCTCGTCGTCTACATCGCGCGCAAATTCGAGAACACCGGCATTCATATCGAAGATCTGGTGTCGATCGGTGCGATCGGTCTGATCAAGGCGGTGAACACGTTCGATCCGGAGAAGAAAATCAAGCTCGCCACGTATGCTTCCCGTTGCATCGAGAACGAGATTCTGATGTATTTGCGCCGCAACAGCAAGACGCGCACGGAGGTGTCGTTCGACGAGCCGCTGAACATCGATTGGGACGGCAACGAGCTGCTGCTCTCCGACGTGCTCGGCACGGAGAACGATACGATCTACCGCAATATCGAGGAACAGGTGGACCGCAAGCTGCTCCACAAAGCGTTAGACAAGCTAAGCGAACGGGAGCGGACGATCATGGAACTGCGATTCGGCCTTGCGGACGGAGAAGAGAAGACGCAGAAGGACGTGGCGGACCTGCTCGGCATCTCGCAATCGTACATTTCCAGGCTTGAGAAGCGGATCATCAAGCGGCTGCGCAAGGAGTTCAACAAAATGGTTTGACGGTCTGCAGCGGAATAAAATGCCCTGCCCAGGAGATACTTTACAGTAACGTCTGCTCCCGGGAGGAATGTGCATTGACCCGCAACAAAGTGGAGATTTGCGGCGTAGACACCTCTAAGCTGCCCGTTCTGACCAATGTCGAAATGAGGGAATTGTTCCTCGCCCTGCAAACCCGCGGAGAGTGGGAAGCCCGGGAAAAGCTGGTCAACGGCAATTTGCGCCTGGTGCTTAGCGTCATCCAGCGGTTCAACAATCGGGGCGAATTCGTGGACGACTTGTTTCAAGTCGGCTGTATCGGACTGATGAAAGCCATCGATAATTTCGATCTCGGCCAGAACGTTCGCTTCTCTACCTATGCCGTACCGATGATCATCGGGGAAATCAGGCGATACTTGCGCGACAACAATCCGATTCGCGTATCGCGCAGCTTGCGCGACATCGCGTACAAAGCGCTGCAGGTGCGGGATCAACTGACGAACCAGCATGCCAGGGAACCGACGATCGTGGAAATATCCGAAGCGCTCGGCGTTTCCAAGGAAGATATCGTCTTCGCGCTTGATGCGATTCAGGACCCGGTGTCGCTGTTCGAGCCGATCTACCATGACGGGGGCGACCCGATCTACGTGATGGACCAGATCAGCGACGAACGCAACAAGGATATTCAATGGATTGAGGAAATCGCCCTGAGAGAGGCGATGCGAAAGCTGAACGACCGGGAGAAAATGATTCTCTCGATGCGGTTTTTCGAAGGCAAGACGCAGATGGAGGTGGCCGACGAGATCGGGATTTCGCAAGCGCAGGTGTCCCGGCTCGAGAAGTCGGCTATTCAACAGATGCAGAAGCACGTAAAATAACGGATGATGAAGGCGGGCCTTTGAGGCCTGCTTTTTTCTTGTGTGTCGGGGATGCAATGCGGGACCGGCTCATATATTGTAGGGAGGCGATTGCGACAGGGGGCGGCGGAGCGGTGAAAATTTCCGATTTTCAGACGAAGGACGTCATCAATATCGTGGACGGCAAGAAGCTCGGCCAGATCAGCGACCTGGAGCTGGATCTGCGGCAGGGGCGCATCGAAGCGATCGTCGTGCCGACGGCGACCCGGTTTTTCGGCATGTTAGGCGGAGGCAACGATGTCGTCATCCCATGGCGCAACATCGTCAAGATCGGGGCGGACGTGATTCTCGTGCGGCTGGACGACGCCAAGACGTACCGGACGGAGGACCAGCCGGAACAATCGGGACGTTAGGACCGCTTAACCCGAGCCTTCGAATGTGATACACTTGCAGCCAGAGGTGGTTACCCGAATGGAACCGTTCAACCTGGATTCTGCCACACGTAAACAGCCGCTGCTTCCGCTCGCCGAATGGTGCCGGGAACCCGGCCTTTCGGCCGGCTTCACGACAAGGTTCGCCGGCAATACGGCGCTGCATGTAGGTGACGATGCCGCAGCAGTTGTCGCCAGGCGGCGAGCGATCCTTGATGCGATCGGCTGGCGGTTCGAAGCCTGGACATGCGGAGAACAAGTGCACGGCGCGCGCGTGCGCGTCATTCGCCGTGAAGACGCCGGCAGCGGCCGGATGGACCGGACGTCGGCGTGCTCGGATACGGATGCGCTCATTACGGATGAACCCGACGTGCTCCTCGTCCAATTTTTCGCCGATTGCGTGCCGCTTTATTTTCACGATCCGAAGACAGGAGCGATCGGGCTCGCGCATGCCGGGTGGAAAGGCGCCGTTGCAGACATCGCAGGGCAGACGGTGCGCGGAATGTCGGAAGCTTACGGTACGAGGCCTTCCGATCTTCGCGCCGCCATCGGACCGTCAATCGGCGTTTGCTGCTACGAAGTGGACGACGCGGTCATCCGGCATGTCCGCGATCTGGCGTATGTCGACAGCATCCTGACGCCTTCGCGGCCGGGCAAGGAAATGCTCGACTTGAAACAATTGAACCGACACTTTATGATAAAAGCAGGAATCATGCCCGATCGTATCGAATTATCTTCATGGTGCACCGGTTGTCGAACCGACATCTTCTTCTCCCATCGCGTGGAGAAGGGGGCAACGGGCCGAATGATGAGTTGGTTGGGCAAGAAATCGAGGTGAACGTCCGTTGACGCTGGAAAACAGTATGAGCAGCGTAGATCAGCGTATTGCGGATGCATGCGCCCGGAGCGGCCGCAGACGGGAAGACGTGAAGATTATCGCCGTGACGAAATACGTGTCTGCAGCCACGGCGGCAGCCGTCGTGCAGGCGGGAGCCCACCATATCGGGGAGAACCGCTGGCCTGACGCCAGAGACAAGTGGGAAGCTTTGAAGGGACAAGCCGTCTTCCATTACATAGGCTCCCTTCAGACGAACAAGGTGAAGGACGTTATCGGGCGCTTCGACTATATCCACTCGCTGGACCGTGCATCCTTGGCGGAGGCGATCGACAAGCGAGCGCAAGCGCTGCAGTTGCAAGTGCCGTGTTTCTTGCAGGTCAACGTTTCCGGAGAAACGAGCAAGCACGGTCTGACACCGGAAGCGGCACGGGAATTCATCCGCAGCCTGCGGGATTATCCGTCCATCGACCCGATCGGTCTGATGACGATGGCTCCGCTGGACACGGACCCGGAGCAAGCGCGTCCCGTATTCCGCGCCTTGCGGGAGCTGAGGGACGAGCTCAACCGGGAGGCGCTCACGGAAAGACCGCTGACCGAGCTGTCCATGGGCATGTCCGGAGACTTCGAAGCAGCGGTGGAGGAAGGCGCGACCTGGGTACGTTTAGGGACGGTGCTCGTCGGGAAAGAAGAAATAGAGGCCCGTTAATTCGCAAGGGCCGCATGCCGCTTACAGGATGGGTATACGATGGAGGAGGGATCGGAAGTGGGAGTTATGAACAGATTTTTGAATTACTTAGGATTGCAGGAAGAGGAAGAAGTGGAACAGGATGTCCACAATGAGCGCCAACGCGCACAGCAAGAACAAGAAAGTGAAACTTCCCCGTTCGAAGCGCGTAGGAATGGGGGTAAGAATAATGTGGTCAGTCTTCATTCGCAGAAGAACGCGCGGATGGTGTTGACCGAGCCGCGAACTTATGACGAAGCACAGGAAATCGCCGATCACTTGAAGATGCGCCGCTCCGTCGTTGTCAATTTGCAGCGCATTCGCCGGGAGCAGGCGATCCGAATCGTCGATTTTCTTAGCGGTACCGTCTATGCGCTCGGCGGCCATATTTCCAAGCTGGGACCCGATATTTTCCTGTGCACGCCGGATTCCGTCGAAGTGTCGGGCACGATCACGGAGATGTACACGGAGGATGCCGACCATCCGAAAATGAGGTGACATAAGGTTTGTACGAACTTCATCAATTTGTGGACTTGATTTATCGGATTTACTTCTATATGGTGTTGATCTACGTGTTGATGTCTTGGCTGCCGGCCGTTCGCGAGAGCTTCGTCGGGGAATTTCTCGGCAAGCTGGTGGAGCCGTATTTGCGGCCGTTCCGCCGGCTGATTCCGCCGATCGGCGGGGTACTTGACATATCGCCCATCATCGCGCTGATCGCACTGCAATTCGTCGCTTACGGCTTGCATGCGATTATCAATCTGTTCGGTAACGCGTAAAATGACTAAGATCAACGAGATTTACGAACATTTTCACCCGGATGAGAAAGCATTCGTCGACCGCGCCTGGGAGTGGGTCAATCGGGCTGCCGAACGTCATGAGTTGCGGCGGACCGATTTTCTCGACCCCCGTCAGGCGCATATTTTGTTTGCGCTGGCGAACCGGAATCCCGATGCCACGATCCGTCTGGACGGAGGAACGGCGAATGCCGAGCGCAAGCGGGCGCTTGTCGCGCCGGACTACCGGGTGCTGGACGCCGAAGACATGGGCATTGCCGTGCTGGCGATCGCCTCCGAGGACAAGCAGGTGGCTGAGCTTGATCACGGCGATTATCTCGGCGCCTTGCTGGGACTCGGCATCAAGCGCGACAGGATCGGAGATCTCCATGTTCGCGCTGACGGCTGCCATGTGCTCATTGCCGAAGAGATCGGAGATTTTCTCTTGGGTCATCTCAAACAAGTTCACCGCGCAGATGTGACGGCATCCGTACTGCCATTGTCCGCACTGCAGGAGACGAATCAGGAGCTGGCGGAGATGTCGCTATCGGTCGCATCCATGCGGCTGGACGGCATCGCCAGCGACGTGTTCCGGCTGAGCCGAACGAAGATTGTGGAGCCGATCCGCGCCGGGCGCTGCCGGGTGAATTGGAAGACCGAAGAGGATCCTTCGACAACGCTGCGGGCAGGCGACGTCGTCTCGATGAAGGGGTTCGGTCGATTTCGCGTTTTGGAAGTGGAAGGTTTGTCGAAAAGCGGCAGAACGAGGGTACGCATCGGCAAATTTGTGTAGCGGTTCAGCAGGATTTTTGTCGCTTCCGTCGAAAAGAGTCATGTATAGAGAAATAGATTTATTCGGAAAACATGATCAAGGAGGCAGACCATGCCATTATCGCCACTGGATATTCACAATAAGGAATTCGGACGTCGGCTGCGCGGATACGACGAAGACGAGGTAAACGAATTTCTCGACCAGATCATCAAAGACTACGAAGCGATGATTCGCGACCATAAGGAATTGCAAGGCCAGCATCAAGCTTTGCAGGAGAAGCTAGGTCACTTCACGAACATCGAAGAGACGCTCAGCAAGACGATCATCGTCGCGCAGGAAGCGGCGGACGAGCTCAAGAACAACGCCAAGAAGGAAGCTCAGTTGATCGTCAAGGAAGCGGAGAAGAATGCCGACCGCATCATCAACGACGCGCTGTCCAAGTCACGCAAGGTGGCGCTGGAAGTCGAGGAATTGAAGAAGCAGGCGGCGATCTACCGTGCCCGGTTCCGTGCGCTCGTGGAGACGCAGCTTGACTTGCTCGGCAAGGATGGCTGGGATACGCTGGAGACGCGTGAGCCGCGGGAATTGGAAGCATAATTCATCGGGAACGAACGAGAGGCTGTCCGCCGGGCGGCCTTTTTTGCAGTAAATTGGTGGGAACAACACAGACAGACCATTTGACAAATCCCTCCCATGATCGTATAAATAGATAATAAGATTGCAACATCGATGACGGGAACCAGTAGGCGGAATGACGCGAACTGCAGAGAGTTGGCGGTTGGTGCGAGCCAATGTTCGGATTCGGCTGAATATCGTCCCCGAGATGCGCATCGAACGCGGCGCGGCATATAGCCATCGTCGATCAGTAGATGTTGCCGGAAGCCCGCCGTTATTCGGGCAAGCTGACTACGGTCGGCAGCTAAGTGTCGCGGTTCGGCCGTCTTGCTCAAGATGACTTGAACCCGCGGAACAAGGGTGGTACCGCGAGCGCGCCTCGTCCCTTCCGGGACGGGGCTTTTTTGCGTTGATTTCAATCGATTGGAAAGGGTGATGCGCGATGCGTCGCGTCGATGTCAGAGAGCGAGCTAGAACCCGCGAACTGCGGATACTGGAACAATGGAACAGGGAGGACACGTTCAAGCGGTCCATCTCGAACCGCGATGGCAAGCCGAATTTCGTCTTCTACGAAGGCCCGCCGACGGCGAACGGCAAGCCGCACATTGGCCACGTGCTCGGCCGCGTTATCAAGGACTTCGTCAGCCGCTACAAGACGATGTCCGGCTACCGCGTCATTCGCAAGGCGGGCTGGGATACGCACGGCTTGCCGGTCGAACTCGGCGTGGAGAAGCAGCTCGGTATTTCGGGGAAGCAGGAGATCGAGAAATACGGCGTGGAGCCGTTCATCAAGAAATGCAAGGAGAGCGTGTTCGAGTATGAGCGGCAGTGGCGTGAGCTGACGGAAGCGATCGCTTACTGGACGGACCTCGACGATCCGTATATTACGTTGCAGAACGATTACATCGAAAGCGTATGGCATATTTTGGCTACGATTCACGACAAAGGGCTGCTGTACCGGGGCCACCGGGTCAGTCCGTACTGTCCGGATTGCCAGACGACGCTCAGCTCCCATGAAGTGGCGCAAGGCTACGAGGATGTCAAGGATCTGACGGCGACGGCGAAATTTCGCTTGAAGGACAGCGGCGAATACGTGCTCGCCTGGACGACGACGCCGTGGACGCTGCCGGCCAACGTCGGCCTCGCGGTGCATCCGGATCTTGCCTATGCGCGAGTACGCCAGAACGGCGAGACATATGTCGTGGCAGAGGCGCTGGCGGACAGCGTGATAAAGGGCGAATATGAGAAGGTCGGCACGGTTCGCGGACGCGAACTGGTCGGACTCGCCTATGAGCCGCTGTTCACGTATGTGAATCCGGACGGCGCCTACCGCATCATCGATGCCGAATACGTCAGCGACACGAGCGGGACGGGGATCGTCCACATCGCCCCCGCGCATGGCGAAGACGACAACCGCGTGGCGCGCCAGCACGGCTTGCCGATGCTGATGGTCGTGAACAACGCCGGGCGTTTCACGGATGAGGTGACCGATTTCGCCGGACGTTTCGTCAAGGACTGCGATCTGGATATCGTCAAGAACTTGACGGCCCGCGGACTGCTGTACCACAAGGAAAAATACGAACACAGCTATCCGTTCTGCTGGCGCTGCAAGACGCCGCTGCTGTATTATGCGACGGAGAGCTGGTTCATTCGCACGACAGCGGTTAAAGATATATTGATCGAGAACAACAAGAAGATTGCCTGGTACCCGGAGCATCTGCGCGACGGCCGGTTCGGCAAGTTTCTGGAGGATCTGGTCGATTGGAACATCAGCCGCAACCGGTACTGGGGCACGCCGCTTAATGTATGGGTATGTGAAGACTGCGGAAAAGAGAAAACTCCGCATAGCCATGCAGAACTCAGAAAATGGGCAATCGGAGAGGTGCCGGCGGATCTGGAATTGCACAAGCCTTACGTGGACGCAGTGCATCTGCGCTGCGATTGCGGCGGGGCGATGAGCCGGACTTCCGAAGTGATCGACGTCTGGTTCGACAGCGGATCGATGCCGTTCGCGCAATACCACCATCCGTTCGGGGATGAGAGCAAGTTCCAAGAGCAGTATCCGGCAGATTTCATCTGCGAAGGCATCGATCAGACGCGCGGCTGGTTTTTCAGCCTGCTGGCTGTCTCCACCTTGTACAACGGGCAGGTGCCGTACAAGTCGGTCATCTCGACGGGCCACGTGCTGGACGAGAACGGGCAGAAGATGAGCAAGTCCAAAGGCAACGTCATCGATCCTTGGGAGATCATCGACGAGTTCGGAACCGACGCGTTCCGCTGGGCGCTGCTCGCGGACAGCGCGCCCTGGAACAGCAAGCGGTTCTCCAAAGGGATCGTGGCTGAGGCCAAATCCAAAGTCATCGACACGCTCGTCAATACGCACGCGTTCTATGCGCTGTACGCCGACATCGACGGCTACAAGCCGGAAGAGCATCCGGCGGGGACATCCGTGAGCAAGCTCGACCGCTGGATTCTGTCCCGCCTGTCCACCGTCGTCGGCGAAGTCCGCAAAGGGCTGGACGCGAACGATTTTCTGAATCCGGCGCGCGCGATCGAGACGTTCGTTGACGAGCTGTCCAACTGGTACGTGCGGCGCTCGCGCGACCGGTTCTGGGGCAGCGGGCTGACAGGCGACAAGATCGCGGCTTACCAGACGTTGCGCGAGACGCTGCTCACGCTGTCGCGCCTCATCGCGCCGTATGCGCCGTTCATATCGGAAGATGTCTACGGCAACTTGGGCGGCGAAGGCAGCGTCCACTTGACGGATTTTCCGGAAGAAAATCTAGCCGCGAAGGACCCGGCGCTCGAACGCGACATGGCTGCCGTCAGAGCCATCGTGGAACTGGCCAGAAGCGTCCGCAACGAATCGGGCATTAAAACGCGCCAGCCGCTGTCCGAATTGCTCGTGTCGCTGTCCGAATCGCTCGATCTGTCCGCTTATGAAGAGATCATCATGGACGAAATAAACGTGAAGAAGATCACGGCCGTATCCGACGAGAGCGGGTTCGTCAGCTTCTTGCTCAAGCTGAATCTGAAGATCGGCGGCAAAAAATACGGCAAAAACGTCGGGCCGATCCAGCAGGCATTGAAGTCGCTCACATCGGAGCAGTCGCGGCAGGTTGTCCAGGGCGGCACATTCACGTTCGCCAGTCCGGAAGGCGAGCGACTGGAAATCCCGCTGGAGGAGCTGCTGGTCGAGAAGGAAGCCAAATCCGGGTTCGCGTCCGCTTCGTCGAGCGGCGTGACGGTGGCGCTCAACACGGAAATCACGCCGGAGCTCGAGCAGGAAGGGCTCGTGCGCGAAGTCATCCGCGCCGTTCAGGATTTGCGCAAGAAGATGAACCTGCCGATCGAGCGGTACGTCGACCTGGTACTGGACGTGGACGCCGAGACGGAAGCGGCGCTGCGCGCCTTCCCGCAAGTTCTCAAAGACAACGTGCTCGTGAATGAATTGTCCTTCGGCAAGTCGGAGGAGACGGAGTCGGTAGCGGCAGGCGATCGTACGATCGGAATCCGCATCGTCACAGGAACTGGGGCATAATTCCGGCCCTGGTAGCACAAACCTATAAATGAAGAGGGAAAACGAGCTCCGTCTGCCGGAGAACGGCCGCAGGACGGCTGGGCAGACGGAGCTCGTTTGTTGGACTGGAGGGAAAGGAGCGGGTGACGCGTGAATCATAAAGACGGCAAGGAAAGTGAAGTGTTGTCCAAAGGAAGCCGGATCACCGTCCGACCGGGAGCCAAGCGTACAGACGGGGCGCGGGACGAAACCGCCGTTGCCGAAGGCAGCGCTTCGGCGGCAGCAACGGCCGGCGGCGGCGAAGCATCTGCGGCATCTCCGCCATCTCACGCAACGATCACGTTATTAACCGATCGGATCGACCGCTTGGCCAGGGATATGGATAAAGCGCAACTGCGGGATTACGTCGAACTGACGCACAGGCCGTGGCTGCTCATTTGGCGGAGCTTCATCTCCGGCTTGTCCAGAGGGATCGGCATCGCACTCGGCTTCACGTTCTTCGCTGCCACGATCGTGTGGATTCTGCAACTTCTTGGCGCGCTTAATCTTCCGATCGTTGGCGATTATATTGCCGATATTGTGAGAATCGTAAACCGCCAACTGGAAATTAATCCGTACTAAAGCTCCCATTATCATATTCATCCGGCTCCAGCAGATGATCGCCTTCGCCTGCATTCATGTAATGGCGATACGTTCGGCCGCGCACGACGGATACGTACTTGCCGGTAATATCGGTCGCCAGGAAATTTTCGATGGGCTCCACATACCCTTGGTTTTCATCCGCTTCGATGTACAGGGTGTCATAATCGTGCACTTCGTTATCTTCCGCCATAGCGGGACTGCTCGAAGTCCCGACTGCGGCGACGCTCTGCCAGGCGTCCTCACCGTCGAAGCCGGTAAAATCGCGTTCGTCCAGGCTCGTTCGGCCGAACGGGGGCGTGAGGAACTCCTCTTCCGCAGGGCGATTGTCCGGCGGATCCCGCCGCGGCTCATGTTCCACGCAATGATCCGCGGTCGGCATCGCCTCGAGCCGCTCCTCCGGGATGAAGGAGCCGCACGTCTTGCACCTTCCGTATTCGCCGGATTCCATACGGGCCAGCGCTTCCTCCACCCGCGTCAAGCGAAAAGCGTCCCGCTCGAGCAGCGCGTTATCTTTGCTTCGTTCGTACATTTCGGTGCCCAGATCGCCCGGATGATTGTCGTTCATGGACAGTTCGTCCAAGGAATCGCGAAACGATTCGGACAATTGATAATGATCGTTTCTGCCGACTCTGGCTTCGATCTCGCTTTTTTCCGCGAGCAGCCGCTGCCTCAGCCGATTGATCCGGTTCTCGTCAAGCGGGATATTCATGCGCATTCTCCCCTTTCTTGCTATGCCTGTATTCTTCACCGCGGACGCCGATTTTACAGGCGGACGGCGAATTCAAGATCGGCCAAATTTGGCTTGATTTGCTTCTTTCGCGCGAATCGCGTGCGTGGGACCCGGTCCGTATGATAGAATTGAAGCACTGCGAATGATGAAAGGCGGAATGGCGCGATGCAACGACGCATTTGGCCGCTGTGGACCTATTACGCGATAGCGGTTTTCGTATTTCTACTGGATTACGTCACGAAGAAGTTGATCGAATACAACCTGAAGCTGTATGAACAGATCGAAATTATCGGCAACTTTTTCCTTCTGACTTCGATCCGCAACCGCGGCGCCGCGTTCGGCATTCTGCAAGGTCAGCGATGGTTCTTCGTGCTCGTTACGGTGATCGTCGTGGCGGGCATCTCCTGGTACTGCAAACGTTCGTACCGGACCGGAAGCCGACTGCTCATGTTCGCTCTGTCGTTGATTTTGGGCGGCGCCGTCGGCAACTTCCTCGATCGGGCATTATATGGGGAAGTGGTCGATTTTCTGCAATTCAATTTCGGAAGCTATACGTTTCCCATATTCAATGTAGCGGATTCCGGCATCTGCGTCGGCGTTGCGCTCGTCATTCTGGATTCGCTGCTGACGATGAAACAGGAGAATAAGGACAATGGCAACGGAGAACAAGGAAAATCCCTTGAAGAACAACAAACGGTATAACGGCGATGGCGATGGCATGGACGATTCGATGGCGGAAGAAGACGGCGAACAGTTTCATGGCTGGATAGTTGCGCAAGAGCGGGCCGGAGAGCGGGTGGATAAGCACATTACGGACATGCTGACGGACCCGGCCGTGTCGCGCTCCCAGGTGCAGGAATGGATTCGCATCGGGGCGGCAACGCTGAACGGCCGACCGGTCAAGGCAAACGCAAGGGTTGCGGCCGGCGATCGGGTCGATGTCGCGATTCCCGAACCGGAGCCCTTGGAGCTGAGACCGGAGAACTTGCCGCTGGAGGTCGTGTACGAAGACGGCGACGTTATCGTCATCAACAAGCCCCGGGGCATGGTGGTGCATCCGGCTGCCGGTCATCCTTCGGGCACGGTCGTAAACGCGCTGTTGTACCACTGCCGCGACTTGTCCGGCATTAACGGCGTCATGCGGCCGGGTATCGTGCATCGGATCGACAAGGATACTTCCGGCTTGCTGATGGCGGCCAAAAATGATTTGGCCCATGTGTCGCTTGCTGCGCAATTGAAGGAACATACAGTGAATCGTCGATATAGCGCATTGGTGTACGGGACGATTCCTCACGAACGGGGGACGATCGACGCGCCGCTTGGGCGGGATCCGCACGATCGCAAGCTATACACGGTGACGGATCGCGGCGGCAAGCATGCCGTTACGCATTTTACCGTGCTTGAGCGGTTCGGCGACTATACGTATGCAGAATTGCAGCTCGAGACGGGCCGTACGCATCAAATCCGCGTTCATATGAAGTATATCGGCCATCCGCTCGTCGGCGACCCCGTCTATGGCGGACGTTCGGGCAGAACGCTCGGCATGCGCGGACAGGCGCTCCATGCGGGGACACTCGGATTTGCGCATCCGAGGACGGGGGCGCAGATGGATTTCACAGCGCCATTGCCGGCGGACATGGTGGAGGCGCTCCACATTTTGCGGTCGCGATGATATTGTTCGAATAACGACACCGTCCTTTAAAGGACGGTGGAGCCGTTTTTCTTAGTTGACATGCTTCGGCTGAAGTGGGATAATCGTAACAATGAATCGGTACCTTTAATTCAGTCCCGTGAGACTGGCAAGGTGACGCAGCGATCCTCTGTGCAGAGTGTCGAATGTCCGCACGCAGTGCGCATATCATTGCGCGGATAATCCGAGCTCTTGTCGAATAGAGGTCATCAAGTTAACTGCCGAACCCCCTTGCGTCTTGCGCAAGGGGGTTTATTGCGTGCCGGTCGGAATGACGTTCATCTGCAAGGAGGGAACGATGGTGCAGGATGCTCGCGTGATTATGGACGATTCCGCGATTCGACGGGCATTGACGCGGATTGCGCATGAAGTGGTCGAGAAGAATAAAGGCATCGAAGGCTGCGTACTGGTCGGCATCCGCACGCGCGGCATCTACTTGGCAAGGCGCGCGGCAGAACGAATATTGGATATCGAGGGCGTACCGGTCGCGGTCGGCGAACTCGACATCACCCCCTATCGCGACGATCGTCCTTCGACCGGCAGCGGCGATGGAGCGGAGAAGGAAACGCAGGCGCGAGAAGCATGCAAATTTCCGTTCTCGACGAAGGACAAGCGGATCATTTTGTTCGACGACGTGCTTTATACCGGACGAACGATTCGAGCCGCGCTCGATGCCTTGATGGACAACGGAAGGCCGCAGTCGATCCAACTGGCCGTTCTCGTGGACCGCGGCCATCGGGAGTTGCCGATCCGACCGGATTACGTAGGGAAGAACGTGCCGACTTCCAGGCAGGAGCAAATTCGGGTCTCTTTGACAGAGATCGACAAGGAAGATGTCGTGCAAATTCTGCATCCGGATGATGACAATCGGCATGAATAGTTATACAATTAATTGAATGAATATGCAGCGAAGGGGGACGAATTCCGAATGTCGATCTGGATATTGCATGCGGCTGCAGTCGAGCCCGAATCCGGCGCAACGAAGACATGGCACCTGAAAATAACGGACGGAATTATCGCGGAACGCCTTGAAGGTGAAGCGGTACCGGACACGAGCGGCTGCGAGGTTATCGACGCGCGAGGGAAGTTGATATCACCGGGGCTCATCGATATGCACGTTCATCTGCGCGAACCCGGATTCGAATACAAGGAGACGATTCGCAGCGGCACGGCGTCCGCCGCGAAGGGCGGGTTCACGACGATCGCGCCGATGCCGAACACCCGGCCGGTGACCGATTCGCCGGAAGTCGTGCGGACAGTGCTGGACAAAGCCGCGACCGAAGGCGTTGTACGCGTGTTGCCGTATGCGGCGATCACGAAGAACGAGCTGGGCCGCGAGCTGACGGATTTCGCCGCATTGAAGGAAGCGGGCGCGATCGGGTTCACCGATGACGGCGTCGGCGTACAGAACGCGCAGATGATGAAGAACGCGATGGTGCTCGCCGATTCGCTCGGATTGCCGGTCATCGCGCATTGCGAAGACGACTCGCTCGTAGAGGGCGCGGCGGTGACGGACGGCGAATTCGCCAAGCGGCACGGGCTGAAGGGCATTCCTAACGAGTCGGAAGCGATCCATGTCGGGCGCGACATCCTGCTCGCGGAGGCGACCGGCGTCCACTATCATGTGTGCCACGTCAGCACGGAGCAGTCGGTGCGGCTCATTCGGCTCGGCAAATCGGTAGGCGTGAACGTGACCGGAGAAGTTTGCCCGCATCATCTGGTGCTCGCGGACGAGGATATCCCCGATTCCATGGATGCGAATTGGAAAATGAACCCTCCGCTGCGCACGCCGCGCGATGTGGAGGCATGCATCCAGGGGCTGGAGGATGGCACGATCGATATCATCGTGACCGATCACGCCCCTCACAGCGCGGAGGAAAAAGCCAAAGGGCTCGCCAAGGCGCCGTTCGGCATTCATGGGTTCGAGACGGCGTTTCCGCTGCTCTATACGAAATTCGTGCGTACCGGCCGCTGGACGCTGGCATTCCTTCTCAGTAAAATGACGCGCGATCCGGCCCGGGTATTCAAGCTGCCTTACGGCACCCTGGACGTCGGTGCTCCGGCGGATCTGACGCTGATCGACCTGGAGCAGGAGCGCGAAGTCGATCCGCAGACGTTCCTGAGCCTTGGCCGCAACACGCCGTTCACTGGCTGGAAGCTGTATGGCTGGCCAACGCTGACGATGGTGGCCGGTCAAGTCGTCTGGACGGAAGCGCAGGGCCTCATTCGTTAAACCCCCCAAAGGAGTGGAACCATATGCAGAAACAAGCCAGATTGTTGCTGGAAGACGGAACGCTGTTCACGGGCCTTGCATTCGGCGCGGAAGGTGCAAAGGTCGGAGAAGTCGTCTTCAATACCGGAGTTACCGGTTATCAAGAAGTTGTATCCGACCCTTCGTATTGCGGACAAATCGTTACGATGACGTACCCGCTGATCGGCAATTACGGCATATCCCGGGACGACTTCGAATCCGAAGCTCCGCGTATCCATGGATTCGTCGTGCGCCGTTACGAGCCTGTGCCAAGCAACTGGCGCGCCCAGATCACCGTCGACGCGTTGATGAAGGAATACGGCATCGTCGGCATCAGCGATGTCGATACCCGCATGTTGACGCGGATCATTCGCAATCACGGCACGATGAAGGGCATTCTTACGACAGGCGCGGAACGAATCGAGGAGCTGCAGGAGCGCATGGGCCTCACGCCGCTGCTGCGCGACCAAGTCGCCCGCACGTCGACGAAACACCTGTTCTCGAGCCCCGGCGACAAGGAACGCATCGTGCTGATCGATTACGGCGCGAAGAGCGGCATTCTGCGCGAGTTGACGAAGCGCGGCTGCGATGTAATCGTGGTGCCGCATGACGTGACGGCGGAACAAGTCCGCCGCCTGCATCCCGACGGCATCCAACTGTCCAACGGCCCGGGAGACCCGAAGGACGTGCCGCATGCGGTCGAGACGCTGCGCCAGCTTATCGGCGAGTACCCGATGTTCGGCATCTGCCTGGGACACCAACTGTTCGCCCTAGCTTGCGGCGCAGACTCCGAGAAGCTGAAATTCGGCCATCGCGGCGGCAACCATCCGGTGAAAGAACTCGCGACCGGTCGCTGCTACATCACATCGCAGAATCACGGTTATACGATCAAGGCGGATTCGATCGCGAACACCGAGCTGGAAGTGACGCATATCAACAACAACGACAAGACGATCGAAGGTCTGAAGCACAAGACGCACCCGGCTTTCACCGTGCAATATCATCCTGAGGCTTCTCCAGGACCGCTGGACAGCGGCTACCTGTTCGACCGTTTCCTGGAGATGATCCGCGAACACAAGCAAGCGAACCCGGAAAGTTCGCGTCAGGCGCAGATGGCCCAGTCACTGAGAGGAGAACTGCAATATGCCCAAAAATAAAGACCTCAAAAAAATTCTCGTCATCGGCTCCGGTCCGATCGTCATCGGCCAGGCGGCGGAATTCGACTATGCTGGCACGCAGGCTTGCGAGGCGCTGCGGGAAGAAGGCATGGAAGTCGTCCTGATCAACAGCAATCCCGCCACGATCATGACGGATACGAACATGGCGGACAAAGTGTATATCGAACCGATCAACCTGGAATTCGTGTCGCAAATCATTCGCCAGGAGCGCCCGGACGGGCTGCTGCCGACGCTCGGCGGACAGACCGGCCTGAATATGGCGGTCGAGTTGGCCAAAGCAGGCGTTCTGGAACAGGAGAATGTGAAATTGCTCGGCACGCAGCTGTCGGCGATCGAGCGCGCGGAAGACCGCGACCTGTTCCGCAGCTTGATGCGTGAGCTGGACCAGCCGGTGCCGGAGAGCGAAATCGTGACCACCGTGCAGGATGCTGTCGATTTCGCGAACCAGATCGGTTATCCCGTCATCGTGCGTCCGGCGTACACGCTGGGCGGTACCGGCGGCGGCATCGCCGGCAGCGAAGAAGAGCTGCGCGAGATCGTGGACAGCGGCATCCGCTACAGCCCGATCGGCCAATGCTTGATCGAGAAGTCGATCGCCGGCATGAAGGAAATCGAATATGAAGTGATGCGCGACGCGAACGATAACTGCATCGTCGTCTGCAACATGGAGAACGTCGACCCGGTCGGCGTGCATACCGGCGACAGCATCGTCGTGGCGCCAAGCCAGACGCTGTCCGACCGCGAGTATCAGCTGCTCCGCTCGGCGTCGCTCAAGATCATTCGCGCTTTGAACATCGAGGGCGGCTGCAACGTGCAATTCGCGCTGGATCCGTTCAGCTATCAATACTATGTCATCGAAGTGAATCCGCGCGTCAGCCGTTCGTCGGCGCTCGCTTCCAAGGCGACGGGCTACCCGATCGCCAAGATGGCGGCCAAGATCGCAATCGGCTACACGCTCGACGAGATTGTCAACCCGGTAACGGGACAAACCTATGCCTGTTTCGAGCCGACGCTCGACTATATCGTGACGAAGATCCCGCGTTGGCCATTCGATAAATTCACGTCCGCGAACCGTAAGCTCGGCACGCAGATGAAGGCGACGGGCGAAGTGATGGCGATCGGCCGCACGTTCGAAGAGTCGATTCAGAAGGCGGTCCGCTCGCTGGAAATCGGCGCGCACCGCTTGCTGCTCAAAGATGCGCACGAGTTGGACGACGACGCGCTGGCGCAGCGGCTGGGCAAGGCGGACGACGAGCGGCTGTTCCTCGTCGCCGAAGCGTTCCGGCGCGGCTGGGCGCTGCAACGAATTCAGGACATCACCAGCATCGACTGGTGGTTCCTCGACAAGCTGGAGCGCCTCGTCAGCTTCGAGGACGTCATTCGCCGCGAGCCCGGCCTGACACCCGAAACGTTGCGGGCGGCCAAGCGCTACGGCTTCACCGACCGCGCGATCGCGGAGCTGCGCCAAGAGGGTCAAGGCGCCAGTGCCGCGATGACGAAAGAGAACGACATTCGCGCTTACCGGCTCGAGCAAGGGCTGAAGCCCGTCTACAAAATGGTGGACACGTGCGCGGCCGAGTTCGAGGCGACGACGCCGTATTACTACTCGACTTACGAAACCGAGAATGAAGTGCTGCCTTCCGACAAGCAGAAAATCGTCGTGCTCGGCTCCGGTCCGATCCGGATCGGCCAAGGGATCGAGTTCGACTACTCGACCGTGCACGCCGTCTGGGCGATCCGCAATGCCGGATATGAAGCGGTCATTATCAACAACAACCCGGAGACGGTATCGACGGACTTCAATACGTCCGACCGCCTCTACTTCGAGCCGCTGTTCTTCGAAGACGTCATGAACGTCATCGAGCAGGAGCAGCCGATCGGGGTCATCGTGCAATTCGGCGGACAGACCGCGATCAATCTGGCGGCGCCGCTGGCGCGCGCCGGGGTCAACATTCTCGGAACATCGCTGGCCAGCATCGACGAAGCCGAAGACCGCAAAAAGTTCGAAGCGCTGCTGCGCAAGCTGAGCATCCCGCAGCCGAAGGGCAGCACGGTCATCTCGGTGGACGAGGCGGTCGGCACAGCACAGGAGCTCGGTTACCCGGTACTCGTTCGTCCTTCCTACGTACTTGGCGGCCGGGCGATGGAAATCGTCTACTCCGATGAGGAACTGCTGGCTTATATGAAGGAAGCGGTGAAGATCAATCCCGAGCATCCGGTGTTGATCGACCGCTATATGCTGGGTAAAGAGATCGAAGTCGACGCGATTTGCGACGGCGAAACGGTGCTCATTCCGGGCATCATGGAGCACGTGGAGCGCGCAGGCGTTCACTCCGGCGACTCGATCGCGGTGTATCCGCCGCAGACGCTGTCCGAATCGGTCAAGCAGCAGGCGATCGACATCACGATCCGGATCGCCAAAGAGCTGAAGACGATCGGTCTGGTCAACATACAGTTCGTCGTCTGGCAGGACGACGTGTATGTGATCGAAGTGAATCCGCGGTCCTCGCGGACGGTGCCGTTCCTCTCGAAAGTTACGAGCGTGCCGATGGCGAATCTGGCCACGCAGGCGATTCTGGGCAAGAGGCTGAAGGATCTGGGCTATTCCGAAGGGCTGTGGCCGGAAGACAAGTACGTATCCGTCAAGGTGCCGGTGTTCTCCTTCGCCAAGCTGCGCCGCGTCGACCCGACGCTGACGCCGGAGATGAAGTCGACGGGCGAAGTGATGGGTCGCGATACGCATTATGCCAAGGCGCTGTACAAAGGATTGATCGGCTCCGGCATGAAGATTCCGCAGTCCGGCGCGATCGTCGCCACAATCGCCGACAAGGACAAGGAAGAAGCGATCGGCATTCTCGAAGGCTTCTACCGCCTTGGTTACAAGCTGATCGCCACCGGCGGGACGGCGGACGCGCTGGAAGCGGCCGGGCTTAAGGTCCGCCGCGTCAACAAGCTGTCCGAAGGCGCGCCGAATATTCTCGACCTGATCCGCACGGGACAGGCACAGTTCGTCGTCAATACGTTGACGAAGGGCAAAACGCCGGAGCGCGACGGCTTCCGGATTCGCCGCGAAGCGGTGGAGAACGGAGTCGTGTGTCTGACCTCTCTGGATACAGTCAGCGCGCTGCTGAACATGCTGCAAGCTCTGCGCTTCTCTAGCATGCCGATGCCTGCGTTCCAGGAAGCATAATCGATTTGCGCGAGGCGCCCGGTCTTGAACCGCTGCTAGTGATGCGGCGACGGATCGGGCTTCCTTGTAGGCACAACAAGCGGAGGAGGCGATCTGGGATGACGGCATTAACGATCCGGGAAGCGGCGGCCAAAGTGATGGTCGCGCTGGACAAGCCGGACGCCGAAGCCGCCCTGCGGCTGGCGTCGCAGCTGCAAGGCGCAGGCTGCTGGATGAAGGTCGGCATGGAGTTGTTCTACGCGGCCGGCCCTGGCGTCGTACGGGAATTGAAATCGAGAGGCTTTCGGGTATTCCTCGATCTGAAAATGCACGATATCCCGAACACGGTGCGCGGCGGCGCGCGCAGCATTGCCAGGTTGGGCGTTGACCTGTTCAACGTGCACGCCGCGGGAGGGCAGGCGATGATGGCCGCCGCGATGGACGGCGTTCGCGACGCGATCGAAGCGGGTGAAGCCGCCGCAGCAGGCTCACCGGAGCAGGCGCCGCTCGTTATCGCCGTGACGCAGCTGACCAGCACAAGCCAGGCTGTGCTGAACGAGGAGATCGGCATCGTCGGCCCCGTCCAGGACGCAGTCGTTCGTTATGCAAGGCTAGCGCGGGATGCCGGCCTGCACGGCGTCGTCGCTTCGCCGCTGGAAGTCGGCGCGGTCAAGGCGGCTTGCGGCGCCGGTTTCGTGACGGTTACGCCCGGCATTCGCCCGCGCGGCGCGGACGTCGGAGATCAGAGCCGCGTCCGTACGCCGAAGGAAGCCGTGCGGGACGGCACCGATTATCTCGTTATCGGCCGTCCGATCACGGCAGCTGCGGACCCCGCACAGGCACTCGATACGATACTGAAGGAGATGACCGAATCATGAGCACGGCTTCACATTCGAATGGGAACAGCCAAGAACCGAACGCTTTATCCAGCCAAATCGCGGAAAGCTTGCTGTCGATCGGCGCCGTCAGCTTGCGCCCGCAGGAGCCGTTCACTTGGTCGAGCGGTTGGAAATCGCCGATTTATTGCGACAACCGGCTGACGATGAGCTATCCGGCCGTACGCGATCGGATCGCGGAAGGATTCGCTGCGCTGATCCGCACTCTGCACCCCGATTGCGAAGCCGTCGCCGGCATCGCGACAGGCGGCATCCCGCACGCCGCCTGGGTGGCGCAGAAGCTGAATCTGCCCATGCTCTACGTGCGCGACAAGGCCAAAGGACATGGCAAGACGAACCAGATAGAAGGGCATTGCGTGCCGGGGCAGAAGATCGTTCTGATCGAGGACCTGATCTCGACCGGCGGCAGCTCGCTGAAGGCCGCGGTCGCCGTACGGGAAGCCGGCTGCACGGTGCTTGGCGTGACGGCGATTTTCACGTACCAATTTGCCGCCGCCGCAGCCAATTTCGAAGCTGAAGGAATTCCGCTTTCCACGCTGTCGAACTATTCGGCGCTCATCGACGTCGCTCTGGCGCAAGGGAAAATTAGAGTGGAAGACGTTGCATTACTCCAGTCCTGGCGTGAAAATCCCGAGTCATTCGGAAAGTAACGTTTTATTTGCGACTGCAAACCTAAAGTTATGTCGAATTGTAAGAAATTAGGGTGGATTTGACTGCATCCTCGTGCTAATATTGAGACATATGAACCAGTGAGACGAGGGCTGTACATATGTCGATAGACCTAGCGATTACCCAGTGCGACGGCTGCGGCAAAATCATCCAGCGAAACGTTCGGAACTTGTGCGCAGCGTGCAATGCGGCAGAGGACGACCAGCTCAGGCTTTTCGAACGGACGATGTTGCGCAACCGCCTGTTCGATAATACGCAAGCCGCGCAGGCGACTGCCATCCCGGAAGAGAAGATCCGCACGTGGATTCGCAGCGGCAAATTCAGAATCGTCGAATTCCCCAATTTGGCCGACCAATGCGACTTGTGCAAGGCGCCAACGCGTAAAGGCCACTTGTGCGTCAACTGCACCTCGCGAATCAATTCCGACATCGCGGCAACGCTCGAACGCGAGCGTACCTCAAACGTACGCGGCGCGAACGCGTATATTAGCAGAAGGTAACAACGTTTTACCGGCTTACTGACGGCAGCTCATGAACATGGGGCTGTCGTTTTTTTCTGCCCGCAAAGCCCTTTCCTCCGTCTGAAGACCGAGTCAAAAACGTGCCGCAGACCGTCGTCTTCGATAGCCGGGGCAGTTACAATGAGCCATAGAGTTGGAAAAATGAAGGAGAGAGAAGCATGCCGATATTGGAAGTGAAAGGACTGCGCAAACGCTTCGGTTCGGTCACCGCGGTCGACGACATCAGCTTCGCGGTCGAGAAGGGCGAAGTATTCACGATTATCGGCCCCAACGGAGCCGGCAAGACGACGACGCTGGAAATGATCGAAGGGCTCCAGCCGCCGGACAGCGGGACGATTGCCATCGATGGGCTGTCTTGGGCCAAGGATGGGGAGACGATCAAGTATCGCATCGGCGTGCAGCCGCAATCGAGCGCGATGTACGATTTGTTGACCGTGGAGGAGAACCTGGATCTGTTCGCCTCCTTCTATCCGAAATCCAGAACGATCGCCGAAGTGCTCGGCATGATCAATCTGAACGACCATCGGAACAAGCGCGTCAAATCGTTGTCGGGCGGTCAGCGGCAGCGGCTCGCGATCGGTCTGGGCATGATCAACGATCCGGACATCATTTTCCTGGATGAACCGACGACGGGTCTCGACCCGCAAGCCAGACGCCACATCTGGGACATCGTGCTGAATTTGAAGGCGCTCGGCAAAACGACGATTCTGACGACGCACTACATGGAAGAGGCGGAAAAATTGAGCGATCGCGTGTGCATCGTGGACCAGGGGCGCGTGGTGACGTTGGACACGCCTGCCGCGCTGATCGACCGGCTGACGAAGGAGCGGGAGGTTCGGCTGTCGTTCGCGGACGGGGAAGAGGCGGCCGCGATGACGGAGGCGATGATGCGGGATCAAGATGCGGTCACGCGCACGCAGCGTGACGGCGCCTTGCTGACGTTGTGGTCGACCCGCCCGGAAGATACGCTGTACAGCTTGTTCGGATTTACGAAGGACAGGGCGTTCCGCGTCGAACAGGTATCGATTCGCGAGATGAGCCTCGAAGATGTGTTTATCGCCTTTACCGGCAAGGAATGGAGGGACTGACGTGGATTACGGCAAGCAATTCCGCAAGCTGTTCGGCGCGAATATCAAGATGATGTTCCGCGAGAAGCAGGTGTGGTTCTGGAATATATTTTTTCCGATCATTCTGATGTCGATATTCATGGTCATTTTCGGAGGCGGCGGGGGCGGCAGCGATTTCAAAGCGAAAGTTGCGGTTGTCGGGCCTGCGGCCAGCGTGTCCGACGATCTGGAAAATGGTGCGATCATGCTGAACATGCTGAAGCAAATTCCGGTGCTGGAGTGGAAGTCGGCTGAGCCGGTATCCGCCGAGCAGGCAGACGCCTGGATCAAAGACAAGGACGTCGACGGCGTCATCGTGCTTCCCGAGAGCGGGGACTCGCCTGATGCGGAGCCATTGAAGCTGGTCGTCAACACGGAGAATGAGACGAACGCCACATCCCAGGCGCTGCGCAGCATCCTGGACCAGGTCGTCGCCCAGGCGAATCTGGCGGCGGCGGGCGTCGCTCAGCCGGCGTTCCGGCTGGAGATGAGCTCCGTGACGTCGGGCAGCGAGGATCTCAGCAACGTGGACTTCCTGATGACCGGCATGATCGCGCTCGCGCTGGCGCAGGGCGGGTTGTTCGGGATGGTCGACCTGGTGGAAATCCGGCGCAAAGGCTTGCTCAAGCGGCTGCGCATGACGCCGGTCAAGATGGGGCTGATGGGCTTGTCCAGCATGCTCGTGCGGTTCCTGCTCGGCGTATTCCAGATCGTCTGCCTGGCCGTAATCGGCGTGCTCGGGTTCGGAGCCAATTTACACATCGACGTTCCGACGCTGCTCATCGCCTTCTTCGTCGGCAGCCTGGCCTTCAACGCGCTCGGCTATCTGTTCTCTTCGTTCAGCAAGACGATGGAAGCGTACATGGGCGTCGCGAATATCGCCAGCTTCCTGATGATGTTCATCTCCGGCATCTTCTTCCCGATCAGCAGCATGCCGGACTGGCTGCAGCCCGTCGCGCACATTCTTCCGCTTACGTACTTCGTGGAAGGTTTGCGGGACGGCATGGTGTACGGCACCGGGCTCGCGACTTCGGATTACTGGATCGATATCGGCATCATGGCGGCCTGGGGCGCGGGGGCGTACCTGCTTGGAGCGATCCTGTACCGGCGTTCGAAAGTGGAAATTCGGTAGACCCGATCCTAATTTCCGTAATTTTCGGCTGGTAACCTTCCGTTTGCATCCTGGATGCTCGGAAGGTTTTTTCGCGTTTGCGAAGAATGTTTGGGAAACTGTAATTCATTTGTTGATCAGCCGTCTAATTAAGCAATCGGCCAGAGGGGAGGGTGAATGGATGCAATCCTACATGAGAATCGAGCAATGGTTTCACGCCCACGGCTCGGACGTTCACCATTTTCTCGTCTACTATGTCGGCCATGCAAACGTGGAAGATCTGGTGCAGGAAGTATTCCTGAAAGCATTACGGGGGATCGACCGGTACGAGGGCAGAGCGAATCCGCGGACATGGCTGTTTTCCATCGCCCGGCACGTGGCGATCGACCATGAAAGGAAGGAATCGGCCCGGCGTCAGTTGTTCAGCCGATTAGCGAAAGATGCGCCGGAACCGAATCGTACGGAGCTTGACGAGATTTTCCTGCAGCAGGAAGAGCTTCGGACGGCTTACCGTCTGATCCGGAAGCTGAAGCGGAGCTATCGTGACGTCTTGCTGCTGCGGATCCTGCAAGAATTCACGGTCGAGGAGACAGCTGAGTTGCTGAAATGGTCCAAAGTGAGGGTCAACGTGACGCTGCATCGATCGCTTCGAAAACTGCGGGATCTGTACGCGAAACAGGAAGGGGGATTTGACCTTGCCTCGGACGAAGGATGAGTGGATCGATACGATCAGGAGATTTCCGAGAAGCGATCTGAATCGACAGTCCGCAAGCAGAATGCTGGAAAAGCTGCGACAAGCCGCCATTGCGGAGGAGAGCAGCAAATCCCGACGGAGAGGCTGGCGCGCTGCCGCGGTTTATCTGGTCATTGCGGCTTGCTTGCTGGCGATTCTGCAAATTCCGAAGCTGGCGACGGAAACGGAGCGAGCGCTGGCTCACTGGTTTCACCTGACGCCCGCCAGACCGGTACATGTGTGGAATCCGAGTCCGAAATTCGATCTGCTCGGCCAGGATGGCCGCGTCGTGTATCCCGACCGGCTGCGCGGCATCGAGGGCAAGATCGGTTATTCGGAAAATTACGATATGGTGGCACAATCCAGGGAAACCGTCGCGAAAATATTTTGGTATGTGTGGGACGATTCCGCCAGCAAGGATCGCAATTTGAAGCAGCTTGTGGCAACCGCCGTGAACTTGGATACCGGGGAGCGTTTCGAGCTGGACAAGACGGGGCTGCAAGGTCCGATCTATGGCGCGGACGCGCACGGGTTGACGAGCTTCCATCCCTTCCCGAGCAAAGGTATGTGGCGGGTTGACGTTGTCATTGACGGAGAATTGTACGGGCAGATCAACGTACCGGTTAAGGATGTTTACATCCAAACCGACTCGGTCCGGTTTCTCGTTTCCAAAGACGACGCCGTTGTCGGAGACACCGAGGCGAGCTTGATCGTGACCGGAGGCAACCTTGCGGATACGATGGACGTCAAGGTTGCCTCCATGATCGACAAACGACAGACGCGTCTGCTCACCTTCCGAAAGGTGGGAGAATTTATAGACGGAAGCACGTTGAAGCCGATTACCCAATATCAAGGTACACTTACGTTTGACCACACTGGCGAATGGAAGATCGAGGCGATGGGCGAATCGACGATCGTGACGGTCAAATGATTGCGGATCAGCCGCGGTTGTTCACTTGCTCGCGCCACTGGCGAATCGCATCGTTCGGAATATCGGACGCGGCCGGAATCGGCACTTCGTCGTCCGTCATGCCGTAAGCGAACTTCAGCTTCAGGATGCGGGCAACGCTCTCGTCGATGCGGGACTCCGGGATGCGGCCGTCGCGGACGCTCTTCAGCAATGCTTCATAGATTTGGTGAGCAACATCGTAGCTGTGCGCCATCAGCAAGATGTCGCCGCCCGCTTCCACGGCGCGGATAGCCGCTTCAGGCGCGCCATAGTTCTTGGCAATCGCACCCATGGCGAGATCGTCGGTGATGACGACGTCGTCGAATCCGAGCTTGTCGCGCAAGAGATCGGTGATGATCGGTTCAGAGAGCGATGCCGGCATGTCCGGATCCAGCTCCGGAAACAGAATGTGCGCGACCATGACGGCTTCGACGCCTTGCGAGATCGCATACTGGAATGGCCTCAATTCGAGTTTGAGCAGGTCGGCTTCGGACTTCCGCACGATCGGCAAGTCTTTATGGGAATCGACCGAGGTGTCGCCATGTCCGGGAAAATGCTTCACGACCGGCAGAATGCCGCCGTCCCGAATGCCCTTCATCTCGGCGGTGCCCATCTCGGCCACAAGCTCCGGCTTGCTCCCGAACGAACGGTCCCCGATTACCGTGTTCTTCGGGTTGCTGAACGTATCGAGCACCGGCGCGAAGTCGACGTTGAAGCCAAGCAGTTGGAGCTGCTGTGCGATCAGGCCGCCCATCTGTTCCGCTAATGCGGCATCGCCTGTCTTGCCGACGATCGCGGCAGCCGGCATCGGCTCGAATTCCTTGGGCAAGCGGCTGACCCGCCCGCCTTCTTGATCGACGCTCAGGAAGAGAGGAACGGGATTGCCGAGATTCGCCGCCTTCAATCCGTTTAACAATTCCGCAGAAGAGCGAAAACCGCCGGACAAGTTGTTCTTGAACAAGATGATGCCCCCGACGTGATCCTTCGCAATCATTTGCTTGGCCGCTGCGTCCACCTTCGTGCCTTGTACGCCCGCCAGCAGCATTTGCCCGACTTTCTCTTCGAGCGTCATCGCCTGCATTGTCATCTTGATCCTGGCATCCTCCGACGTGTCTTCAGGGGGAGGGGAAGTCACTTCGGGTGCAGGCTCGCTGGCGGCCGGCATCGTCTCCTCGGGCGAATGCTCCCCGGAGGATGGCGGCGTCTGCGATGATTGCGGCGACGAAGCCGATGGCGAGCCGGTTCCGGAAGACGGGGGCGATGATGCCGCTCCTTGCCCGCTGCCGCACCCGGACACCAGCAGTAAAATTAGCGCGCAGATGACGGTTACCGCGTAGAATTTCATTTTCATCCCATCGACCTCCTTAAGAACCCGCGGATCCAGTTAAAACGACTTCGTCATCTTCTTTTTGAATGATTAAAATAGACGCTCCCGGCGCCCGCAAGGTTGCGGACCGGGAGCATCTTATGGCAATTGGTTAGATTTGGAACGAGCTTTTAAGCGAGACGATTCGGTTGAACACGATGCGTTCCGGCGCGGTATCCTTCGGATCGACGTTGAAGTACCCATGGCGGAAAAACTGGAATTTATCTCCACCATTTGCGCCTTGCATGCCCGGCTCCACGTAGCCTTGCAGCACTTCCAGCGAATTCGGGTTGATCCGGTCCTGGAACGAGCCGCCGTCTTCCTCCGAATCGCCTGTGATGAGCGGTTCGTACAAGCGGAATTCGGCAGGGACGGCGGTTGCGGCATCCACCCAATGGATTGTGCCCTTCACCTTGCGGCCGGTAAACCCGCTGCCGCTCTTCGTCTCGGGATCGTATGTGCAGCGGATTTCGATGACCCGTCCGTCCGCATCCTTGACGACTTCCTCGCAGCGAATGAAGTAGGCGTGCTTCAGCCGCACTTCGTTGCCGGGGAACAGGCGGAAATATTTGGCCGGCGGGTTCTCCATGAAGTCGTCGCGTTCGATGAAGATTTCGCGGGAAAACGGAATCCGGCGGCTGCCCATTTCCGGATTTTCGGCATTGTTCTCGGCGTCCAGCCATTCCGTCTGATCTTCGGGATAATTCGTAATGACGACCTTCAGAGGGTCGATGACCGCCATCGTGCGGAGCGCCTTCAGCTTCAAATCTTCGCGAATATAGTGCTCCAGCTGGCGGTGGTCCACGATGCCATTGCTTTTTGAGATGCCCGTATCGCGAATGAACGCGCGGATCGCCTCCGGCGTATAGCCGCGGCGGCGCATTCCGCTGATCGTCATGACGCGCGGATCGTCCCAGCCATCCAGTACGCCGTCTTCGACCAGCTTCTTGATATGGCGTTTGCCCGATACGGTGTTGGTCAAATACAGCTTGCCAAACTCGTATTGGCGCGGAACGAGGGGCATTTCGGATTGTTGAACGACCCAATCGTACAACGGCCGTTGGTCTTCGAACTCCAGCGAGCACAGGGAATGGGTAACGCCCTCGATCGCGTCTTCGATCGGATGGGCGAAAGCGTACATCGGGTAAATGCACCACTTGTCCCCGGTATTGTGATGGGCGGCGTGCAAAATCCGGTACAAGACGGGATCGCGCATGTTGATGTTCGGGGAAGCCATGTCGATCTTCGCGCGGAGTACTTTCTCGCCGTCCTTGAATTCGCCGTTCCGCATTCGCTCGAACAAGTCGAGGCTCTCTTCCGCAGGGCGGTCGCGGAAGGGGCTTGGTTTGCCCGGCTCGGTCAGGGTGCCGCGCGTTTCGCGGATTTGCTCCGCCGACTGTTCATCCACGTACGCTTGGCCCTTGCGGATCAGCAGTAAGGCGCGCGCGTACATTTCGTCAAAGTAGTCCGAAGCGAAATACAGCCCGTCCCATTCGAATCCGAGCCATCTGACGTCTTCTTGAATCGCTTCGACGAACCGGACTTCTTCCTTCGTCGGATTCGTGTCGTCGAACCGCAAGTTCGTCCGGCCGCCGAACTCGGCAGCGAGTTCGAAGTTGATCGTAATCGCCCTGGCATGCCCGATATGCAGATAGCCGTTCGGCTCCGGCGGGAACCGGGTGACGACTTCTTGCACGCGACCGGCGGCAAGATCTTCCGCGATAATGTTCTTAATGAAGTTGGATGATGACGACTTGGTTTCCATAGCGTTCTACCTGCCTCACGTTTCATGGTCTTATCTCACCATCATACACAAAAACAGCCCTTCTTATAAAGAGGAAGATTGCGAACAGTTGCGATTCTTTCGCGAAAGTTGTCACCTGTTCGTTAAAAAAATGATAAAGCCTTAATATTTCGCGTAACTTTTCCGCCGGACGTCTCGTTATAATGATGAAGGGATTGGATCAGGGAGACTTCGAGCTTCGCTCAAAGGTCCCTATTAGAGGAGGAAAGGCCATGCTCGCGAGTTTGCGGCGCCGCAAAGCGCCCGAAGCGCCACAGGCTGCCGGCTCGGCCGAACGGAAGACAGAAGCCGAAGCGGCCGTCGGCGCCGGGAAGCCGCTGTTGTCCGTGCGCGGCTTGGAGCGCTCGTTCGATGTCGGAAGCACGAAGCTGCGCGTGCTGAAGGGTATCGATTTGGACTTGTATCCGCAGCAATTGATCATGCTGAGGGGGCGCTCGGGTTCGGGCAAGACGACGCTGATGAACCTGATGGGCGGACTCGACGTGCCGACGAAGGGCACGATTCATTTTCGCGGGCGTCCGTTTCACGAATGGAATGACGACAAGCGCACGGAAGTGCGCAGACGCGATATCGGGTTCATTTTCCAAGCGTACGCTCTGATGCCGCTGCTGTCCGCATACGAGAATGTCGAGCTGTCGCTGCGAATGGCGGGCACGCCCCGGGCGGAGTGGAAGGCAAGGGTCACGGAATGCCTGGAAATGGTCGGCCTCGGCAAGCGGATGCACCACCGACCGTTCGAGCTGTCGGGCGGCGAACAGCAGCGGGTGGCGATTGCGAAAGCGATCTCGCATAGGCCCAGCCTGCTGCTCGCGGACGAACCGACGGCCGAGCTCGACAGCCAGATGGCGGCGCAGATTATGAACGTATTCCGGGACGTAGTCGCCCGGGAGAAAGTGTCCATCTGCATGACGACACACGATCCAACGATTATGGAGGTAGCGGACCATGTCTATGAAATGGTGGACGGCGTATTCGCCGCAAGCGAACAATAAGCGGGGGCGGCGTGCGGCTGGCGTGATCGCCGCGGCGGTGCTGTCGCTCGCGGTTGCCGGATGCGGCCTGCTGCCGAGCGAACCGCAGGAAGAAGATCTGTCGGCGATCCATCTGCCGCAAATTTCGAAGAAGCCGGAATACGAAGTGACAACGAAGACGCTGGAAACGAAAGTGTCCGGTTCCGGCAAAATCCTGACCGCCAAGGAGAAGACGATGTATTTCACCTTGGACGGGCGGCGTATCAAGAAATTATACATACAACCCGGTCAGCAGGTGAAGGCGGGCGACCCCTTGGCCGAGCTTGACGTCGAAGATTTGCGCAAGTCGCTGCGCACCCAACAGCTGTCGATCAAACGGCAGGAGCTGGAAATCAAGAAGCTGCTGCGCCAGAAGGATGAAATGGACCCTGTCGAATTCGAGTCGCAAATGATCGGATTCGAGGAGCAGCGCCAACAAGTCGCCGATATGGAGACTGATATCGCCAAGGCGACGCTGACGGCGGAATTCGACGGAACGATAGTCTCCTTGTCCGTCCAGGAAGGCGATCAGGTCAAGGCGTTCGATCAAATTTGCATCATCGCCGACCCGAGCCAGAAAGTCGTCGCGGTGACGCTGTCGAAGGACGATCTGGCCAAGGTGGCGGTCGGCATGGAGACACAGGTCGATATCGGCAACGTCGGCAAGCTGCAAGGCAAGATCAAGCAATTGCCGGTTCCCGGCGAAGGCAATAACAACGGCGGCAATGGTTCGCTCCGGCTGGATCAGTATTTGCTGATCGACGTGCCGGAATTGCCGCAGACGGTGGAACGCGGCACGCCGCTGTCCGCTTCGGTCATCCTGGACCGCAGACCGGACGCCGTCGTCATCCCGCTCGCAGCGCTTCGCTCGATCGGCGGGCGCACTTACGTGCAAGTGGTGGAAGCCGACGGCACGAAGCGCGAGGTCGACGTGGAGGTCGGTCAGCAGACGTCTACAGATGCCGAAATCGTGCAGGGGCTTGCGCCGGGACAGAAAGTCGTAGGTCGTTAAGCCATGAGTGCGTTGATCCGGTTTTTATTTCGCAAAATGTGGAACACCCGTTGGCTGACGCTGAGCACGCTCGCGGGACTGCTCGTCGCGGTCGCGTTTACCACGAGCATTCCGATGTACGCCGACGGGGCGCTCAAGCGGGTCGTCGCGCAATCGCTCAAGGACAACAGCGAAGGACTGCCGGCAGGCGCGCTGTTGATCAATTACCAGGCGGTAGGCGGCAAGACGAACTGGCAGGCGTTCCGCAACGTCGATGCCTACATCCAGGATGAAGTGCCCGAGCGCATCGGCTTTCCCGCAGATGCTTCCCAGCGCAGCGCATCGCTGCGCGGCACGGAAGTCGTGCCGGAAGATCCGACGAAAGTGGATGCGAGCCGCACCCGCAAGATGACGATCGTTTCTTTCAGCGGCCTGCAAAGCCAGGCCGAGCAGGTCGGGGGCACCTGGTACCAGGAGCATCCCGACACCGACGGCACGCTGCAGGCGGTCATGATGGAAGAAGCGCTGTTCCGCAACGATTTGCATGTCGGTGACGTTCTGTTGTACCCGATGTACGGCGGTTCGAACGAGACGCTGCGCGTGAAGATCGTCGGCTCATTCAAGCCCTCCGATCCGGCAAGCCCTTATTGGTACCAAGGTTTGGATTCGCTCATGAACTATTTGTTCATTGCAGAGCCGGCGTTGCTCTCGGACTTGGCGGAGAAGCGCAGCCTGCCGCTTCAGACGGTCAAGTGGTATACGGCTTATGATCTGTCGGAGATCAAGACGAGCCAGCTCGCACCGCTGTCCAGCACGCTCGGCCGCATCGATATCGAAGTGTATAAGCGCTCGAACGATGCGCACCTGGAATTGTCGTTCGCCGAGATGCTGAAGGAATTCCGGCGCACGAGCATTCAATTGCAGACCTTGCTCTTCACACTGGCGGCGCCGATGATCGCCATGGTGTTTTATTTCATCACGATGAACTCGAGGCAGGCGTTGGAGAAGCAGCGGTCGGACATCGCGGTGCTGCGCAGCCGCGGAGCGAGCACAAGGCAGATCTTCCTCTTGTTCCTGCTGGAAGGAGCGCTGCTGGGCGCCGTCGCGCTGGCGGTCGGTCCGCTGCTCGGCTGGTTTATGGCCAAGAGCATCGGGTCGGCGAACGGATTCCTCGAATTCGTCAACCGCAAGGCGATTCCCGTCGGCTTCTCGTCGGATGCGATCCTTGCGGGGAGCGCGGCGATCCTGGTCGCGATTCTCGCCGCCGTCATTCCCGCGCTCGTGTTCACGCGCACATCGATCGTCGATTACAAGCGCAAGATTGCGCGCTCGGCGCAGACACCGTTCTGGCAGAAATGGTTTCTTGACGTTGCGCTTGTTGGTGTGGCCGCGTACGGCTGGTACTTGTTCAACGAGCGCCAGATGGTGTCATTCAAGACCGGCATGACGACGGACCAGCTCAACGTGCAGCCATTCCTGTTCTTCGTGCCGGCGTTGTCCATCTTCGCGGCGGGTCTCGTATTCCTGCGGCTGTTCCCGCTGCTGCTCAAGCTGTTCAATCTGATCTGGAAGAAGCTGCTGCCGGTTCCGCTGTACCTCACGATCACGCAGCTGTCGCGTTCATCGAAGGCGTATTATCCGCTCATGATCTTGCTTATTCTGACGCTCGGCCTCGGCGTATACAACGCGTCGGCGGCCCGTACGATCGGATTGAACGCGGAAGAGCGCATCTTGTACAAATACGGCTCCGATGTCGTCGTCAAGACGGTGTGGGAAGGCTCGGCCGAGCTCAATCAGCAGAATCCGCAACAGGGCGGGGGCAGTGGCGGCGGTGGCGGCAATCAAGGCGGAGGCAATGGAGGCGGCGGGAATGGCGGCAACGGCGGAGGCGGAGGCCAGCAGCCGCAGCGGCCGGTACCTAGCCGGATCAACTATAGCGAGCCGCCTTTCGAGGTGTTCCGCTCGCTGCCCGGCGTATCGCATGCCGCACGCGTGCTGCAAGTGAAATCAAGCCTGACCGTATCCGGCAAGACGGCCGGCCAAGGCATGATCATGGGCATCGACAATATCGATTTCGCTCAGGTGGCTTGGCTGCGCAAAGACATGTACACGATCAATCCGTATACGTATCTGGCTTGGCTGGGCGATGTGCCGGAGGGCGCGATCATCTCCTCCAACATCGCGAAGAAGTTCGACCTGAAGCAAGGGGATACGATCCAGACCGTGCTGCAGGACCAACTCGTCGAATTCGTCATCATCGGCATCACGCCTTATTGGCCGAGCGAATTCCCGGATCAGGCACCGTTTCTGGTTGCCAATCTGGATTACATCTTCGACCAGGCGCCGCTTATGCCGTATGACGTGTGGCTTAAGATGGAGCCGGAGGCGAAGACGGCGCCGATCATACCTGCGCTGCAGGAGAAAGGCATCGAGCTGGCCCAGATCGACGACATGCGCAGCGAGATGGCGACGCAGAGCAAGCACCCGGCGAGAGGAGGCGTGTTCGGCATCCTCAGTCTCGGCTTCCTCGTGACCGTCATCGTGTCGTTGGCCGGTTACATCCTGTACTGGTTCTTCAACCTGTCGTCGAGAATCGTGCAGATCGGCATCTTGCGCGCGATGGGGTTGTCGCGCAAACAATTGACCGGCATGCTGCTGCTGGAGCAGATTTTCACTGCCGGACTTTCGATCGCACTCGGAGTCGGCATCGGAAAATTGACGAGCTTGCTGTTCCTCCCGTTCCTGCAGACGACCGACAATTCGGTCCGGCAAATTCCGCCGTTCCGCGTCGTGTTCTCGCAGGTCGATACGATGCGGCTGTCCATCGTCGTCGTGGTCATGCTCTTCATCGGGGCGGGATTGCTCATCGCGCATATTCGCCGCTTGCGCGTTCATCAGGCCGTGAAGCTTGGAGAGGAGCGTTAAGCCATGATTCAATGCGAAGGACTCGTGAAAATCTACAAAGCCGAAGATCTTGAAGTGGTGGCGCTCCAGGGCCTCAACCTGACGGTGAAGCCGGGGGAAATGATGGCGATCATCGGCAACAGCGGCAGCGGAAAATCGACGCTGCTGAACATTCTGGGCGGCCTCGACCGCCCGTCGGCCGGCCAGGTGACCGTCGGACCGTGGAACCTGCTCAAGGTCAGCGACGAGGATCTGGTCAAGTACAAGCGGGACACGGTCGGCTTCATCTGGCAGAACAATGCCCGCAACCTGCTGCCGTTCCTGACGGCGCTTGAGAACGTCGAGGTGCCGATGATGTTCTCCGGCAAGCTGGACCGTGCCTATGCGAAGCAATTGCTGGAATGGGTCGGACTGAAGGACCGCATGCACAACAAGCTTCAACAGCTGTCCGGGGGCGAACAGCAGCGCGTCGCCATCGCCATCTCGCTCGCCAACAAGCCGCAGCTGCTGCTTGCCGACGAACCGACGGGCTCCGTCGATTCGCGGACATCCGATATGATCATGGACATTTTCAGAAAGTTCAACCGCGAGCTCGGCGTTACGATCGTCATCGTCACGCACGATTTGTCGCTGGCCGGCAAAGTCGACCGTGTCGTCGCTATCCGCGATGGGCTCACGAGCACCGAATTCATCAAGCGCAATCCGAATTTGGACTTGTCCGTTCCGCGCGCGGAAGGCGAGTCGCTCGAGGAGGTGCATGAAGCATTCGTGGTCGTCGACCGCGTCGGCCGCTTGCAGGTGCCCAAGGAGTATTTGCAGGCACTGGAGATCGGCGACAAGGCGAGTATGGAAATCGACGGAGACAAAATCGTCATCCGCGCACCTAAATCATTGGAGGGGGAAGAAACCGCATGAAAACACGTCAACACCGCGCCCGCCGCTGGGCAATGATTGGCCTTGCCGTATCCTTATTCGTCCCGATACTGGCGGCTTGTAACTCCGGCAATGCCGACGATCCCGACAACAAGCGTACGCTTCGCATCGGCACTCTGTACGGCAGCAGATCGGATGAAACGTATTTCCGACAGCAATATACCGACATGTTCGAATTCTCGCACCAGGGCATCGAGATCGAGATCGTACCCGCGATCGATTGGAACACGCAGCAATTCGAGAACATGGACGAGAACGGCCGCTGGATTCAACCGGACCAACTGGCCAAGACGAAGGAGATCATGACGGGCACGAACCCGGTTGATGTCATGATCTTCGATATCAACCTGCTCGGCTCGCTCGTAAACGAGAACTTGCTCAAACAGCTCGATCCGCTGCTGCAGGAAGACAAGATCGACGTGAGCGCCTTCGTACCTTCCGTCATCGACACGATTCGCGAAGAAGGCAACAACAACATTTATGCGCTGACACCGACGTTCATGCCTTCCGCGTTGTATTACAATAAGAAGCTGTTCACCGATATGGGCGTGACTCCACCTCAAGACAATATGTCCTGGACAGAGGTATTCAGCATCGCGAGACAGATGACCAAGGGCACGGGCAAAGACGCGATCTTCGGCTTCTCGTTCAGCCAATGGGGGGGAGCCGGCGATCAATGGTGGGATGTGCAAAATTATGCCGCACCGTTGAATTTGAAGATGTATGACCCGGCCGCCGAGAAGATGACGATCAACACGCCGCAGTGGAAAAATTTGTGGGATTCTATTTACAAGATGTATGAAGACCATATCGTACCGCATCAAGAAGACATGCAAGCATTCTACGAGCAACCGACTGACGGCAAATACCGGTACAATCCATATCAAGGTCAGCTGTTCCTGAACGGGCATGTCGCCATGACCGTCGGCATTTACGGCATGATCAACGATATTATGCAAATGAACGAGAACGCCGACAAACTGAAAGTCGACAAGCTCGATTGGGATGTCGTTACCGTTCCATATCACGAGAGCGCACCAGGCATTGGCGCGGTGACGTCGTTCAGCTCGCTGGCCGGGATCAATGCCAATGCGCGCAACGTGGATGACGCTTGGGAATTCGTCAAATTCATGAACAGCGAAGACGCGGCAAAGTTCAAGTCGCGCAGCACGTATGAGTTGTCTTCCCGCAACGCGTTCATCAAGCCGCGCGAAGGCATGAGCTACAATATCGAAGCGTTCACCAAGATGAAGCCGGCACCGCAGCCGAACAGCTCGCCGGCCGAGCAACGCTTGCTGCAAGAACGGCCGAACCTGAGCATGATTCAAGATATCGTAGGCCAAGTGTACAACACTATCTTCCAGGGACAGCGTACGGTTGACGAAGCGCTGCAATTCCTGGAAACGAAGGGCAACGACCTGCTGCAGAAGATCAAGACGAATCCGAGCGGCCAGATCGAAGGCGTCTACGACGACATCTATCAGGGTGGCGGCGGGATGAGCATTGATAAATTGAACGTGATGAGAGCGGCGGGCGAGATTCAATAATCGCCGAATGCGACGGCAGCAGCCGGGTGCGTCTTCGACTGGATCGTAGCGTGCGCGGCTGTTGCCTTTTTTTCGCCACCGCGATTCAAATGGAGAATTGGCGCGCATGCTAATTGCAGTCAATGATCCGGAGGCGATAATTCATGAAATGGGTGTATTGGCTCAGGCTGTATGACAGCAAGTTTCAGGCGGGCTGCCTGGTCCGGCGGATGGAGCATGACGGCTGGATCTACGGCGTGGACTTGCCCAAAGAGATCGAAGTCTTCCGCTCCCGGCGGGGGCGCTACGGCGTGCGATATATTCCATGAGGGGGCGAAGTGTGGTAAGCTGATATCGGCGATGATTGCCGGAAGGAGATGCTGCAATTGAGACCGATGCCGATATCAGCGGACACCGCTGTGAAGCTGGCCGCGTTCATGAAAGTACCGATTGAGCACCTGATGCACATGCCCCAGCATGTCATGCTGCAGAAACTCGCCGAGATGGCGATGGCGGAAGGGGCTGCAGCTAAGCACGGGAGCGGGAGCGTTGAGGATGGAACGGCTGCGGACCATCTTGATTCAGGCGATAATTCCGGCGAATCCAAAGAAAAACATTGACGTAAAGCCTGGATTTGTTGTATAGTATTTCTTGTCGCCGCAAGAAGGGCGCACGATGGCAATGACGCGGGGTGGAGCAGTCCGGTAGCTCGTCGGGCTCATAACCCGAAGGCCGCAGGTTCAAATCCTGCCCCCGCAACCAACCTTTTCTCATGACCGAGACGAGGGCCCTTAGCTCAGTTGGTTAGAGCGGTCGGCTCATAACCGATTGGTCGGGGGTTCGAGTCCCTCAGGGCCCACCACCGGCATGCTGAACGTTACTGTAGTAAGGTTCCACCTAGGTTATCCGAAGACCGCCGCAGCGGTTTTTTTAATAAATTGGCTTATGCTACTTATTTGCCGGGGTGGCGGAATTGGCAGACGCACAGGACTTAAAATCCTGCGGTAGGTGACTACCGTACCGGTTCGATCCCGGTCCTCGGCACCATATTGAAAGTCTGAATCCCTTGATACATAAGGGATTTTTTTGTTTCCCCGACAGTCGTTTTCATTCGACAAAATCATGAAGTTAGAGTGCCATTTTCACCATTTGGGACGGATTGGGGACGAACGTTCGATTTCGGATCAAATACATCAAAATGCGACGTTGTCTTCTTGCTCAGTTCTTGGTGATATGTGCGTACGTATTCGTTGTAACCTGTGAAGTTGAATGCCGCAACCGGTGCTGGATTTTCGCCCAGGATCTGATGAAGTCGTGGAATGCATCTTTTCCATCATTAAAGGGGAAGCGACGTCTCCGAGGAAGTATCGGAACGGGAAATGTGTACTTGGCATGAACCCCGACGAAGTGGGGCGGGATATCGGGATCGCACCGATTGCCGGCTATCCTGCCGGCCACATCAGGTATTTGGTTTCTGAGATTATCGCGTTCGGCGGCGAATTGCGGGATGTGGATCCGGCGGTACGCGAACTGACCGAGGAAGATGAACAACTCGCGGATTCACTTCCTGACAACGAGGATATGCTGGACGAATGGGAAAACGAGGTTCTTCGCAAACAACCGGAGGAGCCCGAAGATCTGCAACCGGCTGACATCGAGAAGATCATCCTCACCGAAAAGCCGCAGTTCAAGGACATCCCGTACGATTTCCCGGAACTATTGAATCGCCGGAAATCCGGGGAAACGTGGATTGAGATTGCCAATTCGATTGGTACAAGAAGCACGATTCTTTCGGCAGCATGGTTGAAGTACAAGAAGCGCGTGGCCGATCAGCGGGGCGGAGCGGGGTGGCATGAGTGCCGCGACGAAGCTTGAGTGGGTCACGAAGGTTTGGAACCCGGGTACGGGTTGCACCAAGGTTAGCGAATAATAAAAAATCCGGATCCACTCAAGGATCCGGTAGGAAAATTATAAAGGCATCGTCCAGACAATTTCAGCTATTCGTACGCACGCTTGCCTATTGTTTGAAAGTGCAAGTAGCACATGGTCAGGTTTAACATCTTGAATCGTACCTTCAATGGCCCCGCGGGTCGTTTCAAAGCATACACATCGACCTATTAGTCGGCAGAGGGCTTCAACAACATAAGGATCGATAGAAGATACTGACTGTACATGGGGAATTAAGTGGTTTGGATAAACGCTCTGATTATACAAAACATCACTCCTCAAATAAGTTCTGCACTTAGTGTATGCAGGTGCCTAATTCATGGAGTGGGCATAAATCCCATATAACTTTTCGGATGAGCACCTTCTGGTGCTTTTCTTTTGAAACCAACTCAACTTGAAAGCCTGGACATCGATCCGGGCATGTTTTTGCAGGCAGGCTCTCTTCGGATCGGGCGAAGTAGGCGGCGAGAGCTGCAGCACACTTCGACAGATATTTCGACCGAGCGAACAAAATGATATTAGAATGAAGCAACCGAATATTTGATTCTTCCAAGATTTCTTTTCATTTAGAAAAAAGCTATAATCAGCTTGATTGAAGCTAAGGAGTTAACAGGGGAGTGAATTCGATGAAATCCGAGACTCCAACGCATGATTTCCCTCGCCAATTGGCGAAGCCGGCCGTTCGCGCGCTATTGGGAGCCGGCATTACCAAGCTGCAGCAGCTCTCGCAATTTACGGAAGCAGAACTGAGCCGATTGCACGGCATTGGACCCAATGCCGTGCAGCAATTGCGTCTTGCGCTGGATCAGATCGGCGTTTCTTTCAAAATGAATACGCCCGACGAGAAAAGAATCGATCGTGCATCCAGGATTATCAAAGCCTCGCCACAATCGATCTATCAAGCGTTCACCGACCCTGTTGCTCTGATTTCCTGGCTGCCGCCGAAAGGGATGAAGGGGGAAATCTACGAGTTCGAAGTGCGCAACGGCGGTGCGTACCGCATGGCGCTGACTTATGTCGAAGACAAGCACGCTGCTCCCGGCAAGACCACGGCCGACACGGACGTCATCACGGGAAAATTCCTCGAATTCGTTCCGAATGAGCGAATCGTGCAATTGGTAGAGTTTGTGTCCGACGACCCCATTTATGCCGGGAACATGACGATGACTTGGACTTTTACGCCCGATGCCAAAGGTACAGAAGTCGCCATTAAGTGCGAGAATGTGCCGGAGGGGATTCGTCAAGAGGACCACTATGCGGGAATGCATGCCTCTTTGGACAACTTGGCCTTGTTTACGGAATAAAATTTGAAATTATGAATTGGGTAAATTTTAACGGAGGTTTCAACGATATGCCCGCTATTTTCCATAACGACTGGGGACCGCTGTTGCAAGAGGAGATGGACAGGCCCTACTACCAGGAACTGCGCAAACGGCTTGCAGAGGAGTACCGGAGCCGGACGGTATATCCGGATATGCATCATATCTATCAAGCGCTTCACTGGACTTCGTATGAGGACGCCAAAGTCGTCATACTCGGTCAGGACCCGTATCACGGGCCGGGACAGGCGCATGGGCTCAGCTTCTCGGTTCAGCAAGGGGTCAGACAGCCGCCTTCCTTGCAGAACATATTCAAGGAGTTGCGCGACGATCTCGGATACGCCATTCCGAATCACGGGTGCCTGGAGCACTGGGCGAGGCAGGGGGTGCTTCTCTTGAACGCCGTGCTTACGGTCCGGGAGAGCCAACCGAATTCGCACAAGGGACTCGGATGGGAAAAGATGACGGATCGCATCATCGCGGCGCTGGGAGAGCGGGAGAGGCCGCTTGTTTTCGTTCTGTGGGGGCGCCACGCCCAGCAGAAGGCAGCATATATCGACCGCAGTCGTCATCTGGTGCTGACATCTGCGCATCCGAGCCCGCTGTCGGCGCATAATGGATTTTTTGGCAGCAGGCCGTTCTCACGCGCCAATGAATTCTTGCGTTCTACGGGTCAAGAATCGATAGATTGGCAAATTCCGAACCTCTGAGAAAGCCAAGAGGCTGCAAGCACGTGTTTTCGCACGGCCTGCAGCCTCTTGTATTTAAAAACTGACTATTGGGCGATGCTGCTGCTAGTTCCTTCGCTTCCGTTAACGCCGCTACCTGTATTGCCATCCGATTGGACCGGCTGTTCGGGATCGATCGAGCTCGGGCTTTCCTGGAATTCTTCTGTCCCCAGCACCGTCTCGTACCTGGCATCAACATACGTTTCTGCCTTCACTTCGGTAATCACTTGCGCATACATTTTATCCGGGTCAGGCAGGATGACGCGATAGTTCACGATCGCCTGTGCACCGTTGAAATGGATGCTCGACACTTCGATACCGTAGCCCGGGTGCGGAGCCTGTGCCGTTACGGTGATCTTCGCGATGTCTTCGCCCGCTTTCTCCGAACTGATCTTCACGTCCGCAAGCACACTGTGCGGAATTTCAATCGGCTTCACGTTGTCCGCATATTCGATCGTGCGGTACAGCATGCCGGCAGCTTCACTGCGGGTAATCGGCTTCTTCGGGCGGAAATCGTTATTCTCGTCCAGCTTGGCAATCTTGGCGATCAGCATGTGCTGAATGCTTGTCATGTAGGCGTCATCGACTTGATCTTCGTCATTGAGCATGATAAACATTTCCATCCAAGCGTAGTCGCCTTTCGTCTCCAGAGCATTATACAGCCAGTGGGCGTATTGTTCTCTAGTTACGGCTGCATTCGGGTTAATATCCTTCGGTATGTCCAGCCCGTTGAGCGAGGCGATAATGAACGCTTGGGCGTACCAGACATCATCCTCTACCTTCGTGAAATAGTCGCTGGCTTTCGGTTCCTTGATAAACTGGATATTGTCGATATTCAGCTTCATGCCCGATACAATCAAAGCAACGGCATTGCCGACCGTAAGCGTGCCTTTGGGCGCGAACTGGTCCTGGCCGACGCCGCTGATCACGCCTCTGTGCTGCAATTGCTCAATGGCAGTCTGCTCGGGGTCGTTCTTGACGTCGTTGAAGGCGTAAGCCGCTCCCGTAACGGAGAAACATAAGGCCACGGCGGTCGTTGCCAGCAGCAAAGGTTTCATCACGGATTTCTTCATCGTCATATGCCTCCTAGTGGGATGTAGCGCGGATCCGGCGCGTTGTTCGATGTCATAAACGGATGCATATTGAAAAAGGTTGCAGATCCACTCCGATAATTTTGCGAGCATATTAAAAGTGCCCACGCGAATGCGAGGGCACTTGGCGTCTATGTTATAGTGATCTCAGCATGAACCTTCCGACAGGGCGGGGCATATCCATCACCAATGATTAAATAAGTAGGCAAAAGACACGATCGCAAACGCTACATTAAAAAAGAAATCCGGCCAAACCTTACGTTTCGCAAAGTTGAATGCCCTGTATACGGAAAAAACAAATATCACGAGAACCGCTAATTGGATCAAGAAAATGGGGATGTACATCATGATCTCCTCCTTGATCGTATATTAGCAGCTATTATATTCGATCGATCCATGCACGGTGTGGATGTAATAAAAAAACCGACACTCTGCAACGAGCGTCGGTACAAAAAAGAAGGGTACTGTTTAAACGATAATTCCCGCAGCCAGAATAATCACCAACAGAATGAAGAGAACCAGTACGAATGCGGCTGCGCCCATTCCTCCATAACCTACACCGCATCCTGCACCACCGACTCCACCTACTGCATAGCCCAGAACAATCACCGCCTTTTCGGGGTAATGTGATTACCCCCCCTAGCATATGGAAAGGTTGGTTATACTGCCAGTGTTTTTGTCCATATTTTTTAAAAAATTATCTTCTGATTTGGGTAGGTTCTCGCGAACTCCCAAGCGATTACGAATATACGGTTGTCATAGGGCATCTATGTAAAGGGGCTCCCTCGTGGCGGGAAATGGAAGTAGGCATCGAACAGCTTATTGAACAAAACCGCACAAATTCTCGGTGTAGCTGGGCTCGGGCTATTTTATTTTCGCGGAGCATCTGTCTAAAGTCATGCAGGGCAAAGTAAAAAAAAACGACACCCATTACGAGTGTCGGCAATTACTTTGACGAGATTAGACAGTCATCCCCGATGACAAGATAATGACCAACAAGATGAAGAGTACAAGCACGAATGCGGCTGGGCTCATACCTCCAACTCCTGTACCGTAACTCACAACAATCACCACCTTTTTGGAGTATTGTTATTACACCCCTAACATATGGATAAGCCGATCATACTGCCAGTATCTTTGTCCAACTTTTTTAAAACAAGCTATAGTGTAATCAAGCTGTTTCGGAGGACGAGCCGGGCAAGACTTCTCTGATCTTTTTGTTATAACTTACCTCCGCACATGACCATGCTATATCCCGAACTGCACGACGTGCCGATCGCTGACGGATATGATGTCGTCCTGGACGGCGAGGTCGCGGAGGTCGCCCCTGACACCGGGGCAGTGGAATTCGAAGCGGTTATGGAACGGTTCCTGCTGCGGAAACAGCGGCTCTTGCGGCTTCGTAATAATCCGGTAGGAATATTGGAATTGGCTGTACCCGAAACACACCATCGAACGTATGTTCCTAATACAATGTGAATACAATAAAGAGAACGAACGTTCGATTTGGAGGGAACACCAATGAGAAAACAGCCTGTCGAAACCATAACGAACGAATGCCCTAACTGCCTTGCTGTCTATCCAGCACCTGCAACCGCCGGCTGCACGATCTGTCCAGCCTGTGGGCAGCGCTCATGTGGGGAGTGATCGTAATGGTCAAGATTGAGAAATACGTCGGCCGAAGCGCAGAAATTATCTACTAAGACAGCAAAGGGGCAATCACGCAGCGGCGGGTGTCCATCTATTCAGTGCGTGACGGTAAGGTGCGCGTGATGAATTGGAGCAAGCGATCGTTCCGAACGCTCTCAGCCGATAGGATACTATCGGCGTTGCCGGGGATTGGTCTTGTTGGCTGACTTCGAGCGCAAGTTGTTACGGATCCTCTACAACGACACCCGATTCGGGGGATGTGTACCGTCAATCAATAAGCTGGCGATCAGAATAGGCAAACATCCGAACACGGTGCCGCGGGTACTGCGATCGCTCGTCGACAAAGGATACAACGTTTGGTCGCCCGACCGGCGTGAGCATCTGCAGGTGATCAAGGCGTGGGATGACGACCCCCAGAAAATGTTACGGATGCACGAGAAGAAGTTAGAGCCATGGGAAACGGAGAGCTTTTAAATGTCCTCTGGTCGATCGCTACCCAGGGCTTCGCATTTTCAGTAATTAAACGAGCTCTTAGATCGAAGGTCGGCGATTTCTATGTGGGTTTATCTCACGCGAAATTCGCAATTCTCGCGCATGTACCAGGATCCGTTAATCTTGACGGCGTCCGCGTTAAATTCGATGATTGGACCGCCAAAGCTGCTCAGCTGCCCGGACTGGTATATGGACATGCAGATGATGCTCGCGGGTGGTTTCCAGTTGTTCGTCAGTCGAGAGGACGGTTCCGGAACGAAACACTACGCTTCGGCCTCTGGGTATTCGGCTTTCAATGCTTCGACGGAGTCGAATTTCTCAGTCTCGAACACGAATTTGGCCAATTCTTTGTCTGTCCTGTTCTTAATGATATGGCCGTAGATGCGGACATGTTTCTCGAATACGAACATCGTCTTTCCAGGCTCGTCTCGGAGCGGGTAAGTGGTTGGCATGGGTAACACCTCCAAGTGACAAGATTCGGCAGAATGGGAGGATATCCCTTCTAAGTGGCGAGTTATTGTGGTGGGAGGCGAGGAACTTTGAATTGGGCAGATAAAGTAAAGGCTTTATTCGATGAGTACACAAAACGAAGGACATTGATGTTAAAAGAGAATTGCTCTTCAAAAAGCGCCTTAACCGGTGCTTTTTCATTTGCTTTTAAACTGCATCAGAGGGACCCCGCGATCAGAGGCGTGACCAGACGTATGAGATTTGGAAGGTCAGCTTCGGCAAGGTTGATTTTGCCGAGATTGCTGTCCAACTCAGGTCTCAGATGGAACCAGATGACATAGCGAAACGCGGCGGAAGTCATTCCTCGCGGCACCAGATACGGCACCAAATACAATTCAGATATGCTTTAGCCGGATAAAGGGCACCAATTCGGAACCAAGTGGCCTTTGTTCGCGTGAAATGGGAACAGGGAAGTGGAGTACGAAAATCAAAAAGAGCCCTTATGGTTCTAGGGCTCTTGGCGTCTGTGTTATGGTGATCTCAGCAGGGTTCGAACCTGCGACCCCCACCCTGTCAAGATGGTGCTCTCCCAGCTGAGCTATGAGATCATGTCCGCAATCAGAGACATTTGTTATCATACCAGCTGTGCGGATTGAAGTCAACCGGGAATTTGCAAATTCGCAAATGTTCACGAGATCGCCTTGATTATTCGTCCCACTTGCGCGAGTAGGCTTTCTTGGAGAGGGACATCCAAGCAATAAGCAGCATGATGATTGCGCTCAGTTGAGCTTCAGCAGCGGTATTATGACAAACCACAAACCTTAAAAACAGCCTGTGACGATTATAAAGTGGTCGATGCTCAGTTTGGCTGTTAAGCTACCATCAGACTTCCGTACTGCGGGCACGCTGCTTTACAAAACCAAGTTGCCGCTAACCACTTGGTTTTGGGCATTCTACCTGGTCGCTCATGACAAGCGTGGAAAGTTGGCTCTGCCTCTGTCGCAAATCATGGATACCAACTACCGCACAGCTCAGCGAATGTTGCGGAAGATTCGCGCTGCGATGGCTGATCGCGACGACCAGTACAAGCTCTCAGGCATTTATGACATAGATGATGCCTACTTTGGGGCACCCCGCAATATTATCGGCATTGTAAGCAAACTGACTTATACGAGTTATAATATTGCGTACAAGATCCTAAAGGCCAGTGGTCAGAATGTATAATGAAATAGATAAAGCCCTTATCAATTATCGATAGGAGCTTAAAAAAATTCAATATATCATATAGATGTTTGACAAAATATGATAATATAATGGGGATTTAGAGAAAGGGGTTATTATGTGAAAAAGTTCAAGGGTTACATTATTGGCTTTGTTCTCGGATCACTATTCTTTTCTGGTATTAGTTATGCAGCAAGTGGAGAAATCAAAGCAACTTTATCAAATTTTATTGTTAAAATAAATGGAGAGCAAAAGACTTTCTCGAATAATCCTGTAGTAATTAACGGGTATACCTATCTTCCACTTCGTGATGTAGCTGAAGCAGTAGGATATACAATAGGATTTGAGAATGGGGTTATAAGTCTTGAAAGTATTAAAACACCTGAATTAAACACAAACGCAACCACACATATTGATGAAAAAATTATTGAACCAGAAGTATTAAATGATTATTTAGATAACTCAAGTTCTCCTGCTTTAAAATATAATGATAATGTCTATCTCCCTTTAAGGCAGGGGGCTGAAAAGTTTGGTATCAACCCAGAGAATATTACCTGGAATGGTGAAACCTCAACTATCTCGTTCATCAATGCAGATATAGAATTAAAAGTGCAAGATTCTCCTACTAATTCTAGCGATTCATTTATTTATCAAGGTAGATCATATGTAAAAGAAGAAATCTTGAAGAAAGTTGCCGAAATACAAAAGAAGCAATCCGAAGAGGCAGAATTAAAGAGAAAACAACTTGAAGAAGAACAGAAAACTAAATCCGGTCAAATTGATTTACAGGTAGAGCCGTTAAAATCAATGTTTACTGTTGGAGAAAAAAAGTTGAATATTGCAAACGTAATTGAAGTAGACGCAAAATACAATGGTTCATTGTCAGTAGGTGAATTTGAAAAATTTTGGATGAGTTTAGAATTCAAAAATAAATTGTTTGACGCAATAGCAATTGAGCAACAAAAGATAAATCCAAAGTATCAGTTATATATTAGATTCACCTATAATAACACTTTCCTTGGTAATACAATGGCAGATGTGGGAGGAACCGCATCAACGTATATTGTGGAGAATCCCTTTCCCAATCAAGATTCTATAATACAGTAACTTACCGAGTTCACTTGAACCGTCAATCTTGGCGGTTTTTTCTTTTACCTTGTTGAGCGGTTAGCAAAACAAACGGTATTCAACAAACTCCCGCTTTAAAATTCATCATGTAGGTCTTGAGTGTTCGGTACGAGATGTTTTGATACACACGATCATTCTGAAATTCTGAAAATGCAAACTTTAACAACATGTAAAAACACCATCCCATCATTGGAATTGGTGTTTTTAAGGTAGTAGTTATAGTAGGTGAAAGCAGGTTTGATCGTCACCACAACACCAGCTGAGCGGATTGAAGTCAACCGGGAATTTGCAAATTCGCAAATGTTCACAAGATCGCCTTGATTATTCGTCCCACTTGCGCGAGTAGGCTTTCTTGGTCACCCAGAGGGACATCCAAGCAATAAGCAGAACGATAATTGCTGTAAAAATGTATGTCGTCAGCATAGGTGCACTTCCTTTCTCATATTCACTCCTTTAATTATACCGGATTTCGTCCATAAGTACCACCGAATCGGGCCGAATCTCATAAACTTTATGTTGTTCCACGAATTTCATCCGGCCTGTCTGGCCAACGAATTCCGGCTGGTCGTCGCCGTAGTGCATCAGATAGATCATCTGTTGAAGCTCCTCGGGAAGCGTCAGCAGCTTGGGCAAATCCGCGTGAACGAAGCCGGGCGGATGCAGCTGGCAGTCGTGGAAGATCACGGACACGCCGCGCTCGCTCACCAATCGCTCAAGCAATTCCCGATCGAATACCATATCGGCCGTGTAGAAGAAATGGTCGTTCAACAGAATCGAGTAGCTTGTTTTGCCGGGAATATGCGAAGTATGTACGAGTTCGACTTTCAGCCCAGGCAACACGTGCGCAGGGACGCCAGCTTTCAGCTGCCGCACGTCGAAGTAATCGTAGAGCGAGTGGAAGCCCTCTTGTTCCAGTCCGCCACGAAGGGAGTGTTCCCAGAGCGGTTCGATCAGCTGGTCTGAAATATATAGTACCGGCTTGCGCCGATAAACAAATTTGCATTGAAACGCGAACTCTTCCAGTCCGCCAATATGATCGGCATGAATGTGCGAAACGAGAATCGCGTCGATGGTATCGAAGCCGATCCCTAGCTCGTACAGCGCCCTTGGCGCAGTCGTTCCGCAGTCAATCATTAACGTTCGGCCGCCGGTTTCAAGTAAGGCGTTATTATTGTAATAGGCTTTGGCAAAAGCGTTGCCAGTGCCCAACATGCGCAGTTTCAAACGGCAACCTCCTTCTCGCTGGGTACCAGATCGCTTTTCGACGAACCTTTTTTAATGTACCATAATTTGCCTCACTGGAACAGTAGTATACCTTTGGAGGCTGAACGATTTCTGAACAGCAGCGAGAGAATGGACCATGCAAAAAATATGTGGCGAACTCCGCAACTTTTTCCATGCAATCAGGTATTAACATTTACAGCAACTGATGCGTGAATCAACGGAGGGTACAGGCATGAAGGTTCGGAAATTGCTCGTCATGGTCGTGGTGCTTACGCTGGTATTCGGTACAGCCGCATTCGCCGAGTCGATCACCCAGAGCGTTCGGGTAGAACTCAACAAGATAGAGCTGGAGGGCGGCTTGCTGGTCGACAACAAGGCTTACGTAGGCGTCGGAGCGTTGTCCAGGGCGATGCAAGCATTGGTATCCTGGGACAATGAAGCGAAGCGAGCTTCGATCTACAAGCCGAATGTCCATATGTTTACGATGAAGGGCGACAATCCGTTCGGATCGGTGACGAAGGGACGCACCAAGTTCAACGTGTTTGCGCAGATTGACAGCTTGAAGACCGATATATCGGCTTTTAAAGTTACGATCACGGACCCGTATGGGGAAGAGACACTGATCGACGGCCGCGACTCTTCGGACAAGGATTTTCCGACCAAGTACGACTTCTGGTTCAAGACGAAGGATATCACATATGATTTCAACGCCGCCGGACCGTACACGATTCGTTTCTATATGGCTTTGAACAGCAGCGATGCCTCCATGCAAGTCGTATCCGAGAAGTCGATCACGTCCGTGAAAGGTTGACGATCAATAACGGTACACACAAGCTCCTCCGTATAACCTTGAACGGAGGGCTTTTTTGTTTGACCCGGCCTGGGTGACATGATACGATACGTTGGAAAGTTACATTAACCGAATGGAACGGGGGTTCGCCATGAGCGATCATGTCCATGACGAGAACTGCAACCACGATCATGACGAAGAAGCGGTGTTTGTCGTCACCGACGAGGACGGCAACGAACACGAGATGGTGCTCGTCTATACGTTTGAAACCGGCGACCAGGCTTATGCCGTACTTCTCGACCGCAACGATCCGGAGGATGAAGGCGTCATCTTCCGCATCGAGGAAGACGGCGAGGATGAGGTTCTTGTCAATATCGAGGATGACGAAGAGTGGGAACGCGTCATGAAGGTATACGAAGAATTGGCCGCCCAGGAGGCGGAAGACGAAGAAAATCAGTGACACGATCGCCAAAATCCGAGCTTCGAGCGGCGCAGTACCCGGGATAACCATTCGGGACGCGCCGTTATTTTTTTGTTCTGAATGGGAAAAAATAGGCCAATTTTCGCTTGTTTGGGACAAAAGATCGATGATAGAATAAATCAAATATTCTGAAAATTAACACTGGGGAGGGAATGAGGATGCTTGATTCTTTGTACGATACGACGGAAACTTCGAATGTCAACTTCGTCGGATGCGTGACCGAGGGAAGCCGGTTTGATTTCGCTATCGTGTATACGAGCCAATTTTTCGGCAAGCCGCTGGTCATCTGCATGCAATCCGGAAGGTCCGTGCCGATGTGCGCCGACGATTTGAAAGATGCCGACCTGCTGCGGACGAGATTCCTCGTCGGCGATCCCCAGGCGGCTGATGAGATCAGGACGCTGCTGGGGCAACGGCTTCCGACGATGCAGATGACGGAGCAATATTAGGCCTATTTGCGCGGATTGAAGTAGAATGTACGGCCGTTGAACAATTTCACTTCTGCTTGCAGGCGCTTGCCGATCCACTTGCACAGTTCATTGGCCTTGGCTTTATCGCCATGGGTCGAACCGTCGGGAAGGACGACTTGAATGTAAGGGATGGAAGCCCCATCCGCTTCGCGCTCGCCCGTACCGATGACAATATAGCGGTACAGCGGATTTCTGCCCTTCAGGTAGAACCACTGATCCTGCGCTTCCGGCTTCTGCTCGATGGCATAAGGGAAGGCGGCATCGGCATAATCCCAGCCGAGCTGGCGTCCGGTGAGCTCTGTCTGTTCCTGGTATTGGCGAAGCTGCTCCTTGACGCCATCAATCGTGATCGCGTCCATCTTCGAACCTTGCACTAACGATATGTAAGCGCTCTGACTCATCTTCAGCACCTCCACGCTCATGATAGCATTTCCTTTTACCAGTGGCAATTACGAGATTGCGCTCTCCTCAACGATGACTTTGACGTTCGTCACGGTCCGATCTTCCGGTCCTTTCACCGGCAATCCGACTTGGATATGGTCCGTAATATAATCGATGTTCTCCTGCGAGATGATTTCTCCAGGCAGCAGAATAGGAATTCCCGGCGGATAGACGTAAATAAACTCGGCGATGATGCGGCCGGCTGCTTCTTTGAACGGCACAAGCTCCGTCTCGCCGAGGAAGGCGTCGCGCGGCGTCAGCGAAAGGTGGGGGATCTCCGGGATTTCCACGGCGATCTCTTTCACCTCTGCTGCATGCTGCCGATACTGTTCCGCCATCTCGCGCAACGCGCGAACAAGCGCCTCCAGCGCTTCGCCGTCGTCGCCGGGCGTAGCCAGGCACAAAATATTGTACATATCGCTGAGCTCAACCTCGATATTGAATCGGTCTCGCAGCCAATTTTCCGCGTCGTATCCCGTCATGCCCAGATGGCGCACATGGATCGTCAGCTTCGTCGGATCCAGCGCATAGGTTGCTTCTTCCCCGAGGATTTCCTCTCCGAAACAGTACAAGCCATCGATCTCGTTAATGGCGGTGCGTGTCTTCTCGGCAAGCGCCACGGTTCGATCCGCAAGCTCTTTGCCTCGCAGCGCAAGCTGTCTGCGTGCCGTATCCAGCGAAGCCAGCAACGGATAGGAAGTCGAAGTCGTCGTAAGCATGCTCAGTATCGTCTGGATACGTTGCAGGTTCACAAGTCCTGCGCGTACGTTCAGGATGGAGCTCTGGGTCATCGATCCGCCGAGCTTGTGCATGCTGGTCGCGGCCATGTCGGCGCCGGCTTGCATGGCAGATAGCGGAAGCCGGTCCGAGAAGTGGATGAGCGCGCCGTGCGCTTCATCCACCAGCACCGGAATATCGTATTCATGGACGAGATCGACGATTTCCTTCAAATGGGTGCACACGCCGAAATAAGTCGGATTGATGACAAGTACCGCGGCGGCGTCAGGGTGCCGTTCCAGCGCGCGCCGAACCGAGCTGGTCGTAATCCCGTGGTCGATGCCGAGATTGCGGTCCCGGACAGGAGACAGGAACACGGGCCTGGCGCCGGCGAAGATGATCGCGGACAGGATCGATTTATGAACGTTGCGCGGGACGATGATTTTATCGCCTTGTCCGCAGACCGACAGAATCATCGTCATGATCGCCGTACTCGTGCCTTGGACGGAGAAGTAGGTCGCGTCCGCGCCGAACGCCTCGGCCGCCAGCCGCTGGGCTTCCATGATGACGCCTGTCGGTTGATGCAGATCGTCCAGCGGGGCAATGTTGATCAGATCGATGGAAAGCGCATTACGGCCGATGAAATCCCGGAATTCCGGGTCCATGCCCGCCCCGCGCTTGTGTCCGGGAATATGGAATTGCAGCGGGCTGGCCTCCGCGTGCCGGCGCAGCGCGTCGAAGAGCGGTGTGCGTGTTTGATCCATTGAAGGTCCTGCCTTTCCGAAATAGAGCTCGAGAGATGATAGTTGATACTGGATGCCCAACAAGCCTGAGTATAACAAAAAACAAGGGAAATCGACAGCGCTTCGCAGGCAATCGTCCAACATTCGTTTGACATCCGAGCGGATGCGCCTCGCCCGCCACATAATTGTCATGAATGAGCATTTGGAGGTAAGCCGGAGACTATGCTACCATTTGGGTTGCAACGTATTCATCAGGATCCATTCGCGAGGAGAGAATGTTGGCGTGAAAAGCAAATTGGCAATCGTGGGTCTCATGTTGTTCACGGTGTTTATCGGATTCGGCATTATCATACCCGTGCTGCCGCAGTTGGTTACCGACGTCAGTCCGGAAGCGGCGAATTGGCACGTCGGGCCGATGCTTACGCTTTATTCGCTCATGTCCTTCATTCTCGCCCCGGTGTGGGGCGGATTGTCCGAGCGAATCGGGCGCCGCCCGGTCATCATGATCGGCGTGCTCGGTTTCAGCGTCAGCTTCTTCTTATTCGGCATATCCGGCGACAACCTCTGGCTCATGTACGCGTCGCGCATCTTGGGCGGCTTGTTCTCCGGCGCGGTAACGGCTTGTATCGTCGCTTATGTGGCGGACGTGACGACAAATGAACAGCGTACGAAAGGCATGGCCGTCGTCGGCATGAGCATCGGCATGGGCTTCACGTTCGGCCCCCTGTTCGGCGGATTGCTCAGCAAGATCACCCACCATACGCCGTTCTTTGCCGCGGCGCTGCTGTCCTTGCTTACCTTCTTCGCCGCCTGGATGAAGCTGAAGGAATCGCTTACGCCGGAGAAGCGGGCCGAGGCACGCAGCCGCAAGCGGGTATCGCGATGGACGGCGTTTCAGGGCTCCCTCAAATATTTATATGCACTGGCGTTCTTCGTCACGTTCTCGCTTGCGATTCTGGAAGCGACACTGCAATTGTACGGGATGAAAAAGTTCGACGTGACGGTTATGCAGGTCGGCTTTATGTTCTTCTTCTGCGGCCTGGTCGGCGCGCTGGTACAGGGGGGAATCGTGCGTCGCTACGTGAAAAACGGTCAGGAAGGCACGTTTATCGCGGTGGGGCTGGTGCTGTCTGCGGCGGGATTCTTTCTGCTGCTTATGGCGGGCAGCTGGGTTCAGGCAACGATCTGCCTCGGCGTGTTCGGTGTCGGCAACGCGCTGCTGCGTCCTTGCGTAACATCGCTCATCACCCAGAAGACGACGGTCGACCAAGGGACGGCATCCGGCCTCAGCTCCTCGATGGACAGCCTGGGCCGGATCGTCGGGCCGACGCTCGGAACGCTGCTGCTCGGCGTTACGCAATGGCTGCCGTTCGTCGCCTCAGGCGTGCTGTCGCTTGGCGCCTTGATCTTGCTGGCGCGCTTCCTTAATCTCGACCGGCATGCCATTTCGCACTCGGCTTCATAAGATAAATTCAATTATAGATACAGGAGATGACTTTATATGGACTTGCAGGAAGCGATCCGGACGCGTCGCAGCATCGGGAAAGTGAAAGCGGACCCGGTGCCGCGGACGCTCATCGAGCGCATCGTCGAATCGGCGATATGGGCGCCCAATCACTACCGCACGGAGCCGTGGAAGTTTGTTGTCGTTACAGGGGACGGACGTCTGAAGCTGGGCAGAGCCTATGCGGAAATCGCGGCTGAGGCGCTGGAAGGCGTTGCGGAGGAGGAACGGGAACAGCGGCTCGCCCGCGAACCTGCAAAGGCGCTGCGCGCGCCTGTCGTGATCGCGGTTGCTTGTTCGCCTTCGCAGGCGCCCAAGGTGCTGCGCGCCGAAGAACTCGCGGCCGTGCATGCGGCTGTGCAAAATATGCTGCTGACCGCTCATGCCTGCGGGCTCGGCGCGATCTGGCGGACCGGCGAACCTGTCCACCATCCGGCAATGAAGCGGGCGCTTGGGCTTGCGGAGAACGACGAGGTCGTCGGATTGATCTACATCGGTTATCCCGACATGGCGCCGCCACCGGCAGAGCGGTCGTCCGCAACCGCGAAGACGGTATGGCTGACGGAATAGCGTTCCGTCGGCCTGAATGACTACCTTCCCGCCATTCGATACAGAGGCAGAAGCGTGCGGAACGTCTCCGCAGCCTTGCGCAGCACGCCTGGCCCGTCCGTCAGCAGCGGATCGCCCCGCATGACGTGGATGCCGCAAGTGATTTCCGCCGCCTTCACCGTCTTCAGCCGTCCGAGCCAATCGGCCAATTGTTCATCCGTTAACTGGCCGTGCGAGGTGCCTTCGGGCCGCATATGATCCTTGGACCAGACGTAATGATCCGGCACCGCCTTGCGAATGGATGCAAGCTCGCGCAGCGCGTTTTCCGCGAACTCGGCTTTATTCGGGCATTCGTAGATGATGGCGAATTGCATGAACACGTGCGTCGGCCAGATGCCGACCTGAAAATGCGGATGCATCTTGTAGCCTCTCGGATTCCGCGACCAAGCCACCCAAGTATCCGCCGGCGGGTTTACGGAACGGCGGGCATGCTTTGCCACGTGCGGCGTCATGCTTTCTCCGCAGATCTCGCTAAGCGTTGGAGCCAGCGCTGCACCGATCGCTTCCAGCTTCGGACGAACGATGCCGATGATCGCCTGCATCCGGCCCTCCAGCCCCTCAGCCTCCATGGCGGAGAAATCCGCTTGTCCGAATCCCGGAATGTTGACGTTCTCCAGGGGGATCACCTCGTTTAATGTCATTTTTCACACTATCCATCATCATAAGGGAAAATAGTCAAGAAACCAAGTTGCCATCACATACAATGGAGTATAAGATAAGAATAAGAAATACGAATTGTCTGAACATTCGGTCAAACTCTAGTCGTGCGAAAGTCGCAGGAGGAGGTGGGTGGCCGTGAATCGCAGTCATGAGGTGGAGTATTGCAATCTCGAGGTTCGGTTCGACAGGCGGCAGGTGCAAAATTTGATCCGCGAATTGATTCAGCAAGGCTACTCGCTGTATTGGAACGAAAGTGAAATTCAATTCATCGTATCCGTGCGTACAGGCCGCAAGCTGCTCAAGTTTCGTTTTCAAAGGTCTCATGGTCGGTACAAGATGGTGGGGGATTATCTGGTCAGAGATGAACGGTTGTCACAGTGGATGGAGAAGCTGATCGGCGATTCCAGGGGTCACGCGATCGTCAAGCGGTTTCGCGACCGCCAGATCCTCATCGAGAACATTATGTTCGGAGAAATCATCCGCATGGTGGAGGTGTCGGGCATGGAGCATCGGATTATTTACCAGAAGAAACCCCAGATTACGGTGGAAGACATGATAAAGGCGTTCAAATCGAATCGCGCGGAGCAGCGTGCGTCTGTCCTGCGCCTTGAACTCGATTACGAGCTTGCGGTTTTGCACGAAGCGCTGCAGAACGGCGATCTCAAGGAAGCGGAGGACGCCAAGCGTCGATTGGAAGGAATGCGGCTGGAAATGCTGCAGTTGGAGATGTAGCTCGATACGATAAGCAGGCTTAGCAATCGATAACAGGACGTTTACGGAATAAACTCTCACCGCAGAGAAGGCAGCCGT
>JAEWAQ010000042.1 GCA_023391635.1 Bacillota bacterium | reverse complement strand
AAGTCAAACAGTTGCTCAGGGTCTGCAGCTAGCACTGCATGAGGCGTCGGAAAAGCAGACAGAATGCGCAGGGAAGTGCTGCAGCAAGTATGACTGAACAACTGATCGTAGCCAGGAAAGATGAGATCCAACACAGCCTGGAAATGAAGCTGGACATTCGTGAAAAGGTCATTCAAATGGCGATGTTGGCGGGTTCTGGCCCAGATGCAGTCCATGACAAACGCTCAGCCTCACGCCGTCCTTGAAGCGACCCTAACCGCGTCGCGGTCGCCCCCGTTGGGGGCTTAAGGTTCTCGGGTTCGTGAATGCGGGAACGTTATATGACATTGCTCAAAACATAATTTTGGAGGTAATTCAGTGGAGCGAATAGCGATTATTTCCGACATTCATGGGAATATTCCGGCGTTACAATCAGTCTTAGATGACATTAAATTACGAAATATTTCTAAAATTTTTTGTCTTGGTGATTTGATTGGCAAAGGGCCAAGCTCCGATATTGCTGTAGATCTCGTACAAACAACTTGCGAATTAGTAATAAAGGGAAATTGGGATGATTACATAACCAAAGTCAGCGACCAAAACACGGTTATTTGGCATCAAAATAAGTTGGGGAAGCAAAGGCTGGAGTACTTAAGTAAATTGCCATTCTCAATTGAATTTTATATGAGTGGGAGATTCATTAGACTCTTTCATGCTTCTCCACGAAGTATTTATGAAAGAATCCAGCCATGGGATTCACTTGAACAAAGATTGTCGTTATTTGAAAGCTCCGAATATTGCCAACAAAAAATACAAGCGGATGTTATTGGTTACGGGGATATTCATAATGCATATGTTCAGAATTTTTCCGGAAAGACATTGATTAACGTAGGTAGTGTAGGAAATCCGTTAGAAATAACTCAAGCATCTTATGCAATTTTAGAAGGACATTATCATAGTAAAGAGCTATCAGCGTTCAGTATTCAGTTGATAAGAGTTCCATATGATATTGAATCGTCAGTAAAACAAGCGATTGAAGATGACATGCCCTCTTTAGAAGCCTACATTCAAGAATTGAGAACAGCTCGGTACAGGGGAAACAAGAATTAAGCAGGTTAATTCGAGGAAGGCAGCAACATCATATAACAAAGCATTCACGCGGCGGGCCGTACGGCCCTGGGTCGCCAGAGGCATTTCAGGGAGCGGACTCAGGCGACAACCCTGCGAACCTAACCGCATCGCGGCCACCCCGTTGGGGCTTAAGGTTCTCGGATTCGTGAATGCGGGAACGTTATAAGAAAGGGATGCAACTACTTATTTTTAAACCGGGGGATAATTAATATGTTAATTTATCGTTTTTATCCAATGACAAGGGACAAGGCAATAGAGATCTCCAATTGGAAATATGAAGAACCATATTCTATTTATAATATGGAAGAAAGTGATGAATGTATCTCTGAGCTATTGAATGGTGAATATTATTATGTATTAGATCTCCAGAAATCTTTGGTTGGTTTTATATGCAGCGGTAACTCAGCTCGTGTTCCAGGCGGATATGAAGTTGGTTTATATAATAACAATGAAACTTTGGACGTCGGATTAGGATTAAGGCCTGATATTACAGGACTAGGCAAGGGGCAGGAATTTTTAACACATTGTATTAGCTTTTTGAAGGATCAATTCAAGGTACAGAATTTTCAACTTGTGGTTGCGGAATTTAATAAAAGGGCAATAAAAGTATATGAACGCACAGGATTTGCAAAAGGATTAAGTTTTAAGAGCAAGGTTAAAGATCAAGAAGTTAATTTTATAGTAATGAGTTATCCTCATGATGAACAAAACTTTTAAACATTTTCAGAGAAGGCATCCCCATCAGATAACACTGCATTTACGCGGCGGGCCTTACAGCCCTTGGTCACCGAGAGGCATTTCGAGGGAGCGGACTCAGGCGACAACCCTGCGAACCTAACCGCGTCGTGGCCGACCCGTTGGGGCTTAAGGTTCTCGGGTTCGTGAATGCGGGAACGTTATCTGAAAGAACCGAAAGGCAGGTGATTTAAATACAAATACTTCATTTTTTAAAGACTGGATATTTTAGAAACATTACATTAGGAACAAGCTTAGCAAATGTTATTCACTCTTTTGGTAAACCTGAAGGAACAAGTATATCTAAGAATCCAATTATTCTTAAATATGGTGCACTCCAGATTAGCATCAATAAAATGAATGAAGTTGAATCATTACATATCTATTTTGATGAAGAAAATACTTATGATGTGATCGATAAAGATATTTATATGAATATGGATTCCAATGATTTTATAAAGTTAGCAAATAAATATGAACTAGATTTTATTAATGATACTCGACACACAATAAACAGACAGCAAAAGGGATTTATTAATAGATTGGGAATCGTAGTAATTTTTATGATTGAGGCAGATATGGAAAAAATAAATGGGATCCATTATTCTCCTATCAACATTTCTGTAAGCTAAGTCGAAGAAGCCGGTTCCTTCATATAACACTGCATTTACGCGGCGGGCCTTACAGCCCTTGGTCACCAAGAGGCATTTCGAGGAGCGGGCTCAGGCGGCAACCCTGCGAATCTAACCGCGTCGCAGTCGCCCCATTGGGGCCTTAAGGTTCTCGGGTTCGCGAATGCGGGAACGTTAGATGAAATATCAGCAGTGAAAAAAATAAAACGATCGGGGCAACTATATGATAGTTTCCAACGACAATACAAAGCTTGAACCAAAAACACATATTGAGGGAAGAACAATTTCATTTGATTTCCCGTCGATAAGAATTGGAATCGCAGAATACGAAGAAGGACCGACTGGTTGCACGGTATTTCATTTTCCCAACGAAGCAACAGGTGCAGTAGATGTTAGGGGAGGGTCACCTTCTACATTTACCACAGACAATCATAACCTGTCTGCAGGAGAACGAAAACTGGATGCAGTATGTTTTACAGGTGGATCAGTTCATGGTCTGGAAGCAACAACAGGAGTAACTTCAGCGTTATTGCGGCTTAATGGATACTCTACAAGTTGGATGCCAAAAGTTGTTGGAGCCACCATTTATGATTTTGTTGTCAGGGAGAATGCAATTTATCCTGATAAGATGTTGGGTCTGAGGGCTTTTGAAACAGCTCAGATTAATGTTTTTCCGATAGGCAGACAAGGCGCTGGTCGATCTGCGATTGTAGGTAAAGGGTTTCGCCAGTGGGAATATTCAGGGCAAGGTGGAGCATTCAAAGAAATTGGTAGGACAAAGATTGCAGCATTTACAGTAGTGAATGCCATGGGCGCAATTCATAATCGAGACGGGCAAGTTATCAGAGGATTTGTAGACGCAAGTGGTAAAAGGGAATCAATAAAAACTCAATTAAATGATATAGAATTGGGTTTTCAAATGCATGAAAATCAGAATACAACGCTCACCTTGATTGTGACAAATCAAGTTTTGCCTTCCGTATATTTGAGGCAATTATCCAAGCAGATTCATACCTCAATGGCGAGGGCTATATATCCATTTCATTCAATATATGATGGTGATGTTCTATTCTTTGTTTCAACAAATGAGATTGAGAATTCAAAGTTGGATCCAACACATTTGGGATTATACGCATCCGAAGTAGTATGGGATGCAGTAATAAATTGCTTTTGATAGTAATTCAATGAGGGCTGATACTTCATCTAACTTTACGTGGTGGGCCTTACGGTCCTTGGTGGCCAGAGGCATTTCGTGGGAGTGAATTCAGGCGACACCTTGCGAACCTAACCGCGTCGCGGCCGCCCCGTTGGGGCTTAAGGTTCTCGGGTTCGTGAATGCGAGGGACGTTATAGACGCTCATGTCTTTCTTTGTTTTCTTGAATTGCAGTAACTTGGCCAATAACTTTATGTACATCCATAGAAAGAGCATCAATTTTTGCATCTGATTCATCGATCCGATTACGAATAGCAGAGGATATTTGGTTAAGTTCTTTGATTTGTTCAAGAATTAAATCCAATTTATCCAAGCCGTTTCACCACCCTATGGAAGTAACAACTTGATTATATCAAAGGGGCAATGGAAAAGGAACATAGGATTTTATTGTAAACAGCGGAGTCGAAATAATGGTTTAAAAGAATATTTTGCAGATAACCCGAAGAAGTTAGGAACTTCATCTAACACCGCATTCACGCGGCGGGCCTTACGGCCCTGGGTCGCCAGAGACATTTCGAGGAAGTAGATTCAGGCGATACCCCTGTGAACCTAACCGCGCCGCGGCCGCCCCGTTGAGACATAAGGTTCTCGGGTTCGTGAATGCGGGAACGTTATCCGAAATTACTGTAGGGGAGAAAAAAAATCTAAAAACCTTTTTGCCAAAATATATTAGGAATAACCGACGTAGTTAAAGAAACGAAAAATATGTCCTCGAAAGGAGCGGATATAAAGTATATTTTTACAAATAAATCAGGCGAAGAAGAAATACTTCTTGATATTTATGCCCGTTCTGTTTATCAAGCTGACCTTGATGACGATGGAATAACTGAATTAATGGTATATATGCCTGGTAAAATGCAGTCAATTCGAATATATGATCGGGTAGATGGCGAAATTTCGTATATCGATGTGAACGAAAAGTTAGGGAGTATGGCATCGTACGGTATGGAGGATATGTCTGGATATCAACGCGAATACGAGAATTGCTTAATAGCTATTTTTCAAAATGATGATGGAAAACAAAGGATGGATATATATAAAGTTGAGAATAATGAGCTTAAATACGTAGGACTGTTTAAGCAGATATAACTGTTGTGTGTATTTCATGGTAGACAGTAACACGAAGCAGTACACACTGCTTCAGATCGACCTGATTACGTATGGCGCACTGTATGCGGACAGTACATTGCCTGAAGCATCCCTGCGGTGCCGTTCCGGATGGGGACGAGTGGATTTCGTTTGTTCGGATGGTCTCCGTTGAGGGTTTGACCGTTTAAGACGAGATCGTTCCAATTGACATCGGGATTCTTCAAGATGATATTATCGGGGTGATCATGGTTTGGCACTTCGCATTTCCTACCTTGGGAGTTTGCGAACCAAAGCGGATATGCGAGATAGGGAAGGGAAGGATCGTATAACTTGTTCAATGGGTTATAAGCAACTCGGCATTAACCGAACCGAAGCGGAACAGGCACGATATTGTCTGAGTACCTCGGCCTTCGAGTATCGATTAATCCCAGAGGAAGAAGGCTCTAGGGAGTCGTACTTCTCAGTCCCGAAATATTGGGCAGATGGTGAACCTGTGATCCTTCTTTGAAGCTTACCATAGTCCTTCCTAATATATTTTTAAATTGCCGGTAGAAAACAAGTGTATCTGTCGTTATACAAGTTGGAGTCTAATTTCAAAGGAGGTTATTTTTTTGAAGAAGATTTTTTCGTTCCGTACCCCTTTTCTAGTGCTGATCCTAACACTGTTGATGCCGGCTTTATTTGCACAAGCAGCCCCAGAATCAGGACCTGCGAAAACCGCGTCGCCACCGGTCGAACAATCACCCTTGACGGTATTTGATCCAGACTTTATCTATTTAGAGAATGGCCATGCGTACATATCCAGCGATGGCGACACGAAGGTAAAAGTGGCAGGGGAAAGCACGGCAACGGTCCATACGGACAAAATCGGTGTACAGGTCACATTGCAACGCTGGACCGGTAGCACGTGGGTTGACGTGTTTGAAGCAATAAAATTTGTACGAACACTTGATTCTAATTTAGAAGCTAATCTTGATGAAAGTATCCTCAATCAATCTAACCTGCTGCCCCTACTGACGACACCCTATTTTTCATTTAGATACTTGACATTTATTCCGAATTACAAAATTAAAAACCCTTGGCCAACATGGACAACCCCGGATTACCCTTACCAAACCTATTTTTTGGGGAATAATCGCAGTTTTGATGTGTTAGCTTTTCAAAATAGTAAAACCGAACAGAATATAGACATCACATTTGATCAAACTCCATATAGCACATACGATCAAAGGACATTCGCCGATGCTACTAATCTTGTAGATGGAAGTAATAACGTTCTTTGGACCGGCCAAGCAGTATGTGAACAAAGTCCTTGGTATGGAACAGATCATACCAAAGCATTTGATCTTTATCTTATATCTCCAAACAGTTATGGTCTTGACACAAAGCAATTTGGGGCAGGAGGAGATTGCGGGATTCCTTATCGCGACTACCTTTCTCCAGATATTACCTATTACTACGATGCATGGATAGAACGTGATGGAGATTGGAGAGTGAAAGGTTCACATGATAAAGCCCCCTCTCACGAATTTTACATTTATGATACTTCAATAGGGAATTACACAACGATCTTTCAACATAATGTACAGCTCGACTCAAATGGTGATCCTGATTTTAATTACCTATTGCCAATCTATCCAAACTGGACATTCGACATCAGTGGTTAACCATGGCTACTTGTGATGGCTTCACTACTGCAGGACCTAATAAACGGTTTCCCGCTCGACTCAATGCGCTATCAATATTTTCACTACAGTGTGTTTCAGTAAATTGAGTAAATTGATAGCTCCACATACGGTAGACAGGCTTCGATATATACCTGTCTCTGGATGTGGAGCTTTTAGTTTCTTACAGTTAAGCTTGCTGCGTAGCTATCATAAGTTTTGCGGTAAATGATAATGTGTAAGGAACGTAGAAGGATAGAAGTCGACGAGACCTTGTAGAAAAGCGCCTAAAGATATCCAAATAATACGAGACTGATTTTCTGAAGATTGTGACTGGGGCGGATAAAATTATGTGCATCTCACGGTCCAATCGTTCTCAAACAATAAATTCGAAAAAAATTATATAAACAATTAAATATAACAACAAAAGAAATCTTCTTCACAAGACACCCCTAAGTAATAATGAAGCTATGAAGGTGTGCAATTCTGGCCGAAAATGTTTATCATCAATACGGCAAACAAGTTCTGCAGCGGAACAGCGATAAGGAACTACGTCAACAAACAAGGTTCCGAAGAAGCATACGTATAGCTCTATAAGTAGGATGATGATAGGTAGTGATCAATATTATGACATGCCCCTTAGTTTGCATCAGGGAGAATTCATTTCTTCGAGATACGAACGAAAATGTTCCGATTCTTTAAGATAGTGTCAATTAGCCATATCCCTAAAGCTGATATAAATATCGAAAAGATAAAAACATCATTGTAATTAAGAGTATTATCATTGATGATAAAAAAATATGTAGTAATTCCCGCAAAAGAAAGATGTAGAACGAGCCCGACTATTGCATATAAGATTCTCCCCTTTATTTTGTAGCAAACCGCATCGGAAATAATTGAACAGGGTAAACCTATTAGTAGAGTGAGGCAAGAAGTGACCATAATAATTGGGATGAAATTATTAAGTTCAACGTAACTATAGCCGGTAAACGTTAGGAGTGATGAAAGAATTACAGAACTTAATATACACGCTATAATTTTCCTTAAAACACTTATTTTTATATTCATAAAGAATCTCCTTTCATAATCATATTGTTAAGATCACTTCGATTGTTTTCCAGTCAATCTGACGGCTGTAATAGAACAAAGTGAATTTCCGTTTGCACTGGTGAACTTACTGGAACGAGCTCCGGCTCCTTCATTCCACATTACTCCAATATTGTATCCCTCTATACCTTAATTATATGACAGCTTCTGCAATTACGCACCTTACTCTTTGCTCATCTACACTCTTCTTCATGTATGAAGCGGGTCGCGCCTATTTGGTTCAGTATTCTGGTCCGTCGTTTGCTTCGGTGAGGAAACATCTCCATACTGGATCTGAAGGAACAAATTCTGGCATTTATTCGTTATTTCAATACGACCATGGCCAAGCCTTTTAAATGGACCTATTCAGGTAAAGTCTTGCAATATTGATTGCTGGATTTTTAAGCATATCAGTACTTGTCAGATACGTCTGTGGGCCGGGATGATCGGAAAACACTGTAAATGAAGAATTTGAAAGTGAATGGCTTTAGGGAGTCAACAAACTGCAAGAGTCAATTTTGTAAGGTATGGAAGTAAAAATTCAGGACGAACGCGGCGTTGTTACTCGGAGCGACCGGAGCGAAGTAGTCCTGAACATGTCAACTGGTATGGAGATTAAACTGTCAGCAGATATTGTAGAAGCATAATGGCTTCTTTGATTTGTGACAGTGGGCTGCGGGTCATTAGGTAAAAGCAAAAAGTCGCGGGATATCCCTTATTGTGATGATGTACGTAAACTTTTGATTCGTTATGTAAGAGAGAGAGGGGACATCTTGCTCATCTCACTTTTTTGTCACACTAGTCGGCCGTCCGCTTGGTGTTTGCTCGTTTCAAGCAGCTTTGCACCAATAGGGTAAGGATGCTGAGATCACTGATTCCAGTGTTTATACCCCGCCGGAGCCCTAGGTGTAACATAAACCGTTTCGGCCCGTTATGACGGGGTGACGGGAACGAAAGAAGTCCACGGTGTGTTGCCGCCGGCCGCTTCTCCTCCGGAGATACCGCCTGTTCGGTTGTACTGAACGAGAGCCGGTGCACAATAGGGTCAGTTTATAGTGCGTAATTTCGCGGCGGGAAGGGTGATATAAATATCTTGTCCTCCTGTGTTCAGCCTGGGAGGCTGGAAGCCAGGAGCACATCTATTGCATAGTCTGTTGGCACGGTGCATCCGCAACCAGCATGAGTGAGGCTGAACAAGAAAAAGGCCCACCGAGCGTGCAAGGAGTTGGACATCCTGCAGTACTCGCGGTGGCGCCTCCATACGCATCCACGATGATTGCCAGGAAATCTCACCATAACGGTCGTTCATTAAGGTGAGCACCCCAACTTTAACGCCAGCTAATGCTTCCTTCACAATCTTAAGCCGTACTTCCTTATTCAGTATTTTCCCCATTCCAATCATCACCCTAATTTCAATTTTAAATTATTGGGAGATGAGATTTCAGTTTGATTGAGGAGCCTAGGAGGTAAGAAATGCTACTTTAATTCACCAATTACTTTTCCAATAATATTATTTTTTGAAATCGGTCCAATTATGCTGCTGTCCAATGCCTGGGCTCGATTATCACCAATTAAAAAAAACATTTCTTTAGGGATTAGCAATTCATCCATATTTTCATTCTCAACGAAATTAATCGCATTTTTAATATTTTCAATTTCGTAATTACTCAAATCGGGTTCTTTGAGTTTCTTTTTGAGTTCTCGAAGATTGTTATTTATATCATGTCCATAAAAAGCATCAAGTTGTTTTCCGTTTATACTAATTTGTCCCTTTTTCATACTTATCCGTTCTTCACCCAATCCTATAACCCTTAGAATTTGCATTTTTTCCTGTATTGCATATTGATTGATATTTTTATCAGGGTATGAGAAATAGACTATATCTCCACGTTTTATTATATTTTTTGAGTAGTACTCAGTATCAATTACTAATTTCTTTTTTGAATAACTTACAACGCCGAGCATCGCATCATTTGAAATTTCAATTACTATGCTGTTCGCTGGTGGTACGACAGCTTCTATCTCTTTTTTTGTTTCTGTATCTGCTATCGAATCCTGTTGACAACCAGCCATTAATAACACTAATCCTATTATGGCGAAGCAAGATAGTTTTTTCACAATAGTGATTCACCAACCTATTTTTGTTTTCATGTATATTGTAACAGTTAAATGGTAATTCAAAAAACAAGTGATAAACAAGTACTGACAGCATACTTGTTTATCACTGATAATTAATTCATTGTTAAGATATTCATATTGCCTAAATTTACATCAAATAATGACGTGTCAAAATTGTCGATATTTTCAAAAACTTCAACTGATCTTAAGTGTAATAAGACGTTATTATTATATAATTGGGATTCCAAAAGCATGGATTGATCATCATTCAAAATATATTCAATTTTCTCTCCAGTAGAGTCTTGGTATTGATAAACATGATTATTATTTTGCATCGACTTATTAAATTTCCCGTTATTCAGCGTGTTTCTTATTGTTTCTATCAATCTAAGGCTGAAAATCTCATGCGGGATAACTACACCGTTGTCTACATTGTTCACAAAATCGCGAACAACCATCTCGTTTATTGCTTTTGTGTATTGATAAAACTTTTTACCGTCCCAGATTTGATAATCACCTTCGAATGGACCAGATACCACATTAAACCTAAACTCCCCGACATCGTTAAACCACACTTCGTAGCTTGAACTCTCTAATTCTTTGTTCGCATCGATGTATTTTTCAGTAAACTTTATATGCTTGGAAAAATAAAAGGGATCAGTGTTTTTATTGCCTGATGCTGCGTTTGAGACTGGATTAAAGGTTACAGCAAAGGTTAAAGCAGATATTAGAAGGGCTACGCCAAAGAATCTAAAATGCCTTGACATACTTCCTCACTCCTTTATCTCGTAATGTTTTGAACATATCTCATAGGATATAATGTTTGATTGGGGGAGCCTGTTGCAGTATATAGTTTTAATCGAAAAGACAACAATGTAAAGTTGCTATTGGAATTTACGGCAACCGATGGAACATAAGACTCCCAAAATGAAGAGTTGCTATATCTTCTATTTTCTCCAGCATGTGCAGTATTATCATAAACTTTGGTACCTGTTATATATGCACCGTTCCATACTTGTACTCTCTCTAAATCCCATGTGTCGTAATTTCCAGTACTGAATGTATAAGTACCCTCAACAGTTCCGATTGTAAGTTTATTTATGTCAGAGAACACTGGCGCCCAATATACTCTACCATCGAAGTGTGTTTCAGCATAATAATAAGTGCAGTTTGGAAGAGGCGTGGTTCCACATCCAGATGAACCAGAAGGATAGGGGTATGATGGTGCAGGATTAGGCGTGGCCGCATTTACAGATAAAAGCGGTAAACAAATGATGATCATCATTAATAAACTCATTACTCTCCGAAATTTCAAATAAATCCCTCTTAAATATTAATAGATTGTAATCAGGCGTAAGAAAGAGATAATTCATGGGAAATATCCCTTTAACACCTATAATTACTCAAATATAATTTTACCTCCTTGTATTAGTATAGACAATCGAACTATGGAAATCGTTGCATAGAAATTGGGATAATTTATATTTTTATATTTCTGAGTTAGTGTGATGCTGAGAAAATTTTATAGCACCGAAAAAGAGGGATATATATTTACGTTCAATGGCTATAACACCGAATGAAGATCTTAATATTCCTGAAGATCCGCCAAAATCGAAATGGATTAAAATAGCCGTTCCGGTATAAGTAATAACTGATAGAAAATAAACATCAAAATTTGGAAAGATTCCCCGAAGCAATTTGACTTCGGGGAATCTCGTTATATGGCTGAAGGCAACTTCATGTTTTCCACCGGGCTATACTTTTGGTGTTGTTTTTTGATGTCTGAGTTGAACAACTCCAGATAGTATTCAACCATATCCAGGGTCGCATGTCCGAGAATCTTTTGCAAATTAAAGGCATCTCCACCGTTCAAAATATAACATTTTGCCATCGTGTGGCGGAAGGTGTGCGGGGAAACACGAACACCCGTAATATTCGCCACCTTGCCATACTCTTGCATATTTTCCTGTACTGTGCGAGCACCAAGCGGGCTGTTGGTGATGCTGACAAACAATGCGTCTGTATCCACATCCCCTCGAATGTCAAGGTATTTTCGTAGAACCTTGCAACATGTTTTTTGAATAGGTACCCGGCGGGCTTTCTTATCTTTCGCTTTCGTAATCCGAATTTCTTGCTCATTGAACAATATGTCTCCGACTTTTAGATTGAAGGTTTTTCGGTCTGGCTGGCTAAGCAGTGCCGCTACCTGTTCTTTGGTAAAGGTCTGCAGCATCAACTTTTCCGCTTTGACCGTATGCAGGTTTTCTGCCAAATTATGCTTGATCCACCCGTCACGATATAAAAAGTGAAAGAATGCTTTACACGCTTTAATACGGCTGTTCACAGTGTTGCTGGATTTACCTTGTTCGATCATATAGGCCACAAAATGCTCCTTGATCTCTTGGACAGTTACAGAATACGGATCCAAGGAAATTTCCTGATCATCAAAAGCCAACTTCAAGCGTTTCAAGCATTCTTCGTACCCCTCGGAAGTGCGTAGCGAAAGGTTTCTGGCCTTTACATCGCGAAGGAATGCTTGAACATGATCATCCCATTTCATCTGTTGTTTGATCGAGCTATCGTTAATGGTCGTCAGTGCATTTTGGCGTCGTTTCGTGTTCATATCTGTTTCACTCCTCATCCTTCAATTAGTGCTGTTCCTGAAGATCTCGGGAAAATAATTCAACATAATAGCGTGTCGTTTCAATTTTTGCGTGGCCCAAAATATGCTGCAGGGTGAAGATGTCCCCGCCGTTCATTAGATATTTCTTCGCCATCGTGTAGCGGAAGGTGTGGCAAGAGCATTGAATACCTTTAATCCGGGCTTTTCGGCAGTACCTTGCGATCATGACGCGAATTCCCCCCGGTTCAAAGGGCTTTTCGTCCAGGTTCGTCCATAAATAGTCATGTGGCATGGAACCTCGTTCTATCTGATATCTTTGATTTGGAGAGCCGCAAGTTCCTTGAGCCGCATTCCGGTATCGAGCATCACCAGCATCATGATATAATTGCGGTATCCGGTGAAGGTGGAACGGTTGGGTTGGCTGAGCAGTTTCTGAAGCTGCTCGTCCGAAAAGGTATGCAGAAGTTGCTGCTCAATTTTAAACAGCTTGATATCCGCTGCAATGTTGATCGAAAGCCGTTGTTCCTTAACGTGAAATTTGAAAAACTCTTTGAGAATACATAGGATGCAATTGACCGTTCGTACGGAAAGTTCTTCAAGCAAGCAAGGAATGATTGTGTGCGTTAAATCCTGCTGCGTCAGGAAATACAAATTCATTTGATGGCTTTCTAAGCAGTTCTGAACCTTACGCAAGCTGCACTTATACTTTCGGATGCTCTCCGGTGATAAGTGCGAAACTTGCATTCCATCAGGTACAACCGTACGGCTTCTTCGAATGGGAGTTCCGTCCTCGCGTAATCGAAGGTGTTTATTGCCATAAGTCTATCCTCCTTTGGAAGATAGGTGCGGAAAAGAGATAGGCGAGACTGGAGAGGTTTACCTCGTCTATCGCTACGATAGACGAGCGCAACTAACATTTCCAAAATCGGCAGGATATCTGCGCTCTCTGGTAAAAATTACAACTTGCGAAATCCCTTGATGCATAAGGCTTTTCGGTATGTTGAGAATGAATGTTCGTCTCGCCATGGCTCGCCTAACACCGCATTCACGCGGCGGGCCTTACGGCCCTGGGTCGCCAGAGACATTTCGAAGAAGTAGATTCAGGCGATACCCCTGTGAACCTAACCGCGCCGCGGCCGCCTCGTTGGGGCTTAAGATTCTCGGGTTCGTGAATGTAGGAATGTTATATGCAATACCGTGAAAACCATAAAGTCTTCAAATAGGAGCACATAATGATACATATTTTTGAAGTGCATGAACGGCAAGATTTATACGAACAATCAGTACAATTTATATGGAAACAGTGGGGTGGTCAGAAGAACTATAATTTTTATAGAGTGATTAAGTAAAGACATCACGTCGCGGCCGCCCGTTGGGGCTTAAGGCTCTCGGATTCGTGAATGCAGGAACGTTATAAGAAATCCCTGTGAAGGGCGGGAAACCATGAATAATCTGATCCGTGATGTTAACTGGATAGAAAGCAGCCCGTTACTTAATTCATTATTATCAGATAAGAGTTTATTATTAGAGCCTTTGGATTCTGGTCTAGAAGCGGAAGTGGCAAAGATCAGTAATTCTGAATCTAGCGCTGTACTCAAAATCTGGAATAGAACATCAAAACCGAATGTTGAACTTCAGTACAAGCTCTTAAAGGCTCTATATAGTAGAGGCATTTCTGTTTCAAATCCATTAGGATATGGGTTCGAGAATGGCAATCCGGTGCTTTTGACCAGTTTTGATGGATCATCCATTCAAAAATTAAACTAATCTTTACTCGTAAGATTAGCTAAAATACTATCGGAGATTCACCATTTCCCGCTCGAAGAGTATGAACATACAATCTTTCAGAAGAACGAATTCATTAGCTATTTCTTTCCTGCAATCGATAATCATCAGGATATTAAAGTTTTACTCGATCGTCTTGTTAAAGAAAGCAATATGCAACAAGAAAGATTAATTCATGGCGACTTCCATGGGTCTTACTCAATAGAGTTATAAGCTTGCCAATGGAGAAAGATACAATAAAAAATTTTTCAGATCTAAGATAGGAGCTATCTAGGGCTGAATCGCATATTGACTATGATATTGAAACCACTAAAGAGAATCCACTAGCCGCTGCGCTGCTTGCGAAGATACGGTATAATGGGAACGAGATCAGAACGGAGTGGCCCGCGTATTTGCGAATGCTACTGCGCATGCGGAAGAAGCTGGACGACGCTATACTAGCGCTGATTATATCGATCGTCAATCCGTAGAATAGGTGCGATGAAAGAGAAGATTCTTCCTTGCTGCGTTAACTTTCGTAGAACGCTAACTAAACGCTTTAACAGGAATGGAGCAGGTGACATCGGGTGGAAGTTAACTATTGTTCCGCATGCGGCGGCAAAATGGAGACAAGAGACGTGGACGGCACGCCGAGAAGGGCATGCACGCAGTGCAGTTTCGTTCATTGGGGCAATTACAGTATCGGCGTAGGCGCGCTTGTCGTAAAAGACGACAAAGTGCTGCTCGTTCGTCGGGCGCAGGATCCGGGTAGAGGCTACTGGACGAATCCGGGAGGCTATATCGAGCAACTGGAGCCAATCGAAGAGACGATCATTCGAGAGGTCAGGGAAGAGAGCGGCATCGATGCACGGGTGAAAGGCATCATCGCGCTGCGCGACCAGCCGCGAAACATCCACAACGTCTATATCGCATTCGAGCTGGACTACGTCGGCGGAGAACCGGCCCCGGATCAGATGGAGGTCGACGCCGCCGGGTTTTACAGCTTGGAGGAGATGGAGACGATGAACGTGGCGCCCTTCACGAAGTGGCTCGTGGACGTCGCGCTTCACGGCAGTATGGACGGGCTGGCAATCGACAAAGAGCCGGTCATCCCGTTAAACGGATATGGGCTTTTCAGAGTGTAGTCAATGGGCAGTCGGCAAGTTAGATCTGGTGTGTGATCGACAACTCGCAGCCAAGCGAAATGAACGTCAAGGACCAACATATCCTTGACGTTTTTTTATATCCCACATATAGCAGAATGACAAAAAATATGACTGGTCATGACAGAAGCGAAGCCATAATGATGACTGGTCATGATGGAAGTTAGGCAGCTAAGCGCTGTTACGCACAAACTTTTTCATGAGATGATCAAAAGATCAGAACGGATCGCGAATGATTCATTCGGAGGTAGATGCATGCCATGAATAACGGCAATGTGAAAGCAACGGAATCCGAAGAATGCATAACTGCCAAGATCGAACAAATGGAACGGAATTATATGGTGGGGCGGGAGAATGAAATTCGGTTTTTCCTGCAGCAGCTGACAGTCGGCGGGCAATCCAAACGGATTTTGAATATTTATGGTACGGGTGGCGTGGGCAAAAGTTACTTGCTCGACGAGTTCCGAGACCTAGCCGCGAACGCGAACGCGATGTTTCTGTCGATGGACAGCCGCGGGTTTTCTCATACGCCGAACGACTTTTGTACAGAACTGCTGCGTATGCTAGGCTACCCGGCGCAGAAGCTGGGGCAGAGCACCGAACCCCAGACGCTGCTGGAGCTTTGTCATCGCTTCCTAAGGGAAAAGGCGGAGAATACGAAGCTGATTATTGCGTTAGACACCTTCGAAGAGATGAACGATATGGAGACCTGGCTGAGAGAAGCCTTTCTTCCGCGATTGCATCCGGACATTCTGATTGTCGTCGCGGGAAGATTTCCCATGCAAGGTCTATGGCTCAGCTCCCCGGCATGGCGCCATTGGATACACCGGATGCCGATCGGCGATCTGGACTTTTTCTCCGTTAAACAATATTTGGAGAGGTCGGGTATTTCGGAGGAATCTATGATTAAACAAGTCTGGATGAAGACCAGAGGGCACCCGCTTACCTTATCCTTGATCGTGTCGACGACGATGGTCCAGAACATTCAGGAGCTGGCAATAGCGGACGAAATCGAAGTATTCGAACATGTCGTAGGGACTTGGCTGACAGAAGTTCCTAACGAAGAGCTTAGGGAGCTTGTAGAGACCGCTGCGGTACTTCGGCATTTTAATCAGGAATTGCTTTCCTATGTACTGGATCAGGCGGTGACGACGGATTTATTCCAGTGGCTTGCCGGGCTTTCCTTTGTCCGCAGAGTAGATCGGGGATGGATACTGCACGATTTGATGAGGGATGCCATCGGTCACGAGCTGCGGATCCGACAGCCTGAACATTACAACCGGCTGCAGAAGCGCTGCATCATGTATTACTACAACAGAATGACTCGTTCGACCCAGCGTAAGGAGATCGCTTGGGAAGGTATCGAATGGTACTATTATATCGGAGATCATGTTGTCCGCAATTTCTGTTATCAGAAATTGTCGCCGTATCGCATGGAGGCGCTGAGTTCGTCTAACTGGATGGAGGCCGAGCGGTACTTGGAAGATCGTCACGCCAACCCGAAAGAGGTTTGCGTTCCGCTTCAGAACCCGGATACGGGCGAACTGTTCGAGTACGCGATTTCTCGGGAAGAAAGCTTCTACACAGTCAAGCATATTCATCTTCAGGAGCTGCACGAGCTCGAACCCGGCATTGTAAAACTGATGAGGGATCAGCAGGGAAGCATATGCGGTCTGACGGCAATCATTCCGATTCATGCGGGAACGCTGGACTACTTGCGCACTCATCCGCTGTCCTCCGTCTATTTTCAGAGCCTGCCGGAATGCGAGCTGAAGGAGCTTCGGGAGGCGGAAGGGCACATTGCCGGTTATTTTGTCAAAACGATCGACGTCGCCGATTTCGGGGACCTCGCCATCCGTACGACCGCGGGGCTGACGTTCATTTCGCTGCTGATTTCCTCTGATTATGTCGTAGCGTCTCCTCCGGATCTCCCTTTCTTGAACGATTTTCACCTCAGCTTGGGATGCGAGAAGACGGGGGATATTGTACATTATGATTATGATGTCAATACGCCTACGCCGTATTACGTGCTGGACACGAGAGGCGCCAAGCTGCAGCGTTATTTGAACAAAATGGTAGAGTCCTTCGGCTTGCTGGAGCATTCCGAGGGACGGACAAGCGACTTGCCGATGCTGTCCGCCCGAGAGAACGAAGTGGCGAAGCTGCTTGTACAAGGCCTGATGAATCAAGAGATCGCGGCAAGCTTGTATGTCTCGGAAATTACGATCAAGAAGCATCTATCCGCGATATACCGGAAGCTGGGCATCAGGAACCGAACGCAGTTGGTTAACCGTTTGTTGAACAATACTCAATAGTTCGGAGAGTGGCTGCAAAGGGACATTTGCAGTGCCCACAATGTGATTGTAATCCTCTGTCCATTGACGTGTATACATGTATGCACGTATACTTCATGTATAAACCATCGCATCACTAAGGAGTTGAACATGAAATGCCTATAAAGATGTCCATTACTCCTGCACGCAATTTGAGTGAACAAGCGTATGAGCATATGAGGGAGTCCATTATATCTCTGGAATTGACGCCAGGACAAATCGTGCAGGAAAACGAGCTGGCTGCAACGCTTGGCATAAGCCGTACTCCCGTACGCGATGCCTTCCATCTGCTCATTACCGAACGGCTCATCGAAGTTCTGCCTCAACGCACAAAGAAAATCGCCAATATATCGGTTTCAAAAGTATTGGAGAGCAGTATGGTTCGACTAAGTCTTGAGAGAACAGCCTTCCGGTTGGCTGCCAAACAATGGGGAACGTCTAAGGAATATATAATAGTAGAAAAACAGCTTGAGAAGCTATTGGAAGAGCAGAAGGAGGCTGCCGAGCTTCAGAACACAGCCCAATTTCTGCGACTCGATGAATGGTTTCATAAGCAAATTATGCTTTTGGCCGGGAATCAGACGTTGCTTGAAGTCGTCCACCAAATGCGAGGACATCTGAATCGATTCCGCTTCTTGGCAATGAAAGAACTGGTACTGACAAAAGGGTTAGTCAGAGAGCATGAAGAGATTTTCGCTTGTCTGCGAAGTAGAGACGATCGCGGCGTCGTTCAGTTGCTGGAATCTCATCTCGGCAAAATTAATGAAGAAATTCCTGCGCTCAGAGAGAAATTTGATCGTTACTTTCAAGACTAGCTTAGTGAGCCAATTGGAAGGAAACAAATGAAAAATGAACATCCGAGCCATCTTTAATCAAGATGAACCGAACATGAAAGTACTGATTGCGCTGCTCCTTATTGTCAGTTTCTTGTCCGTTATTTTCGCAATCGGAATCGGACCGGTATCCGTACATACGCTTACCGTCATGAAAATCGTTCTGAGCAAGATTCCGGTAATCTCCGACTATATCGATAAGGACTGGGAGCGACTCGACGAGAACATCGTGTGGACCTTGCGAATGCCGAGAGTATTGCTGGGCATGATTGTCGGAGCCTCGCTTGCGGTGACCGGTGTAACGATGCAGGCATTGGTGCGCAATGCGTTAGCCGATCCTTTTATTCTCGGAGTCTCGTCCGGTGCAGCAGCTACAGCTACATTGGGCATGTTATTCGGTGTCTTTGCTTTTCTGGGCAAATATACGCTCTCGATCAGCGCATTTCTTGGAGCAGGTGTGACGATCGTGATTGTCTATGCCATTTCAAGAGTACGGGGCAGGATCAACATTACGCAGCTCCTGTTATCGGGCGTAGTCATCGCCATGATTATGGATGCCATTACCAATATGATTACGCTTAGCGCACCCAATGCATTAGGGCTCCATAATGCCGCATTCTGGATGTCCGGCAGCTTGGCTGGAGCCAAGTGGGGATATCTCACGCTCCCGTTGGTCGTCATTGTGATAGGTATGGGCATCCTTATGATTCTCTACCGAGCATTGAACGGGCTGTTATTGGGCGATGAGACGGCTGGCACTTTAGGCTTTAATGTTGGTCGATTGCAGAAGCTGCTCGTCATTATCACTTCTCTTTTGGCAGGGGTTACGATTTCCGTCAGCGGTTCTATCGGTTTCGTCGGTTTGATGATACCGCATTTGTCCCGTTTGCTCGTCGGATCCGATCACAAGCGCGTTCTTATTGTCAGTGCGCTGCTTGGCGGAATTCTTGTTGTTTGGACAGACGTGGCCGCGCGCATGGTTATCGCCCCTCAAGAATTGCCGCTCGGTTTGTTAACTTCGCTGATCGGCGGGCCATTCTTTATTTGGCTTTTGAAGAGAAGATCCCGTGAATGAAAGAGGAGATGCTTATGAAACTTCAAATCAAAGATTTAAGCTTCTCCTATACCGAACGCAAAATTATCGAAGACGTCAGCCTTCACGTCTGCAGCGGTGAACTAGTCGGTATTATCGGCCCTAACGGCAGCGGCAAATCAACCGTACTCAAAAATTTGTATCGCGCGCTTAAGCCGGATTCCGGTGTGTTGATGTTGGACGGCGAAGATCTGCTGAAGATGAATGTCAAGAAAAGTGCTGCAAAAGTTGGCGTGATCGGTCAGGAAAATACCGTTCCGTTCGACTTTAACGTGGAAGATATCGTGGCGATGGGACGCAGTCCTCACAAAAAGTTATTCGATGGAGATACGCAGTCAGACAAAAACATTGTTCATGAGTCTTTAGCCCATGTAGGGATGCAAGACAAGGCGAATCGGAACTACAGAAATTTATCCGGCGGAGAAAAGCAACGCGCACTGCTCGCAAGAGTTCTGGCTCAGCAAACCGACTTGCTCCTCATGGACGAGCCAACCAATCATTTGGATATCTACTACCAGCTGCAAATTTTCGATTTGATCAAAAGCCTGGGAGTGACGGTTCTGTCCGCCATCCATGATCTGAATATGGCAGCTTTATATTGCAATCGGCTCTATGTGCTTAAAGCAGGGCGTTTGTATAAAACGGGAGCGCCGGAAGAGGTGCTGACATCGGAGACGATTCGAAACGTCTATGGCGTGAGAGCCGATGTTACGATTCATCCCGTTACCCGGAAGGTTGCCATTACCTATTTGCCAGAGAATCTGCATTTGTAAAAGGAGAGGTGTCAAGTGAAGAAACGATTTACCGGAGTGTTAGGGAGCTTGATCATACTGGGGAGCGTGCTGGCTGGCTGCGGAGCATCCTCTGATTCCAATAAGGCAATAGGAGGGAGTCAATCACAATCGTCGGAAACTACCGGGTATACGACACTCACCTTCAATAATTATGGAAGGGAAGTTACCGTCACGGCCAAACCAACCAAAGTACTGACATTGGGGCCCAATACGACGGAATTATTCGTTGCATTAGGTTTAACCGATTATATCATCGGAAACAGCTTGGACAATCACAGTAGAGGCGCATTACCTGAATATGAAGAAGAATATGCGCGGATTCCCGAGCTGACCTATGGATCCGCGACCAGAGAGGCTGTCGTAACAAGCGGAGCTGATTTCATTTACGGAATCGACTGGGAGTTCGGCGGCGAAGGGCTGGATGAGAATGAATTAGCCAGTATGGGGATTACTTCCTATAAGAATGCCGCATCTACATTGGAGGAAATTTACCAAGAAATCCGGGATATCGGCCAGATCTTCGAGATCGAAGAGACTGCCGAGCAATATATCGCCAATCAGGAAGCGCGAATTGCCGCAGTCCAAGACAAGATCAAGGATCAAGAAGCGGTCAAAGTATTAGTTTATGACAGCGGCGGAGATGGCGTCTTCACGGCGGGCAAATCGAATTTTGAAACTTTATTGATCGAGTTTGCCGGCGGCAAAAATATTTTCGACGATATTGTGGATCAACAATGGACAACGGTTAGTTATGAAGAGGTATTAAAGCGCCAGCCGGATGTCATTCTTATTCATGACTATGATGTTCCTTCCCTGGAACACAAAATATCGGCGATTAAAAGCGATCCTGCGCTCTCCCGGTTAGAGAGTGTGCAGAACGAACATTTCGTAACGATTTCCTTGGAAAGCGTATTGCCTGGCAATCGTATGGCCTACACGGTGGAAGCGCTGGCCAAAGGATTTTATCCGGAGTTCTTTAAGTAGAGGTTGAAACAGCATTCCATTATTCGACGATAATCTGACCCACCATATTGTCGTGGCCTTGTCCGCATTGAATACTGCAATAAAACTCGTACGTTCCGGCTTTGTCCAATTTGATCACTGCGGTCTCGCCATTCTTAATGTTTACGCCTAGATCCTCAATCTTCAACCCATGAACTCCTTTTTCATTATTCAAGGTGAGCTTAAGTGTGTCGCCAACGTTGGCTTTGATCTCGGGTTGACTGAACGCCCAGTTTACGGCATTCTCCGTAATTTCCAATGTAGTTCCGCCGACCGCTGCTCCCTGAGAAGAGGAAGGCGTCGAAGGAGCTTGCGAATTCGAGATATTATTGTTTGCTTTACCGCATGCGTTAAGTGCGATTAGGGTGAAGATCGCAAGAACGATACATAGTTTGACGGATTTTAGTTTCATGCAGTATGTGCCTCCTTGAGTTAATCATTGCTATTATGTCCGTTGCTCGCTAAATTAATCCTTGGCGAATAGGCATTTCGTTGCATAATCGCTCTTGTCTGCGACATACAATCGGTGTAGGGAGCTTGCAAAGAGGAGAGTGTGCGGATGGCTAGAGTACCTTTGAAATCGTCCGTGAAAGGCGCTTTGATGGGACTCACCATGACCGGCGGTTGGCTTCTGGCCGATCTTTTGCTTCCGGAGCCTTGGGGAGACGTTGTTTTGTTCGGAGCGATGGCGGTGGTGAATATCGGGATCGGCTGGAAACTCGGAAAGCTATACGACAATCAGAATGACAAGGAGACGGTCGGCGCCCTCGATGCCAAGAATCCAGCGAACTACGAAGTTCGATCTTAAAAAGGGAGCGGCGAGCCCCCAATAACAAACTCAAAAGTCCTTTCGCTTCCCATCGGAAGTCGGAAGGGCTTTTTTTGACGTTCAGCGTCCATTTACATAACTTGCGCATTTTAGGAAATACCACTATCAAGAAGATTGCTTGATGCTGGATCTTTCCATGCTTTCCATGAATGAAGAAGCCGTACACTCGTCCATTTTGGAGGTTAAAATCGTGAAAAAAACGTATTCAAAAATCGGAGTGGCATTTGCTTTGATGTTGGCGCTTAGCGCTTGCAGCGGAAACAACAACAACAATGTTTCACCTTCGCCAACGCCGGGACAAACCACCTCTTCACCACCGTCCGCATCCGGCGTAACCGGCACGTCCTTTGAAAATTGGGGCTCCTACGGCTTTACGCTGGCCAATAACCGTCACGTTCCCTTCAAGGAGATCTCTGCCGATAACGTCAAAGATCTTGGCGTCATCTGGTCCGCGGATTTGAAGACACTCGACGCAGATGTCAAAAATGGAAATCAGTCGTATCCTGTTGTCATTGATGGGGTGATCTACTTAACGACGGCAGGGAACCAGGTGTTTGCGTTTGACGCCGTGACCGGGAATACCATTTGGCATTGGAAACCGTCGGCCGAACAAGCAGCCGGTTTCTCGAAAGCGGGGATTATCGCGAATCGCGGCGTAGCGGTAGGCGAGGGTAAAGTGTTTATGCTCGCAGTCGACAATTCGCTGATCTCACTGGATCAGAAAACCGGCAAGCTTGTGAAAATGATCAAGATCGCCGACTACATCGATGGAGTTACGCTCGAGAACGGCTATTATGAGACGACCGCTCCCCAATATTACAAGGGCAACGTCTATATCGGCAGCAGCGGCGGCGATAACGGCGTCCGGGGCTTCGTCGCGGCGTTCAAGGCAAGCGATTTGACGCCGGCTTGGGATTCTCCATTCTGGACCGTACCGCCTAAAGGCCAGGATTGGCTGGCGAACAGCCAGTTCCAAGGGGGCGGAGTAGTGTGGAATCCCGTTGCGATCGACGAAGAGACCGACCTCATGTACTTTGCGACAGGCAATCCGGCTCCGGATTTCTACGGCGCCAATCGCCCGGGAGCGAACCCGAACACCGACTCGGTCGTGGCAGTCAATGCGTTAACCGGCAAGCTTGTCTGGGCCAAGCAGGAAGTCAGCCACGATTTGTGGGATTATGACGCGGCAGCTTCCCCCATGATTATTAACGCCACAGTAAAGGGACAGAAGAAGAAACTGGTCGTGCAAGGCGGAAAGAACGGATTATGGTACGCTTGGGATGCCGCTACGGGGGATGTTGTGTGGGATGGGATTCCTTTTGCCAAGATTGATCGCAAGGACCCCACGCCCGAAGGCACGGTCAGCTACCCGGGAGTGCTTGGCGGGGAAAATTATGCACCAGAAGCCTACGATCCCGCGACGAATTACGTCTTGATTCCGGGCATCGAGTCGCCCAGTCTCTTCAAATCGGCAAAGACCGAAGCGGAAGCGAGCACCCCGGATTTTCCCGGAGCTGCGGCTTTCGGCACGATCATGGAAGAGGTACCCGGTGTCACGGGATACGGTACGATCACCGCGATCAATGTGGATACCGGCAAGCAAGCTTACCAGATCAAGACGGCGGATGCGCAGCGCGGCGGCTTGACGAGTACGGATTCGGGTCTGGCGTTCTTCGGCGAGCTGGACGGCAAGATCAATGCACTCGATATCAAGGCGGGAAAGGTGATCTGGACTTTCCAGACATCCGGGGATAACGTGCAGGCCGCTCCGTCGATCTTCACAGTTGACGGCAAGGAGTACATCGTCATCACCACGGGCGGATCGAAGCCGAAAGTGCACGTGTTCGGTCTGGGAGGCGACAAGACACAAGGCCAGGGAGGCACAGCCGAGACGGGCGGAGGGCATTCTGCACAGTGAAAACAGTAACCAAGACGCTGCTAATCGTACTCTTGGCTTCCACAATGACGTTATGGATGGCCTTCCGTTCGGACGCGAACGCGCAGACGGAAGGCCCCGGGGGCCGAATTGAGCTTGAACAGACATCCTTTACCACAAGATCGTGGCAGAGCGACGGTTCTCACTTGACTGCCATTAAGGGCAGGCTGACTTTCGGCGAACAGCCGGTTGCAAATGCCCTCCTGCAAGCGGGTACGCAAGGAAGAAGCATCCAGACCCGGGAAGATGGCACTTTCGAGTTGCTCATCGACCGTAGTTTAATCGTCAGTAAGCCCGTTCGCGTAGTGTCGGTCCATGATGCCAAAATGTTGGGCAAGCCGTTAGAGAACGAGGAAGCGGATTCCATTCTAACGGCCGCCTCCACGATCCGTGTCTACCATCCGATCGAGGTGACAAAAGTTGTGCCTTCCGATACGGACGCGAGCCAAGTCAAGGTTCATGCTCAGTTCATGATGGGGAAGGGCGACAGGATTTCCTTTTTTCGAGTAAACAAGTATCGGATCTCGGGCCAAGTGTTGGATGCTGACGAAGGCCCGGTGAAGGACGCGATCGTTTGGATTGACCGGGAAAGGGGGGAAAGCTTCGCCAAGTCGACCCCGACAGATGGGAACGGGAGATACGAGATGTATTACTGGCCGGAGGAAGAGGAGACGAACCTTACGGTGATCGTCGGCACGCGCCGATACGAGTTGCCGGAAGGCAAAGTATTAATGATTCCCCGGAATACGAGCGTAGACATTCGGATCCGTCTGCCTGGAGCTGGCTCGGAGATCGATGACAATCCTTCCAATCTGGTTTGCACAACCGTGAAGGGAGCGACGTATACAGGGCTGTTGGCCGGACTCGACGTACCGCCTGAAACCCCCTATTTCGTGACGATACCTGATCGTCATGGCCGGTTCGTTGTGACGGTGTCGAAGGACATATGGGAGAAACGTCCGCATTTTTTCGAAACCCTGCTCACGAAATTCGTCGAACAGGGGGAGATACTGAAGGCCGGGGACGAGCTGCCTGTCGGTTTTGTACAACCGGGCAATCAGGATCCGACATTGCTCGCTGCAGTTCCCTGATCCAACGACTAATCATCCGATTACATGCCGCGGAAGGAATAGACTGGCTCATGTTCATCGAGATTCTCGATCGAGTGAATCCGATTCGTGACCGCGTCTCGATGGGGGGACCACTTGCAAACGGGATCCGCTGTCCGTGCGTCGCCGGTCAACAGGAAAGCCTGACAGCGGCATCCGCCATAATCCAGCTCGCGGCGATCGCAGCTTTTGCAGGGCTCCGGCATCCAATCGCAGCCTCGAAAAGCGTTAAAGGAGGGAGAATGATTCCATATCCAGGCAAGCTCGCGTTCCTTCACGTTCTCGAACGACAAGCTCTTAATTTCGGATGAAGTCGTGCAGGGCAATACTCGCCCATCGGGCGCTACCGTAAGCGAAAGCTTGCCCCAGCCGCCCATGCAGGGCTTCGGAAATTCTTCATAATAATCAGGCAAGATCCATAGAAGTTCGATTTGATTCCGGTAGCGTTCGCGTGCCCGAACATAGCCGGCTTCTGCTTCTTGAAGTTGCTCCCTTCGCGGCAGCAATTGCTGAACGTTACGCAGAGCCCATCCGTAATACTGGGCATTAGCTAGCTCCAGTCGTTGTGCTCCCCATTCCACGCATAGCTCGATGATTTCTTCGATCTGGTGAAGATTGGCCCGGTGAAGTACAACGTTCATATGCAGAGGAAGTCCGCTCGCGCGGATCAGCTGCGCAGCTTGACGCTTGAGTTCATGCGATCGGAAACCGGCGATCGAATCGGCCAGCTTCGCGGATGAGGCCTGTACGCTCAACTGAACGCTGTCGATCCCGGCTTCCGCGAGTTGCCGAATGCGTTGTTCCGTCAATCCTACGCCGCTTGTGATGAGATTAACATAGAGCTCCGCTTCCCTGGCGTGGCGGACGAGTAGCTCCAAATCCGGGCGCAGCAACGGTTCTCCGCCCGTGAAATGGACCTGCGCAACCCCGAGATCAGCGGCTTGCTCCAACACGCTCAGCCATTCAGTCGTCGTTAGTTCATTCTCTCTTTGTTGAAGCTCGATCGGATTCGAACAGTAGGGGCAGTGAAGCGGACAACGATGCGTGACTTCCGCGGTTAAAGCATAAGGCAAATCTATTGGCATAGCTCGAGCCACCCCCTCTCCGCAGCAGAAGAGATAAAATCGACGATATCGTCCCCCAATCCGGTCTGAACGTAGGTCGCCTCGAGTTCCTCAATCATCTGCGCGATCGTTCGCTGACCGTCGCAAAGCCGGAGAATCACGCCCGCCGCCTCGTTCAACTCGACGACCCGCTCCGGCAGAAGCAACAAATCCGACTGCCGGGCTTTGTCGTACTTCATCCGTCCCGGACTGCGCAGCCTCGGCCGATCTGACAACGCCACGGCGTTCATATGCCGCTTTCTCCGCCGGGTTCGTCTGGGTAAGCCAATGTTAAAGCATCCAGCAGCGCCCAGAGAACATTGCACTTGAACCGCAAAGCACTAATCGCCTGCTCCTGGTCTCTGCGATCCCTGCATTCGCGCAAGACGAGGCTCAATCCGTGATCCGCATCGCGTGGAGCTTGCGTCAGCCGGGCTTGGAAGTAGGCGAGACCTTCCGGGCGAATCCATGGGTACAATTGCTCGAATACGCCGATCCGCTTGGAGACGAGCGTAGGTGCGAACAGCTCCGTCAAGGAGGAGGCGACGGCGATGTGCCAGGGCTCCAGCCGGCAGAAATTCACGTAAGCGTCGACGGCGAACCGGACGGCCGGCAGCACGTGCCGTTCATCCACCATTTCATTTCTTGGAATGCCCGCCGCTTCGCCCAGCCGAATCCATGCTTCAATGCCGCCATCGTTGCCTTCCCGGCCGTCATGATCGATGATTCGCTGAATCCATTCTCGGCGATCTTCTCGGGAGGGAAGCTTGGACAGGATAAGCGCGTCTTTGACCGGGATATTCTTCTGATAATAGAAACGGTTCGCGATCCATGCCCGCAGCTGAGTAGGGGAAAGCTTGCCCTCATGCATCTTGATATGATAGGGGTGCTTGTCGTGATAGCGCTCTTCACCTACCTGGCGCAAGCACGACGTGAATTGTTCGTTCGAGAGCAAATTCGATTTCAACATTTAAATCTCCATCTCCATCCCGTCAAATCCGATTTCGATGCCCGAGTCGGTCAACATTCGCCGTTCCGGCGAATCCTCAAGCAGCATTGGATTCGTGTTATTGATGTGAACATACACTTTACGCCGGGCCGGTAAATCCGCGATCCGTTCAGCGCTTCCGCCGGGTCCGGCAACTGGAAGATGTCCCATATCGGAAGCGTACAATTCCGATGCACCAAGCCTGCGCAATTCGTCGTGGGCCCAGAAGGTTCCGTCCAGGAAAATGCAATCCGCACCAACCAGGTGCCGCTCCAGCGTTTGCGACCATGTCTGGATCCCAGGCGCGTAGACCGCGATTCCGCCAGTGCTCCGGTCCGTTATGCGATAGCCGACGCTCCAAGATTCCTGCTGCCGAGCTGTTTCCCGGTACAGGATCGCGCCGACATACCGTGGCGGCTTATCGCCCAAATAAAACGGACATATTGACAATTGTCCCCCAAATAGTGGATAAGATTCCTCTGGCCTCATCTCGTGCCACTTAAAGTTTGCGTACGGTTCTACGATCCGTCTGACTGGAAAGCCGTCCGCAAGCGCGCCGAGTACTGGGGCTGTTGCATAAATGTCGATGGATGAACCTTGTCGGAGCTGAAGAAGTCCTGTCGTATGATCCAATTCCGCATCGGTCAGCAAGACGACTTGAATGGGGGAGCCGCGCAAGGGAAGAGGACCCGGATGGAGGCAGACGTTCTCTTCCGTCTGAAGGCAGACATCCGGGCTTGCGTTCAGCAGAGCCCACCGACTGCCGTCCGGACTTATCGCCAGCGAATCATTCCTTCGAACGCGCGCGGACGGGTCGCCGGTTCTCGCGCGTGTGCAATTGGGGCAGGCGCAATTCCATTGCGGATACCCTCCTCCCGCAGCGGACCCTAACAATTTAATAATCATCGCGTACCCCCTTATGAAAAGAGATGCCGGATTTCTCCGGCATACACGGAATAGAAGAGAGGTCGGATATCCCTACATGCATGGTCATTTGCGATAGGCATAGGCCGTCACTTCCGCGCAAATCTCAATGATCTTGAAAGCAGGTTTCACCCACATGGCCACACCTCCCTCCATAAATCGCGACACATATCTGATTGATTGTATGTCAGCATAAGGATGTCCAAGAAGCAAAAATAACGATGCAGGACCCGTCCGCTTTCCGGAAGGTAACCTGCATCGCTATTCGTAGGGTCTCAGCTTAGCGATCGCCGCGTCGCGGATTGCGGCTCCAAATCCCAAAAATCCCGACCAATCCAAGCAACCCGAGCCACCCCCATCCCATGCCTCTGGAGGGAGTCGTCTCCAGCGCGCGATATCCTCTGTTCGTGTTCGATTGCGTACGATACCCCGGATTACCGTCGACTGTGCCGGAAGTATTCGCGTTTACGTTCAGGAACTGACTGCCCGTTCCTGTTCCATATACGCTGACATCGTGATTTGTCGTTGCGTTCGTTCTTGTCGGACCTTCGTTCGACTGGACGTGCATTCTGGCTCCCATACCATTGCCAAGCCCGCCGTTTCCTCCGTTTGTCGTTCCTGAATGAGCATAAGCCGGAACCGCAAACATCAGAGATACGACTGCGACCCATAATCCGCGTAACATTGTGCTTTTCATGAACCTACCTGCCTTTGACTTATAATTTATATCCTTCGGGTAGGGTCTCACGAATTCGGCGATCCTATACCACGCTTGTACTACGGAGATATCCAATCGTATATATTGGTTATCAGGACAGTAGAGGAGCATGGTCATGGAAACGTTAATCGCTTGGATTCTAACCCTATCGCTCGGTTTCGATGCGTTAGTCGTCTCCGCTTCATTAGGACTAAGAAATGAGCAGAAGAACAAGATCAATATCGCGATTGTGTTCGCAATAACCGAATCCCTTATGCCGATTGTCGGCATGATCATCGGAGGGGCGCTCGGCCATTATTTCAACGGAGCGATATCCGCGATCGGTGCTCTGTTATTGATCGGAGTGTCGATCTATTTTCTTTTTTTCGACAGGGATGAGGACGATCATACGGCGCTGGGCAGACCGCTCGCCGGGTGGCCGTTATTAGCGGTAGCGATCGGCATCAGTCTGGACGAGCTCGCGGTAGGTTTCACTGCCGGATTAATGCAAGCGCCGATCGTGCTCACGATCGTACTGATCGCTATCCAATCGTTCACATTATCCATGATCGGCGTTACTTTCGGCGCCAAACTCAAGCCGTACGTAGGAGAATGGGCCGAAAAAGCATCGGGCGTCGTGCTGGGGCTTATAGGCGTTTGGATGCTTATCGAGAACTTTGCACTTCATGTATAGCCGAATCAGCGATGTCGAGCAAAATCTGTTTTCCAAATCATTATTAGACTATTTTTATGTTACAGTAAAATTGATCCATTCAATCTTTATAAATTGGAGATCTTTACTTGCTGCGAGGAGAGCAGAATGATGATTCGGGACAGGAAAGCACGCATGTTGTTGGAAATTCTGGCTGTATCCGCGAAACTCGGTCTCACATCATTCGGAGGGCCGATCGCTCATCTCGGTTATTTCCATAATGAATACATTCGTCGCCGCAAATGGATGGACGAACGAAGTTATGCGGACCTGGTTGCGCTTTGTCAGTTTCTACCGGGGCCCGCCAGCAGTCAGGTTGGGATTGGAATCGGCGCCATTCGCGGCGGCTTGCTCGGAGGGCTGATTGCATGGCTTGGCTTTACGCTTCCATCGGTCATTGCGCTGGTTCTGTTCGCCTTTCTTCTGCAGGGGTTTGATATTGGCAGTACGGGGTGGATTCATGGTCTTAAGATCGTCGCTGTAGCCATTGTCGCTCAAGCCATTCTCGGCATGGGACAAAAACTGACTCCTGACCGAAACAGGGCGACAATCGCAATCGTTGCAGCGTCCGCTACTCTCATGTGGCAGACTGCTTTTAGCCAGGTCATGATTATTGCTCTCGCCGGGATAGCCGGCGTTATATTTTACAGAAAAACGGCTATTCCGGAAGCGCCGAATCTGACCGTTCCGATCAATCGCACCGTTGCCATCCTTTGTTTGTCGCTTTTCTTTGGTCTTTTGATTGCATTGCCTTTGCTCAGACAATTTGGTGTTGCTGGTTGGTTGTCCTTATTCGACAGCTTTTATAGGGCAGGTTCGCTTGTTTTTGGTGGTGGTCACGTCGTTCTTCCGCTGCTCGAACGGGAAGTCGTACCGACGGGATGGATTAGCAAGGCGGATTTTCTGGCCGGGTACGGTGCCGCGCAAGCAGTGCCGGGGCCGTTATTTACCTTTGCCGCTTATATAGGCGCGATGATCAGCGGAGTAAAGGGAGCTCTGATCGCCACAGCAGCTATTTTCCTGCCTGCATTTCTTTTGATCGTAGGCACGCTGCCTTTCTGGAATTCCTTGCGGCAAAGTCCAAAAGTACAGGGGGCACTGATCGGGATCAATGCAGCTGTTGTCGGCATCTTGCTCGCTGCCTTGTATAACCCGTTATGGACAACGGCTATTTTGGCTCCAGCAGATTTCGCGTTGGCTTCCATTCTGTTTTTGATGCTTATCTTCTGGAAGTTGCCACCCTGGATTGTTGTTATTGCGGGTGCAATTGGGGGAACATTAATCGGACTTATTTGAACAGTACTGCAGCTAAGAACGATTTCCGGCACCTGGCCACCTTCCAGAGAGTGGCTATTTTTGCTATGCAGAATAAACACACGCATGTCCAGTCGTTCTTGTCCATACGTGTCCCCGTATTCTTACATACATTAAGGGTGCAAGCTGTCCAGGAACTGAAAGAGGGGAGAGGAGACCAAGTGCCAAGAAGAAAACGTAGAAGCAAGCCGTGCATCAAGGAGACCATCTCAACAAAGATTGCCTCATCCGCATTCGGGTGGTCATCGAAAAACTGGTCCGGTTACGCGATCACGAAGCCGTCCGGTTCCATCACCAGCATATCCGGCGTATGGACTGTGCCACGCGTAAGTTCTAGCAAATCTTCCACGTATTCCTCAGTATGGATCGGCATCGACGGCTTCGATAATTCGTCCTTGATCCAGACAGGAACGGAGCAGGACTATGTTGACGGTCAAGCCCAATATTACGCGTGGTGGGAAATTCTGCCCGATGCGGAAACGAAGATTCCCTATCCGGTCGCGCCTGGTGACCGAATGAAGGGCGCGATCTCTCGAATCGCTACCGGTCTTTGGAGGATCAGCTTGACCAACCGCACGCGGAATTGGACTTACACGACTAAACAGGCTTACGACGGACCCCAATCCTCTGCAGAGTGGATCATGGAGGCCCCAAGCGTGAATGGACAAATCGCCAAGCTAGCCAATTACAGCAGCGCAGTAATTAATCATGCCAGAATAAACGGGAAAAATCCACGACTCGTATCCACGAACGGCGGATATATGGTTCAAGGGGGAAAACAAGTATCCACGCCTTCTGTGCCTGACAGCGAAAGGGACGGTTTCCGAGTTCGTTATGGATCGACGCTTCCCGTTCCTCCGCATTCCGGAATGATTAGAAGGAACGCCAAGCGCAGACCGCCGTCGCCTCTGATGGCGACATCTTGTCGGGCCAAGAAAATCGCTCGGAAGAGATGATACAGGAAGCAGAAGGCAAGCTTATCCAGATATAAGGCTTTGCCGCTCTTGAAGACAGAGGCCCCCCGCGGCCTCTGTCAATAGTCGTATTCAGTAAAGGCGAACTGTTGATGAAGATCTGAATAGACTCGCTTGGCGATAACGCTACAGTCACTGTGCATATTAGCTGACTCCGCGAGAAAATTGACCGGGTCCTGCCAATCCGCAGTATATCGAAACGATTTGGGGGGGGATACAGGCTGAAAGTATAAGGCCCTGCACTTGTTTCGATCAGAATGGTTTGGGCTTTGTCCGTCGTTTTGTTAGCGTGGGCTATCAGACATGATAACTACCCCTCTTGGCTAAGTAACCCTTTCTTTTGTGAAAAAACAGTGAACGGTAGTGTCTGGACAGCTTGCCGATGGCAGACGGATTCGATCTTGCGGCTGGTCGGCGCCACGACGAAAATCCGGTTGATGGGATGCCGCACGTATTTTCTGACGCTATCGATTACATAGGGAAGCGTGCCTAAATCTTTGTTGATGACCGGAATGACGACGTCGATGATGATGTCGGAGTTCATTGTCAATTGAGAATCGGCTCCTTTCATAGCCAGTTCTCATCAGGTTATGCTACGCCGATCGTTTTGGGTTGGGGTTATTTCTTTGAATGAGAAAAGTCAAACATTTAAATTAACCTACCTCATACAGCATATTTATGGTAAAATAAGCCTAGTTTAGGCATAATTCTGCCGTAAGGAACTCTTCATAAAAAAGAGTTATTGGTTGAGAATAAATATTAAAGTGAGGCTGACACATGAAGAACTGGGATGAACATTATTTAAATGGAAACTTTATAAACTGGGATCTTTCATATCCGTCGCAGGAGCTGGTCGCTTTTCTTGCTACTATGACTTTCTCGAAAAAGAAGGTAGCTATGGATGTTGGATGCGGGGCTGGTCGGGAAGCCATATTTCTTGCCCAGCAAGGTTGGTATGTAATTGGGGTGGATATAAGCGCCGAGGCTCTTAGAATCGCTGCCGAACGGGCAAAGGAGATTGGAGTGGAAGTTGACTGGCGCCAAGGGGATATCTTGAACTTACCAGTGGAGAGTAATTTCGTAGACTTTGTCAATGATCGTGGCTGCTTTCATTCGATCGTTGAAGAAAACCGGGATCAATATGTCAATGAAATTGCCCGGACTCTCAAGCCAAGTGGGATGATGCTGCTAAGAGGCTGTCGTGACGAGAAAGAAGAAGGACATTTTGTTCCTGTGACTGAAATATCGATTGACCGATACTTTAGCCAATATTTTGATCGAGGACCGGTGCTACCGTTACAAATGGTCACAGGCCGCGGTTATAACCATGAAGGCATGAAAGGAAACCTAGTAGTGATGAAGAAAAACAAAAAATTTCTTTAAAGACAATTCAAGCTGAATTAAGGAGAAATGTATGCGAATATCAAGGTATTCATGGCCAATATTTTTGGGAATTATATGGTCGGTTATATTTGCGATCATAAGCTTTTATTGGGCTAGTGGAGGAATGATTGGGGCGAAAACTTTAGGTGGAGAAATTTATCAGATGGCCATAGAAAGAAAAGATGATTTTATATTAATCGTTTGGCTAACAGGATTTTTGAAAATCATTGGTGGACTATTATTAGGATCCATGTTTACAAATATAAATAATCTACTTATTAGAAAGACGATATTCTATATCGCCTCTGTAGGCGGAATTCTTATATTCACATATGGATTAGCAAACTTTGCAATCATCTTTCTTTCAATCGTGAACTTAATGGATATAAAAATAGATAATTCCGCAAAATGGTGGCGTCTTATATTTTGGGAGCCTTATTGGATGGTAGGAGGATTATTATATATCATTTCGGGCAGGAGATATAGAACAAAATGGAACAGATTATACGAGTAATGCTACGAAGTTGTTAACTTCAGCTTTCATAATTGCTTTGGCCAGCGGATGAGTAGACGATTTTTCGATCGCACCAGCGACAACATAGAATTTCTCTTCATTATAGACGATCGCTTTCTCGACGTAAGGCTCGCCTTTGGTCAACGTCCCGGTTTTGTCAAATGCGAGTGTGTCCAACTTTCCTAATTGCTCTAAAAACACACCGCCCTTGATCAATATGCCGTTACGGGCATTGCGTGTGATTCCGGACACGATCGCAATGGGAGAGGAGAGGATCAGCGCGCAAGGGCATCCGACAATCAGGACGGCAAGACCTTGATACACCCATGTCATCCAATCCTGGCCAAACAGGAGGGGAGGGACGAGGATGACCAGTGCTGCAACGATCATGATGAGCGGCGTATAATATTTAGCGAATTTGTTAATGAACAATTCAGTCGGTGTTTTCGTCTCCTGAGCTTCCTGCACCAAATGCAGGATTTTGGCCAAAGAGGAATCCTCGTATGCTTTTTCAATCCGGATGCGCAGCACGCCTTCGTTGTTGACGCTGCCGCCGAATACCGGTTCGTCTTCCGCTTTCTCCACGGGAAGAGATTCACCGGTAATCGCCGCTTCATTGACAGAGCTTTTGCCGGCGAGGACTAATCCGTCAGAAGGAATTTTTTCGCCAGGTTTGACGATAACCATATCTCCCACTTGCAAAGAAGTAATCGGAACGATGGTCTCTTTGCCGTCTTCTAGCTTTGTCGCTTCTTTCGGCGCTACCTTGAGAAGAGTTTCCATGGAGCGCCTGGCTTTTTCCATTCCCATTCCTTCCAGAAGCTCATTAAGCCCAAACAGAATGGCGACTAGCGTAGCTTCCTTCCATTCCCCTATCGCAATGGCCCCAATCAAGGCAATTGTCATTAACGTATCGATGTTAAATTTCAGCTTGAGCAGGTTTTTAAGACCTTTCCAGAAGGTTGTATATCCGCTTATCGCAGCGGCAATCAGGTAAAGTAGGATGACTGTGGATTGCGCCGCCGCGCCGTCCATGAAAATGGCCCCCAAGTAAATAACCGTTGACGTTGCCAAAAGACCGATCATCCGTTTATTTCCATGACTGTGGTCGTGATCATGCGCTTCATTGGGCTCATGTGTATGATCGGCGTTTGGTTGTTCAATATAGGCGCTGTCGGATTTTAAAATATCTTTGACTTTCTCTAAAGCAACACGTTCGTCGAGCATCAACTTTCCGCTGTTAAAGCTAAGTGTTGCGAATTCTCCATGCTCCAATTGCCGGATTTCGTGTTCGAGCATCTGTGCACAATTGCCGCATGAAAGGCCCTTTACCTTGTACTCCTTCATCGATATCATCCCCTGCGAAACATTATATGAATACTTGCTCATATGTATGTTACATCTCCATTAGCACTGTGTCAATGGATTGATGATCAATCATTCATATGTTATTTTATTAAGAGCAAACTTGAAGGAGAAAACGCATGGAGAACAAACTGGATGTTATTGTCATCGGAGCTGGCCAAGCGGGCCTGGTCACTGGCTACTACCTTAAAAAAGCTGGATTAAACTTTCTGTTGTTGGAGTCCATGCGAAACATTGGCGACTCGTGGCGGCAAAGATATGACTCGCTTCGCTTGTTTACACCAAGAAAATACGATTCGCTTCCGGGCCTCGATTTTCCAGGATCCCCTAGTGGGTTTCCGACCAAGGATGAGGTAGCCGATTATTTGAGTTACTATGCTTCTCATCACCAAATCCCCGTAAGACTGAATGTAAGAGTAGAACAACTGAGAAAAGAAAATAATTATTTCGTAACGAATATCGGTGATAAATCTTATTTGTCAAATCAAGTCGTTATCGCGTCGGGCCCGTTCCAGCATCCGATTGTGCCTTCGTTTTCAGCAGAGATTTCAGTGCAAATCACTCAGCTTCATTCATCGGCATATCGAAATACTTTGCAATTGCAACAGGGACCTGTATTGGTGGTTGGGGCCGGGAACTCTGGCGCCCATATCGCAACCGAATTAGCCGCTTCCCATGAAGTACATATATCGGCGAGCAGCAACCTTCATTTTAAGCCATTAACGATTTTGGGAAAAAGCATCTTCTGGTATTATGAGAAACTCGGCTTCCTTACATCCAACTTAGATACAATACAAGGACGCATGGTGAGTAAGCAGCCGGAACAAATTTACGGGTATGAGTTGAAACAGCAAATTGCGAAAGGAACGATTCAAATACACCCAAGAACGATGGGAGCGAGCGGCACAGAGTTTTTCTTCGCTGATGGATCAGTCATGTCCGCATCGAACGTCATTTGGGCAACCGGATATACACGAGACCATTCATGGATTTCTGTTGATGGCGCAAAGAATACAGATGGTAAAATTATGCACACAACCGGAAGTTCTCCGGTAGAAGGCTTATACTTTGTTGGTTTGCTGTGGCAGACTTGTCGCGGGTCAGCCTTGCTTGGCTGGGTGAAGTATGATGCTCAAAGAATTGTCTCGCAAGTCCTGTCAAGTCACCGACAGCATCAAAAATAAATATCCGAACACTACGATTCCCACACCAGAGTACACGGCAATCCCATATCGTTGCAGTCGCATTGTCCGAATCATATTCCATGTCATGAACAAGAAGAGAGTTGCGCAGACGAGACCGGTTACGCTCCATTGCCATTGTACGAATTGCGGATAGGGTTTGTCTCCGTGAAACCAGTTAAAAATGAGCGAAGTAGGGATAGCAGCATTCCCTTCTTCCGGCGGGTGCGGCGGAGTTTGAATGTTCAGAAATCCGGTGATAGCGAATACAGCGACGATGAATATACTTTCGATACGAATCCACTTTCGAACATTAATTGATCGGTTGTTGCCTATTGCAGCCTTCAACAAAAATCCATTTCCGAATCCGAACAGAATAATTGGGATGTATAACAGGTGTTTCATGAGCAACGCTTGCCCATAAGTCACAGCCCAGGAATTCAATAGATCGGGAACGATATAATACATCATTACGATGCCGCCGACTGTCAGGACGATAATGCAGCCGATCGATAGGGGTGTGAACCATTTTAAAAATGAAGTCCAATTCATTTGATCCTTAGCGAACCAACCGACAATCAACAGAATCCCCGCCCAAATCGATATGGCAAGTACATGAATGGATTGCGCACCGAATCCCCACGTGTCGGACAATCCTGCGGGATGACTTGCCCAACCATGGTAAAAGATAATACCCACTAAAATCAAACCAACAACGCCATTCACGCGTTTATCCTGTTGAGGGTCACGAAAAGACATCAGTATCAGCATGATGCCGCTCATTATCAAAATCCTGAACCATGCTTTTCCGAATTCCAGATCCCGTAACACATCAGGCATGAGTTGCCAAATCCCCATTTCTTGAAAACGGGAAATGATGACGACGTTATACAATAGGGAGAAAAACGAAAACAACGGAATCCCGAAAGCCGCCACGTAAACGATATGATGCGATAACTGAATGGTGGGTTTAAGGTTGTTCGGTATAAAATTCATGAATGTCGATCCAATCGTGATGGTGAAACAGAGGTAAAGAAGAAATTCGGAGATATAGATATACATGGCCTACTCCTCACGTAGTCAAATATAGATTAATCATACCACGAATTGTAGTATGAATGCATGATCACATATATATTGTTCACAAAGTCGTGAAGTTTACCCTGTTTTCTGCAAAACATATTCAGCTATAATAAACCCAAAACTGCCGAAAGGTGATGTTGGCATGAAAAAGATGGTTTGGAGTACGTTGGGAATTCTATTTTTGTTATTTCTAATACCCAATGCTGCATTTGCCCATACGGGTTTGAAATCTTCTGATCCGGAAAACAATCAGATCGTAACGGAAGCACTCAAGGAAATTACAATGGAATTCAACACGGATATCGAGCCATTGAGCAAATTTGAAGTCGTTGACGACGCAGGTACAGCGTATAAGGTTTCGAATATTAAGGTTAACAAATCACAAATGGTCGGCACGATGGAAGAGCCATTGAATAATGGCGTCTATACGGTGAATTGGAAAATTATTGGCCGGGACGGACATCCCATCAAAGGTACCCATTCATTCAAGATTGAGATATCGCCATCAGAAACGCCGAGTCTTGCCCCAACGGAAACAGAGCCGTCCGCATCGTCCTCACCATCTGAAGCAGTTGCATCTGGATCGCAAAGTCCAGTCGCTTCTTCCCAAGCGCCTCAGCCCCAGACGGCACCTGATTCTTCTGAAGATACGTCGCTTGAAGCATCTTCTAATGCTTCATGGATATTTCTTGGGCTTGCCGCAGTTGTTCTCGTAGCTTTCGTTGCAATTGCACTCGTCAGAAGGAAGAAAGGATAATGGCTCTTTATTGGCTGGCGGAACCGCTCCTGTATGTATGTTACGCGATATTGGCCGGCTGGTTGATTCTGATTCGAACTGCTCCGGGTTTTCAAGTCCCATCTAAAATTGTTGCTGGAGCGGCTATCGGCATTGGTTTGTTCGGGATTTTCCCGATACTGCGAATTGTGATGTTCTTTGCAGAAGATCTCGGACTGGGTTTAACCGTTCAGAATGTATTATTTCGATTTGACGAAGGTAAAGCCTTCTTATGGACAGTTTTGATCGTGCTTTGTCTTTGTTTCATCATACGGATAGCAAAACCGGAATCCAACCGCAAAGCATGGATACTTTGTCTTCTGTTGCTCGTCGCCATGATGGGAGCTCAAGGATGGTCAAGCCATGCAACGTCTTTCTATGGAACATTAGGATTTGTGCCGCAAACACTCCATCTGTATGCCGTATCTTTATGGTCAGGTACGCTGTTATTGGCAGGTCAGTACCTGCCGATTGAGCGCTGGAAATCGTTTTTGACTTGGTTTCATCCGACAGCCATGTTGGCAATGACGGTTATCGTGGGATCCGGATTTATGTTGACGGTGCTGGCTGCGCCTGAGTATGTTAATTCCTGGGTTCTCCCATACGGGCAAGCTTTGCTTCTCAAGCACTTGCTTTGGATTCCATTGATTGTTTTTGCCGTGTTTAACGGTTGGTGGGTTAAGCGGAAACTTTCCAGACAAGCATCTTTTAACCCAAAACCGTGGGCGCAAGCAGAAGGGATATTCATTTTGTTGATATACATCGTTACCGGATTCATGAATCAGCAAGCCGCTCCTCATGACGTGTCCGAAACCTTGAAGGAATCCCCCGCATCTCTGCTGTATATTTGGTTGCACGGCGAATTAACGGAGAGGACGGAAAGTTTTCACTTTGGTTTTGAACCGATTTCCATCGTTTGTGGTGGAGTTGCCTTGCTTAACTTGATTTATCTGATGATCCGAACGCCCAAAGAGCTTCGTCCGTTATCAGCGATTACTGCCGGATTGTTATTTGTTACTTTTGCGTTTGTTTCAGCCATTACAGCCATTACTTGATCGTAACCTTTCCGAAATGACTTGCCATTTGTTATAATGTCGGTAACCTCGTCTGAAGTGAAGGAGATACCGATGGAAAGAGAGACTGTCGACCTGTGCGATGAATCTTGTGCAGGTACTGCTACTGATTTAATACAAGTCAAACAAAAGATGGTGGACGAGCAATCCGCCGAACAAATGGCTGAGTTGTTTAAAGCCTTAAGCGACCCGACGCGGGTTAAACTGATAGGTGCAATGTTGCACGATGAACTTTGCGTTCATGATCTGTCTGTATTGCTCAACATGGGTCAATCGGCCATTTCGCATCAACTCCGTTATTTGCGAAATCTTCGGATCGTGAAGAGACGGAAATCCGGAAAGACCGTTTACTACTCATTGGATGATTCTCATATCGAAGAGATATTTATTTTAACGCTGCAGCACTTGAAACATGAATAAACCTAGGCGTCCCTCTTACAAGGGGGACGTTTTTGTTTGGTGCACCTCATCCTCCTATTGCTGATAAAACATGTTCATGATACGAAGAGTTTGTACTAATTGAACTCATTATATGAACAAATGTTGAAATATTAGGAGAATGATTGACGCGCTGCTGTATGCAATAATAAACTAATATATGTAGTCTAATATACTTAAGGAGGATTTCAATGATCGAGTTATCTATATTCTTCGGCGCGATTGTCGTGATGCTGATTGTCTTTGCCATAGTAATCCCCAAAACGTTAAAGCCTGCAGATAAAAAACATATCGAGGAAGAACAAACGGATTAAGCTGTTCAGGAAAGGATGACACATGACCACGATTTCAAAGATGATGGTGCCATTGGTTTCACTTTTGTTGTTTCTCTTGTTTGCTAATTTTGTATTTGCCAATACAGAAGAACCTGCAATCCAAAGTGAAGCCGCCATTCTGATCGATGCCAAGACGGGGACTGTTCTGTTTGGCAAAAATGCCGAAAAGCGCATGTATCCTGCCAGTATCACGAAGATTGTTACTGGAATTGTGGCAATTGAAAACGCCGACTTAAACAATAATACGGCCATTGTTTCGAAAGAAGCACGTTATGAAGAGGGGACGAGGGTATTTCTGGCAGAAGGCGAAGAAGTGACGATGGAGAAGTTGATCTATGGACTTCTTGTGAATTCCGGAAAATTGCAGAGAAAATGGACGGCTCCAAAGAAAAATTTGCCGATAGAATGAATATATTTGTAAAAGAGAAAATCGGCATTACAGCAACCCACTTTACAAATCCACACGGACTCCCCGACTCCGATCATTATACAACGGCTAAAGATATGGCACTAATCGCTCGCTTTGCAATGAACAACAGCATGTTCAGACAGATTGTAAGTACCAAGACAAAGCAATGGGTAGGGAAAGAGTGGCAGTCCGAACTTGTCAATCATAACAAAATGCTTTGGCGTTACGATGGAGCAAACGGAATAAAAAATGGCTATACCGGTGAAGTTGGCTTCACTTTGGTATCTTCCGCTGAAAGAAACGATGTCGAACTGATCGGCGTAACCTTGAAGGCAACTTCGGATGAGATTTTATATGCCGACATGACATCATTATTGGATTACGGATTTGCGAATTTCGACAACTTGCTGGAAGAAAATCAGGTGGAGGTTCTACCTTCTCCATTTGCAAGTGATGTGCAAAATAGAATTGACCACGAACATCAACAATCTGAGGAGAAAACGATTCATGATCGCGTTCCCACATCGCAAGCCGCGGCAACGGAAAGTAAATCGGACGTAAACAGGCGTTCTCCATGGGCGGTGGCCGTTACATGCGCTTGGCTCTTGATATTGATCTTCATGAATGGGTTAGCAGCCATCAGGTTTATAAAAATGCGGGCACAGTCCGGTCGGAACTACTGATATTAGACCCAATTCAATAGAAGGATGGAATCGTAAATGTCTGAATTGCAGGATGGAGATTACCCGGTCGCATCTCCTTAGTGTATCTTGCATTGGGGTTGATCCTCTTCGTTCTCGTTCTATTGATTGGCAGGATTTTAGTGGGAAGAAAAAGGAAACCAAGAAAAAAAGAAACAGTGGGGAAGTTTTGAATACTTTTGTTCAGAGTTGGGACCTCAAACGGACGATGTGAAAAAAGCATACGTTCTTCGTTAAGAAATACCACAGGATGTTGAATCGTTCTTGAAATTGAAGGATGTGGACAATTGCCTGTTTTTATACTTCTTTCGCTTTTTGTCGTTGTCATCGATCAACTTTTGAAACTGGCGATTGTTCACAATATGAAGATCGGTGAATCTGTCGAAATCTTTTCGGGTGTTCTTTCCTTGACATCTCACCGAAACAGCGGAGCGGCATTTGGCATTCTACAAAATCAAATATGGTTTCTCATCACAGTTACGGCAATTGTAATTATTGCGATGGGTTATTACTTACGAAAGATACATCATAGCAACAAAATGGCGGCATTCGGGCTTTCGCTTGTATTGGGAGGGGCGGTCGGTAATTTTGCAGATCGCATTATAAGAAGAGAAGTTGTGGATATGATTGAAGTCTGTTTCATCGACTATCCCATTTTCAACCTGGCAGATACGTTTATATTCATAGGGTGCGTGTTCTTATTGTTTGGCCTATGGAAAACGCCTGCTAAGGGAGTGTTTAAAGAATGAAACGAAAGACATCTCGAAGGATTATCCAATACGGAATCCTCATATGCGTGTTGATTTTTGGCGGCATTGCAATTGGGCAGACCTTTCTTTCAGACGACGAAATCCCCAAAATTGGCGGGCGTCCACCCGAATTCTCGCTGCAAGGGTCAGACGGTCAAGTTTACCGATCGAACGACTATGAAGGACAGGCGTTAGTGATTAACTTTTGGGGGACATTCTGTCCGCCTTGTGTTATTGAAATGCCGGAATTTCAGCGCCAATATGAGAAGTGGGAATCAGAAAAGCTAGAGATTTTAGCCATCAATTTAAGCGAGGACAAGTTTACGGTAAATAATTTTGCCAAAAGGTTTGATCTAACTTTTCCGCTTCTCCTTGATCAGAATAGAACGATCGAACGACGATATAAGCTAAAACAATATCCAACTACATTTTTTGTAAAACCAGACGGGAAGATTATGGATATTTTTATTGGTGGGATGACAGAAAAACAAATTGATGATCGAATTCGTAAATTGCTTGATCAATAAGTTCAATCTGGCTATTAAGGGGAACCGAAATGTCCAAATCTAAACGTAAGCATAAGAGTAATAAAACTATTATTGTGACCTCGAAGAAAAACCCTGGGAAAACACTAGTCATTTACACAAGTATCATCATCGTTCTTTTCTTGGCGATATTTCTTATCAATCGAGTCTCAAACGAGAAGACGCAGGAGCTTGAACGTGTCGACGATCAACCCGCGATCGCCAATCAACCCTACTTTGGGCAGGAGAATGCGAAAGTCACACTGGTGGAATTTGGCGATTTCAAATGCCCGGCATGCAAAGCGTGGGGTGAGCGGATTTACCCTGAACTGAAAGAACAATATATCGAAACTGGCAAGCTTAAGTTGATCTATGTGAATACGATTATTCATGGTGAAGAATCGGAACTAGGGGCAATGGCAGCAGAATCGGTGCTTTCGCAAAATGCAGAGGCTTATTGGCCGTTTCACGAGTCTTTATTCCGTGCACAACCTAGCGAGAATCATGATGAGCTTTGGATAACGGAAGACAAAATATTGGAAATGGCGGGTTCGGTCACTCCGGAAATCGATTTGCAAAAATTGAAGGACGATATCACAGGCAAGCAAAGCGCACCCCAGATTCAAAAGGATAACGAATTGATCAAACAGTATAATGTCCAAAAGACGCCAACGATTATGATCAATGGCATTATCCTGACCGATCCCTTCGATATAGAGAAGATCAAGTCCATCATCGATCAGGAGTTGGGAGGATAAAGATGGGGCGAGTACGATCATCTATCCAACCGTATCTCCTGTCTATTGCCTGGATTGTAGCGGTGGTTGCGACATTAGGAAGCCTATACTTCAGTGAGGTCCGTGGATTTATCCCATGCGAGTGGTGCTGGTATCAAAGGATTCTCATGTATCCGTTGAGCATATTGCTAGGCATCGCCGCTTACAACTACGAAAGAACCATAAAAATATATGCATTACCTCTCTCCATCGTCGGGGTCGGCATCTCATCGTTTCATTAAAAAGTACCGGGATTTGCACCCATAAAGCCATGTACGTATGGGGTACCCTGCAATGCAGAATATATCAATTGGTTTGGATTCATCACCATTCCGCTTTTGGCCTTGATTGCATTTATTCTGATTACAATGACCTTATTATTTGTTAAACGGGAATAACAGGAGCCAGAAATGAATGAGAAAACAATTTAAAAAATGGTTAATTGTCACTTGTATTATTATGCTTGCTATTGTGATATTTGCTACAGTTATGCTGTGGTCACGTCCAGCAACGGTATCGCCTCCGGCGCCTGATGATAAAGAAGCTTTGTATTGGCATGTGATGGGTGATAAAGCGCATATGACTTTTCGAATTAATTTGGAAGGCAACAATGAGCAATGGTTCAGGCTGGATGTTTGGCTTCCGACCGATATAGGCGCACCAGTAAATGTAGACGCGCGGGTCAAGAAAAAGGAAGAAGATGATAAAAGCGTACCCATAAACTTGGAATATACTACAGGGGGACCGGATCCATACGGATTTGAAGGGTTCAACAAATACACGTATGAAGCCGAAGATAATATCTTTATGAGACCAGGAGAATGGGTCATTTCCATCAATATTACCGATTCCAAGAATCAGGTGCATGCTTACGAGAAATCCTTCAACAATGAATAGTATTCATAAACGTACTGAGTTGACCATGAAAGATTACAACAAAGGTTATTGGTTATGTCCTCGGGGCATTCATGATAAAATGGGTGTATAAGGACTGGAGGGAAAAACGTTGAAAGTTAAAAAGATTCATTTGGACGAGGAAGGTTTGCATCGCTTCTTCGGATCTTTGGAAGTAAGAATTATGGAAGTACTCTGGGAGAAAGAAAAACTAACCATCAAGCAGGTTCACGAAATATTGAATAGACAAGACCCAATTTCCCTGAACGCCGTGATGACTGTCATGATTCGTCTGGTTGAGAAAGGACATCTGCATAAAGACTCCAGCGGAAATGGTCGAAATCGACTGACATATTTCTCCCCACTGCAGGGAAAAGAGCAATTTATCTTGGAACAAACAAAACTCGTCACTGAAGGTCTTGTTGAAGATTTTGGGTCCCTGATGGTCAGCCATCTTATTGACAATTTGGACAAAGCCGATCCCGGATTGATCAAACGACTTGAAGAAAAATTAAATGAGTTGAAACATCAATCATGAAAGCTATGACACCAAAAATGCCGCGTCGTCCGAAGATCGTTCTGGCCTGCATTGTCTTTATCGGCTCATGGGTGTTTGCACAAATGGGGTATGTTTTTTTCCATCAAATTCAAGATGTACCCGCCGATACAAATCTCTTCAATTTTCTGAAGGCGTTGGTCGTAGATGTTTTCTCGAACCATGTTCTTTTGGAAGTGTGCCTGAACGGATTTATTCTCTTTTCGGGTATAGTTATATTGCGGCAGCTAGTCCACCGTTTCAGGTATTATCGCAAATGGCGATATTTTATGAAGTTTCATTCAATACCTTTGTTGGAAGAACAACTGAATACTTTATTCGATAATGAGAAAGCGAGAATTCGTGTTATTTCCCACCCGATCGCGATGGCGATGGCTGTGGGAGGGTGGTCGCCCCAAATAATACTTACTGATGCTTTGGTTGCGAAATTTAATCAACCAGAACTAGAATCGATCATTCTGCATGAAATGTATCACTGTAAATATCGCCATCCGTTGCAGATTTTTATCCTCAGTATTGTTGCGCAGAGTTTGGCATTTCTTCCTGCTATCAAAAACTTGGTTCATTACTATAAGATTTGGCTGGAGCTATTAGCAGATCGATTCGTGATCTATCGTACCGGAAACGAACTTCTATTAGGAAGTGTTCTGTTGGCCTTGTTTAAGGATTCCAAAGGTGCTGAACAAGCATACGGAGTAAACTTCGCAAACGAAGCCATTAACTATCGTTTGCAACAATTGATTGATCCTCAAGCAGCATTAAAAATACCTGTGATTGCAAGTAAACCGCTTGTTTTATCTTTACTCGTCATTATCATAATGATTTCAATCATCGTCGTAAATTGCGTCTAAATCATGAAATGAGATGATCATGGCTTTGATTTATTTTATACTATGATAAGTAGTATGTTTTCCGATTGATTTTAAGAACGCTCCATGAGCTGCAGGAGGTTACATGTTACAATCTCTTCAAAGCAAACGGTTATGGTTAATCGGGATTCTCACAATTATCTTGATTAGTTGCACGACAATATGGATAACTTCTCAGTATAAAAATATCTATGAAGTAAAGTTCAATGGGAATCATTTAGGATATGTCGGTGATCCCCAGATAATTGAAGAATGGGTGAGGAATAAAAAGGAATCCTTTCAAACACAATTCCCCGGTATCGAATATCTGACAAACGATGATCAAATATCGATTCTGTCCGTAAGGAAATATAATCCGACTATTCATAATATAACGGTATTAGATTCATTGTCTCAAAAAATAAAAGTGCAAGCCTTCGGCACGAAAATAGTTATCGACGGAAATCCAATCGGAATTGTAAAAAACAAGAATGTTGCAGATGAGATATTGAAACAATTTCAATCCAAGTTTATTCCGTCTGCAGATAAGCCTCAATTGAAGATACTTTCGTATCAGCCTGGTCAAAAACCGAACGAACCGGGGAATCGTTCGGTTACGGGTGTACAATTCGTGGAAAATGTCGAACTTTTAAAAGTTGAGATAGATCCTGAACAAGTGCAACCGGCAAATGAAATAATGGACAGAATAACGGGAATTGACATCGAGAAAACAATATACTCGGTCGAGAGCGGCGATTGTGTTTCCTGTATTGCCATGAAATTCAACGTTTCGAAGGAAGTTATTTATAATAATAATCCTTGGATTAAGGACGACTTGATTGATATCGGCGACGAGCTGGATTTGACCGTCTTACGCCCGTTATTATCGGTGAAAACGGAAGAGTTGGTTAAAGAAACAGTCGAAGTTCCGAGCACAGTGGAAGTCACTTACGATAGCACGCTGAGGGTCGGTAAATCTAAAGTCATCAATAATGGGATACCCGGCAGAAAAGAAATTACTTATTTGGTGACCAAGGTGAATGGCGAAGTAGTGAACGAAAAGATACAACAGGAGAATGATTTGGAAAAACCCGTTCCCCAAAAGGTCATTCAAGGATCGAAGGTTATCGAAGGAGTTGGCACCGGTTCATTTGCATGGCCGATAACCGATCCTCAAATTACAAGCAAGTTCGGCCGGCGTTGGGGGCGACTCCATACTGGAACGGATATGGTCTCGGATAATCGGAACATTCTTGCCTCAGATAACGGAAAAGTGGTGTATGTCGGTTACAATTCCGGATATGGGAATCATGTGATAATCGATCACCAGAACGGATATAGGACCTTGTATGCCCATATGAGCAAAACGAAAGTAAAGAAAGGGGCGCTGTTAGAAAAAGGCGATCTCATCGGCATCATGGGGAGTACGGGAAATTCGACGGGCGTTCATTTGCATTTGGAAATTAGAAAAGGCGAAGATCAATTAAATCCGCTTAGCTATTTGAGTTGAGGGTATACTTTCTCCCTATTGCGATGGAAGGACGTTCGATAAACTTTAATGACAGCACGGCGATTAAGAAAGAGAGAAGTATCGTTCCTATGTATATAAGTACATTTGGAATGTGGCTATAAATCAGATACATCATGCTGAACAAAACGAGGATGTGGAGAAGAAGCTATATACAAAAGTTGTCGGATAACAAGAAAATGTACCGATTCAGATCCGCGAAAATCGCGGGTTTTTCATTTTAACTCCACAGATTCTTGTCACAAGTCTGTGTTGATCTGATTGCCATTATTTATTAAGTGATCATAGAAAGAATGGAAAAGCAGGAAACTCCTTCTTGATGCTAATGGGTGGCTCTCTTTACCGGAGGGCAGGCTCAAGATGCCGGAGATGGCTCAATATGTTCCGGAGTATTCAGGTGCAGCAGAAATATTGGTGATAAGTTCCATTAAGTCACGAGACGAGGGTGTACAGATGAAAAAGAACAAAATTTTGGCTTCGATGAATCGATATGGCCAAAATAAAGTTCATACGAACATGGAAGCATACCGTGAAGAAATTGCAAAGGATCGTTGGGATGTAAGAAACCTTGGTATCCCATTTAATACAACAAGAGCGGAATACTTCCTGACCTTTGAAATCATTGATCAAGCTTTTAGACCTCTGATAAAACGGTACGTTCAGCAGCGATTGTTCGTTCAGGATTCTATTCAGTTTTCAACAGCACGCAGCGAGGTCCTAACGTTAGTTCTATTTATCAAACTTTTGGTCTTGAAATATCCCGATTGGAATGACTTTAAAGCACTGTCCCGAAATGATATTGAAGAATATTTTGAGTCTCTTAGATGTACTCCAATTAAAGGGAACAAGAAGAATGGATTTAAAGCAAAAGTACCTACGGATTATTACATCTGGAGAATGATCGGAGGACTTGAAAATTTTCTATATTACATGCAGAGGTATGAATGGATTGAAGCACCTGATGCTCCAATCAGGAAACTAATTTACCAAGAGGATCGTCCCAAACTACCTCATAAAAGAGATGAGGATTATCGTGAGGTTTCTGATTTTGTATGGGAACAAATTGTCGCTAATCTGGATAAATTAGAACCTCAATACTTGCCCATACTACTTTTAATGGAGGCTACAGGACTTAGATTAATTTACATATTAAAATTAAATCAAGATTGTTTAATTGAAATCAATGGGGATTATTGGGTCCGTTCACAGCGTATAAATTCTCGTTATCAGTTTCCTATGGTACCGATCAATAACGAACTTGCAAACTTTTATTATTGATCATAAGAAAAAAGTTGAAGATTTTTTATTAATACAGGAAAAAACATCAGAATTATTATTTATAAGATACGAAGGGAGAAAGGGAGTGGGGAGACAAATATTGTAACTATCTCTCCTATGTTATTTCCATCGATTTGCAGAAAGATGCAATATTGTCGATGAATCAGGTAAACCTTTTCACTTTACAGCAAATGGGTTCAAGCATAGATTTGGCGTAAAAATAGTGAAGGCAGGATTAAGTATTACGCAAGTGCAATCAACTTATTGCCAACGTTACATCTGAAATGCCAATGATTCATGCACGAAAAATTCTCAAAGAATCTGATGGATCTGTAATTAAATAAGATCAGGATTGGCGATTACATCTCCATACTTTATAATAATTAGGGGGGAACATTGGTTCGATGAATGTAACGATGCAAGTTCTTGTCCTTTAAAGATGTATGTTCTTGTCGTCCGACAGCTGGTATGGGAGAGTACTTTAAAGGAAAATGTTCTTGTCAATACATATGTACAAAATACGGGTTTTGTGAAAATGTATAGAGCGCAATTTTTATTCAATATTAGATTCCATAATGATGCGTTTAATTTCTTCGTTAAATTCATAAAATTCATATATACCATTAACAAACTTCTCAGCAGTTTCTTTATTAAAAAACAATTCGTTATTATAATCAGCATCGGACCGATATTCCATTATTTTATTGCTTATGCAACATCGTACCTACCTGTATTAAAATCGTCATTGGCAGAAAGCCATTTTTCTTCAGCCTTTTTAAGCATAACCTGGCTTCCGCGCTTCTTTCTTATAGGACAAGTTCAATTCCCTCCTTTGTAATGTTCTCCTTAAGCAATGGATTTATATTTTTCCCATTTCCCATTAAACGTCATTTTAGTACAAGCAACTGATAGATACTCCATAATCAACGTTAATCTCAGCGGATATGTCAACTAATTTGTCCCGATCCGTAAATCTTTTGTATTTCTCGGTGATTACTAATAGATCTATATCGGAATACTCTGAAGCTTGACCGCGTGCTCTGGAGCCAAATATATAGGCAGCAGATAACATTCCGTTATTTAAACGGTACGGGTTCTCGATAGCCTAAATATCACGATTCGGCCCAAAAGCGGGCATTAGAGGCCGGTGCAGAAGCAATAAGTCCCTTCGCGACCCTTATTTCAGTAAAATGACTTTTAAAACATAAAATAAGTCCCTTCGTAGCCCCTATTTTCGCGATTCGGCCCAAAAGTGGGCATTGGGAGGCCGGTGCAGAGGCAATAAGTCCTTTCGCGGCCCCTATTTCACCAAGATGACGTTTAAAACACAAAATAGGTTCCTCCGCAGCCCTTATTTCAGCAATGAACCTCCAAAACGCAAAATAGGTAGGCGGCTGATATAAATAAATCGGCACAGCGGCATAGAATGGCGAGTATCTTTCATCTGATGAATCAATTCTTCAATAGCCTCACATTCAACATTATCGATCTGAATAGCCATCGCAAGGCCCTCCTTTTTAATTTCAATCGTTACTTCTTTATATCCTTCCGATATTAAACTTGAACACAGTTCTTCGTATGCCAATACACTTTAAAGAATCATAATAAATATTATGTTAACTAATTATTGAATGCTTTGCAGGTGGTGGTCAGTCTGGCTGTTATTAGCCCATTTCGTTAAAATGCTGGCGGTACCCCTAAACGCTCTTCTAAAATCACGCGCAGCTCATCCGGAATCCGTTCAAACTCGACCCCTTTCCCCAAAAACAAAAGCCAATCCGCGTAATACGCCAGCGTCTCAACATCGGTCACATCCAGCTGAACATTGAAAATCCCGCTCGACTGAAACATCCCGGTCAAGGACAAAATAATGCCCGGCGGGTGCATGCGCTTAAAGCGCTGAATCCCGGTTGCATCTAGCTTCACAACAAGATTGGACTCACGTGCCACAAGCCGTTTTTTGTTTAAAATCTCTTGCTCGGACCACTTCATCTCCTGCTCGGAAATGGCCGAATCCCGCAGCATCTCAACAGGTAAATAACGAAATTCCTCCGTATCGAAATCATAAACCTCGACCAGCCACTGAGCGTTCGAGTTAAAAGTATGCAGCAAATACACGTCCATCAACTGCGGCCAGCCTGGACTCAGCTCGTAAGTCAAGCGCAAGTGCTTATCCTTGACAGCAAGCGAAATCAGCTTGTTCAACTCCTTAGGCGCCGCATCATCGAGCTCCAGAAGATTCGGATTGGCCGGATTTGTATTTTCAAAAAGCAAAATATTATTCAGCTCGATCAGCTCGTCCTGCTGGGTTTGCGACGCGATGCTGATGAGTTTTTCAGTGATGGAGCGACGATTTTGCAAATAAGGCAGCTGCGAATTTTTCGAGGCGATAAAACTGATAAAAATCGCCTTTAGCTCCTCTGGCGTGAAGCGGACTGCGGGCAGATACTGATTTTGCAGGACATTGTAGCCGCCGCCGCGCCCAAGCTCGGTCGTTAGCGGAAAACCCATCGCCTGAATCTCGTTAATGTCGCGAATCGCCGTCGCGCGGGAAATCTTGAACTCCCGCTGAATCTCGGCAATCGTAAAATGCGCGCGGTTATTGATGAAGCGCATGATCAGGTTTACTCGTTCTGTTTTTTTCATGATTCTATTGTACAATAATGAAGCGGAAAAAGAGTATCATTTTTTGATACATTCAGCCCATAGAATCAAGCTTGTAAATAATAAATCCGCAAAGGAGACAACAAAATGTCTAATTACTCCATCAAAACCATCTCGGAGAACTACAAAATGACCGGTTTCGGCGTTTCATTCGAGGACTTCAACGACTGGGCGGGCAATGCGGCAAAAACCGCGGCGAAAAAGGCTGAAATCACCGAAAACGGCAAGCTTGCCGAGCTTCTCGCCCTCGCTGGCGGGCAAGAATATCAAATCAATTACGTCATCGACGGCAAGGCTTGGCGCGGCTTCGGCGTGATGGGTGAGTTCGACGTGGAAGGCGCTGTCGTCCTCGATTTCCTTGCCGGCGACTACCTCGTCGTGCCTGGTACAGGCGCCGACAAAGACCGCCTTGCCGACGAGATCACAGGCAAAGTTTTCGGTGGCATGCTGCAAGAAATCACGGACTACAAATACGTGGGTCCCGGCAACTCCACTTTCGTCAAATCGGCCGATAACGGTGAATTTTACGGCGAAATGTGGCTTCGCGCCAAAAAAATCGAGGGCTAATAAGGAGTCGCGCACATGACAAATTACACCCTGGAACACAAACAATCCTTCACATTGACTGCTTATGGTTTTTCAATCCAGTCGAATTTTCAAGACATGCCGGCTATGCAAAAAGAAAAAGCTGAGTTCTGGAGCGGACTCAAGGCTGACGGACGTTATGACAAGCTCAAAGACGCTGCTAAGGATGATCGCGAATGGTCAGTCAACGAGGTTTATCAAGGCAAACCGTGGAATTATTTCGCGGTAGAAGCCAGAAAATCAGTAGCTGACGCAACGCGCATGATTGAGTTTCCGGAGAGCGAGTACATCGTGGTCGCAGGTAACGGCGACAAGGAAGCTTTGTTCGATCAGCTGACTTACCGCGCTTTTGGCGAAGTCTTGGGCCAAGTCACGGACTATGCTTACATTGGCGGTCCGAATGCGACTTATCGCCAAGATAACGGCGACGGCACTTTCTACGGCGAATTTTGGGTGCCTGTGGTTAAAAAATAAATATCGCCTGAGGCCCATGCGCAATTACATGGGCCTCTTCTGCTCAAAGTATTTTGCAAATAACCAGGCATATCTATCGTAGCAATAGAATTTTCATACATAATAATATTTATGTAAACCTATTTCATCATTCGCTCTCTAAGAAATCAAAAAAGGAACCGCACGCAAACCGGCGATTCCCTTCTATTCCCCTTAGTTCGTCATGGATAATTTACTTCCCTACTATAGCTGCTGATCGTTCATTCTTCCTGCTTGGGAGCTGCAGCGCCCATCCCGTTCTTCTGCAAGTATTTCAAATATTGATCCAATTGATCGAACTTCTCTTCCCACATGCCGCGAAATGCTTCCAGCCACTCGTCGATCTCCTGCAGCGGTTCCGCCCGCAGCCGATAAATGCGCCTGTTGGCATCGGGCGTGACGTCCACGATCGCCGCTTCGCTCAGTACCTTCAGATGCTTGGAGGCCTGAGGCTGGCGAATGTGCAGCCGGTCGGCGATCTCCCCCACCGTTAGCGGACCGTCGCGCAGCAACTCGACCATCTGTAATCGGTTGGGTTCAGCCAGCGCGCTCAATGTTGCCGTATTCATCTCAACCCTCACCCGTCCAGATTCGGCAGACTACAGGGAACTGGAAGCTTGGCGCAGCAGATCGGCCAACGAGCTGTAGTCCGGAGAATCGCCGTTTTTGAATTTCTTCCATTTCCGTTCATCCGGTCCCTCGAATCCCGATGGGAACGTAACCCCCTTCGCATTCATGATCATGAACGCGATGGCGTCTTTGGACGGCGAGATTACCGCCGCGTAATGTCCGTTTTTTAGAAAATGGGGTTTCTTGTACTGAATGCGTTCTTCGATGTTCGGGATCGTATCATGCACCATCTGACGCAGTTTGCTGCTCAGTTCCATTTGCCACGGCTGCCCCAATTCTTCAATGAAAGCTGTAACCTCTTGATTCATATCGTATCACCTTTTTCCCGTTTCATGTAGTGTTGTCGCTAATTCGTCATCTTTCTCGCGGAAATGAGATGTCATAGTCGGATTGGAATTTTAGCTCCCATGCCGAATTGCGCTCCCTTACAGATTCGCTACGTATTGGGCCAGGCGATTCATGGAATCGATCGCGCCTTGCTTGGCGCCGCTGGTTACCCAGCCTTGAAGCGTTTCGGGAGAATCGTACTCGGTGCGCATCGTCAGCTTCGTCTTGCCGCTTTCGAGCAACTCGAACGTATCCGTGATGACGGAATGTTTCTCATTGAAGGGAACGATGTCGAGCGTCATCGTGTAGTTCAGGCGCTCGTGCTTGACGATTTCACGATAAGTGCCGACGGTCGGGTATTCAGCGCCATCCGGTCCCTTCATAACGTACCGGTATGATCCGCCTACGCGCAAGTCTATCTCGCATGCATGCAAAGGCACGCCTGCGTGGCCCCACCATTTCGACACATGTTCCGGTTTCGTCCAAGCTTCCCATACGAGTTCGCGCGGTGCGTCGAACACCCGCTCGACGATCAGCACATTGTCTTCTGCTTGCGTAACTGTTGTTTCATTGTTAACGCTCATGTGTATGCCTCCTATCGTGGTATGAATAACCTTATGCCAACAATATACCACTATAGGAATATTCCCGTCAAGGAATTTATATAATTCAACCCTGGTCTCGCATCTCTTGATATATCCGCCATACTTGATCCGCATTCGCCGGGTCCGTCGCATAGCTCGGATAAGTCGCCAATCCGAATATATTCCCGATCTGCGACAATCCTTGCTCGCTGACTGCAGGCTGCATCCGTTCAAGCCGGTGATTGATCAACTGACCGGTATCGTGACGAAATTTGTCTGACGTGCAGATGCGATAATAATTGTCGGCCATGCCTTCAGGCGGCGGATTAATCCAGTTCTGCGCCGTGGCGAGCAGTCTCCAGATTCCGTTCATCTTGCGGATGGTCGCATCGGACAGCCTCACGCGGTTGATTTGCAGCGCGTTCACTTTGATCCCGCGATCTTTCCATTCTTCCGCTAACCGGATCGTGATCATAAACAGCGCCATTTTCGAATCGCCATACATCTTGTAAGAGCTGTAGGTGCGACGGTCTTTAAACTCGCCGCGCAAGTTGTCGAACTCGATCTTCCGCTTCGGATCGAAGAAGTTTTTAATGTTCGTCGTACACGCATTTAGCACACGCGGATCGTCTGACTTCGCGAGCGAATCAGCCAGGAGGTGCGACATATACGTTGGGCCGAAGGCGTTCGTGGCGAACGACAACTCGACCCCTTCCGGACTTAGCCGATATGTCTTCTCTCCATGGTTCAAATAAGCTGCATTATGGACCAGGATGTCCAAGCGCGGATATGAAGCCGTAAACGCTTTACAAAACGAACGGATCGAATCGAAAGAGGAGACGTCGAGCGTCATCAGGTCGATATTCGGGTTGCCCGATCGCACGATCAGCTCTTGTCTGACGGCTTCGCTTCTTTGCTTGTCGCGGCAAGCCATGACGACGCGAATGCCTTCTGTTGCGAATTTCAACGCAGCTGCTCGGCCGATGCCCGAGTTGGCTCCGGTAATGACAGCGATTTTCCGTTGATCCATGCTGCACCTCATCTGAATGTATGTAGGCCTTTCTCTTTCATTAAATATCGAAAAGAGAAAAGATGCAACAGAACCCTGCGGTTAGACATGTAGTGGTGCTATTACGCGTGTCGGCCATATAGCGATCGCAACGCTTCAACGGCCGTGTCCTCCTTGTCGATCCGCCCGTCCTTCAGAAACACCAGGCGATCGGCAGCCGCATCCGCGATATCCAGTTGATGCGTCGAGAAAATAACGGATAAGCCTTCTTGCGTAACCTTTTCCACCAATTCCACGAAAGTATTCATCCAATAAGGATCGAGTCCGTTCGTCGGCTCGTCGAGCAGGAGAAGCGTCGGCATGGCAAGCAGCGCTTGGGCGAACAGCAGCCGCTGGCGCATGCCTTTGGAGAACGAGGAAACCAGCTTGTGTTTCACTTCAGACAAGCCTACGATGTCGAGCAATTCGACGGTTCTGGCTCTTCCGACCTTGCGCAGCGAAGCCCAGAATGAGAGCGTTTCAAGCGCGCTTAAGCCATGTCCGAAGCGGTAATCGTCCGGCATGAAGCCGATTCGCTCCGCATATCGGCGGCGATCGCCGCGCCAAGTCAGGCCATTCACCCGGATCGTGCCGGACGTCGGCTGTTCGATTCCGGCGATCAACCGCAGCAACGTGCTTTTGCCGGCGCCGTTCCCGCCGCACAGCGCCAACGCTTGCCCCGGTTGCAATTGCAGGTCGATCCGCTCAAGGATCGTTTGTTTCCCATATACTTTGCGGACGTTTTGGAGATCAAGCGCCAACTCCATGCCGGTAACGTCTCCTTTCCCATATCGCGTAAGCTCCAGCTATCGAGATACCGATGTAAGCGATGCAGAGAAACGCGAACAGCAGTGTTCCTCCTGCCCCTTCCGTGCCTTGCACCCACTCATAATATTCCGGCCCTAGCGCCGAGCCGCCTCCGAGCTTAATGACGACGAATAGCCGCACGAGCTCGGCCGGATTCAAGAACGTCAGGAAGATCAACGCCGGCTTGATCCACAGGTACGGGATGTATCCGAGGATCGCAACGAGCAGCGTCGGCCAGCCGATAATGGCAAAAAACCAGATGCCGACGCCGTAAGTCAGCGCCTGCCAGCGATTGTTCGCGAGCGTCCCAATTCCGAGCGCCAGCGCCAGGAACAAGACGATCAGGCAAGCCGAAAATACGACGAACAGCGCGAAGGCGTCCCATGCCGCCCCATTGCCGCTCAACGCACCGACCACGCCGCTCAGCCCATAACCGAACATCATAATCGTGAATAGCACGACGATAAGCCCGGTATATTTGCCGGCGATGAAGGAGAACGTGCTTATCGGATAGGTGGACAACAACATCCAGCTACCCTCTTCCTTCTCCGCGGTGAGCGAGAACGATCCGAGCAGCATCGTCATTAATGGCAGCAAATACAGAATCAGATTCAGCATTGCGGCCGTATGGCTCGTGAATCCCGACAACGCTATTTGCGATTGAATCATCAGCAGAGCCAAGTTGAACAGAGCGAACAGCGCCATGAACGTATAGGCCCAAGGATTGCGAAAGCCGATGCGGATTTCACGCTGCGCGACATGCCAAATATTCATTCGGTATCCTTCCCTTATCGCATGGCTTGGAGCATGGACGCATCGATCGTCGCGATCTCATGTGCATGCTCGTCATGATCGTCGCTCATTTTCTCCGTCCCCATCTTATCTTTCTTCATCTGCTCCATGTTCTGCATCCAGCTGTGCTGTTCCAAATCCTTCACCGTCATCAGCTTGCCTGCCAGCCGTTCATCCAGAAATGCCTGGGCCGATGCTTGATCCTTAAACGAGTAAACGCCATAAGCCATCGGGGAGCGGAAGGTAGCGTCATAAGCATAATAAGCGTCTTCGTAGGCAACCCACGTCAGGTCGCGATAGTCACGGACGAATTGCCCGCCGATCTCGGCGTTGGCATGCTCTTGCTTCCATTTATTCATGCAGCCGATGTCGTCGAACGTATACGTTTTTCCATCCTTCGTCGTCAATTGCACGGCGAATGCGTCATCCTTGACTTGCATGTTGCATTGGGCACACTTGTCCGTATCCGCACGGATCGCCCTCGGCTCATATTTTCGGTCCCCGCAACCGGCAATCGCAACAACGAGCATGACGACTATCGCTAAAACCATCGTTTTATTCAACATTTTCTTCGACCTCCGTAATAAATGAGAATTGCCAGCGATAAAGCGAGCATAACGGCAGCTGCAGCGAATGCGACTCCGTCACCGACTCGGGCGTGTTCCTGTCCGCGCATGCTCGACGGTTCCATCAGCGGCTCGCTGTCGAAGGTCCAGTCCGATTGCTCGGCAGCGAACATGCTCTCCAGAAACAACATGCCGGGTGAATGGAAGAATAATTGATAGGATGGCGTCTCGGACGTGAGCTTCCGAAAGAACGGATTGATGGTGTAACGCAAGTTGCCGGCTCCGTCGCCGTCCGTGTCAATTCCCTGGTGGGCGTCCCAATAGTTGCGCGTCAAGCGATTATTCAGACTGTCGGCCGCTTCCACGTCGATGACGTTGCCGATCGCATCGTTGCCTTCGAATCGGTTATGCTCCGATTCCAGCATCTGAATGCCGACGAAATTGCGGATTACGCGATTGTTGCGAAATTCATTCCCGGACGACAACTCGATATAGAGCCCGACCCTGTTGCCTTCCACCCGGTTATCCGCGATTCGCGAATGAGTCACTTCGAACAGCAGAATTCCCTGGGAATTTACGCTTTCGTTCATCTTGACGAACGTATTGAAGACGATCTCGGCGCCTTCCACGCCCATGATCATTGCACCCGTCGTATTCGCGTCTCCATCGTTTTCCGTCACGACGATGCCCTCAGAGAACATGCCGTGAATACCGTATCGGGAATGATCGACCTTGTTGCGGCGCACGACATTGCGGTCGCTGCTTTCCAGATAGATGCCGTCATTCATGTAAGCGATGCTGTTGTTCTCGATGAGATTGTCGTGAGAGTCATAGGCATCGATTCCGTTATGCACGCGGTTCATGTTCGCCGTTGATTCGCCTTCTCCCGGCAAAGGCCGGATCGTGTTGCCGATGAGTCGGGCATGATTCGCTTGGCGCAACAGAATACCGGATGCGCGTGTCCGGATATCCAATGCGCTCAATGCGGCGCGATCCGCTGACACGAGCACGGCAGGCGCGTCCGTTCCAGCAGTAACTTGTACGATGCGGATTCCCTCGATGGCGGCCCCATCCGCGACTACGTGCAAGACCGGCGCATCTCCGTTGCCGATCAGGGCAACTTCACCTTCTGCGACGATCCGAACCGATTTGTCCACAACGATCTGTTCCTCGTAGATGCCCGCCGGTATCGTCAAGACATCTCCGTCCTCGGCGGAATCGATCATCGCTTGAATGCCGGCAGGCCCTGAAGGAGCGGCAGTTGCCGAACTGCGAGCTGCAACAGCGCTGCAAGACGCTCCGAGCAGCAGGACGACGATCAACCCTTGCATGACGTAACGCATGGTCATTTTCATTGGACATCCAACGACTTCTTCTTGGTAAGATGCAATCCTTGCTGGTAGTAATGCACGTAGATCGTATAGCTGCCAGCCTGTCTGAACGTGTACGCGGCGGCGAAGGTCTTGTCTCCCTGGCTGGCTGCTGCCACGTAGTTCGGGTGCCTTGGATCGTCCAGTTCCCGGATATCGAATTGCACGTCCGCTCCAGTCGTATCCGCAATACCGGATACGGCAACCGCCACTTTCGCTTCCTGTCCGGCCGTGACAGGCGAAGGATCGGTCAGCAGAGCGAATTCTGCTTGAGCCGGGTCCTGGCTTTGCGGATTTCCCGTATTCGAACATGAAGTGATCAGAACGGCGAACGCTGTCAGCATGAACATCAACCATCTGTGTCGAATCATCTCATCTTCGACCCCTCCATCAATTGGCTTATCTATCGTGGCGAGATCAGTTTACTGCTATGTGCATGATTTCACATGACTCTTTCGGGCTAGTCAACTGCGGCAGATATGGCATCTCTATGAACTTATGAATGGATCAATCGTACAACGCTCCAAATGCCTATGGAAAAGACCTCCGTTCCGATTGGAAATGGAGGTCTTTTATCCTGAACGTATGCTAGCGGATCATCCTTCGGCACCGTCCAGTATCGCGGCGTTGAGCCCGTTCAGGAATGCAAGGGCGCTCGCCTTGATGATGTCGGTGTCCATGGCACGGCCGGAGTAAGTGCGGCCTCGGTGTTCGATCTGGATATGGACGCGGCCGACCGCTTCCTTGCCGCGGGAGATGCTGTTGATCTTATAGTGCTTGAGCTCCACTTCCATGCCTGCCAGCGTCTTGATCACGCTGTACAAGGCGTCGATCGGGCCGTCGCCGACGGCGCTGCCTTTGAGCGATTCTCCGCCCTTCGTCAATTCCACGACGGCGGTCGGATACAGATCGTTCGTCACGACTTGGAACGAGGCGAGCTCATACAGCTTGCTATCCTGCGCGGATTGCGCCCGGTCGCCGGTCACGAGGTAATACACGTCGTGATCGTACACTTCTTTCTTCAAGTCCGCCAGCGCCAGGAACTTCTCGAACAACCGCTCGAATTCCTCATCATCGCCGACCTCGAACCCCATTTTCGCCACCGCATGCTTGAAGGCATGTCGGCCGGAGCGCGCTGTCAGTACGAGTTCCATCTTCTCCACGCCGACTTCTTCTGGAGACATGATCTCGTAGACGTTCTTATCTTTGAGCAATCCGTCCTGGTGGATGCCGGAAGAATGCGCGAAGGCGTTCTCCCCGGTGATCGCCTTGTTCACCTGCACGTCCAGGCCGGTCAAGTGGGTCAGCAGTCGGGACGTGCGCAGCAGCTCCGTCGTCTGGATACCGGTCTGGCACCGATAATAATTTTCTCTTACCTTCAAGCCCATGACGACTTCTTCGAGCGACGTGTTGCCGGCGCGTTCGCCCAGACCGTTGATCGTCACTTCAACTTTATCAGCCCCGTTCTTGACGGCAGCAAGCGTATTGGCGGTCGCGAGTCCAAGGTCGTTGTGGCAATGAACGCTCAGAATCACCTTGTCATTCAAGTTTTTCAACCGCTCGTTGATCCGCCGGATGAGTTCGCCGAACTCCTCGGGAACGGCGTATCCGACCGTGTCGGGCACGTTGACGATCGTCGCGCCGGCGTTCACGACCGCTTCGATCGTCTTCCACAAATATTCGAACTCCGAGCGCGAGGCGTCCTCCGTGGAATACTGCACATGCGGCAGCAGCGTCTTCGCGTATTGGACGGCCTCGACTCCCATCTGCAGTACGTCGTCCTTCGAGCGGCTGAACTTCTTCTCGACGTGGATGTTGGACGTGCCGAGTACGATATGGATGAACGGATCCTGCGCGAGCTTGATGCTCTCGTAGACGGCGTCGATGTCTTTCTTGACCGCCCGCGCGAGTGCCGTGATGGACACGCGGTCCCCTGCCGCCCGCGCGATCTCTTGCACCGCGTGGAAATCGCCTTGCGAAGAAGCAGGAAAGCCGGCCTCGATCATATCGACTTGCAGCCGCTTTAGTTGCTGGGCGAATTCAACTTTCTGTTGTACGTTCAGCTTGGCGCCTGGCACTTGCTCTCCGTCGCGCAACGTCGTGTCGAGTACGATGATTTTACGGTTCATCTGGAAAACCCTCCTTCAAAATTTCGGCTGGATCTGCCGGTTCGCGGCTTGTATGTGAAGCGGGGCCGGTCGGACCCGGAATCCGACCGGACAGCAAAAAACCCCGTCTCTGTCATAGAGACGGGGTTGAACCCGCGGTACCACTCTAATTCGTTTCGGCATGCGTGCCGAAACAATCTCGTTCGATGGCCAACACCATCTATCCTTGTAACGGCGGAATCCCGGCTTGCCCTACATCGATTTCAGGCAGCTGTTCATAGACGAGTTCAGAACGTCAGGCGCTGCCGCTTCGCACCATCCAGCGGCTCTCTGCAAGGCCTCAATCGTTCTTACTATTTCTAATCAGCACATTTGAAGTATGAAATTGAAGTTTATTATACGCATAAGGACATGCGGATGTCAATGGGGAATTTATTCCAAGCGTTTATTCCAGCTTGAACAGATCTGCCAGCTTCGTCAATTCGAACAGTTTGCGCAATTCGTCCCGGAGCCCGGATATGCGCACCTCTCCCCCCTGCTTGGCGACTTTCTTCTGAAGGGCGAGCAAGACGCCAAGTCCCGTGCTGTCAATGTAAGTGACGTCCTCCATGCGGAAACGATAATGCAGGAAACCCTCTCCGAAGCATGGGAATACTTGATCGCGAATGTTCGCGGCTTCCTCTGCATAGATTTTGCCGCTCAAGGCGACCTCCACCCTGCCGTCCGTTAGGATGACATTAATCATCGGCATCTTCCTTAGGATTGGATGCCTTCTTCGCCAAGACGACTTCATTGCCGGATTCGTTGAACCGGATCTCGTCGAACACGTGTCTCATGATCAACAAACCGCGTCCGGATTCCTTCAGATCCGTTCCGGAATTCGCCTCTTCCTTTGCCTCAGCCGCAACCGCAGCCACATCTGCGTCAAGACCGGGTTGGAATCCGCTGCCGCTGTCTTTGATTCGCACGACGATCCCTCCGTCAGGATGACGTTGCATCCTCACCACGACTTGGGGGTCCGATGCCGACTTGCAGCCGTGGATGATCGCATTGTTAATCGCTTCGTTGACGGCGATCTCGACCAGCGTATGCTCTTCCGGCAGCCAATCCCTCAGCAATTCGCCGAGTCCTTCCCGATAGTACGTATAACCGGAATTGTCCCGAAAGCAGAACGTGAAGTCATTCATGCCAAGCCCTCTCCTATATCCGTTTCTCGTCTTGTCCCGATTGACGCCACTGCACGCAGATCGCGGAAGCGTCATCCCGGCTTTGGGCATGCATTGCCAATTGTTTCATCGATTCCGCGTACTGCCGAAAATCGCCCGTCGCCTCTTCCCCTCTCGGGATCAGGTCGAGCATGCCGTCACTGGCGAACACGCACCCGGCGCCCGGCTCCAGCATCAGCGATTGCTGTTCATACTCCGCCTGCTCGAACATGCCCAGTACGCTGCCGGGAGACTTCACGAAGCTCGCCCGGCCTTGACGATGAACGATGAAATGGTTGATGCCGGCGCCTGCGTACGTCAGGCAGCCATTCCGGTCCAACTCGAAGACGAAAGCGGCCGCGAACGAGTCGTCAGCGAAATACCGGACGGCTTCCTCATTGATTTTCGCCAGCCGTTCCTGCAGCGGCTCATCCCGGTCGCAATGCTGCCGCAGCAGGACGCGGATCGCGCCGAATTGAACCGCGGACGTCATGCCGTGGCCCATAATATCGATGACGAACCCGAATAAGCGCTTGCGCTGGTCATCCCAGATATAATCGACGAAGTCGCCGCTCACGAATTGGCTGGGCTCGTAGACGATCGACACGCTCACCCATTCGTTCTCGAATTCGCCGGGCAGCAGCCTTCGCTGCATTTCGCCCGTCGCCACGACGTCTCGCCTGATCGACCAGTTCTGCAGCATGCTGTTGAACGACTTGGTCAGCAAGCCGATTTCATCCGAGCGGTCTACTGGCAACGGTTCGAAGCGGTAGCTTCCTTCAGCCAATCGGTTCATCTTGGCCGTAAGCCGGCTGATCGGCCGGGTAATGAAACGGATGACGGCCCAAGACGCAAGCGTCACGACGAGCAAATTGACGAACATAATCGCCAGCTCGAATCGTTCCAGATGCTTGACTTTGCCCGTTGACTGCTCCTGTACGATCGTCACGAATCGGTTGATTTCGCTGCTCCATGCATCGTATTGCATCTTGAGCGAGGCGAGCAAGCCTGCGGATTCTTGCGGATCGGTCGAAGCCAGAATCAAGTTCAGCAAGTCGCGCGCGATGGCCCAATTCGGCTCCACGCGTTCTGCCAATTGTTTGCCGGCCAGCGAATCGCGGGCTGGCGCCTGTATCACGCCATTGCCTTCCCGAAGCAGCTTCAGATTTCGTTCGAATGTCAGCATCGTCTGCTTCAATTCCTCCCGGATCTCCGTACTTCCGCGAGGAACATGCTGGGCCAGCCTCAGCATTCTTTCCGCATTCATGCGCTGTATGCCGGACAGGTTCAGCGTTGCCGCATCCGATTGCATATTGGCGATCGACCGGGAGGACAGCCAAAATGAGCTGGCATTCAACATGAGCAATACGGCGAATACGAGTCCAAGTTTCAAGCTGAGCTTCAAGTTTTTCAACATCGCTTGCTGCTGCCTCCCATGCCGATCGAACGGCGATTATCGCAATGAAGCCGAGATGATGCAAATATCGTCCCCATGCGGCCGATCGCCGATAAGCGCATGCGCGAGATGGGCGATGAATGCGTCGTTCGATTTCGCGCGACCGTCTGCCGTCATCCGGCTTAATCGTTCGATGCCTGCTTGCAGGGATAAGCCCGTCGCTTCGATGAGACCGTCCGTATAGAGAAGCAATCGGGAGCCGGGTTCGAACGACAGCCTGCAAGTGCGAATATCCGGCTCATCAAGAACACCGATCGGCACGCAGCCCTCGCTAAGCAAGCAAGCATGTCCGGAAGGGGCCAGCAGTATGGCGGGCGGATGACCCGCGTTGACGTAGTGGATGCATTGTCGCTTCGTATCGACGACCAGGTAGATCGCCGTGAAGAAGTACATCGGAATATCCCGGTCGTGCTCGCGAAAGTACAAGCCGCGCATATGGCGATTCAGATCGGATAGGACCTCTGCCGGGTCGTCCGGTCGCACCATGGCGCCGTGGAGCAACGAACGGACCGACATGCTGATAAGCGATGCGGCGACGCCATGTCCCATCACGTCCATCAGGAAGATGCCATATCGGTCTGGACCTATCCGTTGCCAGGCGTACATGTCGCCGCCGAGCGCCTCGGAATTCGCGTAATGGGCTTCGATCCTGATGGCGTCATCGCATAACGGCGCACTGACGACGCGTTGCTGGATTTGCTTCGCCAGCTGCAGGTCCTTTTGAAACTGGCGCTCCGCGACTTTGCGTGCGGTGATGTCCGTAAAGATCGAAACGTAATGCGCGACTTGGCCGCCCGCGCCGCGAATCGCCCGGATCGTCGCGGATTCGACGAACAGATCGCCCGACTTCCTGCGATTCCAGATTTCGCCTTGCCACCAGCCCTGACGACGCAAGGTGTCCCACAGTTCCGCAAAGAACCGCCCCTCGTGCAGCCCGGACTGCAGGAATGACGGGTTGCGGCCCAATGCCTCCTCCGCTTCATATCCCGTAATCCGGACGAACGAAAGATTGACCCATTCGATCCGGCGGTCGGGACCGGCGATCAGGATGCCTTCCACGGCATGCTCGAGAATCGATCGATAGATCGACGGATCATCCATCTTCTTTATCGGCAACGAAGGTATGCAAATACGCCTCCGCTTCTTCCGCAGTGTCGAACAATTTGACGAATTGGTTGAATTTAACGATATTAAATATCTCTCTCAGCGTGCCGACAACGCCTGCTACGACCAACTCTTTGCCGCTTCTTCGCGCTTCCAGAACGCCGCTCGCGATCGCGCCGAGCGCAATGCTGTTTACATATTTCACATCCTGCAAGACCAGCATGAGCAGCTTCGCATCCGTCTGGGCGAATCCGGCCAATCGGCCGCGAAATTCATCTGCATTCGCAACGTGTACATCATGCTGCCATCTGAAGACGCGAATTCGATCATCCATCACGATTCCCTCCCCGCGCCGGCCCTCCCATCGATTTGGCCATCCGCAAATAGACATAGGGGTGTCGGCGCAATTGCTTCACTTCGTCCATCAAATGCAGGATGAGCAGCAAGCCTCGCCCCCTCGCGCTTGTATTCACCTCGGGCAGCTGCGGAACATCCAGCGGGAACGGATGTCCGTTCTGTCGCACCGTGATCATGAACGAGCCCGCTCGCGTGCGCCACGTGACGAAGACCGGGTCCCTGCCTGCTTGCGCGTATTCGCAAGCATTCGCGCAAGCTTCTTCCGTCGCTAGCTGAAGCAGCACGATCTGGTCTTCCTCGAATCCGGCCTTGGCCGCTTCGGCCGCGGTGATCTGCATGGCACGGCATATATCGACAGGCCCGCGAACGGTGCACTGCTTTGCTCGGCTGCTCATCGCACTTTGAATCCGCTTGTCAACTCATTCAGCAGCTCCGCCATGCGAGCCAATTCCTGCGCGGTCGAAGCCGTCTCCTCCGTGCTCGCCGACGTCTCTTGCGTCACTGCGGCGATCTGGCTCACGGCCTGCCTGACTTCGTCGACTTGCGCGTTCTGTTGTTCGCTTGCCGCCGCGATCTCGACCACTTTGCCGGAAGAGGTCTGTACCGCTGCTACGATTTCCTGGAACGCCATGCCGGCATTGCCCACTTTCTCATTGCCGGAGGAGGCGGCTTGCACGGCAAGGGCCGTATTCTCTTGCATGGAACCGATCAATGCGGCGATCTCTTTTGTCGCCTTGCCGCTGCGTTCGGCGAGCTTGCGCACTTCGTCCGCGACAACGGCGAATCCTTTGCCCGCTTCACCGGCTCTGGCGGCTTCTATGGCTGCATTCAGCGCAAGCAGGTTCGTCTGTTCGGCAATCTCATCGATGACTTCGACGATATCGCCGATCTTCTGCGACTGAATGGACAGTTGATCCATTTTGACGCTGATCTCTTTCATGCCCTGTACGGTCTCATGAATGACTTCGCTGCCGCGGCGCGCCTGGCTTGACGCTTCTTCGGCGGATTGCGCGGCTTCTTCCGCGCTGCGGGCGACAGTCCGAATCGCGCCGGCCATCTCCTCCATCATCTCGACAGCATTGCCGGCAGAATCGGCTTGCATCTGGCTGCCGCTGGCGATTTGTTCCGTCCCGGCGGATATTTGCTGCGAGCTGGCGGCCAGATTCGAAGCGCTATCGCCGACCTGTGCGATGACGTGGCGGATGCCCGACACCATCTGGTTGAAGGATTGGGCAAGCTGCCCGATCTCATCCCTGGAGCGCTGTTCGCTTTGCACGGTCAGATCGCCTTTCTCCGCCACCGACATCAGCTTGAGCATCTCGTAGACGGGACGAGTCATCATCCTGCTGATTGCAGTGCCGAACCACATGGCTAGCAGAATCGACAGCAACGTAATGCCGATGATCGCGATCGTGACCGTAAGCTCGCTTTCCTTCAATTGATCGAGCAGCTCGTCCGATACTTTGGCATTATATTCGTTCAGCAGATTGTACTGTTTCAGCACCTCGTCCAGATGCTGCTTCGCATGTTCCTGGAAGTAACGGTAAGCATCGCTTTGCTGTCCGCTTACTGCCAGATCTTCCGCCTTCGCGCGCTGGGGTCTATATTTTTGCGTCGATTCGTCAATCATGTCCAGCATCGACTTCTGGTTCGCATCGATGTTGGCGGAGCGGACTTGCACGAGCAACGCATCGTTCATCGTGATCAACTTCTGGATTTCTTCCTTTAGCTCGACGAGATTTTGCTGGTCCTCCGTCAGCATCATCTCCTTCGTATTGCGCTCTACCAGACGGAAGTTCAGGCTGGCTTCGCTTGCCCATTTCACCGGCAGCAGTCGGTCGTGGTACATCCGTTCCGCGCTTCGCTCCATTTTTCCGATGAAGAAATAGCCGATAAAGCCAACCACAAGCAGGAAAATGACGCTGACGGATACGAGCATCATCAATTTGCCGGCAAATTTCATGTTGCGCAACGCGTTCAAATGAGATCTCCTCCTAATCGTTCGTAGATTGAAGCGGCATCGATCCCGCTTCAGGGTCCAATTCCGAGCTCGACAGGACGCGGACGGCGTCGAGCACCGTGACAAGCAAATCCTGACTATGATAGATGCCGCGGACGAATTGGCTCCGCAAGCGGATCGCACCGTCCTTGGCCGCTTCGATCCGGCCTTCGGGAATTCGCACGATTTGCTTCACTTGATCGACGATCATCCCGACCGTTCGCTGACCCAAATCCATGATCATGATGCGTGTTGCCTTCGAACCGGGCGAAGCCGGCAAGCCGAGTCTGCGATGCGCGTTCACGATGGGAATCATGGTGCCCCGCAGGCGGATGACGCCCAGCAGTTCCGGAGAAGCGTGCATCAACGGCGTAATGGCCGGCACTTCGATAATGCTCTGCACTTGCCGGATGCTTACCGCGAATTGCTCGTCTCCGAGCTTGAACATGACGAAAGGCTCCGCGTTGCGGTCGGACAGCTTCTTCTCCGTATCCGCCTCATCCATCCTGTTTGTCCCTTCCTCCCGAATCAAGGCATTCAGGTCGAGGATCAGCATTAACCCGCCGTCTCCCGTAATCGTCGCACCCGCAATGTATTTCGGCGTCCCGATATAGTCGCCGAGCGATTTGATCACGATCTCCTGGTTGCCGAGCGTCCGGTCGACCATCAGAGCGACGCGCTTCTCTGCCAACCCGACGACGACGATGTCGGACTTCCCTCCGGCGGGCGGAGATTCGTCCAATCGTCGGTGAGGCCGCACGAGCGGCAGGATGCGGCCCCGAACGATAGCCACTTCCCGGTTGCCGGCTATTCTCACGTTGTCGGGCGTCTGCCGGATGATCTCGACGACATTCGAGAGCGGGATGGCGTAGCTTCGAGACCCGATCCGCACGAGCAAGGAACGGTTGACGGCAAGCGTGAGCGGCAGCTTGATCGTGAACGTCGTGCCTTCCCCGACCGCCGTGCGGATATCGATCATGCCGTTCAGCTTCTCGATGTGCGATTTGACGATGTCCATGCCGACTCCCCTGCCTGAGAGGTCGGTTACTTGCTCGGCCGTCGAGAACCCGGGAAGAAAAATGAGCTGCAGCGCTTCCCGCATATCCAGACTGGCCGCCGCCGCTTCCTCGATCATTCCCCGCTCGACCGCCGTGCGTTTGATTTTCCCGACATCGATGCCCCTACCGTCATCTGACATCGTAATGACGATTCGATTTTCTTCGTGCTCTGCTTTCAGAATCAGCTTGCCTGTAGGAGGCTTGCCCAGATGCTTGCGCTGCTCTGGCGATTCGAGGCCATGGTCGATGCAATTGCGCAGCAAGTGAAGGATCGGGTCGCTGATCTCCTCGATCAAGGTGCGGTCCAGCTCGGTTTCCTTGCCGTCGATGATCAACTCGACCTGCTTGTTCGAGCGCTGCGCCAAATCCCGGACCGTGCGGGGAAACCGATTGAACAGCTGATCGATCGGCAGCATTCTCGTCTTCATCATGCCTTCCTGCAATTCGTTCACGACGCTGCCCAGCCGCGAAGCGATGTCGGTTAGATCTTCGAGCAATTCGTGGTCATTGAACTTGTCCTCCAGGCGGGTTCGAAACTGGGAAAGCCGCGTCTGATCGATGATCAACTCGCCAACCAGGTTCAACAGGTGTTCCAACCGCTCGACATCGACCCGGACGGTCTGACTGCTCTTGACTTTGGAGGCAGACGTCTTCCGGTCGTCTGCTTGAGCCGGCTGTACACTCGCATCATGCGGATGCCGTGGGTCTTCGGGCAAGCAATAGGCATGCAGATTATCCCGCGTCAAGTAAGAGAGATTGACGGTTTCGATCTCGGAAATCTGGTTGACGACATGAATGATCTGCTGCCGTGTGCTCGTCGTGACGACCACGAATACGAGCGTGCCTGAGAACGTACTGTCGTCTTCCATCGCTTCGATCGACGGCACGGAGGCGATGATTTCGCCCAGCTCCTTCAAATTGTTATGAATGAGCAGCGATCTCGCCGATTTCATGACGGCAGTCCGCTCGATGCGTACGTATACCGCGACAACGGCTTGATCGGCATCCAGCGCCCGGCATACGATATCCTTCTGGTATGCGTCCAGTAGCAGGAGCTCGCCGGCGCTGGATGCGGCTCCAAGATCAGAATCGAAAGCCGGAACGTCTGACGCTGCCTGAGCCGGCGATTCGCCTGACGTGCTGCCTGCGGCAAACTCCTCCAACGTTCGAATTAAATCTTCATGCGGTTCCTGCAGCATCGACCCGGAAGACAGATCGTCCTTCATTCGCTTCAATTGGTCGACCGTCTGAAGGATGATATCGATGAGCGCAGCGTCCGTACGCAATTCGCGCCGGCGCAATCGATCGAATACGTTCTCCAGCTTGTGCGTCAATCGATTGATCGGCTCGAACCCCATTGCGCCCGATGAGCCCTTGAGCGTGTGCGCGGCGCGGAAGATCGTCTCGATCCGTTCCGCCGTCTCCTCGCTGCCGGTTTTCTGCTCGAGCTTCAGCACTTCATTCTCCAGGATGTGCAGCTGCTCCTCGGCTTCGTGCAGGAATACCCCCATATACGCCGACATATCGCCATCGAACATCGGAAGCTCCCCTCCCTTCTTTTCCGTTTCGGATTAATGTGTTTGCAGCAATATCGGCTCCAAGTGCAGCACGCCGATGATCGATCCTTCCCCATTCACGAATCCGCGGAAAGAGGTTCGCTGCAGGAATCCCGGCATTTCCGGAACAGCGTCCGGCTGCTCCTCGCTTGCGGTCGCCACCCTGATCACATCGTCCACGATAAGACCGATCCGTTCCCCCTTCATCGCGACGACGACGATCCGGCTCTTGGCGCCGAGATCGCCCGGGGCAAGTCCGCACAGCACGCTCAAATGGACGACCGGGATCACATTGCCGCGCAAATTGATGATCCCCGCGATATGCGGCAGCGTACCGGGGATCGGCGTTATCGCGCGAGGCCGGATGATTTCCACCACTTCGCGCGTAGGGAGCGAGAGCCTCAGATCTTGCAGCGAGAATACGACGAGTTGTCCGAATTCAGCCATCTTATCCTGCACCGCCTTTTTTGCGCTTTTTCATGTCATACATGGCGGCATCCGCGTAGCGAAGCAGCCGTTCGGGATCGGAGCCGTGATCCGGATAGATGCTGATGCCGATGCTAGCCGCGATCGTGACGCGTTCCCCGCCTAGCAGGAACGGCTCGTCCAAACGCTTCAGAATCGCTTGCTTTACGCGGCAAGCATCTTCCTCGGCTTGGATGTAAGGGAGAATAACGGTGAATTCATCTCCTGCCAGCCGCGCGACGGAATCGGTCTTGCGTACGGTCTCTTTCACCCGGGCCGCCGTCTCCCGCAGCAGCTTGTCGCCTTCCGAGTGGCCGTACGTGTCGTTGACATGCTTCAGATCATCCAGATCGATGAACAGCAGCGCCGATTGGCATGATTTGCGCTTGGCCATCTGCAGCGTCTCCTTGAATTCCTCCAGGAACAACGCGCGGTTCGGCAGTCCGGTGAGAGCATCGAAATGCGCCAGGTAGATCAGATGCTCTTCCGAGCTTTTCTGCTTCGTGATGTCGTAGAAAATGCCGATATAATATTCGATGTGCCCGCTCTCGTCCCGGATCGAACTGATCGACAGCCACTCCGGATAGATCTCGCCGTTCTTCTTACGGTTCCACACTTCGCCTCTCCAACTGCCCATCGCATGGATCGACGCCCACATGTTGATGTAGAAAGAGGCATCGTGTCTGCCTGAATGCAGGAGGCGCGGCGTCGCACCGATCGCTTCCTCCGGTGTGTACCCTGTTACTTCCGTAAAGGACGGGTTCACGGATACGATGCGGGATTTGGCATCCGTGATCATGATGCCCTCCGACACACACTGGAAGGCGAGATGATAGATCCTCGTCCGTTCATCCTGATGCCAACCCGGCCATTCCCGCGTTTGCCGGGCTTCCCCCGCCGCCTTGTCCATTCGTGGTCTCCCCTCTCCGCCGCCGGCCTCTATTCGATGTCGAACACTTTCGTCAACCGGGTCAATTCGAACAATTGCAGCACTTCGCCTTGCAAGCCTGTGAGCTTGACACCGCCGCCGTTCTGGCGCGTGCGCTTCAAGAGCGCGACGAGCACGCCCAATCCCGAACTGTCGATATAGCTGACTTCCGCAACGTCGACGACGATGCGGCGGCAGCCGTTGTCCAGGAACGGGAATAGCTTTTCCCGGATCATCGTGGCCTCGTCCGCGTACACTTTGCCTTGCAGCCGCAGCAGCACTTCTTCATCGCTCGCCTTGATTTCCTGAATCACCCGAGATTCCCCCTAGTATGCAGCATGAATGCCGAGAACGCTTGCGCCGGAACGGGCGGGCTGAACCAGAAGCCTTGCGCTTCATCGCAGTGATGCTCCTTCAGGTAAGCCAGTTGGGCTTCTGTTTCGACGCCTTCCGCGACAACCGCGATGTTCATGTGATGTGCCATCGCGGTAATCGAGGCGATGATGGCCGCATCGCTCGGATCCGTCGTCAGATCCCGTATGAATGACCTGTCGATCTTCAGCCGATCGATCGGGAGCCGCTTCAGATAGCTGAGCGAACTGTAGCCGGTGCCGAAATCGTCGATATCGATCGAGACGCCGAGCGCCTTCAACTGGTTGATCTTCATGGTAGCCAATCCGATATCCATCGCGATGCTTTCCGTGATCTCCAGCACCAGCGCGCCCGGCGGGATGCCGGATTCCTGCATGATCCGGCCGACGGTTTCCACGAGCCTGCCTTCGTTGAATTGAACGCCGGACAAGTTTACGGCGATGCTCGGGGGTGCCAGGCCCTCCTGCCTCCATTCCACCCATTGACGGCAAGCGGTGCGCAGCACCCATTCGCCGATCGGGACGATCATGCCGGTCTCCTCGGCGACGGGGATGAACTGGGATGGCGGAATGAAGCCGCGGCGCGGATGATTCCAGCGGATGAGCGCTTCCGCCCCTGTTACGGCCTGCCGATCGATGCGGATTCGCGGCTGGTAGTACAAGATGAATTGATCGCGGTCGATCGCTTGTCTCAGTTCGTGTTCCAAAACGACGGTCTCCTTATTGAGCTTCATGTCGGTCGTATACCATTCCACTTTGCTGCGGCGCTCTTTAGCCCGGTACATGGCGATCTCGGCATGCTTCAGCATCGTCTCCGGGCTGTCGCTATCGTCCGGATATCGTGCGATGCCGATGCTGCCGGACATGCGGAATTCCTGCTCGTTGATGCGGCACGGAGCGCCGAGTTCCTCCATCAGCAAATGGGCGTAGCGCCTGATTTCCGCCGTTCCGGTACGAATGGACAGCAAGATCGCGAATTCGTCTCCGCCCAAGCGGGCGAGCATGCCCCGTTCGGCGCTGAATCGCTCGAGCTTGGCCGCGACGGCGCGAAGCAGCGAATCGCCGAACGTATGGCCCATCGTATCGTTGATCGACTTGAATCGGTCGATGTCGAAGAGCAGAAGCGCTACGCCCGTTTCCCGATCGTGTTCGATCGCTCGGTTCATCGCTTCCATGAACCAGCGGCGATTCGGCAACCCCGTCAATTCATCGTGAAGCGCCAGATGACGATAACGGGCTTCGCTATCCTCGATTTGCCGCTGATGCTCGAACAGCTGCGCTTCGGACTGCTTTTGTTTCATGAATGGTTCTTTGACGGTGGCCATATAGATGCCGTTAAGAAACCCGTAGTAGCCGAATAATTTGAAAATATGCCCGTACAAATTGTAGCTGTCGTTGACATCGCGGTAGAGCATGAACATGATACCGCCCAGAATGAGCATGAGGAATGCGTTCGTGAGCGTATCGGTTCTGCCGCTTCGATCCTTAAGGCGGAACAAGAAAACGATCGTCGCCAGCTTGAGCGACAGGTTGAACCCTTCGAATGCTTGCTTCAGCGGCGTGACTCCTTGTCCTTTGACGAATAGCGGCGGCAGCTCCGGAAACAAGCCGAATACGAACGTCAATACCGCGGCTGCAGCCAACGCCGAACCCGTATACGCCGCGGCCCTGAATTTGCGCCCGGAGGGACGGTCCGCCATGGCGAACACGGACAGCAGCCCGATGGATTCCATCATGCGGGTCAAGCTCCAAATCCATGTGCTGCTGCCCGGTGCGGCATCGAATAACGGCATGCCTTGATAGGTCAGGATGTGAATCGTATCCAGCATGCCGATCCCCAAGAAGACGGCGCCGATCGACGAAGTCCGCCTGGACATCGTGTGCGGCAGCGTAAGCCAGCTCTGAAGCATGATCGAGAACGAGATCGCGACACAGATCATTTCCAATATTGAATGTACGAAGATGTAAGCTTGCTGCTCCGCTACGAAGTAGGTCCATCGATCCGTCAGGATGACCAGCATTGCCGCTATGGCCATCAAGATCGGCAAACGCAGATTCCTTTTCGCGGTCGGCTCCGCGACGCACATCGCTTCCAACAATGTTATCTCGACTCCCCTTGTCCGAATCGATTTGACCTAATCATCATCCTAACCGAATTATACAGCGCTTTCACAAACGCGAATTATCCCTTCATGGAGAAATAGACCGTCTGACGGTTCGCATGGCCCATTAGGTCGCTTAGCGACACGTTTGTCGAATGAATGCGTCATTATTCGACATCTTTTTGCAATCTTTCAAACAGAAGGACGGCAATTTGAAACTTTTCAAACGCAAATAAGGAGCCGGGAATTCCCGGCCCGGATCTGATTCGTATTCAATTAAGAACGATACGGCTCCGCGGAAGCGTCGTCAAAATCCGACCATATTCGATGCATTTCCACATTCAATGCTTCCGCGATCAATTGCGCCGTCAAAAGCTGCGGCTTGACGATCTTGCCCGTACGCAGATTGGATATCGTGGCAAGCGACAGCCCGGTCTTCGCCGCAAGCTCCGTCGTATTGATATCTTCTTGCGCCATCAAGATTCTGAGCATTCTGCCGGGATCTGCGACTGCGACGATATTGTCCTTCATCTCGATCGCCGCATCGCGCGCTTCCAGAAGCGTCTTCTCGATATGCTTGCGATAAGTAATATCCCGAACGAGGCAATAGATGCCGCGGTACTTTCCGCCTGCATATACCGGATTGCAAGACAAGGCGACACTCGTCTCGAAGCCGTGCTTGTTCACCAATACCATTTCGGTCGTAACCGGAATGTTGCTGTTTTTTTGCTGCAAGATGCCAATGACTTCATTCACGGCTTGCGGCAGCAGGAAATCAGTGAAATACATCGACTCGAGCTGCTCCAGTCCGTATCCGGTCATACGTTGCATCGCTTGATTGGCGGTGATGATCCTGCCCGTCTCGTCCATCAGGAAAATCGCCGTAACCGGATTGTCGAACAGCCCCCGATAATAGGAGTCATGCTCCGTCAGCTTGTCGTACAATGATTTGCGTTCCCGATTATCTTTCATGAACAGGCAGATCGCGGCAACGGCGCCATTCGCGAGAATCGGAACACCCGAACAGACAATGTCGATGCGGTCCCCGCCCTTGCTGATCGCCAAAAATTCCTGCTGCGACGTCTCTCCCGCCGCCAACCGTTCCAAATAAGCCTGAACGTTGTCACGGTCGTCCGAATGGACGAACAGCAAGAACGATTTGCCAAGCAAGAGCGCTTCCGGCATGCCGAGCAATTGCGCGGTTTCTTGATTGGCCATCGTCAGATTGCCATTAATGTCAAGTGTGCATATGCCGTCCGGATGGCTCAGATAGGCCGATTTGAATTGCAAGGCATCTTGAATCGCTTTTCTTCGGTCCAGCAAGACGATCATGATGAAGACGAAATTCAAAATCAGCGTTGCCAGCATGAATTCCGAAAACTCGGAACGAACGGTAATCGCGGCGGCTTGCGTATTCGGAACGACGGTTGCATTTCGGATCAGGGGGACAGTGACGAGCGACAACCCGAACAGGAACGAACCGGCCAACTTCCAGCGCGTGCTCCTCGCCCCGATCGTGTCATGGTAATGCCGATAATATTCGATGCCGATCAGGCTCATGGCCATGACGGCGAGAAGACCGATTGCCAGTCCTGTCGAACGTTCCGGCGAGAATGCGTTCGCCGCTGACCTGTCGCCGGTCATCCATGCGATCGATAGCGGAATCGCATTCAGATAGATCGTGATGAGCAAGCTTCCGAATAATCGTTGGACGATGCTGTCATGCCATTGATGCAAGACGTTCATCACGACGATGGCGACGAGGCATACGGCGGCGAGCGACGCTATTCCGGATACCGGTGACATCGAAGCCCATTCGGGACGTTCTCCCGCAATAAGGCCGTTGACCGTGACGAGCCATGCCCCCGTACCGAAAGATAAACCGCTTAACAAGGCGTAAAATCGGCGTTTGACGCAAGAGGAATGATGAATGCACTTGTCCAAGATCGCCAAGGAGGAATAACAGGAGATGATGCCCAAAGTGAGGAGAAACAAGTAGACAATCGCCGAATGGCCGCCGCTAATGAGTATCATTTCCCGGATTCCTCTGCGTAGGATATGATCTGATTGAACCTATATTTGGAATCATTATAGGATTCATTCCACAAGTAAACTGTGAAGAATGTCACCATCTGGAAAACTCGATACGGGCTACCTCCTCGATTGCGGCGACTGCTTCTCCAGCGCGTACAGCTCGTCGTCGACCTGGCTGATCTTCTCCAGCACGACGGCTCTGGCATCCGCGATCGCCTTGTTGTACAGATAAGGTCCGAGCAGTTGCAGCATATGGTCTATGATCTGCTCGGCTGCCAGGTTTCCGATCGTCTCCGAACGCTCTTCCTCGAAATATTGCTGTACGCTGCGCACGATTTGCTCTTTCTCTTCTTTGGGCAGTTTGATAGGGACAATCATGCTTGATGCGCCTCCCTTGTTTCGATCCGGCGAATCACGTCGGCAAGCGGCATTTCATCCATGGAGCCGAGCATTAGGTCGTGATGCTGGAAAGGAAAATGCTGTGTTGACGGATTCGGCACGATCGTGCAATATAGCCCGGCGGCCTTCGCTGCCCGAAGGCCGTTGAGCGAATCTTCGAAAGCGATCGCTTCGCTGCCGGTGACGCCCAGCTTCACCAGCGATTTCAGGTACAGCTCAGGATCCGGCTTCACGTTCGCGACTTCGTCGGAAGTGGTGATACTGTTGAAGTACGGCCGCAAGTCGAACCGATCGAAATACGGGTTGATCCAGGACAAGGGAGAACTGGTCGCCAGCCCGATTCGCAAACCGCTTTCCAGCGCGAAGTTCAAATAATCAAGCACGCCGGGCCGAAGCGTTGCCTGCTCGAGTAGGTTGCGGTGATGTTCATCGACTTGACGCTTGACCGTTTCGCTGTCGATCTCCCGTCCCAGACATTCCGCCAGATAGTTAAAGGGGTTAAATACCGCGAATGTCGTCCCGATGCATTGCGCGTACGTGTCCAGCGAGAGTTCGACTTCATAGGTGCGAAATACTTCCCGGAAAGCCTCGTAAGCAGGCGTCTCCGTGTCGATAATGAGTCCGTCAAAGTCGAATACGATTGCCTTGATCAATGAAAGAGCCCTCCGTTATCGTCTAAAGTGCGGTGATTATATCCATCCTACCACATAACCGATGAAATAGGCGGCGGGAACGAGCACGAATTGCGCCAGCATCGTCCCCGCGAACCGGGTCGTCATTAGAACGACGTAGATTTTGCCAAGCTGCGTGCGCTGCTCCGCATGGTTCAATGCCTTGTCCGTGATGAGACCAAGCTGGGGGTCGATGAACACGGTGAGCAGGATCGTGGCGATCCCGTTAATGATGCCGGACGCCTGCGATGCGGCAGTGCTGTATTGCGGAAACAAGTAGGCGGCATACAAGGAAGAGAGCACGCCGACCGAATAAAACGAGGTCACGATCACGTTCAGGCCGATGAATTTCTTCGAAATGCCTAGGTAGCGGTATTGACTCCATTTGAACCGGGGGATCTTCAAGTATCGCTTGGTGTTCTTCAGTTGCCCGAACGACACGCTCGCAACCAGCTTGGGGATCGATCCGGCCACTTCCAGCTTGGCGATGACGCGGCCGAACAGGTTGACGAATGTGGGAAACAACGCGATCGCGACGATCGTGCCGACCGAGGAGGCCAGCAGGACGATCCGGAGGTGGTTCAACAGCAGGAACGAGACATTCGCCTTCGCATGGTCGACGAATTTGGCGGCCAGCGGCGCCTGGATCAGATTGGCCGTGCGCGATACGAGCACGATGATGCCGGTCAGAGACAGCGCGACCGCGATCTTGTTCAATCTCACGCCTGCCAAACGCACGGAATAAGACAGCGTCTCCGCGGTATGGATGATCATCGTCATCACAAACACGACGATTAGCTGCTGGCTCATGCAACACATCAACTCCGATTGCGATTACGTCATTTTCGTCCGGCCATGGCCTATGCAAGAATCGCTTTTCCAATTTACGTATCGAATCCCTTACTTGCACACCATCAATACATTCCCGTCCGGATCCTTGAAATTGAACCAATGCCCGTTCTCGATGCCCGTGATCAGTTCGACATTTATGGATTGCAAGTAGGCATAGGCTTGTTCGATGTCATCGGTCGCCAATTGGATTGCCGGTACGCGGAACACGTTCTCCGGCGCATAAATTTGACTGTCGAGGACGATATCCGCTTGTCCCTGCATCGGCAGCACGTAGATGTGTCCGAAGAAAATCTCCCCATCCGTCGGCAAGTCGAGCAACCGGCAATACCAATCTCTCGCCTGCTCGATATGACTCACCGGAATAAAGACGCCTTTGATTTGATTTTGGATCGGAACTTGCATATTCGCCACAGTCCCTTCTATTGTACGTTAATCGTCTCGTAAAATATAATACGGTTGCCGAACGGGTCTGTCACGCAGCATTCGTCGCTTCCCCACGGTTGACGCTCCAGACCTGGCCGGGCAAACGGGTAACGCTTTTCCTGCAATTGCCGGTGGTAGTCGCGAATGCCTTCGGTTTCAATCCGAATGGCGGAGCCCGGGGTGCAATCTCCGTGATGTTCGCTCAGGTGGATACGGACGACGTCTCTTGAGATTTGCATATAAAGCGGCAGATCCGCTTCGAAACGATGCTCCCAATCTACCACGAAGCCTAGATAATCGACGTAAAACTCCTTCGCTTTCGTCACATCGAAGATGCGCAGAATGGGGATGACGGTGCTGATCATCGCTCGATACCTCCCAGTTCGAATCGTCTAACAGTAGTTACGAGTTCTGGATTACCCAACCAAACCGGGTAATTCCGGCTTGCAGCGTCTCCGAGCATCGAGTTACCCGTGGATGGACTCATCTCAATAGTTCCGGTCCCGCAAATCTTTGTCCGCGAACCAGACCATGATTTCCGAGAGGTTTGGCGAGCCGCTCAGCAAAATGCTGTATTCCCCATTCACGAAGATGTTGGGCGAATCTTCGCTCAGCCGGAATCGCTCGGCAGAAATTTTGGCAATCGCATCCTCCCGATGATCCCCGACCTTTATCCCGAACAGAGAATAATCCGCATTCGTAAATGACAGCTGTGCGACTCTCTTGTACAGGTCGTTGTCGGAATCGTTTGGGAAACTGAGGCGAATGTGCCGATCCACGTAGTCCCTGCCATGGCCGCCGAAGCCTTCGACATACTCTCCTTGTCCCCAAAGCCGCACGACTTCCTCTTCCGCCATGCCCAACCGTATGCCGCCTGCGTCCAGATGCTCATTGATACGCTCCAACCGCATGCTGTCCCCGAACAACAACCGCCATGCGGCGAAAGCCAGCAAGAGGACCGCCAAAGCGGCAACGATCGTCAGCTTGAGACGGGGTTTGCCGCTGATCTTCACCTTCACCGCTCCTTCCCCATCTGCGATTCCGCTTCACCAAACATTCGCGATCCGCCCCCTGATTTCCTCCAATCCGTACCAAGTAAAAACGACTTCGTCGTCCTCTGGAATAAAGAATGTCGTTTTTATCGAAGACGATTCAGAAAAAGAATAGCTGATCCTATACTTTCTGAATCGTGCCAAAAAAGCCGGAGCGAAGTCAATCTTCGCCCGGCTCTTGCGCTTGCCTCTATGATCGCCATTACAGGCTGAGATTGACGCCGCTTGCGCGCTGCTCCAGCATCCGGCTCAGCACGTAGCCGATATAGGCGCCGGCTTCTACCGGCGGAGTACCCCGGCGATGAATATTGGAGATGACGGTGCGGTCGCTCTCGACGGTGCCGCGGCGCGGCCTGTAGCACATATATGCGCTCATGGAATGCGACGACACGAGCCCGGGCCGCTCTCCGATGAGCAGCACAAGCGCTTCCGGCTGCACGATTTCGCCGATATGGTCCATGACCGCCACCCGTCCGCCGCGCACGAAGAACGGGGTTCCCGTTTTCAGCCCGTACGCCCGCAACGAATCCGTCAATGCAGGATACACGTCGCGCAGGTTCGCCTCCACCGCACTGGCGCTGAGGCCGTCCGAGACGATCACCTGCACTTGCGGCTTCATCGCCGCGCTCGCGCGGATCTTCTCCACGCCTTCGTCCGTGACGATCCGCCCCATGTCCGGCCGCTTCAAATAGTTCTCGGTATTCCCGTATCGCGTATCCACCGTGAACAGCTTGAATTCGTCCAGCAGTGCAGGAGTGACCGTCCCGTAAACCGAATCGATCGCGGCCGCATGGTCGCAGCGGAACTTCAGCATTTCCTTCGTCAGCGCGCGGGTGCCCGCCCGCCATACGCCGATGCGCGCCGGCGTGCTGGCCAGCAGCTCATCCGCCCCTTCCGCCCATTTCGGGTTCGGGATGCGGGACTGCGCATCGGCAACTTCAGGGCCGGCTCCGGCCTGGTCCTGTGCGACACGGTCTTCTGCACCGTCAGGAACAGCCAGTTTGCGCGCCAATTCCGCCATCACTTGATCTACCAACTGATCGAGCGGGATTGCTGGATTCACACTATTTAACCTCCTTAAATACCTCACATAAACAGCGTCGGATCGCCTGCAAGTTCCGTCAGGCGGCCGTTCTCCATGATGCCCATCCGCTCCAGCCACCGCTCGAAGGCGGGAGCGGGACGAAGCCGCATCGTTTCTCGCAGCGTGGCGATATCGTGATAGCTCGTCGACTGGTAGTTCAGCATGCAGTCGTCCGCCATCGGTACGCCGATGATGTAATTGACGCCCGCCGCCGCCAGCAGCACGGCCAGGTTGTCCATATCATTCTGATCGGCTTTCATATGATTCGTGTAGCAGACGTCCACGCCCATCGGCAGCTGCTGCACTTTGCCCATAAAATGATCTTCCAGCCCCGCGCGGATCACCTGTTTGCTGTCGTATAAATACTCGGGACCGATGAAGCCGACGACGGTGTTGACGATGAACGGTTTGTACTTGCGGGCCAGCCCGTAACAGCGGGATTCCAGCGTTACCTGGTCGACGCCATGATGCGCTTCGGCTGACAGCTCTGCGCCTTGCCCGGTCTCGAAGTACCACAAGTTCGGCCCGGTGCCTGTTCCCTCTCGCTGAATGAGCGCATCCGCTTCGTCCAGCACCGCAAGATCGATGCCGAACGCCGTGTTGCCGTCCTGCGTGCCGGCCAGACTCTGGAATACCATGTCCGCCGGAGCGCCGCCGCGAATAGCCTTCATCTGCGTCTTGATATGCGCCAGTACGCAGTTCTGCGTCGGGATTTGCCAGCGATCCATCACTTCCTTGGTCGCGATGAGCATCGCCTTGACGCTGTCGGCCGAATCGATAACCGGATTAATGCCGATGACCGCATCTCCGATGCCGTAGCTGAGCGCTTCGTATAGCGATGCCTTCATTCCTTGGATGTTGTCGGTCGGATGATTCGGCTGGGCCCGCCCGGATAGCACGCCGCGCTGTCCGATCGTGATATTGCAATGGGAGGTGACTTCGATCTTCGACGCTGCCTGCACCAGGTCTAGGTTCGTCATCAGCTTGGCGGCTGCTGCGACCATTTCGCTCGTCATGCCGCGGCTGATGCGTCGTATTTCGTCGCTGCCCGTGCTCGACTGCAGCATGTATTCACGAAGTTCGGCGACCGACCAATTGCGGATTTCCGCATAGATGGGCTCATTCACCGATTCCTCGATCAACCGCGACACCTCATCGGATTCCGCCGGGATCAACGGATGATTGCGCAGATCGCCGAGCGTCAGGTCGGCCAGCACCAGCTTGGCCGCCATCCGCTCCTTCGCGTCCGCTGCCGCGATGCCCGCAAGCTGGTCGCCCGACTTCTCCTCATTGGCCTTGGCCATAACTTCTTTCAAGTCCTTGAACTGGAACGTCCTTCCGAAAGCCGTCGTCGTCAATTTCAACCTTCCGTCGCCTCCGTTCAGTTGCCGAATGCCAATGTTTTCACTACGACGGGGATCGTCATGTCGGAGATCGGCTCCCCCAGGTCCACGTAATCGCCTTGCCCTGCCTTGATCTGATCGATGCTGATCACGCGCGCCGACTCTCCAAGCCGGCTTGCCAGCGACTGGCCGAGCGCTTTGGCGATATCCCCTTCGCTCAGTACTGCGATGACGGGGCTATCCGGGAAGCTGGCGCGATAACTCGCCGCGATGGCGCCGGATAACCGCTGGAGCTCCGCGTATCCGATCGGCTGCGCGCCGGTCAGCGCCAACACGAACGGCGGAGCGGCATCCGGCTCGTACAGGCTTGCGCCATGCCTCATCGCATCCTGCAACGCGGCGTTCAGCGCGTCCGGATGGCCGAGCAGCGCCGGCGTGAGCTCCATCTGTACGACCGGCAGATTGCGCAGCGGCAGCAGGCCGGCGTCCAGATGCGTCGTCGCGCCGCTGATCTCCGTGCTCTGCATGCCCGCTCCGATCACGGTTGCGCGAACGGTCTGTTCCGGCATGCCGAGCCGAATCGGAAACCGCGCTGCCTGCGCCTTGAGCGTGTGCGCGAGCAGCGGTCCGATATCGCCATAGACGGCTGTTAGTTCCAGATTGAGCGGCCCCGCTTCATCCGCTTCCATCAATCGGCCAATGCCGCCCGAGATCGACCATTCTTCGACATCGGCAGGAATCCGGCTCGTAGGCGAGCCTATCAGCAGCGCTTCCAGCGTCGGCCGTTCTGCCGCGCCGGGAACCCCCGCCAAGTAATCCAACATATCCCGGCACATCGCCTCGCACAGCTCCCGCAGCACCTCGTATGTCGCGCGAGTGCCCGGCGTCAGCCGGAAGCCGGTCGCGTCCAGCCATTTCCTGAGCGAAGGGGATATCGCCGTAATGACGCCATTGCCGTTCACCTGCAGCAGTCTTCCGCCGACGCGGAACGTCACCGTTCCGATCGGCTTGCCGCGCCGGAACAATGCCGCATTCGCCGTGCCACCGCCGACATCGATGTTCACGACGACCCCGCGCGTCTGCCTGGAACGCGCTTCCGCCCCGGCGCCTTTGCCGGCCAGCAGCCCTTCCAGATCGGCGCCCGCTGTCGCCACGACGAAATCGCCTGCGCGTTCGGCGAGCAGATGCACGATCTGACGCGCATTGCGTTTGTTGGCCGTCTCCCCTGTGATGATGACGGCGCCGGATTTGAGCTCGTCGGGTCGTATCCCCGCCTGTGCATATTCGGCCGCAAGGAGGGCTCCGATCCGCCGGGCGTCGACTTCGTCGTCGCTGCTTAGCGGCGTTGCATAAATCGGGCTCTCATACACAAGCTGCCGGTCCGTGATCTCATAGCGCGGCAAGCTCAAGGCGCTGGAAGTACGTGACAATGTCAGGCGGCTTATGACCATCTTGGTCGTGCTCGTACCGATATCGATGCCGACACTCAATAGCCGGTGCGCGTCTTCGCGTCCGCTGCCGCCGCCATCGCCCGCTAACCTCCAGTCAACTTGTCGGACCATCGCTCCACACCATCCGTCAGCATTCGTTCGGCCAGCTTCGCCAGCGATATTCGTTCGGACATGCTGGCTGCCCGCATTCTCCGGTACGCTTCTTCCTCGTCCAACGCATAGGATTTCATCAACCGTCCTTTAGCCCGCTCGATCGACTTGCGTTCCTCCGCCGACTGCCTGAGCGCCTCCAGATCCTGCTTAATCGCCTTGAGCTTATCCCTCTGGCTCAGCGCGATCTCTACGGCGGGAATCAAATCCGCTTCCGTGATCGGCTTGACCAAGTATGCGGAAACCCCGGCATCGCGTGCGTCTTGAACGAGTTCCCGCTGACTGTAAGCAGTGAGCAGCAAAATCGCCGTATCCTGTTCCTGCATCCGGCGAATGATGCGGGATGCCTTGATCCCGTTCATGACCGGCATCTTCACGTCCATAATGATCAGGTCGGGCGCCAGTCGGGCAGCCCGTTCGATCGCTTCCTCGCCGTTCTTCGCCTCGCCCGTCACCGTGTATCCCGCTTCTTCCAGCATCTCGCGGATGTCCATCCGAATGATCGGATCGTCATCCACGATGACGATTGTGCCGTTCATGGCGCATCCCCCTCCTTCGAACCGACTCCGGACAGCGGAAATGTAATTTGCGCGCTCGTCCCTTGTTCGTCAGAATGGATATCCAGCACGCCGTCCAAATTTTCGCTCACGAGCGTTTCTACAATTTTTAGGCCCAAGCGGTCCTTGTGTTTGTCCGCACCCGCTTCGGCACCCGTTCCTGCTCCTGCCCTCGTCTCCGTGCCCATCCCTGATCTTCCATGATCCATGCGCATTCCGATGCCGTTATCCGCGATCCGTACGGAAACGATTTGCCCGGATGTGGCCAGCGTAATGGAAATCTCGCCGAATTCCCTGTTCGCAAAGGCATGCACGACGCTATTTTGAATGAGCTCGTTGACAGCCAGCGCCAGCGTCGTCGCGATCTCCGAAGGCAGAGCCAGCGCCGCTCCGTCTACGTGCGTCCGAATCGTCTGATCGGGCCTGGCGGAAGACGAAATGACGTTCTTGGCGATTTTCCGGACGGCGGCGTGGAACGCTATCGTATCCGCACCCTCGTAAGCCAGCATCTCGTGAATAAGCGCAATGCTGTTGATCCGGTTGATGCTGTCGCGGTATACATGCTTCACTTCCGCATGCTGGGTGCGGCGCATCTGCAGCCTGAGCAAGCTGGACACCGTCTGGAGGTTGTTCTTGACGCGGTGGTGAATTTCCTTGATGACAGCCGATTTGACGATAAGCTGCTTCTCCTTTTCCATCAAATCCGTAATGTCCCGGATCAGCATCAACCCGCCATATGCTTGCTGCTCCCGATAGATCGATACGGCCTTCACTACCCACGCGAGGGTGCCCCATTGCATTTCCTGGTGAAACACACCGTTATGCGCAAGCAGCCGTTGCCGATCTATTCGGTCGTAGAACAGCTCGCCCAGATCGCGGCCTTCCGGCGATTCGTTGACGCCGATTTCCTGCAGCAGGCGCGCCGCCTGCGGATTCGTGTAGGTCACCCGCCCTCGCTCGTCGAACAGGATGATGCCTTCGTGCATCAGCTGCGGCATGCCGTCTTCCGCCATCGCGAACGTGAACAGCGTCTGGCTGAGCGTCTCGGTCGTCGCCAATAACCGTTCGACATGACGTTCCTGCGCAACTTTCTCGGTAATGTCCTGCTCCATAATTAACGCGCCGATTACCCGGTCGTCGGAAGAACGGATCGGCACGACGTTCTGCTGGACGGCGACCTGCTCCTGTGAAGTGCCGCGCGAGCCGACGACCGGATGACCGGATACCAGCGTATACAGCACCGCCGGCTCGTTGTGCGCCTGCGCTAACTGCCCGACGACAGACGTCCGGTAGAGCGACGGAAACGTCCGGGGATGCGCCTGCGCGACAACGAGGGCAGCGCCCGGATCCGCCGTCGGGCAATCGATGAACACGTCCGATTGCGATACGTCCGCGATTAGCTGCAAGCTGCCCGCAAGCTCTTCGATCCGCTCCGCGTCCTTGCGGGCAAGGACGGTTTGTTCCAGGCACATCGCCATGATCGCAGACATCTTCTCCACCATCCCTCTTCCGCAGTGCTTCCTTACGGCTTCATTGTCCCACAAATCCCGCTACATGCGAAAGATCTGCCGGGAACGCGGCAACGGTCAAGATGAAGGCGAAGGCGGCGGAGCGGACGACAGAGGCGGCGATTGCACGATGGACAGCAGTCGATGGCGTAATGCCTCTATGCCCTCTCCGCTCGCGGAGGAGGTCAAGTAAATATCGGCTTCCGGCAGCGATTGCCGCAGCAGCGCGATCGCGCGGTTCGCATCCGCGTTCGGATGATCTGTCTTCGTAACGGCCCCGAGCGCCGGAATGGGAAACCCGCCGGCAAATCCGGGCGGATAATAGTTCCGTTCGCGCGTAGCGTCATGCACCATGAGCACCGCGGCGGCCTCGTGCGAAGTCGCCATGAGAGAGCGGTAGTAGAGCGGATTTTCACTGTATTCTCCCGGCGTATCGATGACCCAATCGCGATAAACGAGACTTTGCGTCTTGGCCGCCGGTCCGGCGTCAGCGAACAGCGCCTTCACCAATGTCGATTTCCCGGCGCCTACGGCGCCAATGATCATAATTCTCCGCATCATCGGATCATGACCTCGTCAGCGACGCCGAAGCAAACCCGAGCTTCTCCGACAGAAACGCGCCGACCGTCTCGATCGCCATTTCCACAGCCGCCACTTCGCCGACGATGACGAGCGAGCCGGTGAACCGGTCCAAGTAACCGATGCTTACGCTCGCTGCCTTCGTCGCAATATCGGCGGCAATGATGGCGGTCTCGGTCGGCGTCAGCGTCAAAATGCCCAGCGCATTCGCTTCCTCGATGCCGAGCTTCGTATAGAGCATCGGGTCGGGGTTGGCGATGACATGGGCAAGCGTCAGCTGTTTGCCGGGAACGTATTCCTGAATGACCCGCTGCTTCTGCTGGTCCATCCGCCGTCACTCCTCTCGCAGTGCCTTCAATCGGGATCCGCTTCGATCTCGAAGCTGTCGACGATGCCGACGATCATGGCGTCTACCGGTACTTGCCTGCCGCTGAACAGAATGCGGGCGGGGCTGCCGCGGGAGACGATAACCTTCTCCCCGACGCCAGCGCCGATGCGGTCTGCCGCAATGACCGTCTGGCCCGACTCCCGGTCCCGGAAGTCGATCGGCTGAACGACCATCAGCTTCAAATTGTCCATACCGTCTTCCTTCTGGGTGGCCCACACGCTGCCGATGACTTTGCCTAGAAACATAGGTCAACCCTTCCCTTCATCGGCATGCCGGACGGTGATACCTTTCGCCTTCAACAAGTCTTTCGCAAGCGGGGACAACAGCGTTCCATGGCGAAGCGTCATTCGGCCGCCGTTCGGCTCATTCTTGAACCGCCCCTCCACCCAATCCGCCGAGACGAGCTTGCCTTCGAAACGGATGTCGGGCGAAGTACGGCTTGCGCCAGGCGTAGCCGGATCCGGTCGATCGTTCGCCTCTTGCGCTGGGCTTCCCGTCCGCACAGAGGCGACGCCGCAAAGCTGCGACGCAAGCTTCGCCAGGTCGGCCTTCGGTCCGAACGTCGCGCCAAGCTCCGCAAGCTTCCGCTGATGCTCTCTGTACATTTGCCGCATCGGCCCCGGCAACGCCAGTTTCTTCAGCGTTCTCCGGTCTGCCCGCTTGAGCCCGGAGCCGTCCTCGCCGACGAGGACGAATTTGCCGGCGACAAGCGCTGCGAATATAACATCCGACAGTACCGTTCCCCGGATGCCAAGCGCCGCGCGGGCGATCGTGTCCATATCCGGCTCCGGTACGATAATGCCGTCGTAGGCGAGCGGCACCTCTACGGGAGCCGGGGCGAACTCGTCGACCGCGATGACTTTGCCCGGCCCGCCGCACTCGATTCGATGCTTGCCCAGCCAAGCTGAGACCATTCCGTCCAGGAACATCAGATCGTGCAGGATCCCGTGTTCCTGCAGTTGGATAAAATGATCCGTGTATGCTTCATGCGCCGTGCTGTCATCAAAGACGTACAGCACATTGGGAGGTGGCACGGTCTGTACCGGCGCGGCGCCCGCTTGCAGTTGTCCGGCTAACTCGCGCACGATCGCCTCAATAAGCTGCTTGATTTCCATCCTTACGTTAGCCCCCTTGCGACGCCCTGCAGCACGCCGTTGCGCCCGACCAGCCGCACCGCGTCTCCCGTCTTCAGCGATGCGGCGTTCGCCTCGTCCGTGTCCAGGTGCAAGTCCAGAGAATAAGCCGGGCTCACTCGCACCGTCACATCGGCGAACAGAACGGATCTGTCTCCCATCGTCTGAACGATGAGGCTGTCCCCGCCGGCAACTCCGAATTTGGCGGCATCGTCCAAAGACATGTGCACGTGATTTTTTGCAACGATGAGCCCTTCCCGCAGCACGACGACGCCGTTCTTGCCCGCAATCGTGATGCCGGGCGTGCCTTGAAGATTGCCGGACAGCCGAACCGGCGGCTGAATTCCGAGCGCGAAGCCGTCCGTACGGGAGATCTCGACCTGCGATGCTCCACGGGCAGGCCCGAGAATGCGAACATTCGGCAGGATGCCTTTCGGTCCGATCAGCGTGACGGTCTCCTGCGCGGCGTATTGTCCCTTCTGGGACAGCTCGCGCAGCGGCGCAAGCGCATAGCCCGGACCGAACAAAGCTTCCACGTGATCCGGCGACAGATGCACGTGCCGAGCCGACACTCCGACCGGCATCGATAGACCGTCGCCTGCCTCGCCACCGGCTTTGTGCAGATTGACCGGTTCGACGGCGGATATCCGCTGCAAGGCGATTCCCCTGCTTTTCAGGAAGTCCGCCGCCGCCGGCGTCAGCTTATCGCCTTCCGCGATCGGCAGCGGATTCGGAATGCCCCGGACCAGCCGGGCACGCAGATGCGTTTCCGTAATCAACGCCATGGGCTCAGATTACCCTTCAAGCTTCGGCAGGATGAATTCAATATCGCCGTGCGGCCGCGGAATGACGTGTACGGACACGAGTTCCCCGATCTTCTCCGCAGCGGCCGCGCCGGCATCGGTTGCCGCCTTGACCGCTCCCACGTCGCCGCGCACCATGACCGTAACGAGCCCTCCGCCGACATGAACCTTGCCGATCAGCTTGACGTTTGCCGCTTTCACCATCGCGTCTGCCGCCTCGATCGATCCGACCAAACCTTTCGTTTCCACCATACCGAGTGCCGTCATTTCTCCTGCCATTCGTTATTCCTCCTATAACACCTATAATGGAATTTGCATTTCGGTTAACACTTTCTTGACGATCTGCGTGACTTCTTCCCGCGTAATGCCGGACTTGACTTGCGATTGCAGCGATTGAACCGCATGTTCGACGGCAGTTGCTTGTTGCAGCTGCAGCGATTGCGACGATTGCGGCGCTTCCGTAACCATCTCCCGGATGCCGAAGGCGACCCGCTTCATGTTCAGCAGATGCTGCGGGCCGATGTTGTCCGACGTAATATTGTTGCCGAACGTTCCGCAGCCGAGCGTCATGGACGGCTGAATGCCGGTCGTGGCGCCGATGCCGCCGAACGTCGTGCCGGCATTGACGACGATGCGCGAAGCCGGCTTCTCCAGCCCGAACGCTTCAATGATCGCCATCTCTTCACAGTGGATGCCGAGCGTGTGTCCCATTCCGCCCTGCTCCAGCAGACTCATGCAGCGACGGCAGCCTTCCTGCCAATCGTCCACGGTGTAGAGTGCAAGCAGCGGACTCAGCTTCTCGACCGACCACGGATGCGCCAGACCGACTTCCGTCTCCTCGGCAATGAGCGCTCTGGCGTCATTGGGCACCGAGGTTCCGGCCATGCCGGCAATGACCTGCGGAGATTTGCCGACGATTTGCGGATTCAGGCTTTTGCCGATCAAGATGATCGAAGCGATCCGCCGCTTATCGTCTTCACCTACGAAATAGCCGCCCTGACGCTTCAACTCCTCCACCAGACGCGGCTTGATCGCGCGGTCGACGACAATCGCCTGTTCGGAAGCGCAGATCGTGCCCCAATCGAACGTCTTGCTCTGCAAGATCAGCCGAGCCGTCTTGGCCGGGTCTGCGCTGCGGTGCACGTAGACCGGAACGTTGCCGGGTCCGACACCGTACGCGGGCTTGCCTGAGCTATAAGCCGCTTTGACCATCGCCGTGCCGCCGGTTGCCAGAATGACATCGGTCAGCTTATGCTTCATCAGTTCGTTCGTTGCTTCCAGCGACGGCTGCGTAATGCAATGGATCAACCCGGCCGGTGCGCCGGCCTTCTCGGCTGCTCCCCGCATGACCTTGGCCGATTCAAGCGAGCAGCGAAGCGCCGACGGGTGAGGACTGATGACGATGGCGTTGCGGGCTTTGAGCGCGATCAGGCATTTGAAAAGGATCGTCGAAGTCGGATTGGTCGACGGGATGATGGCGGCGACGATCCCGACGGGCTGCGCGACTTCCCACACCCGGCGCGTCTCGTCGCGGGCAATGATGCCGACAGTCGGCATCTCTTTGATCGACTCATAGACATCCTTGGCGACGAACAAGTTTTTCGCCTTCTTGTCCGCTGCCTTCCCGTAGCCCGTTTCTTCCGCCGCCAGCGTGCCAAGGCGCTCCGCTTCCGCCTCTGCCGCTTCCGCCATCGCCTTCACGATGCCGTCGATTTGCACCTGCGTCATCCGCTCCAGCTGCTGCTGCGCCGATTTTGCTTCCTGCAGATAGTGGCGCACTTCCTGGATCGAGCGCAAGTCGGCGTCCCAATTCATCGTTTCCGTTCACCTCCTTCGCGAGCTTTTCCAGGCTTGGGCTGCCGTATCGATGCGCCTGCCTGCTTGGCCTGCGCAGGCTCCAGCATAGCCGCGATTCCGCGATCGGGACGCGGAATGACGTGCGCGCCGATGAGCTTGCCGACCCTGCTTGCCGCCGCTTCCCCCGCTTCAACCGCCGCTTTCACAGAAGCTACGTCGCCCCGAATATACACGGTCACAAGACCGGCATCCGCTTTCTCATAAGTGCTCACCCGCACATCGGCTGCCTTCGCCGCCGCGTCCGCGGCTGCGATCAGCGCGGGCAGGCCCCAAGTCTCGATCATGCCGAGCGCGGCCGGATAATCGTCCATCCAATCTCACCTCAATTCATACTCCTAGGCGCTGCCGCCACGCCCCGGACGGCTTCCGCGAACGCTTCCGCCGCCGCTGCGCAAGCCGATTGGCTTCCGGTCAGCAATCCGCCCGCGAAGTTCGTCTCCGTCGGCGGGCCGTAGAACCGGCACATCCGCACGTCCGCCGCTTTCAGGGCGGCATCCAGGCCCACGATCGCTTCCAGCGGCGGCGCGATCAGATAGGCGAGCGGCTCCCCTTCGCGGATGTCCGCGAGCCCCGACAGATAAGACCCTGTACGCGACACGACATGCGCGTAATAAGCGTGCGTCGCCGCTGCATTCAGCGCATAGAAGCAGGCGCCATGCTCCATCAGCTCGACGGCCGCTGCAAGCCCGCTGAGCACTTCCGCCGGCGTTGCGCCGCCGATGATGCCGATAAACTCGCCTGACAGCGGTCCTGAAGCATGGGCGGAGCCGGCATAGCAGGACTTGGCATAGACGACTTCCACCGCCGCTTTCTTCGTCGCTTCGTCCAATGCCGTATATCCGACGTCGTCGATGCTCGATGTCAGCAAGCCGAGGCTGCGGATGCCCGGCTTCAGGTCCAATTGCAGCGCCAGCGCCGCATCCACGTTCGGAATCGTGCGAACGGCCAGCGGAATTGCGCGAATCGGTTGCAATGGCATGCCTCCCTTCCTACCGGAAAGTCGAACAGAAAACAAATAAGCGCCCAAGCATATAGAGCGGATTACCTATCCGCTGTATGTGCCAAGGCGCCATTGCCTTCCGAACTATGTTTTTGTGTTGATTACAATTTAACCGATCCCCTGTATTTTTGCAAGCGTAAACATTTTGCAAGTTTTTCCTTCCGGTATAGAGGAAACTGCCGGGATTCGGTCGAATAGGATGGGAATCGCTCATTAATCACAAGCGGAGGCGTTGCAATCTATGAAGAGGAAGCTGCTTAATTCGCCGTTCAGCTATGCGCTCGGCATGTTCGCCATGATGATTCCCGGTCAGGCGTTCACCAGTTTCTACAGTTACTATTACGTGGAGAAACTCGGTTTAAGCTTAGGTTTGATCGCGCTCGCCCGGTTGATTTATTCGATCTGGGATGCCGTGAACAATCCGATGATGGGTTACTTCTCGGACCGGACGCGCACCCGCTTCGGGCGCCGCAGGCCCTGGATCGTCGCCGCCGTTCCATTCTACGTGCTCACGTTCGTTATGATCTTCTCGCCGCCCAAGGGACTCGAGGATGTCGGTCTGTTTTGGTGGCTGCTCGTCGCCTTGATCCTGTTCGAAGGCGTCGCGACAATACTGTGGGTGAACTATGGCGCCCTGTTCCCGGAGCTATTCCGCGGCGACGGACTGCGGGCCAGGGCATCGGCCGTCCAGCAAGGCTTCCAGATTCTCGCCATCCTGATCGCCACCGTCTTGACTCCGATCGTCTATGATGCGCTGGGCTTCGGGAACATGGCGATCATTTACGGGCTTGCCTTCGCCTTGTTCATGCTGCTGTGCGTCATGCTCGTCACCGAAGACGAACAAGCGCGCAAAGACCCGCCGATGCCCTTCCTGGCGGCTTTTCGCGAGACGTTCAAAAACAAGACGTTCTGGATATTCAACATTGCCAACTCATTCGCCCAGACGGTGAACGGCATGCTCAGCGCAGCCATTCCTTTCTATGCCAAATACGTACTGCGAATTCCCGAAGCGCAGGTAACGATTCTGATGGCATCGGTGTTCGTCTCCGTCATTCCGCTCGTCTTCGTCTGGTTTCTGATCATCCGCAAGCTCGGCGGGCTGCAGGGCTGGCGCATCTCCCTGCTCGCCTATGCGCTGTCCGTCATCCCGCTCTGGTTCGGCACCAACCTGATTTCCGGCGTTCTTGCCGGCATTCTCGTCGGCTTCGGACTTGCCGGCTTCCTCGTCAGTCCCGCCGTGCTCAGCGGTCAGATCATCGACCTGGACGCCGAGAAGACGGGACGCCGGAGAGAAGGCATCTACACCGCGGTTGCCGGCTTCATCACGCGTTCCAGCGGACTCATCTCCGCCGTGGCGTTTTGGGTCGTCGGCCTCGTATTCGGCTATGTCAGCGGCGACGAACCGGGTCCGAATCCGAAAGCGACATTCCTGTATTTGATTTGCGTCATTCCGTTCATTCTGCTGGCGATCTCCTACGTGATTTCTTTGTTCGTCCGCGGCTTCTCGGGCTCGGCCCCTTCGCATGATGCCGCCGAAAGCCCTCGTACGCCCGCACATTGAGAGCAGGAGGAACCTTCTTTGAAATATTTAATCATCAACTGCGACGATTTCGGCCAGAGCGCTCCGATGAACGCGGCGATCATGCATCTGCTGGAGGAACGCAAAGTGTCCTCGGCGACGATCATGACTCCTGCGCCTGCGTTCGAAGAAGCGGCCGCTTGGTGTCGCAAGCATCCGGATGCGCAGATCGGCCTGCATCTTACGTTCACCAGCGAATTCGAGGCGCTGCGCTGGCCAAGCTTGTCAGGGCATCCATCGCTGCATGACGAGACAGGCCATATGCATCGGACGGTGAAGGATTTCGAAATATCGGCAAACCCTGCTGCGGTGAAAAAGGAAATGAAGGCGCAATTCGAAGCCGCGAGGAAAGCGGGGCTGACCTTGACGCATACCGACAACCATATGGGCAGCTTGTACGGACTGGAGACCGGCAAAAGCTATCTCCCTGCCGTTCTATGGCAATGCGCGAAGCGCGGGCTGCCTTTTCGCTTGTTTCGCTGCGTCGATCCCCATGATCGGTTTTTGGCTTCCATTCCGAATGTGCAAGCGACGCTCGACAAGGTGATCACGCTTGCCGATACGCTGGGCGTTGCCGTGCCCGACTACTTGATTAGCCATCCGTTCCATGTGGAAGACGGTGAAACGTACGAATCGTTCAAACAATCCTTGATCGACAAGCTGTATCGGCTGCCGGAAGGCGTCGTGGAGACGTACATCCATCCCGGAGTGGACGATCCTTGGATGCAGCTGCACATCCCATACTGGGAGAAGCGCGTGTGGGAATACAAGCTGATGCTCGATGACGACTTCGGCCATGCGCTGCGCGACGCCGGCGTGACGCTGACGGATTACAGGTTTGTGAAGGCGAACTTGAAGAGGCCCCGGATTCGGTCCGCGGCCTCGCTGCTCCGACTATTGAACAAGCGTTGATCAATCCAACAATAACAGCAGCATGCCGCCGAGCGCGACGGACCCGGCCGTCAGCAGCGTGTCCCGCAGCTGCCAACGCAAGTTCGCGCTCCGCGTCGGCTGCACGTCTCTTTGAACCCCCCTGCTTTCCAGCGCTAGCGCGACTTCGTCGGCCATCCGGAACAGCGCCAGCAAGAGCGGGAGTGCGATATCGCGCAGCTTGCGGATCATCGCGCCCGGCGTCCGCCGCGCCATCTTGCCTCTGGCGAGGAAGATGCGGCCGAACCGTTCCCATTCGGACAGCAGCACCGGCACGAAGCGGATCGTCAGCGTAACGGTCAGCACGATGCGCTGCCAGAACGCGGGAACGCGCCTGCTTTCGGGTACCAGCTGGACAAGCGCCCGGCGCAGCGACAGCGGCGTCATGATCAGAGGCACGCCCAGTCCGACCAACAGCACGATGAACGTTCTGGCGAACGGGAACAGCGTGCCGAAGAACACGTCGGGATCCCAGCCAATCCGAAGTCCCCCGCGATCGAACCAATCCAGCGCCGCCCATCCGGCGAACAGAATGCCGAACGCGACATATCCGATGATGATACCCCTCCAACGCCGAAGCGGGATGCGCGCCGCGGCGATCACCCCGATCACGGTCGCCGCGCCGGCCAGCAAACCCGGCCATGTAGACAGCGAGAACAAGCCGATGGACAACAGGACATAACCGAGCCATACCGCCCGCGGATCGAAAGACGCCATTCGATGCGATAGTTGCCGCCGCCTGGCGACGTTCGCCGTCGCTTCCTTGCGCTTCGGAGTCGAATTCCGTTCGGCGCTCGCCGATACGCGTCCATTCACAGCCGGCGATTGCCCTGCCCCTTCGTGCTCCTCTGCCTTCCCCCTTCCCGGCGCTTCCAGGCGCCCGCTTGCAGCGAGTGCATCCGCCAACGCTTGGGGACTCCGCCACGCCTCGTTCGGACAGGAGTCCCGCCGTGACGCCGCAGCGATTCGCAGCCACAGCGGCGCTTGCAAGCCGACGCGCGTCAGCCGCTCGGGATGCGCAACCAGTTCGTCCGGCGAGCACATCATCATGCCTCCGTCCGGTTGCAGCAGCAGAACGCGGTCTGCGAGCGGCAGCGCCCAATCGAGGTCGTGCGAGACGAGCACGATGCCGCAGCCTTGAAGCTTTTGCTGCGTCAGATGCCGCGCCAGTTGTTCGTGTCCTTCCCGATCCAGCCCGGCCGTCGGTTCATCGAGCAGCAGCCAGGACGCCTCCGTCGCGAACAGCGCGGCAAGCGCCGCCCGCCGCCGCTCGCCGCCGCTCATGCGGTGGGGATCGCGCGGCAGCCAGGATCGGTCCCAGCCGACTGCGGACAGCGCCCTATCGGCATTCGCGCGCATCAGTTCGTCTGCGCGCACGCCAGCTTGCCGGGCGTACGGCTGCAGCGAATATTGCATTTCCGCATCGAGCGACCGGAAGATCAACCCCTGTTCCGGCGCCTGCCCGGCATACCCGTAACGCAGCAGCGCCTGCGGATTCAGGCGCCTGCCGCGCATTCTCCCGCGTTTGCGCAGCCAGAGCGAATCGTTTCCGTACCGGATGGCGCAGCCTTCCGGATCCCGCAAGCCGGCCAGCTTCTCGAGGAAATGCGATTTCCCCGCCCCGTTCGCGCCCGCGACGAGCGTGACGGTGCCGGGTGCCAGCGTCAGCCGGCCGGTTCCGTCCTGCAAGGGTAATCCGTCAACCATCAAAGCCTGTTGTTCGTCAATCGCCAACAAATGCTCGTCAAGCGTCGACTTACATTTGTCAATCGTCATCGTATGCTCGTCAAGCGTTATTGTCTGTTCTTCAACCGTCACCGAACGGTCGTCAAAACGGGCTGTCGGCGTCCCCGCTTGACGGCGTGCATCCCCCAGCACCTCTCGCCATTCCTCGTCCGACAACGGCAGCGGGTTGGCCAACCTTCCCCTGCGCTTCATTTCCCGGGCGGCCTCCGCCAAGTAGGGCAATCGCAGCCCGCATGCTTCGCAGGGTGACCCTTCATCCTGCTTGCCGTATAAGAACGTCCGCCCGTCCCCATCGTATAGGAGCCGTCCGTCAGCCAAGGCGACGACGCGGTCCGCTGCGCCGATTTCATCCAGCCTTTGGGTGACCCATACGATCGCCGTTCCTCGCCGATGCCGATCCCTTGCCAGCTTGATTACCGCACCCCTATTCGCATCATCCAGCATCGAAGTCGCTTCATCGAATAGGAGAAGCGGGCTTTCGCAGGCCGCCGCCGCGGCGATCGCCGCAAGCTGCATCTGTCCGCCGGACAGCCCTTCCCACCGGGTATCGGCCCAATCCGACAAACCGACCGCTTCCAGCGCTCGGTTCACGCGATTCGCAATCCGGTCAGGCGGCACTTGATGCCATTCCAGCGCGAACTGCACTTCCTCCCGCGGCGTCTCGCCGAACAGCTGCGACTGCGGCCTTTGCAGCACGACCGGAGCGGCGCGCATGCCGGCGAAGGCGCGGTCGATCTCGCCGCCGCGCCACCCGTCGTATAATCCCGCGAGCAGCCGGGCCAGCGTCGATTTCCCGCAACCGTTGACGCCCACGACATGAATCCATTCTCCTGCGGCCAAGCTGAGCGAAATTTCGTCCAGCATCGGCGCTGCCGCCTCCGAATCCGCATGTACGGTTACGCCGAATAGCCGCATTGGCGTTGCCCCCGGACGATCTAGATTGGCGATCATTCCCCAAAAAACCTCTTTTCAAATCCGATCGCAGCGTGCTACAATCCGAATGTCCCAATTGTTAACCATCAGCCGATTACTAGGTTAACATTTGAAAGGAGTTTTGACAATGACCGATTCCAAGCCTTCATCCACGTCATCAATGCCGTCACAACCGTCACAACCGTCCGTACCTGCAATGTCGACAACGCAATCGAAGCCGTCCGATGCATCCGCAGCGGGCGGCGGCGTGCAAGCCGCATCCACGAGGCTAAGCCCTGACAGCCTGTCCACGGCGGGTACGAGCAGCTGGATTCGCGGCATCGTATTCGTCGCCTTGTTTGCGGCCTTGTTCATCGGATCCAGCTTCGTCAAGTCGGCGCCCGGGGCAGCGATCCCGTTCTCGCTGCAGACCTTCGCGGTTATGCTGGCGGGCGGCTTGCTGGGCGCCGCCTACGGATTTTGGAGCGTCTTCCTGGTCGTCGCGTTGACCGCTGTCGGATTGCCGCTGATGAACGGTCCAGGCGGATTCGCTCAAGTATTCGGCCCGACAGGCGGGTTCATCTGGATGTTCCCGTTCTCGGCTTTGCTCATCGGGTGGTCATGCGACCGGCTGTTCGCATCTGCGGGCAGCAAGCTCAATCGAATGAAATGGCTGCTTTTATTGCTCTCCATGCTCCTGTTCGGTGTGCTGCTCGTCTACGTAACCGGCGTTCCCTGGCTTGCCCACGTATCGAAATCGCTGGATTTCGCGGGCGCCATTCAGGCGGGCATGGTGCCTTTCCTGCCCGGCGACGTTGCCAAGGCGATCGTCGCTGCGCTTGTCGTGGCAGCCGTCCGGCCGATGCTGCCGCTCATTCGCCCCAGACGGAAATAACCGTCTGGCCGTCTTTGCGGTCACTGCCTCAAACGGCATGAATGCCCGGCCATGCCAGCTCGACGCCCGCCTGAAGAAGCATCGCCTGATACGCACGCAGCTGCGGCTCCCGGTTGCGCACTTCCCGCGGCTGGATCCGCCGATCGATGCAGAAGGAAGCCAAATAACCGGCTGCCTCCCCTATGTTCCATTCCACCGGATGGAGCCGGTAACAGCCGTTCGTGATATGCGTCGTCCCGATGTTCTTGCAGGCCGCCAGCAAATTGTTCATCCGAACCGGAATCAGGCTGCCGAGCGGGATTTGAAACGGCAAAGACGATACGTCGACGTACGTTCGCAGTCCCGTGCTAGGATGCAAGTCGATGCGATAGCAGCCGATGCCGACCGAATCCGCATAAGATTCCGCATGGCCATCCGGCCGACAAGCGGGGCTGAGATGCTGCTCGACGACTGTGAACTCGGCTTGGATGCGGCGCGATTCGCGAATATAGGGCTTCTTCGCCAGCCCATCCCGGGTGCCGACGACATCGGCGCGCAAGCGCAATCCCGGGTAACCGGCCTTCCCGTCCGGACGGGAAGCCTCCGTCTGCAGCCAGTACAGCAGACTGAAGCTGAGCTGCCTCGCCGCTTCCAGCCGCTCTGCCCGCTCAGCCGCCGATACATCGATAACGGAGCCCAGCCAATAATCGTTCTGCGGCCAGTTGATCACGCTGATATCGCTGTCGAACGTTCCGCCTTCGAATTTCGAGCGGTCTATTAAACGGCGGTATCGCCAAAGCGAGAACGACTGGCCTCCGTTCGGGAAAAATCCGTAACGTATCGGCTTCAGCGTATGCGGTACGAGCCCCGTCCAGCTGAGCTGCTTGTCCGGCCAGAAGGCGGCTTGATACTTCTTCCAGAAATCGTACTGCGCAGGCCGAGCGATCGTATGATCCTCACCTTCCAGGTGATCGACGGCAAAGCACCACGTAATCGCCTGCATGTCCTGCGGATCCGGCTTGCCCGCGAGCGCATGCGGCTCCCCGGTCTGATTCGCGGATTCGGCGCCGGTGACGTATTCCGCGCCTGCCAGCGGCAGCAGCTCCCCTTCATCTGTCGCGTCCAGGAAATACTGTCCTGCCATCACGACGAGGTCACCGGTATCCAAATCTTCCACCGTTACCGATCGGATCCGGTCGCCGTCCGTTTCCGCCGATACCACCCGATGCTTCTCCAGCACGATCAAGCGGCCGCTGTGCACGTAAGGCGCGAGCATGTCGCGCAATACGGCCAACGCGGCGCGCGGTTCATGGGAGATGCCGCTGACGATGGCGTTGCCGGGATTGAACAGCCGATCCTGCCGGGCCTGCGCCGTGAGCGGAAACCATTTGCGGTAATAGGCCCGCACCCCGTCCCGGAACGCCCGGTAGCTGGCCGTGCAGCCGAACTGCTCGATCCACGGATGCTCGTCCGGCGGCACCGCCTGGCTCGTCAATTGTCCGCCGATCCAGTCCGTTTCCTCGGTCAGCACGACCCGCTTACCCGCCCGGGCCGCGGCCAATGCCGCCGCCACGCCGCCCGTGCTGCCGCCAATAATCACAATATCCGCATGCCTGTGATCCATTCCCATCCGAACATCGCTCCTATTCGTCGATCGACGTGCGCCTTCCGCCAACCTAATATCGGATCACTGTCGCGATCGTGCGGGAAGGCGACTCGTAATTGGCGTAAGCTTCCTCCGCCCGATCCAGCGGATACAAGTCGGTAATAAGCGGCTCAACGGAGATGCGCCGCTCGGCCAACAAGCGAATATATTCCCCGATATTGCGCCCTTCCGTCCAGCGCACATGTCCGATCGGGTAATCGTGATTGTCCCGTTCGTAGCCTGGATCGTAGCGGCCCGGCCCGCCGGCCTTGGATATGAGCACTTGCGCTTCCTTGCCGAACATGCGTCCGCGGTCGAACGCCATCGACAGATTGCCGACGATGACGACTTTGCCGCGTTGCCGAATCCAGCCGAGCGCGCTGTTGATCAGCGGCTCGCCTGGCCCGCCTGCGCACAAGATGACGGCATCCGCGCCTTGCGCGCCGACCGTCTCCGTCAGATCCGCCTCCAGCTTCGCTTGATCGTCATACGCATGTTTCAGGCCTTGCCGCGCCAGCATAGACACGCGCTCCGGATTCAGATCGAGCCCTACTGTCCGATAGGCGGCGGCATGTGCGATCTGCGCGATGAGATTGCCCAGGATGCCGAGTCCGACGACGATGGCGGATTCTCCGAAGCGCAAGTCCGCCACCCGCAACGCATGGATCGCGATCGCGCCCAGTCCGGCGAACGCCGCTTCGCGCGCATCCACATGATCGGGCACAGGAGCGGTCAGATTCGTCGGTACGGCCAGCCACTGCGCATGCTTGACATACGGGACGCCATAACAAGCGACGCGGTCGCCGACCTGGCAGCCGCTGACGCCATCTCCGATGCATTCGACGATGCCGACCGCGCTGTATCCGAGCGCGACCGGATTCTCGGGCATCTGCCGGACCAAGCCCATCTCCGTTCCCGGGCTGATCGCCGAATATTCGGTGCGAATCAAGACGTGCCCGGCGATTGCCTCCGGCATTTCCAAATCCGCAATCGCAATATGACCTTTCGAGGTCGTAATGGCTTTCATCGCTTAGCCTCCCATGATATCCTGCACATGCTGCTTGCGATAATCGCTCGGGGAGATGCCCGTATATTTCTTGAACGTCGTCGTGAATGTAGAGGCGTTCAAGTAACCTGTCTTCTCGCTGATTTCGGCGATCGACAGGTTTGTCGCGGCGAGCAGCTCCTTGGCATGCGACAACCGGACTTTGTTCAAATATTCCACGTAATTCACGCCGAACGTTTTCTTGAAATAATTCGAAAAATACTTCGGCGTCGTCTCGGTTACGGCGGAAATGTCGTCCAAATACAAATTATCCATGTAGTGCTCTTCGATATATTGGGCAATGAACGACGGATTCAGCTTGCCGGGTTGCTCCTGCTTATGCAGTTTCGCTGTATATTTAATGACATGAATTAATTCTCGTTCCACACCTTGTAGGCGGTCGGCCTGCGCCAAATTGCCAAAGAAGTCGCTCTCCAGAGCATAGAACTCCTCTGCATCCGTCTGCGAGGGGTCCAGATGCTTCAGCAAATGGTAAAAAATCGTCCTGGCCGCGTGCTCCAGCTGATGATGGTGGATGCGAGGATCCAGGTGGTCGTTCAACAATTCCTTCACGAGCCCGATGCTCTCCGCTGTCTTGCCGCCGAGCATGTAATTCGACAGCTTCTCCAGCTTCTCGTACGGAAGGTGGACATGCCGCACATATTGAATCTCTTCCACGTCCAGCACTTTGCCCGGCGCATTCATCTGCCGGTAGGCGATCCCTCTCTCCAGATCGCGGTATGCGCGCCTGCAGTTGTCGATCTCAGCCGTATACACGCGACTGACGCAGCATCCTAATGCGAAGCCGCCGAACGGATCTTGCTCCGCACGGCGAACATAAGCGCTTAGCCGTTTCTTCAACAGATCGCGTTCTCCCGCAGCATCGAGACCGATCACGGCGACGAACCCTGCACGAGCCATATGGAAGACGTTCGCCTTGATTCCCTCGTATGCCAACCCGCTTGCGATCTGCTCCGCGACGGATTCGATCGGCCCGGGATAACGCTTTTCCTCCGAACCGCCTTGCAATTGAATCATCGCCATGACGAAATGCTTCTTGCCGAAAAATTCGGGGTAATATTTTTGCATCTGAATGTCATGTTCCTTGGCATGCACGTATTCGTCGAGCGAGCGCAAGAAGACATCCCGGCGCAGTTGATCGTCCGCGAACCGCAGTTGATCGCGAAACGCTTCGTTCTCCGATTGAAGCTTGACGATGCCGCTGTATATTTTGCGGAAGTCGTTGCCTTTGCTCGCCCCCCCGCCCAACAGCCGCAGGATGTTCTTCACCGGCCGGTTCAAATAGAAGCTGATCAGCATGGCCAGCACGATCGCGCAGGAAATCGCGGACAGCATGATCATGTAATTGGCTTCGGACACGGAGTCGAGATTTTGGAATTGGTAGGGCACTTTGTCGATATAGATGAAGCCGTTATATTCCGACTTATGGATGTTATATTCGTAATTTTCTTTCGTGACGTTCGTTTCTTCTCCAGGCTTGAAATACACGTCGTTCAGCACGTCCATCAAATCGTGGTTCTGCTCGGTGCTCAGCACGTTGTTGCGATCCTGATCGAGCACGATGAGCGAAGCGCCAGGCACGATCGATTGCGAATTCGTATGCTTCGTCAAGGCTTCCGCGTCGATGACGACCATGATGTTCTTTGACGACGACTGTACTTTGTTTCCGCCGAACGCGATCATCAGCTTTTTGTTCCGGCTTTGCTGCAAGCTTTGCACGATAAAATCGTCTGCCGGAAACAATTTGAACGCGTGTTTCGACTTCGAATACGTGCGCCAATAGTTGGCATTGTACAATTCATGGCGATACTTCGAGCTGAATAGCAAATCCAGGTCGCTCGTGCCGACCGAAGTGATCGCCAGGTTGGAATCGTTGTAGAAAACGATCACTTCTTCAATGTAGTCGATCGTCGAGATCAGCGTGGACAGGTTCTCCACCATCGTGTAGACGTTCGCCATGTCGCTGCTGCCGTCGACCGACAAACGCAAGTTGTCGTACGGCTGCAGGTTGTCGATCGAATGGATGATGTTATTGATCGTCGTGAAGCTGTTGTCGAACGATTGCACGATCGATTGGAACACGAGCGAATTGTTCTCGCTGACCTTCTCGTAGATGCCGGAGATCGAATTGCGGTAAATCATGTAAGTGGATGCGAACATGATCGCGATGACGAGCAGCAGCGAGAAGAAAATCTGCAGCAACCCGAGGTTCGTGAATAATCGTTTCACCGTCCGCTGTCACCCTCTCCGTTTGATTTGCCGCACCCGACGTCGTTTCATGTCCACCGTTCGCGATCATTAGCCTTTTTCCGAACCGAGCATGACCCCTTTGGCAAAATACTTCTGCGCGAACGGATACACCATCAGCACGGGAATCATGGCCAGCACGATCGTCGCGTTCTTCTTCGCTTGCGGCGCGAGCGCCGCGGCATCCACTAGACTGGAATTATTCCCTTCGCTGAAGATCAGCATGCCTCTCAGCACGACTTGCAGCGGGTACATCGTCTGATCGTTCAAGTAGATCATCGGAATGAAATAGCTGTTCCAGTGTCCGATGAAGAAGAACAAGCCGATCGAAGCGAGCGCGGGCTTGGACAACGGGATGACGATGTTGAACAGGATTCTGTACTCCGAAGCGCCGTCGATGAGCGCCGCTTCGCGGATCTGGCTCGACATATTCTCATAGAAGCTTTTCAGAATGATCAATTCGAACGTCCAGATCGCATTCGGAATGACGAGCGCCCAGACGGAATCGAGCAGTCCCAGCTTCTGAACGATCAAGTAGTTCGGAATGATGCCCGGCTGCAGGAACATCGTGAGCACGATAGCCAGCATCCAGAACTTGCGCCCGACGAAGTTCCGCTGCGACAACGGGTACGCGGCGATCGCCGTTATGGCCAAATTGATGAACGTTCCCAGAGACGTGTAATAGATCGTATTCAAGTAGGCTCTCGGAATTTTCTGGTCCATGAGCACTTCTTTGTAGGCGGTCCAATTGAAGCCTTCCGGCCACAGGAATACTTTGCCCTGCGCGATGCTGCCCGGATCGCTGAACGAGACGGCCGTAATATACAGGATCGGATAAATGGTCGAAGCGGCGACCCCGAGCAGGATCAGCGCGTTGACGATGCCGAACAGGGAAAACTTCGATTGCCCTACCATAGGGTGTTCCCTCCCAGCCGTTTGCTGATCGCATTCGCGCCAAGCAGCATGACCATCGCCACGAGCGCCTCGAACAAGCCGACGGCGGCGCCATAGCTGTAATTGGACTCCAGCAAGCCTTTGCGGTAGACGAACGTAGAGAACACGTCCGCCACGTCGTACGTCATCGCGTTGTAGAGCAGCAGCACCTTCTCATAGCCGATCCGGATCATCGAGCCCGTCTTCAGGATGAAAATGACGAGAATCGTCGGCATCAGGCACGGGATCGTCACGTTCCACATCATCCGGAAGCGGTTCGCGCCGTCCACCTTTGCCGCTTCATACAGCGTCGGGTTGATGCCGGCAATCGCCGCCAGGAAGATAATCGCCTCGTACCCGGTATTCGCCCATATATCGGATAACACATAGATCGGCCGGAACCAGTTTGAATCGATCAGGAAATATTTGCTTTCGAATCCGAAAGACACCAGAATTTGGTTGACGATCCCGTGATTCGGCGACAGGAAGTCGATCACCATACTGCATATAATGACGACCGACAGGAAGGTCGGCAAGTAGCTGGCGGTTTGTACGAACTTCTTGAACGCACGGGCACGCACTTCGTTCAGTAATACAGCGAGCAGAATCGGGAACGGAAAGCTGAAGATCAACGTATACAGGCCGAGCAGCAGCGTGTTTCGGAACAAGATCAGAAAGTCGGGACTTGCGAAGAAGCGTTCGAAATATTTCAACCCGACCCACGGACTGTCGATGATGCCGGTAAAAACGCTGTAATCCTTGAATGCGATGATCAAACCGTACAGCGGCCCGTATCGGAATATCGCATAGAAGACGAAGCAAGGAATGAACAAGATGAGCAGTTGACGATCCCGGATGATTCGTTTGGTTAACGCGCTGGCGAAGCTCATGGCTGTTCCCTCCTATCCAAGCAGGCAACACCCGGACGCAGCTGTGTCCGAGTGCCACCTTTCTTTGCAATCAGCAGCCTGTATTATTGACCCAAGCGTTTTTGCGCATTGTTGTGGATTTCCACCAGCTTGCCAGCACCGAGCTTCTCCGCATTGGCCTTCCAGGCTTCCCATTGCGATTCGCCATAGGATTTGTCCAGCACATACCGCGTATTGAATTCTTCCACTGCTTTGGACAGCGAGGTTTGAATTTCGGCGATTTGCGCATTCTCGTCGTCCGTGAAATTCAGTACCGGATCCAGCGGTTCGAACTTGTTCGCCTTGAGCATCTTGTCTTGCGCTTCCTGCTCTCTCTCGGTGTAATTAAAGTACACGCTTCTGCGGTCCGGCGCCAGGTAAGCGCCTTCCAGCCACATGCCGTAACGGTCTTCGAGCACTTTGATATCGACGAGCGGCACGTCCTTCAGCTCCGGATAGACCGGTTTTCCGTTGTCGTCGAAGTTGAATGTTTCGCCTTCCACTCCCAGGGTCATCAAGGCTGCGCCGGACGGGCTTGTCAGATAGTCGAGCAATTTGAGCGCCGCTTCTTTGTTCTCGTTGTTGGCGACGGCGATGCTCCAGCTCGCGTCGATCTTCGGCAACGTCCGGATATTGCCCGTCGGGCCGACCGGATTGGCATAGCGCAAGTCGTACTCCGGATTTTTATCTTTCACCTGGTTGTAGAACAAGTCCAGGCGACCGATCCAGTCGAACGTGACGAGCGACTTGTCCGTCGTCATCTTGGCCGTCCACGAGTCGGCCGTATCGGTGATGAACTCGGGATCGAGCAAGCCTTCGTTATACAGCTTTTTCATGAATTCCAGCATGTCTCTGTTCTTCTGATCCGTCGCCGCGAATTTCCACGTCTTGTCGGACTCATCGTAATAGACCGGATATTGAGCGCCGCCGATGCCCCAGCCGTAAGCGTAGTCGCGGAATATATTCACGCCCGTTTTGGAAGCGATCGGATAGGAATCCGGATAAATTTCCTTCAGCTTTTTCATCGCTTCATAGAAGCTTTCCGTATCCGTCCATTCCGGAATGTTGTTTTTGTCGAAAATGTCTTTGCGATACAAGAAGCCGTGATTGACGTCGCGATTCATGTTATAGATCGGCCAAGCATACATGTTGCCGCTCTCGTCGCCGTATGAGCCGATTACCCACGCATTCTCGTCCATATACAAGCGCTTGAAATTCGGCAGTTGGTCCGCATAATCGTTGATGGCGACAACCGCTTTCTGCTGCCCGAGCTTCTTCAGCTCCGCCGGCTTCAAGCCATGGAAGATGTCCGGCAGCTTGCCGGAGCCCATCGTGACACGCAGCTTGTCTTGGAACGTCGCGGACGGTGTCGTCATGAAGTTGACTTTGATGCCGGTACGCTTCTCGATTTCCTTGACGATCATCTTGTCATTGACCGGATTCTCGCCGACCAACATCCAATTGATCGTCGTCGGTTTGTCGACCAGCGGCAATTGCAGCCCGCCCGTGTCTCCGTAATTCGATGCAGCGCTTTCAGACGGAGCAGTCGATGCCGAAGCCGAGTTAGCCGGTTGACTGGCAGAAGGACTGCTGGACGCTTCGTTCTTGCTGCCCCCTCCGCATGCCGTCAAGGCGGTTGCCATAAGCGTTGCTGCCAAGGTGATGCCGAGCCACTTTCTTTTTGCCATTGCTTGTTTCCTCCCCATAGATGTGGTTGGTTGAACTCGCCGAACAATTCACATTGTAGAAGCGGGGAGCGACAGTCGTAAATAAAGCGTTTTCAGAAGTTTCACCAAAATCGAACAGCTTGCTCAGAAATATCGATAAACCCTGTTGTATCAAGGGTTTCACCTGTGTGGAAAATGCTCAAGCAGTAGAAAATGATCATGAACGGCCGGTTATTCCTTAGGCGTCGGCTATTCATTATTTTCCGCTTGCGGAAAATAGAAGTCGCAGCGATGGGCTGCGACTTCAACGTATGACGATGGGCGTTGTGCGTTGGATCGAATGATCTTTTACTCGCCGTAGCCATCGACCGGCGCATCCGCCGGCTTCGCCGCCTCGACGTCGACCTTCTCGGCAACGGTGTCGCGGATGATCGATACGATGGATTGCAGCAAGTAGTTAACGTCGACCTGGCTTTGCTGGAATTGCTGCACGACCGGCAGACCGTCGAGTTCGTCCTGCAGCGCGTCGATTTCTTTCTGGATCTTGTCGACCATCGCCTGATTTTTGAATGTCGTCTCGAACGCAACGATTTCCTTCTGCTTCTTCTTCATCTGCGCGATCAGTCCTTGTACGCGCTCATTGCCCTGTACGATCTTCTCCGCGCGTTGGAACAAGCTGACCTCTTCCGTCGTCGTGATCAGATGCGCCAGCTCTCTCGCTCTTGCCAATATATCTTCCCGAACGATCAGTTCGCGGTTATCGAATACAGGTATGCCGCAATACTGCTCGTGATCGTGTCCATGCTCGTGATCATGCGCATGTGCGCTCATGTCAGCCACTCCTTCGATTATCCTGCGTTTGCGGCGGCAGTCCCCTCGGCAGGGGTCGTCTCGCCATCGATTGCTTCCGCGCGAATGTACCACGTTTGCGGCGTCGTGACGCGCACCGGAACGAACTGTCCGACCCACTCGTCAGGCCCTTCGAAGTGGATCAGCTTGTTCGAACGCGTCCTTCCCGACAATACGCCGGCCTTCGTCTTGCTCACGCCTTCGACAAGCACTTCGACCACTTGGCCGGCGATCGTCCGGTTGCTCTCGAGCGAAAGCTCGGCAATGAGATCGTTCAGCCGTTCCAGCCGCTTCTGCTTCGTCTCGTACGGGACATCATCCGCCATATCGGCGGCCGGCGTCCCCTCGCGCTTCGAATAGATGAACGTGAACGCGGAAGCGAACCGCGCCTCGCGCACGAGCGACAGCGTATCTTCGAACTGCGCTTCCGTCTCGCCGGGGAAGCCGACGATGATGTCGGTCGTCAGTACGACGTTCGGGATCGCCGCGCGAATGCGTCGCACCAGGTCCAGGAAGTGCTCTCTTGTATATTTGCGGCTCATCCGCTTGAGCACTTCCGTGCTGCCCGATTGCACCGGCAGATGAATATGCTCGACCAGATTGCCGCCGCGAGCCAGCACTTCGATCAGATGATCGTCGAAATCGCGCGGATGGCTCGTCGTGAAGCGAACACGCGGAATGTCGATCTTGCGGATGTCATCCATCAGATCGCCGAACCGGTAGTCGCGGTCAGAGAAATCCTTGCCGTACGCATTCACGTTCTGGCCGAGCAGCGTAATCTCCTTGAATCCCTGCCGCGCCAGCTCGCGCACCTCCGCGATGACGTCCTCCGGCAGGCGGCTGCGCTCTTTGCCCCGCGTATAAGGCACGATGCAGTACGTGCAGAACTTGTCGCAGCCGTACATGATGTTGACCCACGCCCGCAGTCCCTGGCGCTTCTTGGGCAAGTTCTCGATGATGTCGCCTTCCTTGGACCACACTTCGACGACCATCTCTTTGCCAAAGTGCGCCTCCTGCAGCAAGTGCGGAAGCCGGTGAATGTTATGCGTGCCAAAGATGATGTCAACGAATGCATGCTTATTCATGATCCGGTTCACGACCGCCGCTTCCTGCGACATGCAGCCGCAGACGCCAAGTATGAGCTCCGGCTTCTCCGTCTTGAGCGCCTTCAGATGGCCGAGCTCGCCGAACACTTTGTCCTCGGCGTTCTCGCGCACCGCACACGTATTCAGAAGGATGACATCCGCTTCCGCGCGGTCGTCCGTCGCCGTGTATCCCATCTCTTCGAACAAGCCGCGCATCACTTCGGTGTCGTGTTCGTTCATCTGGCAGCCGTACGTGTAGATCAAATATTTCTTGCCAATTCCGAGGGTTCTTAAGGAATCCGGCACGGCGTTCTCGTAATGAACCTGGATCTGCTCCTTGCCGCGCTGCTTCTCCTGCCGATAGTTCGGTTCGGAGACAATATGAATATCCCGTCCCTTCAGACGGATCGTACGTCCATGTTCGTCCTCGGAAATGACTTTGGCGTCGGAGAAGTCGAAATATTTGCTATAATCCTTGTCCGAAGTGGCCACAACCATCCCCCTCAATATCCGCTCCGGCGCCCGGCTGGCGCCCGCGACTATGAATCATCTCTCAACCTTCGTATTATAGCATGATCCGGCCGGGCGTGCCATCGGAAACGATCCGGGAAATCAAAGGATGATGACGCCGTATTCGCCTGTCTGCACGCCGGCCGCATTCCCCTCGTCCGTGTCGATATGCATATCCAGCGCGTAGGAGTCGGACACCCGGGCCAGCACTTGATCGAAAATGACGCCGCGTTCGCCGCCCGCCTTAACCTGCAGCATTTGCTTGTCGCGGATTCCCCATTTTTGCGCATCGGAGGTGTGAAAATGGATGTGGCGAGCCGCCACGATGACGCCTTCTTCGATCGTCACTTCCCCGGCCGGACCGACGATGCGGACGCCCGGTGTGCCGGCGATGTTGCCGGATTCCCGCACCGGCGGGTTGATTCCAAGCGTGAACGCGTCCGTACGGGAAATTTCCAGTTGCGTCAGGTTGCGGGCCGGACCGAGAATGCGTACCTTCGGAAAGGAGCCTTTCGGGCCGTATACGGCGACCATTTCCTGCGCGGCATATTGCTTCGGCTGCGATAACGGCTTCCACTCGGTAAGCGTAGCTCCCGATCCGAACAAAGCTTCCACGTGAGCTTGCGTCAGATGGATATGGCGCGCGGATACGCCGATCGGTACGTTCATCTCTTCCATTGAAGCCACCGCCTTGTCGTTTTTTCTCTATTGTAGCGCAAAAGGCGCACGGGACCAAACCCGTACGCCTCTTATCGATGGACAAATGCTGCGATTATCTGAATTCCGTCAACAATTTGTTGAAATCTTCGCGCGGCAGCTCCAGACTTTGCTTCGCGAGCGCTTGCTCCTTGAAGCCGACAGCCAGTTGCTCGTAGGACGGGCGCGTCTTGTTCTGATAGATGAGCCCTGTCAGCATGCCGTTCGTCTCCATGATCTTGTTCATCGCTTCGACGCGATCGTTCGGGTTGTAATCCGGGAATTGGTCCAGGTTGACGATATTCTCTTTAAACCAATCATACGTGTTGATCTTGTTGAACGTCACGCACGGGCTGAACACGTTGATCAGGGAAAAGCCCTTATGCTTCAGTCCTTCTTCGATCAGCGCAGTCAATTGCTTCAGATCGCTGGAGAACGATTGCGCCACGAACGTCGCGCCGGCGGACATCGCGATCTCCAGCGGAGACAGCGCATGCTCGATCGAACCTTCCGGCGTTGACTTCGTCTTGAAGCCTTCGGCGCTGCGCGGAGACGTCTGCCCCTTTGTCAAACCGTAAATTTGGTTGTCCATGACGATGTACGTGATGTCCAGGTTGCGGCGGATCGCATGGACCGTATGGCCCATCCCGATCGCGAAGCCGTCGCCGTCGCCGCCGGAGGCGATGACGGTAAGCTCGCGGTTGGCCAGCTTCACGCCTTGCGCGATCGGCAGCGCGCGGCCGTGGATGCCGTGCACGCCGTACGCGTTAATATAACCCGAGATCCGGCCGGAGCAGCCGATTCCGGAGATGACGGCTACCTGTTCCGGTTCGAGACCGACGTTAGCCGCCGCGCGCTGAATCGCCGCCTGCACGGAGAAGTCGCCGCAGCCGGGGCACCAGTTTGGCTTGATATTGTTGCGGAATTCCTTGAATGTCGCCATCTTAGTTCAGCTCCTTGCAGGCTTTGTAAACTTCCGAAGGCAGGAACGGCGTCCCGTCGTACTTCAACAGGTTCTCGATCTTGTCGTGATAACCGATATTTTGCTTGATCAGGTTCGCCAGTTGGCCCGTCGCGTTGTTCTCGAGCACGATCACTTTCTTCGCGGCGTTCAGATGCGGCTCGAGCTGGTCGACCGGGAACGGGAACATCTGGCGCACCGTTACATGATTGATCTTGATGCCTTCCTTCTCCAGCCGCGCGCGCGCTTCCTCGATCGTACCGCCCGTCGATCCCATCGCTACGACGAGCAACTCGGCGGACGGATCGGCGTTCAGAACTTTGACCGCGTTCGTGATACGCAGCTTGTCAATCTTGCCAAGACGCTTATCCATCATCTTCTGGCGGTTCAGCGCATTCTCGGAAGGACGTCCTTCCTGGTCGTGCTCGACCCCGGTCACATGGTGGATACCGTTCTTCATGCCCGGAAGCGAACGCGGCGACACGCCGTCTTCGGTCCATTCATAGCGCTTGAACATTTTATGTTCTTCCAGCTGCGGCAGGTTGTCCTCTACGAGCTTGCCGCGCTTGATTTCGATTTGGTCGTAATCCAGCATGTCGCAAGATTGCTTGCCGAGCGACAGCTGCAGATCGGTCGCGACGATGACCGGAATTTGATACTCCTCGGCCAGGTTGAACGCCTCGATCATGTCATAGAAGCACTCTTCGATCGTGCTCGGCGAAATGACGAGCTTCGGAATCTCGCCGTGCGTTCCGTAGATAAGCGCATTGATGTCGGATTGCTCCTGCTTCGTCGGCAAGCCCGTGGACGGGCCGCCGCGCTGCGTGTCGACGATGACCAGCGGCGTCTCGGTCATGCCGGACAAGCCGATCGCCTCCATCATCAGCGACAGGCCTGGACCCGCGGATGCGGTCATCGTGCGCACGCCGGCGTAGTTGGCGCCGATCGCCATCGTGACGGCCGCGATCTCGTCCTCGGTCTGCACGACCGTGCCGCCGAACTTCGGCAGCTTCTTGATCAGATATTCCATAATTTCAGAGGCGGGCGTGATCGGATAAGCGGACATCAAGCGGCAACCTGCCGCGATCGAACCGAGCGCCATCGCTTCGTTGCCGATCATGAACAGCTTCTGCACGCCGTCGGCCGGCCCGAGCTTGAACGCTTCAAGCGGTCCGCCAGCCTGCTCCAGCACGAACTCGGAGCCGCGGCGCACCGCCTCAATGTTCTTCTCGACGATCGCCGGGCCTTTGCGGCCGAACTCCTCTTCCACCGCTTTGTTGAACACTTCGACCGGCAATCCGAGCAGCGCCCAGGATGCGCCCGATGCGACCATGTTCTTCATCAGCGAGGTGCCGAGTTCCTCCGCAATCGACGTAATCGGAACCGCGAACAATTGCGCATCGACGCCTTCCGGTACGGTCGGCGAGAACTTGGCGTCCGCGACGATGACGCCGCCTGCGCGAAGCTCTCCTGCATTGAGGTCGATACTCTCCTGGTCGAAGGCGACCAGAATGTCCAGATCGTCCGAAATCGCACGGATCGGGTGCGTACTGATACGAATTTTGTTATTCGTGTGTCCGCCCTTGATCCGCGAGGAAAAATGGCGATACCCGTAAAGGTAGTAACCCAGCCGGTTCAACGCGGTAGAGAAAATACGGTCCGTACTTTCCACGCCTTCCCCTTGCTGGCCGCCAATTTTCCATGACAGTTGACTGATCACAGTGCCCATCTCCTCTGAAATTCTCTCATGTGACAAATTTCCGCAATATGATGACTGATTAACAGCTTTTATTAGCCATATAAATTCTAAGATTCACGCATGGAAAAAGCAAGTCATTATAAGGGGACGAAAGATAGTTCTTTTCGATGGTATCGATGCCGATTTTAGATTGATGTCAGATAAAAGATTCGGTTTCAGAGATTTTTTTGCAAAAACCGCCTGGCGTTCCCACTTAGAAATAACTGCGTCTCATCAGCCGTGTAGTGACGTAGCAGCGTTTCTGCCAACCGGGGGTATTGCCCCGGATGCGCCAGGCCGCGCACATGCTTGTCGATGCCGTCGAAATCCGAGCCGAAGGCAATATGCCGCTCGCCGCCCAATGCGCAAATGTGTTCGACATGCCGCAGCACGTCGTCGATGCTCGCCTGATCCCGGTCCGTCAGGAACCAGGGAACGAACGTAACGCCGACGATGCCGTCTACCGCAATGATCGCTTTGATTTGATCGTCCGTCAAGTTCCGTGCATGCGCCCTGAGCGCATGCGTGTTCGAATGCGAGGCGAAGAACGGCCGGGTCGCCGCATCCGCCAAGTCCCAAAAGCCGCGTTCCGACAGATGCGACACGTCCGGGATAATGCCAAGCGTTTCGCATTCCGCGATCAACTGTTTGCCTTGCTTCGTCAGCCCGCCGCCGCGCGGTTCCATCGCGCCGTCGCATGCCCAGTTGGCGCGGTTCCAGGTCGGGCCGAGCAAGCGGATGCCGAGGCGGCGCAACAATCGGAGCGCCCAGAAGCGGCCTTGCAGCGCATCCGCTCCTTCCAGAGAGAACAGCGCCCCGATCTTGTCCGTCTTGCGGGCAAGTTCCATATCGCTCGCCTGATGCACCGGATGCAAATCCGGGTGCGCCAGCACGCCGCTCTCATAAAGCTCTGCAGCACGGAAGAGCGATTCCGGCTGCATCGGCAGCGATTCCGGCAAGAACAAGGCGAACACTTGCAGCGAGACGTTCCCTTCGCGCAGTCTGGACACCGTCACGTCCAATCGCTCATCCGGCCGGATGAAGCTCAGCTCGGGGTGCTCCATTAATTTGTACACGACATCGCAATGCAGATCGACGACTTCCATTCCGGCGGTCCCTCCGATCTTATCCGTATTTTAATAATGAAATAAAAAACCTGACCGGCGTTCGCGGCGCCACGGAAAACGGCTATGCAAGCCGTTGCCGTTCACGTCGGAAATGCCGACAGGTCAAAATTCGCAATCCCGTTTTCTTGAAAGGTTGCTGTCGTTGCTTCCTGTGTCATGACTGCCTTCCTGTCCGTTTACCGAGGTTCGACGATCAGCTTGATCGCCGTTCGGTCTTCCCCGTCGATGACGATATCCGTAAAAGCCGGGATGCAAATCAGGTCCACCCCGCTTGGCGCCACAAACCCTCGCGCGATGGCTACGGCTTTGATCGCCTGATTCAGCGCTCCCGCACCAATCGCTTGCAGTTCGGCGTTTCCGCGTTCGCGCAATACGCCGGCCAGTGCGCCTGCTACGGAGTTTGGATTGGATTTTGCGGAGACTTTCAGAACGTCCATGTCCAGTACCTCCTCTAGGGACAGCCGGGCGGACACGTTGATCGGATTGCACCCGGCTGCAACGGATTCAAAGGAACGGCTCACTAACCGATAATATTCGGTGAACAGTGAGAAAATTCCTTCTTTCCGATAGGGCTGACGGACGAATCAAGCACAATTTTTTTGAATTTTACGACGCAATCCAGGAATCCTCGTCCATTCGGATCAGTTGGACTTGCTGTGCGCGGCCGCTCGCCTCATCGATTTCGATCGAGACGCCGTTCAGCATCCACTTGCCTTCGGCCACGGTGAAGCGCGCCGGCATCCCCGTCACGAACCGGTGCAGCACCTCTTGCCTGCCCATCCCGAGTACGCCGTCCCGCGGACCGGTCATGCCGGCATCGGTCACGTATCCCGTTCCTTCAGGCAGGATCCGGTTGTCGTTCGTCTGAACGTGCGTATGCGTACCCAGCACCATCGAGACACGGCCGTCCAAATGCCAGCCCATCGCAATCTTCTCGCTCGTCGCTTCCGCATGGAAGTCGACAAGGATGTTCTTCGTGCGCTTCCTGAGTTCCGCCACGCACTCGTCCGCTTTGCGGAAAGGACAATCCGACGGAGGCAGGAACGTCCGGCCGATCAGGTTGACGATGCCCAGCTCTTTGCCGTTCGCCTTGACGATCATCATCCCTCTGCCCGGCGTATCCGGCGGCAGGTTCGCCGGACGGATCAGGCGCGGCTCGTCGTCGATAAATTCGAATATATTTTTGTTGTCCCACGTATGATTGCCCATCGTGATGCCGTGAACGCCCCAATTATATAGTTCCCTGGCGATAGCGGCATTGATGCCCCTGCCCCCGGCTGCGTTCTCTCCGTTGGCGATAATGACGTGCGGACGATATTTCTCTTCGATCCATGGCAGCAGCCGCTTGACGGTATCCCGGCCGACATTGCCGACGATATCGCCGATGAATGCGACTCGCATTATTGCAACACTCCCTTTGGGTACGGGTGGCTTCAAGCAGAAAAGTGGCTGCGTCGTATGCAGCCACTTCTCAGCCTTCCCTGTATTGCCGGGTTTATTTCGCATACTCGACGGCGCGGGTTTCCCGAATGACCGTCACTTTGATATGGCCCGGATAATCCAGTTCGTCTTCGATCTTCTTCGTAATGTCGCGAGCCAGGCGGAACGCCTCGGTATCGTCGATCTTCTCCGGCTGAACCATGACGCGTACTTCTCGGCCCGCCTGGATGGCATACGATTTCTCTACGCCGTCGAAAGACTCGGTGATCGCTTCGAGCTTCTCCAGTCGCTTGATGTACGTCTCGAGCGTTTCCCTGCGCGCGCCCGGACGGGCTGCGCTGAGGGCGTCGGCAGCGCCGACGAGCATCGCGATGACCGAAGTCGCTTCCACGTCGCCGTGGTGCGAGTGAATGCTGTTGATGACGACCGGGTGCTCCTTGTATTTCTTGCCCAACTCCACGCCGATCTCGACATGCGAACCTTCCACTTCGTGGTCGAGCGCTTTGCCAATATCGTGCAGCAAGCCGGCGCGTTTGGCAAGCGATACGTCTTCACCCAGTTCGGCTGCCATCAATCCGGTCAAATAAGCGACTTCCATCGAATGCTTGAGCACATTCTGACCGTAACTCGTCCGGAACTTCAATCTGCCCAGGATTTTGATCAAGTCCGGATGCAGGCCGTGCACGCCGACCTCGAAGGTCGCCTGCTCGCCGTACTCCCGAATCCGTTCGTCCACTTCCTTGCGGGACTTTTCCACCATTTCCTCGATGCGGGCAGGATGGATGCGTCCGTCCGCCACCAATTTCTCCAGTGACGTTCTGGCGATCTCGCGGCGAATGGGATCGAACCCGGACAGAATGACCGCCTCGGGCGTATCGTCGATGATCAGGTCGATCCCCGTCAACGTCTCCAGCGCCCGGATATTGCGGCCTTCGCGGCCGATGATGCGGCCTTTCATCTCTTCGTTCGGCAGAGACACGACGGATACCGTCGTCTCGGCCACGTGATCCGCGGCGCACCGCTGAATGGCAAGCGAGATGATGTCGCGGGCTTTCTTATCGGCTTCCTGTTTCGCTTCTTGCTCGATATCCTTGATCAATTGGGCGGTCTCCACGCGAACTTCCTGTTCAACTGTCGACAGAATCAGCTGCTTCGCCTCTTCCATGGACAGGTTGGATATCCGTTCGAGTTCCGCCAATTGACGCTTGTGCAGGATTTCGATCTGTTCTTGGGATTCTTCGACTCGTTTCTCCTTGTTGGCGACTTGCTCCTCCTTGCGTTCCAACGCTTCCAGCTTGCGATCGAGCGACTCCTCTTTCTGAAGCAGCCGTCGTTCCTGGCGTTGAATTTCGTTGCGGCGTTCGCGAATGTCGCGTTCCGCTTCGTTACGGAGTTTATGCACCTCGTCTTTGGCTTCCAGCACCGTTTCTTTCCGAATCGCTTCCGCGTCTTTCTTTGCGCTGTCGACGATCCGGACGGCCTCTTCATTGGCGCTGGAAATTTTCGCTTCCGCAATTGATTTGCGTACTACATAACCGATCCCAAAGAAAAGCGTGCCAACAACGAGAACGATCAAGACCCAGATCCATGTGTCCAGCTGCATGGTCTCACCTCCTCGTTGCATCACCAAGGCAAACGCTTGGGATACTTATTCAATTGTTGATTTCCGGTTTCCAGACCGTTTACTGTTCCAGTAGGCAAAGCCTTTAGAAAAGGGTCGAAAAAACGCGATCCGAATCCGATTTTGGAAGGAAAACAGGTTCGGACCCATGAAGATGAAATACAGATTCATTGTATCTTTAGCGAAATTAAGTTGTCAAGCAAACCCGTCGTCCTCATCCGGCTCAGACCCCGCCTCTACGTGTTCCAGCGCCGCTCTGACAATGCCGCCCGGGAACCCTCTGCGCATCAGGAAAGCTTTGAGCTTCATCCGGCGTTCCCTTAAATCGCCTTTCAGCTGCGGCCACTTCTTGCGCGCCAGCGAGCTGGCCGCTTCGATCTCCAGCCGGTCGTCAAGCTCGCCGAGCGCCCTGTCCGCCTCTTCCTTCGAGATGCCGCGCTGCACCAACTCCTGACGCACGAGGTGCCTGCCTTTGCGCTGTCCGGTCGTGCGCTGCTCGGCGAAGCGCCGGGCATAGGCGGAATCGTCCAGCAGGCGGCGGGACTGCATGCGCTGCAAGCATCCGGCGATCGCTTCCGCCGTATAGCCTTTGCGCTTCAGCGCTTCGGCAACCTCTCGGCTCGTCCGCGCCTTGCGCTCGACGATGGCAAGCGCTGCGCGATAAGCATCCTCCAGTGCTTCTTCTTGGCGCAACTGCTGCCATTCCTCCGTCGACAATCGCTTGCCCTTCAACAACCTCATGGACACCAGCGTATCCTCATGTACCGTCACAACGCATTCATTCGGCTCGCCGCGATTCGTGGCATGGACTGCTTCTTGCAGCCAGGAATCGACTTCCGCATGCCAATCTTCCGGCGGCTGTTCCCTTTTCCGGCGTTTCTCGGCCGCGTCGCGCCGGAGCTGCCGATCTGCGCCGCGATTCTTGCAGTCCGCCTGCGATTCCGACTCGTCTTCGCCGTGCAGCATCGTTTCCACACCGTCAGGGACGCGAATCCAGACCCGATACATGCCCGGCTGTTTCGGATGCGACTCGACGGCAGTCACTTCAATGTGCGGCCCCTTTTCAGGCTCGCTCATTCATTCCAACCTCCATTCACAAACACAATAGCGGCAGGTTCGGCTGCCGCTACGATGCTTCATTCGTATTCGTCTATCTTCTATTCGCCGAAATCAGCGTCGTCTTCGTCGTCTTCGGCCGAGAATGAGGCGGATTTGGCCACGGCGGCGGTATTCAACGTCTGTTCGCGAATTTGCTTCTCGATCTGGGCCGAGATATCCGTCTTGTCCTTCAGGAACTGCTTCGCGTTCTCGCGTCCTTGCCCGAGCCGCTCCCCATCGAAGGAGAACCACGCGCCGCTCTTCTGCACGATGTCGAGTTCAACCCCGATGTCAATAATGCTGCCTTCCTTCGAGATGCCTTCCCCGTACATAATATCGACTTCCGCTTGCTTGAACGGAGGCGCGACTTTGTTCTTGACGACCTTGATCCGGGTTCTGTTGCCTACGACATCGTTGCCTTGCTTGAGCGATTCGATCCGGCGCACGTCCAGACGCACGCTGGCGTAGAACTTCAGCGCCCGACCGCCGGGCGTCGTCTCCGGATTGCCGAACATGACGCCGACCTTCTCCCGCAATTGGTTGATGAAGATCGCGATCGCCTTCGATTTGCTGATGGCGCCGGACAGCTTGCGCATCGCCTGCGACATCAGCCGCGCCTGCAAGCCGACGAACGAATCGCCCATATCGCCTTCGATCTCGGCCTTCGGCACGAGCGCCGCCACGGAGTCGACGACGATGATGTCGACCGCGCCGCTGCGCACGAGCGCTTCCGCGATCTCGAGCGCCTGCTCGCCGGTGTCCGGCTGGGACAGCAGCAATTCGTCGATGTTGACGCCCAGCTTGCTCGCATACAGCGGATCGAGCGCATGCTCGGCATCGATGAACGCCGCCTGGCCCCCTGCCCGCTGCACTTCGGCAATCGCGTGCAGGGCTACTGTCGTCTTACCGGAAGATTCCGGTCCGTACACTTCAATAATTCTTCCTCGCGGATACCCGCCGATTCCAAGCGCAATATCGAGCGCGATCGAGCCGCTGGAGCAAGTCTCGACTTGCATCTGCGCATTTTCTCCGAGCTTCATGACGGAGCCTTTACCGAATTGCTTCTCGATCTGGCGCAAAGCCATCTCCAACGCAGCGCGACGATCTGACAACATACCCACATCCTTATCTCTCATAATAGAATCATCATATCCGTTTGCTAACATCATAGCTGTTTTTCGGCTGCTTGCCAAGCATTTTCAGAACATTTGTTCTGATCGTTGGCATAAAAGAACCGCAGCAAAGTATTCTTCGCTACGGTTCTTCCGCAACTTTCAAAACTAATCTACCATAGTCGAGCAGTTTTGACAACGTTTTTCGTTAAAAAAAGTCGATAACCGCTTGATCCAATCTCTTTATAGTAGCGGGTGTCGGCGCCTATTTGCGACTGTCTCACGGACTACTGCCACTTTAGACGATGTCGGCGCCTGTTTGCGACTGCCTTACATTCTTCCGCCACTTTAGACGATGTCGGCTCCTATTTGCGACTGTCTCACGGACTACTGCCACTTTAGACGACGACCTCGCCTATTTGCGACTATTCCACGAACTACCGCCACTTTAGACGACTACCGCGCTTATTCGCGACTGCCTTACATTCTACCGCCACTTTAGACGATGTCGGCGCCTATTCGCGTCCGTCCCGGCAGTGCAACGCTCCTCCTAACGCACCCCTTCATCCAATCGCCCTGTCAGCGCCAGCCACAGCATGTACAGCGCTCGCTTGGAGGCGCGCAGGCGGATGCCCTCACGGTCGCCGGATAGCTGCAGGTTCTCCGTGCGCACGGGCCGGCCGCGTTCGGCCAGCCCCAAGTACACGAGCCCGACCGGCTTGCCTTCGGCGCCTGCCGGACCGGCCAGACCCGTCACCGCGACGCCGAAATCGGCATCCAGCGACTCGCGCACGCCTTCCGCCATTGCGGCCGCCGTCTCCTCGCTCACCGCGCC